>JAGXRD010000015.1 GCA_018336035.1 Alphaproteobacteria bacterium | reverse complement strand
CCTTCCTCTTCGGGTAACAAAGACGTGGATGGCCGGGTCGAGCCCGGCCATGACAATGTAGGTAGAGCAGAATAGGCTCAATGAATGGTCGGCGTCGGCTCTGGCGCGTCGGCTTCCGCGGTGATCGCGGGCCGCGCCAGGATCCACAGCACCATGCGGTCGCGCAGGCCCCGGATCGGTTGCGGCTTCAGCGCCACCATATCGCGCACCGCGCCGAGATCGCCGCGGGTTTCGTCGGTCAGCTTGTCGACAAAAGCCTGGCTGAGACAGAGCTGGGCATTCAGCCCGCGCGTCATCTGTTCCAGCCGATGCGCCACATTCACGGTTTCGCCAATCAGGGCGTATTCGATGCGGGTTTCATCGCCGATATTGCCGAGCGTCAGCGGGCCATAGTGAATCCCGACGGCCAGTTGCAGCGGCACCTGCCGCAGCAGCTTGCGCTGACGATTGAGAAGATCCATCTCGCGCAGCATGGCGCGCGCTGCCAGCAGAGCGGCCGACGCGTCGCGCTGTCCCGCGCGGGGTGTACCGAACGAGGCCATGATGCCGTCGCCGAGGTATTTATCCAGTGTGCCGGCATTGTCGGCCACGGCGCGCGACAGACGCTGATGCACTTCACGCAGGATGCCGATGGTCTGTTCCGGCGTGTGATCGTCGGCGATCTGGGTGAAGCCGACCAGATCGGCGAACAGCACGGCCGCCTCGATCTGCTGCACCTGCCCGAGGGCATCGTCCATGCGCGACAGCTCCTCGGCGATATGCGGCGAGAAATGGCGCGACAGGTTGCGGCGCGCCCGTTCGCTTTCCACCTGGCGCGCCAGCAGGGTACGCGACCGCGCCACGGCGATGGCCAGGATCAGGCCGATCAGCCCGATCAGGATGATGCGCGGCAAGAATTCCCCTGCCCGGACATTCCAGGGGTCGAGGATATAGGCAACCCGTTCGGCCACCGGCACATGCAGGATGTTGTCGGTGCGGCTGCCGAAGGTGACATCGGGCTGCATGACGATATACATCGTGCCGAGCGTCCAGCAGATGATGGCGGCCAGCGTGGTATTGAGCACGGTGCGCGCCGACTGACCGAGCGCGGACAGCACGACGAACAATGCCACATACAGGATAGTGTCGAAACCGAGCCGCATCGGCGGCGGCATCTGGCTGTGGTCGAAGGGATTGGGCAGCACGATGGCGGCGGTCAGCAGCGCCATGTCGATGAAGGGAAACAGCCAGTGCATCCAGGGCCGGTCGAGTCCGGGTTTGCGCAGCAGCAGCTGGAGATAGGCCGAGAAGGCGAAGGCGCCGAGATAGCCGTAGTAGTTCAGGGCCAGCGGCCAGCCCATTTCGATACTCAGAATGGTGGCGACGATGATGCAGACGGCGTAGCGCAGGCCGATGGTCAGCCGCAGCGCCTCGTATTCCTCATGACGGAAGGCTTCGGTCAGCCGTTCATTCTCGGCGGCGGCCTTGTTGCCGCCACCGCAAACCTGATCGCGCAGGTTTTGCCATATTTCGTGTCGCCAAAGCCCCATGGGCCTGGTGCCTCGCCCTGTCCCTGTCGGCCGATTGTCGCCAGTCCGGACCGGCGTCGTCAATCGGCGGCCATGTGACAAAGGTCATAGTTGAATGGATCGGGCTACTTCCAGATCGGTTTGCCGCTGCCCGGCAGGCCCAGTTTGGCCCATTTCTCGGTCACGGTGCGGATCACATCCTCGTCCATGCGGATTTTCTCGCCCCATTCACGCTTCGTCTCGGGCGGCCATTTGTTGGTGGCATCCAGACCGATCTTGCTCCCTAAGCCGGATTCGGGCGAGGCGAAATCGAGATAGTCGATCGGGGTATGTTCGACGAAGGTGACGTCGCGCGCCGGGTCCATGCGGGTCGACATCGCCCAGATCACGTCCTTCCAGTCGCGCGCATTGATATCGTCGTCCACCACGATGATCCACTTGGTGTACATGAACTGCCGCAGGTAAGACCACACGCCCATCATCACGCGCTTGGCATGGCCGGGATAGGCCTTCTTCATGCTGACGACGGCGACGCGGTAGCTGCAGCCTTCCGGCGGCAGCCAGAAATCGACGATCTCGGGGAACTGCTGGCGGATCAGCGGTACGAACACATCGTTCAGCGCTTCGCCCAGTACGCTCGGCTCATCCGGCGGCCGACCGGTGAAAGTGCTGAGATAGATCGGATTGCGCCGCATCGTTATGGCGGTCACCGTGAAAACGGGGAACTGCTCGACCGAATTGTAGTAGCCGGTATGGTCTCCGTAAGGACCCTCGTCGCGGTAATCCTCCAGCGACACATGGCCTTCCAGCACGATTTCGGCTTCGGCCGGCACTTTGAGCGGGATGGTCTTGCAATCGACCAGTTCGACCTTCTTGCCGCGCAGCAAACCGGCGAACTGGTATTCCGACAATGTGTCGGGCACCGGCGTCACCGCCGCGAGAATGGTGCCCGGATCGGCGCCGATCACCACGGCGGCCGGGAAGGGCTCGCGCTTGCCGGCCTGCTTCCAGCGCTGGTGCTGCTGCGCGCCGCCACGATGCTTCAGCCAGCGCATCAGGGTCTGGGTCTTGTTCAGCACCTGCATGCGGTAGATGCCGAGATTGAAACGGTCGGTCTTGTCGCTTTTGTTCGGACCCTGCGTCACCACCAGCGGCCAGGTGATCAGCGGCGCCGGCTCGCCCGGCCAGCAGGTCTGGATTGGCAGCCTGCTCAGGTCGATGTCGTCGCCCTGCAGCACGACCTCATGCACCGGCGCGCTGCTCACGGTCTTCGGCGTCATCGACAGCACGGTCTTGACCAGCGGCAGCAGTCCGAGCGCCTCTCTGAAACCGCCGGGCGGTTCGGGCTGGCGCAGGAAGGCCAGTGTCTCGCCGACATCCTTCAGTTCCTCCGGCTTGCGATCCATGCCAAGCGCCACGCGATCGACGGTGCCGAACAGGTTGACCAGCACCGGGATGTCGCTGGGCGTGCCATCGGCGCGGACCGGCTTCTCGAACAGCACGGCAGGCCCGCCCTCGGCCAGCAGGCGCGTCTGGATCTCGGTCATTTCCAGCACGGTGGAGACCGGTTCCTTCACGCGCACCAGCCGGCCGCTCTGCTCCAGCAGGGACATGAAATCGCGCAGCGAGGCATATGGCATCAGACAGCTTCCGTCCGGTTCGGGTCCGGTTTATGCGTGGCGAAATACAGGCCCGGCAGCACCAGCGCCGCGCCGAGCCAATGGTAGAATGCAAAAGCCTCGCCGAGAAGCAGCCAGGCCATCACAGCCGTGTAAACTGGTGCCAGATACAGCATCAGTCCGGTGCGGTTCGGGCCCAGATGCTTGGTCATATAGCCAAAGGTGGCATAGGCGCCCACGCCTGGCACCAGGACCAGGGTGGCGACCGCGGCGATGGTTCTCAGGTCGAATGCGGGAGGCCCGATCACGGCCAGTTCATAGGCCTGCACCGGCAGCATGACCACGACGCCAGCAAAGGCGATGGCCGACAGCCGCGCGGTGACACTCAAAGAACTGCGCCAGTGTTTCAGGTAAACGCTGTAGAGCGCCCAGGAGATCGCAGCACCGAGAATGATCAAATCACCCGGCGTGAAGGTGAGATGCAGAATGGTGGTGATGTCGCCGCGCAGGATGATGGCCAGCACGCCAGCCAGCGCCAGCGCCGTGCCGATGCCTTGGCGTAGCGAAAAGCGCTCGGCGAACAGCATGCGGCTGAGCAGGATGATCATCACCGGCGAGGTGGCGTAAATGAGACCGATGTTGGTCGCCGTGGTGGTGAAGGCGCCGTAATAGACCCCGGCGCCGCAGATGCCCATGCCGAGGAAACCGAGCGCCAGCAGGTGCCGCCATTCGCGGCGCAGGGCCGCCCGGCTGCGCCACAGCTCACGGCCGCAGAAGGGCAGCAGCACCAGCACCACGCCAATCCAGCGCAGTTCGGCCAGCGCGACCGGCGGAATCAGGCCGGCGGTGGCCCGCGCCATCACCATATTGGTGGTGAACATGGCGGGGGTGACGAACAGCAGAATCTGGGCGATGCGCAGATCGCGAGCGGAGGAAGTGGCGGGCGTCATGGCGGGGAGACTACGGCGGGGTTGCAATACAGACCAGTCCTTGACCCGGTGCCTTTGGCCGCTTAAGCCCATGGCATGCGCCGTTTTCCTGACCAGTTTGCCGATCTGCTGACAACCCGGGGCGAAGCCGTGCTGGCGGGCCGGCATGCGCAGGCCGGTGCGCTGGCCCATCCGCGTACGCGCTTCCTGGCGCTGGGTGGCCTGATCGATCCAAAACAGGCGAAGGCGATGGCGCTGTTGCTCGAGAAGAGCCTGCAGCCTTGCCTACGCGAGATGGCGCAGCCAATTCCGCCTGAGACGATCTGGGAAGAGACGCGGAACTATGCCGAGCAACTGCCCAAGACGATGCGGCAGCAGACGACTCATCTCGACAATCCGCGTTCGGCAGCCTTCAAAGTGGCGAAGGACATCGGCCTGATCGACTGCCTGCGCTCAGACAGCTACCGGGCTTTCGCAGCCGCCTTGGCCGGCCGGCCGCTGAAGAAGAAATACGGGTTACAGGCAATTGCCTATGGCGCCGGCGACTATGCCGGCCCGCATACCGATCATCATCCGGAAGAGCCTGAGGCCGCGCGCGGCTATCTGGACATGCATCTCAGCTTCGCGACAACAGCCGTGCGCGACCAGTATCTGGTCTACGCTAAGACCGGGCATTTCACCGAGATGGTGGAGGTGACGCAGACACCAGGCCTGGTCACGGCCTACCGGCTGCCCTTCTGGCACTACACCACGCCGCTGCGGGCCAAGCCGAAACAAGAAGCTAAAGCCCGCCGCTGGGTGCTGCTGGGGACATTCCTGTTCAACGATACCTGATCGTCACCCCGGGCTTGACCCGGGGTCCCATTTTTTTGCGCGGCGCGAAATGGGATCCCCGCCCGTCGCGCTTTGCGCGACAGTATATGTAAGGCGGCTACGCCGCCGGGCGCGGGGATGACAAAGTAAAAGACGCGTAGGGTTAAGGTGCGAGATAGCCGCGCTTTGGTGCCGGGCCGAGCGTGCCGCCAGCTTCCTTAACGGCCTTGATATAGGCGGCTTCCGACTTGTAGGGGCCGAATTTCTTGAAATCATCCGGGGTGCAGGGCGTCAGCATGCCCATGCTGCCGGGCTTGATCTTGAAGTAGCCGCCATCGCGATGAATGATCGGAATGATCTTGCCCTGGCGCGTGAAGACGCGACGCATGGTGGCCGAATGGCTCTTCATCGTGTCGTATTCGTCGGGGTCGAGTTTGAAGATGCGCTCAAACGCCGCAATCATCTCGTCGACGAATTTGCGCTCGACCACCTGCATGTTGGAAATGATCCAGCAGCGATCCTCGAAATCCCAATAATAGGTCAGGCCGATGAAATTGCCGGCCTTATCCAGATACGGATAGAAGGGGAAAGAGCGGCAGGCGATGGTGCGGTTGTCGCGCTCGCAGAAAGCCGCGCCCTTGCATTCGATGGCGCAGGCATTGGAATTCAGTTCATCGACGATCCGGCGCGAGACCGCGTCGTTCGGCTTGTACTTGAACCAGAGGTCGGTGCGGCCCTTCAGCAGCTGGAATTCCGCCTTGTCCACCACCGGGATGGCATTCTCTGTGGTGCAGCAGACCGGCTGGCCGCCGTTCAGCGGCGCACATTTGCGGCCGCAATCCACGAAAGCCAGATTGGCATTGTACTGCTTGTACAGGCTGGCGAAGTCTTTGGCGCTGATTCGGGGCTTTTTCATGCGCGCGAAGATACGCGCCGCCCCTGTTTTCGCCAAGCGATAATGGACTGCGCCAAGTCGAAAGCTAGCCCAATAAGAAAGCAGCGAAGAGGATCAGGCCGGTATCGCGGTTTGCCCGGAATTTCGTCAGGCAGTCGGCGCTATCATCCAGCCGCAGCGTCAGCACCTGCCAGAGGAAATGTGCGGTTGCCAGCCCAAGCCCGACCCAGTAAGGCCAGCCGAGCCCGGCCATCCAGCCGACCAGGGCCAGGCCGAGCAGGGTGAGGTCGTAAAAGCCGGCGATCCACAGCCGCGCATGGCTGCCGAACAGCCGGGCGGTGGATTTGACCCCGATCAGGGCGTCATCTTCCTTGTCCTGCAGGGCATAGATGGTGTCATAGCCCAGCGTCCAGACGATGCCGGACAGGTAAAGCACCAGCGCGATCCAGTCGAGCCGGCCGCTGACCGCGGCATAGCCCAGCACCGCGCCCCAGTTGAAAGCCAGTCCTAAAAAGAACTGCGGCCACCAGGTGAAGCGCTTCATGAAGGGGTAGATGGCAACCAGTCCCAGCGAGGCGACGCCCAGCCAGATCGCCAGCACATTCATCTGGATCAGGATGACGAAACCGACCAGCGCCTGCGCCACCAGCCAGATCCAGGCCTGCGTCACCGTCACCTGGCCCGACGGGATCGGGCGCAGCCGGGTGCGTTCGACCTTGCCGTCGAAATCGCGGTCGACGATGTCGTTGAAGGTGCAGCCGGCACCGCGCATCACCAGCGCGCCGATGCCGAACAGGGCGATCAGCCAGTGATCCAGCTCAGCTTCTGGCGGACGGGCCAGGGCAATGGCCCACCAGCCGGGCAGCAGCAGCAGCCAGGTGCCGATCGGGCGATCCAGCCGGGACAGCCGGGCATAGGGCCGCCAGCCGGCCGGCAACCAGTGCTCAACCCAATTGTTGGCGGCATCCGCTGGCGCTTGATCGGTGACTTCCGGGTCCGGCTTTGTCATAACGCTTCGTGTAGTCCAGCCCAATGCGCCAGACAAGCTTAATGACCGATACCATCAAGGCCCGCCTTCATGTGACCGACGCGCTGAGCGCGGGCGGTTCCGTCATGCTGGCCGACGATCAGGCGCATTACCTGCGCCACGTGCTGCGCCTGGAAGCCGGACAGGCCGTGGCTTTGTTCAATGGCCGCGACGGCGAATGGCGCGCGGTTATCGCTGAGGCCGGAAAGAAGGGCGTGCGGCTAAATCTTGAAACGCAGCTGCGCCCGCAACAGCCGGTATCGGATGTCTGGCTCTGCTTCGCGCCAATCAAGCAGGGCCGCATCGAGATGATTGTCGAGAAGGCCACCGAGCTTGGCGCCGGTCGCCTGCTGCCCGTGATCACGCGGCGCACGCAGATGCAGAAGGTGAATACCGAGCGACTGGCGGCGCATGCCCGCGAAGCCGCCGAGCAGTGCGAGCGACTCGATGTGCCCGAAGTGGCGCCGGCGGTCACGCTGGAGAAACTGCTGCAGGACTGGCCGCAGGGCCGAAAGCTGTTCCTCTGTGCCGAGCGTAACGATGCGCCATCGCTGCTCGCGGCTGCGAAGGGCGAGGGGCCTTGTGCTCTGCTCATCGGCCCCGAAGGTGGTTTCGCGCCGGAGGAATTGACACAGATCATGGCCCTGTCGCAGGTGGTGACGGTATCGCTGGGGCCGCGTATCCTGCGGGCGGAAACGGCGGCGATTGCCGCCTTGGCGATTTTACAATCCGTTCGGCAGAATTAGCGTCATCGAACGGCAGCCTTACGGGGCTGGACAACAGAGCTTGGCTGCCCCATATGCGGAACGGCCGTTCGGCTCGCACCAGCAGTCCTGCGTAAACGATAATAATAAGCACTGAGGTTTTCATGTCCGGTCCCGCCCAGGCCCCAGAGACGCCGATCACGTCCAAGGCGCAGCTTGTTGAATATCTGGCCGAGGGCAGCAAGCCGGAAGCCGACTGGCGCATTGGCACCGAACACGAGAAATTCGCCTACAACACCTCTGATTTCCGCGCGCTGCCCTATGAGGGCGCGGCCAGCATCAAGGGCCTGCTCACTGGTCTGCAGCGCTTTGGCTGGGAACCGGTGATCGAAGGCGACAATGTCATCGCGCTGACCATGGACGGTCAGTCGATCACGCTGGAACCCGGCGGGCAGTTCGAACTGTCAGGCGCGCCTCTGGAGACCATTCACCAGACCTGTATCGAGGTCTCGACGCATCTGAAGCAGGTGCGCGAAGTGGGCTCTGAGGCCGGCATCGCCATGATGGGCCTGGGCTTCAATCCGAAATGGCGCCGCGACGACATCCCGGTGATGCCCAAGGGCCGCTACAACATCATGCGCGCCTATATGCCCAAGAAGGGCAATCTCGGCCTCGACATGATGCTGCGCACCTGCACCGTGCAGGTGAACCTGGATTACGGCTCCGAAGCCGACATGGTGAAGAAATTCCGCACCAGTCTGGCGCTGCAGCCGCTGGCGGTTGCGATGTTCGCCAACTCGCCTTTCACCGAGGGCAAGCCGAATGGCTTCCTGAGTTATCGCAGCCAGATCTGGACCGATACCGACCCCGACCGCACCGGCATGCTGGGTTTCGTCTTTGACGATGGCATGAGCTTCGAGCGCTATGTCGACCACGCACTCGATGTGCCGATGTATTTCAGTTATCGCGACGGCAAGTATATCGATGCCTCGGGCCAGAGCTTCCGCGATTTCATGGCCGGCAAACTGCCGGCCCTGCCGGGTGCCCTGCCCACCATGCGCGACTGGGCCGACCATATCACCACGCTGTTCCCCGAAGTGCGCATGAAGCGCTTCCTCGAAATGCGCGGTGCCGATGGCGGCCCGTGGTCGCGGCTCTGCGCGCTGCCGGCTTTGTGGGTCGGTCTGCTGTATGACAAGACCGCGCTGGATGCCGCCTGGGATCTGTGCCGCGACTGGACGCTGGCTGAGCGCGAGCAGCTGCGCCTTGATGCGCCGAAATACGGTCTGCACACGCCGCTGCGTGGCCGGCCGCTGAAGCATTATGCCGAGCAGATGGTGCAGATCGCCATGAACGGCCTGAAGAACCGCTCCCGTCTGTCGCCGGCCGGCGAGGACGAGACGCATTTCCTCGAACCGCTGGTGCGCATCGTGGAAAGCGGCGAGACGCCGGCGGAAGCCCTGCTGAAGCTTTATAACGGTCGCTGGAACAAGTCGGTCGATCCGGCCTTCACCGAACTGGCTTACTGAGCCACGCTTTCAGCTTTTCAGGTTCGTAAAGGCTGCGCGGCAGATCGGCCGCCAGCACCGCCGGCGGCGTTGCCATCGCCTGACGCAACTCCGCTAAGGCAGAGCGTGCCTGTACCCAATCGCTGCGCTCGGCCTGCTGCGCGATCCGCGCCAGCTGGCGCGACCATTCCTCCAGCAATCCGCGGCTGCCGCGCATATCATCCTCGGCAAAGCGCTCGTGGATGAAGCCGATCTGGCCGCGGATCATCACGGTCATGCGTTCGGCCAGCACTGGTTCTTCCTCGGCCAGCGGCACACGCAGCGCATCGAGATAGCGGGTCAGATCGGCGAGATCCTGCCGCAACGAAACTGGTTCGTAGACGACGGCAGTCGGCTGCAGTTTTTCCTGATAGGCGACGAGCGCATCCAGCAGCAGCGCATCGGGTTCGGCGCCGGAGAATTCCGTCACGATCACGCGGCGGGTGAAGTCGCGCAAAGATGCCGTGCGACGGTCCAGCCCGAAACGATCCTTGGTCTTCACGCCGCGTAAGCTGGGAATCTCCAGCGGGTTGTCGCTGCCGTCTTCGCCACGCAGGTTCCAGAAGGCATGGCTGACGTCGATGCTGCCGGGTTTGTTTGAAAGCCCCGGGATGAGGAAGGCGGTGGTGGCGAATCCATTGGCGTGACAGGCCTGGCAGGACAGCCCGGCCTTGCGCGCCGTGCCGCCCAGCACGTCCGGGCTGCGAAACGCCAGCCGCCCGAACTCGACGTAGAAGCTCTGCCTCTCTCCGCCTTCAAGCTGCTCCTGCGGGTGCCGTGTGAGCGCGTCCACCGACAGGCTGCCGGGCGGCAGCCATTCCAGCGCACCGACAAGCGACTGTGCCTGTGCTGCCAGAGACGGCAGCACAGCCAACAGCACACCGAGCACAAGCCGGCGCATGGCAGGAGTAATCAGTCGTCGCGGTGGTAGGGCAGGCCGTGATTCATCTCGCGCGACGGCTGCTCGCATTCGCAGTCGCCGACGATCTTGGCCGGCACGCCGGCCGCCGTGCAATGTGCCGGCACCGGCATCAGCACCACGCTGCCGGCGCCGATCTTGGCGCCTTCGCCGATCTCGATATTGCCGAGAATCTTGGAGCCGGCGCCGATCAGCACGCCGCGGCGGATTTTCGGATGGCGGTCGCCGGTTTCCTTGCCGGTGCCGCCCAGCGTCACGTTCTGCAGCATCGAGACATCGTCGTCGATCACGGCGGTCTCGCCGATCACCACGCCGGTGCCATGATCGATCAGGATGCCGCGGCCGAATTTCGCCGCCGGATTGATATCGACGGCGAAGACTTCGGAACTACGGCTCTGCAGCAGGAAGGCCATGGTCTCACGGCGTTCGCGCCACAGCCAATTGGCGACACGATGCGCCTGGATCGACTGGAAGCCCTTGAAGAACAGCAGCGGCTTCAGGAAGCTCCTGCAGGCCGGATCGCGTTCGTTCACCGCCACCAGATCGGCGCGCACAGCATGACCGATATCGGGGTCGGCAGCGAAGGCGTCCTCGATCACTTCGCGCAGGCCCAGCGCCGACAGTTCGGTACTGCCCAGCTTCTGCGCCAGGATATAGCTGAGTGCATCTTCCAGCCGCTCGTGATGCAGCACGGCCGAATGCGCCATGCTGCCGAGCAGCGGTTCCTGCTGGGCCGTATGGGCGGCTTCCTCGCGGATGCGCTGCCAGACCGGATCATGTTTCAGCAGATCGACGCTGCTGTATTTCTTGCCAAGACTTGCGGGCATGGGACTTCCCCCTTGTAAAGCGATCGGCCGGGGCTTACGCCGCCTTGGCCGTACCGCCGACAGTCAAACCTTCAATCAGCAACGTCGGCTGGCCGACGCCGACCGGAACGCCCTGGCCGGACTTGCCGCAGGTGCCGATGCCGGTATCCAGCTGCAGGTCATTGCCGACCGCCTTGACCTGCTTCAGCACTTCGGCGCCGGCGCCGATCAGCGTGGCGCCCTTGATCGGCGCGCCGACCTTGCCGTTCTCGACCATGTAGGCCTCGGTACACGAAAACACGAACTTGCCCGAGGTGATGTCGACCTGGCCGCCGCCGAAGTTCACAGCATAGATGCCTTTTTTGACACTGCCGAGAATCTCGGCCGGGTCGCGGTCGCCGGCCAGCATGTAGGTGTTGGTCATGCGCGGCATTGGGTTATGGGCAAACGACTGCCGCCGGCCGTTGCCGGTCGACTTCACGCCCATCAGGCGGGCATTCATGCGGTCCTGCATCAGGCCCTTAAGGATGCCATCCTCAATCAGCATGGTGTTTTCGGTCGGCGTACCTTCATCGTCGATGGTGAGCGAGCCGCGGCGCTTATCGATAGTGCCGTTGTCCACGATCGTCACACCCGGTGCGGCGACGCGCTGGCCCATCAGGCCGGAGAAGACCGAGGTCTTCTTGCGATTAAAGTCGCCTTCCAGGCCATGGCCGATCGCTTCATGCAGCAGGATACCGGGCCAGCCCGCGCCCAGCACCACCGGCATTTCGCCGGCCGGCGCGGGCACGGAGTCGAGGTTGACCAGCGCCTGGCGCAGCGCATCGTCCACTTCGGCCTGCCAATGCGACGGATCGAAGAACTGCTTGTAACCGACGCGGCCACCGGCGCCGCGGCTGCCGCTTTCCATGCGGTCGCCCTGGCCGGCAACGACAGACACGTTCAGGCGAACCAGCGGACGGACATCCTGCATCAACTGGCCGTCGGCGCGCAGGATGGCAACTGCCTGCCAGCTGCCGGCCAGCGACACCGACACCTGTTTCACGCGTGGATCCTTGGCGCGGGCATAGGCGTCGATGGCCTGCAGCAGTTCGACCTTCTGCTCGAAGGGGATTTCGTTCAGTGGATTGTCATCGCCATAGAGATGACGGTTGGTCGCGGCCGGGCCCAGGCTCATCTCGCCACCATGGCCGGCGCGTACGGCGCGGACTGTGGTGGCGGCGCGCTTGATGGCGGCCTCGCTCAGTTCGGAAGCATGGGCATAGCCAGTCTGCTCACCGGAGACGGCGCGCAGGCCAAAACCCTGCGTGGTGTCGTAAGCGGCGGCCTTGAGGCGGCCATCGTCGAAGGTCAGGCCCTCGGACTGGCTGTATTCGAGGAACAGTTCGCCGTCATCGGCGCCATGCAGGGCATCGCCGACAATGCTGTCCAGCCGGGCACGGTCGAGGCCGGCGCGGGTGAAAAACAGTTCCTGGGCGGTGGATGCACCGGTCATGACGGACCTCTAAGAAAGCCTGAAAATCAGGAAAAACAGGACGACAACCTGTCGTGCATAACTATATGGCGTCGGCGTTCAGAAAAATACAGCCCCCTTGCGCGGGGCGAGTGATCAATTACCGGCGACGGCGGTCGCTCTGCTTCAGCAACTCGCCCATATCCTCGGGCGGCACCGGCCGGCTGATCAGATAGCCCTGCAACTCGCTACAGCCCACGCCGCGCAGGAAGTCGCGCTGCGCGGCAGTTTCCACGCCCTCTGCCACCACGGGCAGATCGAGACCGTTGGCCATACCGATCATGGCGCGGACCAGTGCGATGTCGCGGTCGTTGCCGGGCAGGTCGGCGATGAAGGCGCGGTCGAGCTTGATCTTACGTATCGGTAACCGCTGGATGTAGCTGAGCGAAGAATAGCCGGTGCCGAAATCATCCAGCGCGGCATCGATGCCAATCTCGGCCAGTTCTTTGATCGCCTGCACGGTGGCTTCCATATTCTGGATCGCGGCCTGCTCGGTGATCTCGATACCGATGAAGGGCACCATGTCCGCTTCTTCTGCGGCCAGCTTGCGGAAATAGGTCGGCAGGTCGTCGCGGATGAACTGCTGGCCCGACACGTTGACGAAAACGCGGCGCGGTTCGATGCCGCTGCGGCGCCAGCTGCGGATCTGCTCGGCGACGCTGGCAAACACCCAGCGCGTGATCGCAATGATGCTGCCGGTCTCCTCAGCCAGCGGAATGAATTCGGCCGGCGAAATCGGGCCGAGATCGGGATGTTTCCAGCGCAGCAGCGCCTCGATGGCGCAGATCGCGCCAGTCGTGGTTTCCACCACCGGCTGGTAGACCAGGTGGAATTCGTTGTTCTCGATGGCGGCATCGAGATTCATCGTCAGGCGCAGGCGACGCTCGGCCGCGCGGGTCATTTCCGGACTGTAGAAGCGTGTGGAATCGCCGCCGGCGGAGCGTACCAGCTTCATCGCCAGCTCCGCCTTGGCCAGGGCATCGCCGATCTTCTCGGCGGGATCGTCGACGATGGCCGCGCCCATGCTGACTTTGAGGGGGACCAGGCGACCTTCGGCGGCGACCGGCTTGGTCAGATGCTGATGCACGGTCTGCGCGAGGTTCAGCGCGTTGTTCAGGTCGAGGACGCCGGCCAGCGCGGAGAACTGGTCGGCGGCAATGCGTCCGATCAGCGCTTCGCGCGGCAGCACTTCGCCAAGACGTTCGGCGATATGCTTCAGCACCAGATCGCCGATGTGATAGCCGAAGCCCTCGTTGATATCGCGGAAACCGTCCATATCGAGATTGAACAGCACCCACAGGCCGCCATCGAGGCGATGCTGCGCGCCCAGCATGCGTTCGGTTTCCGCAATGAAGCTCGCGCGATTGAGAATGCCGGTCAGCGGGTCGTTGCGGCTGGCGAATTCGGCGCGCAGCTCGACGTCGCGGCGATCCGAGATGTCGCGGATCAGGCCGATAAAGGCCGGACCGTCCTCGCCGGCATATTCGCCGACGCTGATATGGATCGGGAAAATCTCGCCGGATTTCTTGCGGCCCAGCGTGTCGCGGCCCAGCCCGAGAATCTTGGCGCGCTTGGTGGTGAGATAGTTGCGTACATAAGAATCGTGGCCTGAACGGAATGGCTCAGGCATCAGCAGTTTGACATTCTGGCCATTCAGCTCGCCCGCGGCATAGCCGAAGATCGCCGCGCAGGTATCGCTCGCATTGATGATCACGCCATGGCCATCGATGGTCAGCATGCCTTCGTTCATGGTCGACAGCAGGCTGCGCAGGGTTTCGGCCAGGCCGCCATCGGCCTGCCGCTGCGGTGCCGACTGCTCCGCCTTGCGCTGCTGCGGCACGGGCTGCACCGGGGCGGGCGCGAGCGGTTCGACGGGCGCCAGCGGCGGTGTCCATTCCTGGTCCGCATCCGACAGCAGGCGCCAGTTCGGGAAGGTCATCTGCGCCTGGGTGCCGCTGCCCACGGCGCTGCTGAGCGACAGCGAGCCGCCATGCAGTTCCATCAGGCGCTTGCTGATCGACAGGCCAAGGCCGGTGCCGCCATGCTGGCGCGCGACTTCCGCCTTGGCGAGCTGGAAGGGCTCGAAGATATGCTCCAGCCGCTCGGGTGTAATGCCGATGCCGGTGTCGATGACGGTCAGCGACGGCGTGCCATCGGGAAGCTGGCGGAACACCACGTCGATCGTGCCACCGCTGGGCGTGAATTTCACGGCATTGCCCAGCAGGTTGATGAGCACCTGCTTGATCACGCGCTCATCGGCACGCAGCTGCGGCAGCGTATCGGACGACAGGTTGCGCAGCGTGATGCCGCCGCGCTCGGCCTGCGGCCGCACCATGGTCAGCGCCGACTGGATCACGGTGGAAAGGTCGACGGCCTTTTCATCCAGCGCGTAATAGCCCGCCTCGATGCGCGACATATCGAGAATGTCGCCGATCAGCGCGAGCAGATGCGTGCCCGAGCCGTTAATGTCGCGCGCGTAATCGACATAGCGTGGCACGCCAACCGAGCCGAACATCTGGTCGCGAATGATTTCCGAGAAGCCGATGATGGCATTCAGCGGCGTGCGCAACTCATGGCTCATATTGGCCAGGAACTGGCTCTTGGCCCGGCTGGCCTCCTCGGCCTGCCGCAATGCCGACTCGATGCGGCGTTGCTGGCGATACTGTTCGGTGATGTCGCGGCCCGAGCCGCGATAGCCCATGAAGCGGCCATTGGCGTCGGAAACCGGCTTGCCGTTGATCTCGATCCACAGCTCGGTGTCGCCCATGATCGAGCAGTAGCGGAAGCCGCGGAAAGGTTCGTGGCGGTCGAGCTGGCGCCGGTGTTCTTCCCAGAACAGGGTGTCGGATTCGTTGTCGCCCTGGATGGCGACCTCCCAGCGGCAGCGGCCGAGGAACAGGCTGCGCAGCGCCGTGGTCTGGCCGCCCGAGGATTCGGAGATCCAGGTAAAGCGGTGGTCCCCGTCGGTTTCCCAGAACCAGTCAGAGGCCAGCTCGGCGAAATCGCGCAGCTTATATTCGGCCACCTGCAGGGCGACCTGGTGCATCCGTTCCGGCGTACTGGCCTCGGCGATCACCATCAGGCCGTTCACGCGGCCATTGTTGTCGTTCAGCGGCGCCACGGTCAGGCCCTGGCAGAGCCAGCCATTGGCCCAGCGGATCAGGGTATTGCCGATCTGGCGCCGGCCTTCGCGGCGGGTCTGGTCCAGCAGGTCGCGGACCTTGGCGGCTTCACCCAGCGCAAAGCCGGCCGAGAGTCCCTGACCGGCCAGGGCCTCGGCGTTCATTTCGGTTAAGGCAGCATAAGCCGTGTTGCAGGACACGTATCGGTAGTCATCGCCCGGGCCGTACTCAACCGTGAATGCGGGTCGGTCGAGCCAGTCGAGTATGTCCTGCGTCAGTTTACGCTGGTTCGGATCGAGCATGCCTGAAGCCCCCGGGAGAGGGCAGCTTAGGGGGGCGGCCGGGATGGTGCAAGCGCAAGCCAAATCAATGCTTAAGGGGCCGGGGAAGGGGGGTGCGCGGGCGGAGCGACAAATCGTCGCAGAAAGGCGTCGGACAACGGCCGGCAGACTGTGCGCGCGAGATGCGCCGGTGTATGGTCCGGCCTCGAAAGTGTTTAGACTCCCAAGTCATTAACGAGGGTATTGAACGATGGGGTGGACTTCGTTTGCGGCCGTCCGCAGGGCCGCAGGCCGTGTTTCGGCTTTGACCGCGGCTCTGGCCGTCCTGATCTCTGGCGCGGCGCTGGCTGCCGATAACGGCACGCCCGGCCTGCCGACGCCCTGGCACCTGGGCATGCAGCCCTCGGTGAGCCCGGTGGCCACCGAGATGCACAATTTCCATGATCTGCTGATGTGGATCATCACCCTGATCACGCTGTTCGTGCTCGCGCTGCTGATCTACGTGATGGTGCGCTTCCGTGCCTCGGCCAACCCGGTGCCGTCGAAGACCTCGCACAACACGCTGATCGAAGTGCTGTGGACCGTGGTGCCGATCCTGATCCTGATCGTGATCGCGGTGCCGTCGTTCAAGCTGCTTTACTACGCTGACAAGACCGCCAAGCCGGAACTGACCATCAAGGCGATCGGCAAGCAGTGGTACTGGAGCTACGAGTATCCGGACAACGGCAACTTCACCTTCGACGCGACCATCATCCCCGAGAACGAGATCAAGCCGGGCCAGCATCGCCTGCTTGAGACCGACAACGTGGTGGTTGTGCCGGTGGACACCAACATCCGCCTGCTGCTCACCGCCGCCGACGTCATCCATGCCTGGGCCATGCCGGCCTTCGGCGTGAAGAAGGACGCCGTGCCGGGCCGCACCAACGAGACTTGGTTCCGCGCCGAACGCGAAGGCACCTATTACGGCCAGTGCTCGGAAATCTGCGGCGCCTACCACGGCTACATGCCGATCAAGGTGCAGGTGGTTTCCAAGGACGCCTACGCAAAGTGGGCCGAAGAAGCCAAGCAGAAGTTCGCAACTGTCGACGGTCCGTCGCCGCGTCTCGCCGACGCGCGCGCCGCCCAGTAACCGCAAGATTTAGGACCAGGGGAGCGCAATGGCTTACAATCAGGCCCACGCCCATGACGGCCACCATCATGACGATCACCACACCCCGACCGGCTTCCGCCGCTGGGTGTATTCGACGAATCACAAGGACATCGGGACGCTCTACCTGATCTTCGCTGTGATCGCCGGCCTGATCGGCGGCTTCTTCTCGGTGCTGATGCGCGCCGAACTGATGAACCCGGGCGACGGCATCCTTGCCGGCAACCACCATCTGTTCAACGTGCTGGTCACCGGCCACGGCCTGATCATGATCTTCTTCATGGTCATGCCCGCCATGATCGGTGGCTTCGGCAACTGGTTCGTGCCGCTGATGATCGGCGCGCCGGACATGGCCTTCCCGCGCATGAACAACATTTCCTTCTGGCTGCTGATCCCGGCCTTCGGCTGTCTGCTGCTCTCCACCATGGTGGAAGGTCCGGCCGGCGGTCTCGGCATGGGCGGCGGCTGGACGATCTATCCGCCGCTGTCATCGGATGTCGGCCATCCCGGCCCGGCCGTGGGCTTCGCCATCCTGAGCCTGCATATCGCCGGCGCGTCGTCGATTCTCGGCGCCATCAACTTCATCACCACCATCTTCAACATGCGCGCGCCGGGGATGACCCTGCACAAGATGCCGCTGTTCGTCTGGTCGGTGCTGATCACCGCCTTCCTGCTGCTGCTGTCGCTGCCGGTGCTCGCCGGCGGCATCACCATGCTGCTGACCGACCGTTACTTCGGCACGGCCTTCTTCAAGCCTGAAGGCGGCGGCGATCCGATCCTGTTCCAGCATCTGTTCTGGTTCTTCGGCCACCCCGAAGTGTACATCCTGATCCTGCCGGGCTTCGGCATCATCAGCCAGATCATCTCGACCTTCTCGAAGAAGCCGGTCTTCGGCTATCTCGGCATGGCCTACGCCATGGTCGCCATCGGCGTGGTCGGCTTCGTGGTCTGGGCGCACCACATGTACACCGTGGGTCTGGACGTCGACACCCGCGCCTACTTCACCGCGGCCACCATGGTCATCGCGGTGCCGACCGGCGTGAAGATCTTCTCCTGGATCGCCACGATGTGGGGCGGCTCGATTCGCTTCACGGTGCCGATGCTGTTTGCCATCGGCTTCATCTTCCTGTTCACCGTCGGTGGCGTCACCGGCGTCGTGCTGGCCAATGCCGGCGTCGACACCTACCTGCACGACACCTATTACGTGGTAGCGCATTTCCACTACGTGCTCAGCCTCGGCGCCGTGTTCGCCATCTTTGCCGGCTTCTACTACTGGTTCGGCAAGATGTCGGGTTACGAGTTGAGCGAGACGGCCGGCCAGATCCACTTCTGGACCACCTTCATCGGTGTGAACCTGCTGTTCTTCCCGATGCACTTCCTTGGTCTGCAGGGCATGCCGCGTCGTATTCCGGATTATCCGGATGCCTTCGCCGGCTGGAACTACGTCGCTTCGATCGGCGCCTATATCGCCTTCGCCTCGACGCTGTTCTTCGTCGCCTCGGTGATCTGGGCCTTCATCAAGAAGAAGCGCGTGGCGGACAATCCGTGGGGCGAAGGTGCCACCACGCTGGAATGGACCCTGTCCTCGCCGCCGCCGTTCCACCAGTACGAGAAGCTTCCGGTCATCAAGTAAGACCGGAACTCCAGCCCCGGGAGTTCGAGTTTGTCCGACGCCAGTTTCATTGGACAGGTAAACGAGGCCGGCAATGCCGGCCTCGATGCCGCTTACGGCCAGGGTCTGACCGGGTCGCGTGAAGCGCGTCCGGCCGACTATTTTGCGCTGCTCAAACCGCGCGTGATGTCGCTGGTGGTGTTCACCGGTCTGGTCGGCATGGTTCTGGCGCCCGGCTCGCTCCATCCGGTGCTGGCGATCACCGCTCTGCTCTGCATCGCCATTGGGGCCGGTGCTTCGGGCGCGATCAACATGTGGTACGACGCCGATATCGATGCGGTGATGAGCCGCACGCAGAGCCGCCCGATTCCGCAGGGCCGCATCACAAAGGACGAAGCTCTCGGCTTCGGCTGCGTGCTGTCGGTCGGGTCGGTGCTGGTGATGGGGCTTGGCGTCAACTGGGTGGCCGCCGCCATCCTGGCGCTCACCATCGGTTTCTACGTCTTCATCTACACGATGTGGCTGAAGCGCCGCACGCCGCAGAATATCGTGATCGGCGGCGCTGCCGGCGCCTTCCCGCCGATGATCGGCTGGGCCGCCGTCACCGGCGACCTTTCGCTGCTGCCGCTGCTGCTGTTCGCCATCATCTTCATGTGGACGCCGCCGCATTTCTGGGCGCTGGCGCTGTATCGGTCCGACGACTATGCCCGCGCCGGCGTGCCGATGCTGCCGGTCGTGGCGGGCGAGCGCGAAACGCGCCGCCAGATCCTGCTCTACAGCCTGCTGCTGGTGCCGATCACGCTCAGCCCCTGGGCGCTTGGCCTGGCCGGCCCGCTCTATGGCGGCGCCACCGCCGTGCTCGGCGCGATCTTCCTCGGCATCGCCTTCCGCATCTGGCGCGCCACCGACTACAAGTCGGCAAAGTACATGTTTGGCTATTCGATCCTTTATCTGTTCCTGCTGTTCGCCCTGCTGCTGGCTGAACGCGGGCTCGGCTGGGGAGCGTGACCGCGATGCCGCAGCATGACGAGCATAAGCGCCGCCGGGCGCGCAACATCGCTTTGGCGGTGGTGCTGTTTGCCCTGGTGGTGCTGTTCTACTCGATCACCATTGTCCGCATGGGAGGTGCGCATTGACCGCGCCTGACTTGCAGAAGAAGAACCGCCGCATCGCGGTCTATTGCGTCGCGACCGTGGCCTTCATGGTGGCCGGTGCCTTTGCCTCCGCGCCGCTCTACGACATGTTCTGCCGCGTCACCGGTTTTGCCGGCACGCCGCTGCGCGCCACGCATGCGCCGGGCGCCGCTGCCCCGGGTGCCGAGGGCGAGCAGCTGATCACCGTGCGCTTCAATTCCACCGTGGCGCCGGGCATGCCGTGGAAATTCCAGCCGGTGCAGCGCGAGATCAAGGTGCGTCCGGGTGAGGAGATGCTGGCCTTTTACCAGGCCACCAACCCGACCGCGCGCACCGTGATGGGTACCGCCAGCTTCAACGTCACGCCCGAAAAGGCTGGACAGTATTTCAACAAGATCGCCTGCTTCTGCTTCACCGAACAGGAGCTTGGCCCCGGCCAGAGCGTCGACATGCCGGTGTCGTTCTTCGTCGATCCCGAGATGCTGAAGGATCCGAAGACCCGCGACGTCGTCGAGATCACCTTGAGCTATACCTTCTTCCGCAAGGAAGATTCCACCCGCGTATCCGACCGTGGCGGCAACGCCCGGCCGGTCAACTAAGAGTCCGTAAAAGGGGGTATCCATGGCCAGTAGCGCCCGCAACCACGATTACCATCTCGTTGACCCCAGCCCGTGGCCGTTCATCGGCTCGATGGGTGCCTTCGTACTCGCCATCGGTGCGGTCTATGCCTTCCATGGCCATAGCTACCTGTGGACGCTGCCGGGCTTTGCCATCGTGCTCTACACCATGGCCGCCTGGTGGGGCGACGTGATCAAGGAAGCCGAGCATGACGGCCACCATACGCCGGTGGTGCAGCTGCATCTGCGCTACGGCATGGTGATGTTCATCGCCTCCGAAGTGATGTTCTTCGTCGCCTGGTTCTGGGCCTATTTCGGCGCCGCGCTGTACCCCACCGAGGCAATCGGTCATGTCTGGCCGCCGGCGACGATCGAAACCTTCAATCCCTGGGAACTGCCCTTCATCAACACGCTGATCCTGCTGCTCTCGGGCACCACGGTCACCTGGGCGCATCACGCGCTGCTGCATGATGACCGCAAGGGCCTGATCCAGGGCCTGACGCTCACGGTGATCCTCGGCGTGCTGTTCACGGCCTGCCAGATCTTCGAATACAGCCATGCCGCCTTCGGCTTCACCGACGGCATCTATGCCTCGACCTTCTACATGGCGACCGGTTTCCACGGCTTCCATGTCTTTGTCGGCACGGTGTTCCTGCTGGTCTGCCTGGTTCGCGCGATGAAGGGCCACTTCAAGTCCAACCATCACTTCGGCTTCGAAGCGGCGGCCTGGTACTGGCATTTCGTCGACGTGGTCTGGCTCTTCCTGTTCGCCGCCATTTACTGGTGGGGCGCAGGTCCGGCGCATTAAGGCAAAAGCGATGGCGGCCGCTTTCTATCCGCCGCTGTCGCCAGTTTCGACGGGGCTTCGCTGCAGGTGTCCCCGCTGCGGCGAGGCCCCGTTGTTTGACGGGCTGCTCTCGGTCAAGCCGCGCTGCCCGTCCTGCGATCTGGATTATTCCAGGATCGATGCCGGCGACGGGCCGGCGGTGTTCGTCATTCTGATCCTCGGTTTCATCGTTGTCGGCCTGGCGCTCTGGGTCGAGCTGCGCTTTGCGCCGCCGCTCTGGCTGCATATGGTGTTGTGGACGCCTTTGATCCTCGGCGGGTCGATTGCGCTGCTGCGGCCCTTCAAAGCCACGCTCGTCGCGCTACAATTCAAGCACAAGGCCTCGTCCGACATCGAATTGCTGCGTGAGTAATCCCTTGAAAATCCTCGGTATGCGGCCCGCTCTCGGGCCCACTCTCTTTACGATCCCCGCCCTGATCCTGCTGCTGGCGCTTGGCACCTGGCAGGTGCAGCGCTTGATGTGGAAGCTCGACCTGATCGAAAGCGTCGAGGAAGGCCTGAAGGCGCCGCCGGTGGCTTTGCCGACCGGCGCAGTGGATGCCGAGGCCTGGCATTTCCGTCGCGTGGTGGTGAAGGGCGAATTCGACCACAGCCGCGAATTCCATCTGCTGGCGCATTCCGAGCGCGGTAATTTCGGCTATCACGTCATCACGCCGCTGAAGCGCAGCGATGCGCCCGGCTCGGTGCTGGTCAGCCGCGGCTGGATTCCGGCCGACGACAAGGACCCGGCCAAGCGCGCGCAGGGCCAGGTGCAGGGCGAGGTGACGATCACCGGCGTCGTGCATGCGCCCTGGGGCAAGGGCTGGTTCACGCCCGATAACGATCTGCAGCGGAATCTCTGGTATTACGGCGATGCCGCCGGAATGCTGCAGGCGGCGGGTATTACTGACGCCCCGGTGCTGTTCGTCGATGCCGATGCCAGCGTGACCGTGCCTGGTGGCTGGCCGCGTTCGGGCCATACCCGGCTCACCTTCACCAACAATCATCTGGCCTATGCCTTCACCTGGTATAGCGGCGCCGTGGTGCTGGCGGTGATTTACGTGCTGTGGCATCGCCGGCGCGCGCGCGAAAGCCGGGATAAGCGATGAAAACCTACAAGTCGCTCGAGAAGCAGTTCCGCCGCATCAGCGCCGTGAATGGCGCGATGGCGATGCTCGGCTGGGACCAGGCGACCATGATGCCCGAGGGCAGCGCCGGGGTGCGTGCCGAGCAGTTGGCCACGCTGGGCGTGGTGCGACACGAATGGATCACCGATCCGAAGCTGGGCGACCAGCTGAACGAGGCTGCTGCTGAATCGAAAAAGCTGGATGACTGGCAGCGCGCCAACCTGCGCGAGATGCAGCGCCAGTGGCGCCATGCCACTGCACTGACGCCGAAACTGGTCGAAGCCCGTACCAAGGCGACGCTGGCCTGCGAGATGGTCTGGCGCAAGGCGCGCCGCGACAATGACTTCAAGAGCTTCGCCAAGGCCTTCAGGCCGGTGCTCGAACTGACCCGCGAAGTGGCGGCGGCGAAGTCGGCCGCTTTCGGCCTCGGCGCCTATGACGCGCTGCTCGATGAATACGAGCCGGGTGGCCGCTCGGCCAGTATCGACAAGCTGTTCGCCGACCTGGCCGGCTTCCTGCCCGACTTTATCGATCGCGCGCTGGTGAAGCAGGGCAAACGACCGGAGCCGCTGCCGTTGCGGGGCCCGTTCCCGACCGCGACGCAGCGCGAGGTCGGACTGAAATTCATGAAGGTGCTGGGCTTCGAGTTTAATCGCGGCCGGCTCGATGTCAGTGCGCATCCCTTCAGCGGTGGTGTGCCGGACGATGTGCGCATCACCACGCGCTACGCGGAAGACGATTTCACCAAGGCGTTGATGGGCATCCTGCACGAGACCGGCCATGCGCTGTATGAACTCGGCCTGCCCAAGGCCTGGCGCGACCAGCCGGTGGGCGAGGCGCGCGGCATGGTGCTGCATGAAAGCCAGAGCCTGCTGATCGAGATGCAGGTCTGCCGCGGTGCGGAATTCCTCACCTATGCCACACCGCTGCTGCGCAAGGCGTTCCAGGGCAGTGGCGAGGCCTGGTCCGAAGCCAACCTGCAGCGGATTTACGCGCGCGTGAAACCCGACCTGATCCGCGTCGATGCCGACGAAGTCACCTATCCGGCGCATGTGATGCTGCGCTACCGGCTCGAGCAGGCGATGCTGAACGACGACCTGCCGATTGCCGATCTGCCTGCGGCCTGGAATGACGGTATGCAGACCCTGCTCGGCGTCGATGTGCCGGACGACCGCAACGGCTGCATGCAGGATATCCACTGGCCGTCGGGTGCGATCGGCTATTTCCCGACCTACACGCTGGGCGCCATGTCGGCGGCGCAGCTGTTCGCCGCCGCCAAGGCGCAGGATACCTCGATCCTGCCCGGCATCGCCAAGGGCAACTTCAAGCCGCTGCTGAAATGGCTGCGCACAAACGTGCATGGCAAGGGCTCACTGCTCACCACCGACGAATTGCTGCGCGACGCCACCGGCAAACCGCTGGGCACCGCGGCCTTCAAGGCCCATCTCAAAGCCCGCTACCTGAACTGAGATCACGCCATGCGATACGTCTCCACCCGTGGCCAGGCTCCCGCGCTCGATTTTGAAGGCGTGCTGCTGGCCGGCCTCGCCACCGATGGCGGGCTTTATGTGCCGGAAAGCTGGCCGCAATTCAGCGCTGCCGACTGGCGCGCGATGCGCGGGCTCTCTTACGCCGAGATCGCCTTCCGGGTGATCAAGCCCTTCGTCGGCGGCTGCATTCCCGATGCCGATCTGAAGCGTATGATTGCGGAGGCCTACGGCACGTTCGGCCACAAGGCCGTCGTGCCGCTGCGCCAGAGCGGCGACAATGACTGGGTGCTGGAGCTGTTCCACGGCCCCACGCTGGCCTTCAAGGATGTGGCGCTGCAACTGCTCGGCCGGCTGTTCGACTGGGCGCTGGCGCGGTCGGGCAAGCGCGCGACCATCGTCGGCGCCACCTCGGGCGATACCGGGTCTGCCGCCATCGAAGGCTGCCGCGGTCGCGCCAATCTCGACATCTTCATCATGTTCCCGCAGGGCCGCGTCTCGGATGTGCAGCGCCGGCAGATGACCACGGTCGCCGACAGCAACGTGCATGCCATCGCGCTGGAAGGCACGTTTGACGATGCGCAGTCGATGGTGAAGGCGTTGTTCGCCGATGCGCCCTTCCGGGACAGCGTCGGCCTGACCGCGGTGAATTCGATCAACTGGGCCCGCGTGATGGCGCAGATCGTATATTACGTAACGGCGGCGCTCAGCCTCGGCGGTCCGGATCGTGCGCCAGCGTTTTGCGTGCCGAGCGGCAATTTCGGCGATATCTTCGCCGGCTACTGCGCCGCCAAAATGGGGCTCCCTGTTGCCAAGTTGATCGTCGCCACCAACCGCAACGACATCCTGGCGCGCTTCTTCGCCACAGGCGACTATCGCAAGAACGGCGTCGAGCCGACCATCAGCCCGAGCATGGACATTCAGGTGGCGAGCAATTTCGAACGCTTGCTGTTCGACATGCATGGCCGCGACGGCACGCAGATCCGCAAGCTGATGAGCGAACTGGATCAGAATGGCGGTTTCTCCGTTTCGCCGAATGCGCTGGCGGAAACCCAGCAGCTCTTCGCCGCCGGCAAGGCCGACGAGGCCGCGACCAAGGCGATGCTGAAGACCGCCTTTGAGGCCAGCAATGGCCTGCTGGTCGATCCGCATACGGCGGTGGGCCTGGTGGTGGCTGCCGCACAGCGCAAAGCCGGCGCCTTGCCGGTCGAAACCCCGCTGGTGACGCTGGCGACCGCCGATGCGGCCAAGTTCCCGGATGCGGTGAAAGCCGCGACCGGCCGCCATCCGGCCCTGCCGCCGCGCATGGCCGATCTGTTCAAGCGCGAAGAGCGCCAGACCCCGCTGAAAAACGATTACGCCACCGTGCGTAATTTCATCGAAACGCGTAGAGTAAAAGCATGACAGTCAGGATCGGTACACTTTCCAATGGCCTGCGGGTGGTCTCCGAGACCATGCCGCTGGTGAAGACCGTTTCGGTCGGCGTCTGGGTCGATGCCGGTGCGCGCGACGAGACCCCCGAGATCAACGGCGTGGCGCATATGCTGGAGCATATGGCCTTCAAGGGTACCGAGCGCCGCTCGGCCCGCGCCATTGCCGAGGAGATCGAAGCGGTCGGCGGTCATCTGAATGCCTTCACCTCGCGCGAGCAGACCGCCTATTACGCCCGCGTGATGGCCGAGGATACCGGCCTCGCGCTCGATATCCTGTCCGACATCCTGCTGCATTCCGTCTTCGATGCCGAAGAGATGGAGCGCGAGCGTGGCGTGATCATCCAGGAAATCGGCCAGTCGGAAGATACGCCTGACGACATCATTTTCGATCATCTGCAGGAAACCGCGTTCCCGTCATCGTCGCTGGGGCGTTCGATCCTCGGCACGGTCGAGCGTGTGTCCGGGATGCAGCGCAAGGATTTGCAGGGCTTCCTCGACCGGTTTTACCATGGCCCGAGCCTGGTGCTGGTCGCCGCCGGCGCCGTCGATCACGACCGACTGATGGCCGAGGCCGAGCGCCTGTTCGGCGGGTTTGCACGTCAGCCGCGCCCGGCGCACCAGACCGCGCGCTACAGCGGTGGCGAGAAGCGGGAAGTGCGCGATCTTGAACAGGCCCATGTCGCCATTGCGCTGCCCGGGATCGCCTTCGACGATCCGGATTATTACGCGATGAAGGTGTATGCCACCGTACTGGGTGGCGGCATGTCCTCGCGCCTGTTCCAGGAAGTGCGCGAAAAACGCGGCCTGGCCTATTCGGTCTATGCCTATCCGGCCTCCTATCGCGATGGCGGCCTGATGACGATCTATGCCGGCACCGGCGGCGAGAAGCTGCCGGAACTGATGCCGGTACTCGCCGACGAACTCGGCAAGCTGTGCGGTCATGTCGATGACGACGAGCTGCAGCGCGCCCGCGCCCAGCTCAAGGTCGGCCTGGTCATGTCGCTGGAAAGCTCCGGCGCGCGCATCGAGCAGCTCGGCAGCCAGATGCTGTTGTTCGGCCGTCCGCTCAATATCGATGACGTGCTGGCTTCGGTCGACCGCGTCGATGCCGCAGCAGTGCGCAAGGTGGCAGAGCGTGTGATGCGCGAGGCGCCGCCCGCCGTCGCAGCTTTAGGCCCGGTCAAGCAGCTGGAAAGTTACGACCGCTTCGCTGCACGGTTCGGCTGAGGCAGAGAACGGGCGGGGAGGGGGAACATGCTGTTCGGCCGCTTCCTTCCTCCGCTCGTGCCCATCCTGCATGGCGAGAAACTTTATCTTCGCGCCCCTGATATCAGCGACTACGACACCTGGGCGACATTGCGTGCGGTCAGTCGCGATCATCTGCAGCCCTGGGAGCCGACCTGGGCGGAAGATTCACTGAGCCGCGAAGGCTATCGCCGCCGGCTGGCCTGGTTCGAACGGCTGCGCCGCCAGGAACATGGCGAAGCCTATTTCATCTATCTGCGTCGCAATGACGGACTGGTCGGCGGCATCACGCTGTCGAATATCCGCCGCGGCGCGTCGCAATGCGGCGAGTTGGGCTACTGGATCGGCAAACCCTTTGCCGGCCAGGGCCATATGGGTGAGGCGCTGGGCGTCATGCTGCGGCATTGCTTCGAGATGCTCAAACTGCACCGGATCGAGGCGGCCTGCCTGCCGGAGAACCTGCCGAGCCGCCGCCTGCTGGATCATGCCGGCTTTCGCAGCGAAGGCCTGCTGCGTGAATATCTGAAGATCAACGGCGTCTGGCGCGATCACCAGCTGTATGCGCGGCTGGCCAGCGACCCCCTGCCCGAGGGCTCGACCCAGAGCCAGGCCTGATCAGGCGTGGCCCGCCATGCTCGACAGTTTGGCAACATCGATGCCGATCTTGCGCACGGCGCGATCCCACAGGCCATCCAGCTCGGAATCGAACAGCAGCTCGAAATCCGCGGGCACGGCCAGCCAGGCATTCTCCTGAATTTCAGAATCGAGCTGGCCCGCGCCCCAGCCGGCATAACCCAGCGCAAACAGGCTGTGCTGCGGACCCGTGCCGGTGGCGATCGCACGCAGCACATCGAGAGTGGCGGTCAGGCCGATGCCGATGGTCTCGTCGATCTTCACGCTGCCCTGGCGCATGTAGTCGGTGGAATGCAGCACGAAACCGCGACCGGTTTCGACCGGTCCGCCCAGCCGCACGATGATGTCATTCTCTGCGGTGGATTCGATGCCCAGCTGTGTCAGCAGATTGGGAAAAGTGAGGCCGGGATAGGGCTTGTTGATCACCAGCCCCATGGCGCCCTCGGCATTGTGCGAGCACATGTAGATCACGGTGCGCGCAAAACGCGGATCCGCCATGCTGGGCATGGCAATCAGCAGCTGTCGCTCAAGATAGCCGGATATCGCTTTCTCGGTCGTGCTGGTCATGATCACACTCCGGTTTCACCCGAATGTTACCCTACCCGGTCGGCTTGTCTACATTGCCGGCCCCGAACAGCTCTTGCAATTGGCGGGCCAGCAGACAGACTCAGGCCCATGATCAACGCCCTCCGCCGCCCGGCCTCGCTTGCCGGGATATTTCTGGCCGCATTTCTGTCGGTTTGCTCCGGCATGGATGCGCAGGCGCAGCATCCGCAGCTACAGAATACCCCGGTCCGGATTGCCCTGATTCAGGGCAGCGGCGATGAAGCCGGCCTGCATATCCAGCTTTCACCGGGCTGGAAATTTTACTGGCGCACGCCCGGCGAAGGCGGTGTGCCGGCGCAGTTCGACTGGACGGCCTCGCGCAATGTGACACGGGTCGATGTGGCCTGGCCGGCGCCAAAGCGCATCCTGATCGGTAAGACGGAAATCTATGGCTATGGCGGCGAACTGGTGCTGCCGCTGCGGGTCGAACGGCAGGATGCCGGTGCGGCCTATGGTCTGGACCTCATGCTGGATTACGGCGTGTGCAAGGATATCTGCATCCTGCGCCATGACCGCCTGCTGCTGCGCAGTCAGGACAGCGCGTCGACGGAGAGCCAGCTGCTGGTGGCGAAATGGCGCGCCCGCGTGCCGCAGCCGGCGGCGCAGGCAGGGCTGCAGCTGGTGTCGCACAAACTCAAGCCCGATCGCCTGATCGTGACACTGCAAAGCCAGATACCCCTGCAGCAGCCAGAGCTGTTTGTGGAAGGCACGCCTGACAGCTGGTTCGGCCGGCCGGCGGTCCATCTGGGCGCGAACGGCCAGGAGGTGCGTTTCGACCTGCCGGCGGGCTATCCGCCCGACAAGGCGAACCAGCCCCTGCGGTTGACGCTGGTCGACCGCAGCCTGCAGGCCGAACTGGTGCTGCCGCCCTGACCCCGTCCTGCCGTAACACTTGTTTCGCCGCGCGGAGCGGATCATTTTACCCGCGCCATATCCGACCCAAACCAATAACGAGGAAACCATGACCATCAAGGTTGGCGACCGTATCCCCGATGCCACGCTGTATGTGATGTCCGAACAGGGCCCGCAGGCCGTGAAGGCTGCAGACTTCTTTAAGGGCAAGAAGGTTGCGCTGTTCGCGCTGCCGGGCGCTTTCACGCCGACCTGCTCGGCCAAGCATCTGCCGGGCTTCATCGAGAAGTATGACGACCTGAAGAAGAAGGGCGTGGAAACCATCGCCTGCCTCTCGGTCAATGACGCCTTCGTGATGGGCAACTGGGGCAAGGCCCAGAATGTCGGCGAGAAGGTGGTGATGCTGGCCGATGGTTCGGGTGAACTGACCAAGGCGATCGGCATGGAATTCGATCTCACCGCCCGCGGCATGGGTGTGCGCTCGCAGCGCTATTCGATGCTGGTCGATGACGGCGTGGTGAAGCAGCTGAACCTGGAAAAGCCGGGCGCCTTCGAGGTGTCGGACGCCAATACGCTGCTCGGGCAGATCTAACTGACAGATCTAAAAGATCTACCGCAATGCAAAGCCGGTCCGATCCTATCGGGCCGGCTTTTTCTTTTTCGGCTTGATGGAGTCACCGGCGATTTCGGTGGCGGCATTGCGCGCCAGCACATCGACGCGCTCATTCTCGACATGGCCGTCATGGCCGCGCACCCAGTGCCAGCTCACCTGATGCGGCGCGACGGCTTCCTCGAAGCGCTGCCACAGATCGACATTCTTCACCGGCTTGCGGTCGGCGGTTTTCCAGCCGCGCGCCTTCCACGACCGCAGCCAGCCGGTGGCGCCGTCGATCACATAGCGGCTGTCGGAATAGAGCGCGACGGCGCAGGGTTTCTTCAGGGCTTCGAGCGCCATGATGGCCGCTGTCAGCTCCATGCGGTTGTTGGTGGTGTCCGGCTCGCCGCCGCTCAGCTCTTTCTCGGTCTCGCCGTAGCGCAGCAGTGCGGCCCAGCCACCAGGACCCGGATTGCCGAGGCAGGCACCATCGGTAAAGACCTCAACGCTCAGCATCGAAGGATCAGCGCTCGATGCCATAAGCCGATGCGCCCAATACCTGACGGTGGAATTTCAGTTTCTTCCAGTATTCCAGCGGATCCTTCGGCTTCACCAGCGCACCGGGCACCTGGTTGAGCCAGTCATACAGCCGGGTCAGCAGGAAACGCAAAGCCGAGCCGCGCGCGAAAAGCGGCAGGGTATGCACTTCGCCATCAGTCAGCGGGCGCACGCTTTCATAGCCGCTGATCAAGGCCCTGGCCTTGGTGACATTGAAGGCGCCATCGGCTTCGAAACACCAGGCATTCAGGTTGATCGCCAGTTCATAGGCGAAATAGTCGTTACAGGCGAAATAGAAATCGATCAGCCCGCTGAAGGTCTCGCCGAGGAAAAAGACATTGTCGGGGAACAGGTCAGCATGGATCACGCCATGCGGCAGCGGCCGGTCGCCGGCGCGGCCCGGCGTTTCCGGCCAGGCAGCTTTCAGTGCATCGTATTCGCGTGCGATGTCATGCGCGAGGCCGGGCAACACACTGTCGGCCTTGTCCTGGCAATCGGCGACCAGCTTGGCCCAGCCCTCCACGCTCAATGCATTCGGCCGGTGCAACGGAAAGTCCTTGCCGGCCAGATGCAGCCGCGCCGTGGCGGCGCCGAGTTCCTGGCATTGTTTGGCCGTCGGCTTCTTCGGCCAGACGCCGTTCAGGAAGCTGATGATGGCACAGGGGCGTCCGGCCACTTCGTTGAGCAGGTTGCCGTCGCGATCATGGATCGGGGTCGGGCAGGCGAGGCCCTTGGCAGCCAGATGATCCATCAGGCCGAGGAAATAGGGCAGGTCGTCGCGTTTCACCCGACGCTCGTAGAGCGTAAGGATGTACTGGCCGGTCTCGGTGCCGAGCAGGTAGTTGGAATTCTCCACGCCTTCGGCGATGCCCTTCACCGACAGCGCGCAGCCCAGTTTGTAGCGCTGCAGCAGGGCGCCCAGTTGCGCGTCATCGATTTCGGTATAGACAGCCATGGATGTGCGGTTCGGTCAGGCGGCGGAAGCGTCGAGGGCAACCGGCAGCTTGAACTGCACGGATTCGGTGGCGGTGTGGATTTCGCGCACGCTGACGTCATAGCGCTCGCGGAAGGCGGCGATCACTTCCTCGACCAGCACTTCCGGGGCGCTGGCGCCGGCAGTGATGCCCACCGACTTGATGCCATCCAGCGCCGCCCAGTCGATCTCGGCCGCGCGCTGCACCAGCAGGGCAACGCGGCAGCCCTCGCGCTTGGCCACTTCCACCAGGCGCAGCGAGTTGGAGGAATTCGGCGCGCCGATCACCAGCACGGCCTCGCTATGCGCGGCAATCGCTTTCACCGCCACCTGGCGATTGGTGGTGGCGTAGCAGATGTCTTCCTTCTTCGGACCCTCGATCTGCGGGAAGCGCTGCTTCAGCGCCGCAATGATATGGGCCGTATCGTCGACCGACAGCGTGGTCTGCGTGATATAGGCGAGCGGTTCGCCGGTCGGAACGTCCAGCGTGGCGACATCGGCCACGGTTTCGATCAGCAGCACGGCGCCGGGCGGCAGTTGGCCCATTGTGCCGATCACTTCCGGATGGCCGGCATGGCCGATCAGCACGATCAGGCGGCCTTCGCGATGATGCCGTTCGGCCTCGCGATGCACCTTGCTGACCAGCGGACAGGTGGCGTCGAGATAGGAGAGCTTGCGGGCCTCGGCATCGGTCGGCACGGATTTGGGCACGCCATGCGCCGAGAAGACGACATGGGCGCCGGCCGGCACTTCATCCAGTTCGTCGACGAAGACGGCGCCCTTGGCGGCTAGGCTGTCGACCACGAAACGGTTATGCACGATCTCATGCCGCACATAGACCGGCGCGCCGAAGCGCTCCAGGGCGCGTTCAACGATCTGGATGGCACGGTCGACGCCGGCGCAGAAGCCGCGCGGCGCGGCCAGCACCAGGGAGATCGAAGGGCGGTCGGCGGAGGTCATCGGGCGGTACATCGCTCCAGGGGCGTCACTCTGGTCCGGCAAAGGTCCAGGCCTGGCATCAGCCATTTCATTTCAACGGCTTGCAGACCTGTCGCTTGTCTCGGGCCAGCCCCTCTTCTATACAGGACGGGCTCGGGAAACTGTGCCGGGCAAGCTAATACACTCGCCTTGCGAAGGAAAGGCTGCCCGGGCCACCGGTGCCGTTCCGCTCGCTCCGCCGCCTTCACCCTGCCGGACCGGTAAGCGTCTCGCCATGACCCTGCATTCCTTCCGTTTCCCGCTCATTGCCCTGACCGCCGTTCTTCTGGCCGGCCTCCTGTCCGCCTGCGGCAGCAACCGCAATTCGCCGCCCTGTCCGCGCGTCGGCATCCTGGGCGATGCGAGCAAGGCGACCCAGTATCGCGATGGTCCGGGCCGCGACCTGACCGACGTCACCTTCGAGACCGAACTGGTCGATTTCAACGGCAGCTGCAAATACGAAGACAAGAATTCCACGGCGATCATCAGCTTCACCTTGCTGGTCGGTGCCGCGCGTGGCCCGGCCGCCAGCCAGCCCGAAGCCCAGGTGCCGTATTTCGTCGCCGTGGTCGACAAGCAGCAGAATGTCCTGTCGCGCAGCCGCTTCGTCGCGCGCATCCCGTTCAAGGATGGCCAGCGCCGCATCATCGTTGCCGATGAATTCGAGCAGGTGCTGCCGCTGCAGGGCCGCCCGACCTACGATTATGAAATCCTGGTCGGCCTGGAAATCCCGCAGGACCAGCTGAACCGCATCCGTCAGCAGCGCGGCTTCTGACACACGTGATGGACCGCCTGCGCAATCTGCTGCCGGGGCTGACGGTTGCCGCCACGGTGGCACTGGCTGTCGGCTTCATTTCCGAACATTACGGCGGCCCGCCCTTCCTGCTCGCGCTGCTGCTCGGCATGGCGTTCAATTTCCTCAGCACCGATGCGCGCGTGCGGCCCGGTATCGACCTGTCGGCGCGCACCGTGCTGCGTATCGGCGTGGCGCTGCTCGGCATCCGCATCACGGTGGATCGCATCACCGAACTCGGCCCGGTTCCGATTCTGCTCGCGGTCTGCGGCGTCACGGTCGCCATCGGCAGCGGCCTGCTGCTGGCGCGGCTGGCCGGGCGCAGCCGCGAGGAAGGCCTGCTGTCGGGCGGCGCGGTCGGCATTTGCGGCGCATCCGCTGCCATGGCGATCTCGGCGGCCCTGCCGCGCTCGCCGCAGTCCGAGCGCCTGACGCTGCTGACCGTGATCGGCGTGACGGCATTTTCCACCATCGCGATGATCGTCTATCCGGTGCTGGCCTCAATGCTGGGCCTGGATGAAACCGCGGCCGGTGTGCTGTTCGGTGCGACGATCCATGATGTGGCGCAGGTGCTGGGCGCCGGGCTGACCGTGTCGCCGCATGCCGGCGACGTGGCAACCTTCGTCAAGCTGGTGCGTGTGGCCTGCCTGCTGCCGGTCGTGGTCGGTATCGGCCTGATCTATCGCACGCGATCTGCAAGTGGCGGTACGCAGAGTCAGCCACTGCTGCCGCATTTCCTGCTCGGCTTCATCGCCCTGGTCGTGCTCGGCAGCGTGATACAACTCCCGGCCATGGTGGTCAGCAGTGTGTCGGATATCTCGCGCTGGTGCCTGCTGATCGCGATTTCCGCGCTCGGCGTGAAGACGTCGTTTGCCGAACTCTTCGCGCTGGGCTGGAAACCGCTGGCGCTGATCCTGGCCGAAACGGTGATTCTGCTCGGCTTCGTGCTTGCAGGGCTATTCCTGTTCTTCTGAGCCAGTCTCCCGGCTGCCTTCTTCTCGGGCCCACGCTTCGGCCCAGTCCTGCAGGGCCATCAGGTTCGGCTGCAGCTGCCGCGCCGCCTCGGTCAGGGCATAGCCGCGGCCCTCGTCATGCACCACAAGGCGGGCTGCCCGCAGTTCCTTGAGCCGCTGCTGCAGCACCGTGGGCGAAACCCCGTCGCAGGCCGCCTGCAGGGCCCGGAAGGTCAGCGGGCCATTTTGCAACTCCCACAGCACGCGCAGGCTCCAGCGCCGCCCCAGCAGGTCCAGCAGGGCCATGATCGGGCGTCCGGTGGTCGAACCGCGGACAGGCTGACGGGGCAGGGGGGCTTTAGCGGGCATTGCTGGTCCTTGCGCTACTGATTTAGTAGCATTATCGTGCTATGGAAATCATAGCATATAAGGAAGCCTGCCGCCATGACCCGTCTCGCGCCACTGACCCAGCCCTATCCGCCCGAGGCCGCCGCCGAGCTGGCCCAGATGCCGGCCGATATCGGTCTGTTCCGTACCGTGGCGCATAACCCGCGCGTGCTGTCGCGCTGGCGTGGTGGCGGGTTGCTCGATCGCGGCTCGATCACCCTGCGCCAGCGCGAAATCCTGATCCTGCGGACCACGGCGCGGCTGAAGGCCGAGTATGAATGGGGCGTGCATGTCGGCTTCTTCGGCGCGAAGGCGAAATTCAGCGCGGCTGAAATTCAGGCCACCGTGCATGGCGATGCTTCTGCATGGAGCGCAGAAGAGGCCGTGCTGATCGAAGTTGCCGATGCGCTGACCGACACCGGCACGGTGGAGGATGCGCTCTGGCAGAAGGCATCCGAATATTACAAAGCCGACCAGCTGATCGAGATCATCGCGCTGGTCGGCTTTTATCACCTGGTCTCGTTCACGGTGAACGCGACCGGCGTGGCGCTGGAACCTGACGCGCCGCGCTTTCCGTCAGTTTAATACGCTAACGCGCAACCGTCCTTGCGGGGATCGGAACCGGCCTGCAGCACGCCGTTGGCACGGTCGATCAGGATGGCCTGACCGCCGCCATGCGGCATCTCGGCCTGTTTGATCTCATGACCCAGACTGGCCAGACCGAGCAGCACGTCCTCGCGGATACCGCGCTCGGCCTCGAATTTGCCGGCGGTATGGAAGGCGCGCGGGCAATCGATGGCTTCCTGCACGTTCATGCCGAAGTCGAGGATGTTGGTCAGCACATGGCTCTGGCCGACCGGCTGGAAGCCGCCGCCCATCACGCCGAAGCTGAGCCAGGGCTGGCCATCCTTCAGCGCCATCGCCGGGATGATGGTGTGCAGCGGCCGCTTATGCGGCTCGACGCAGTTCAGATGGCCGGGCTCGACCTTGAAGCCGGCGCCGCGGTTCTGCAGCAGCACGCCGGTCTTCGGGCTGGTGAGCGCCGTGCCATAGGGCCAGAACAGCGAGTTGATGAAGGAGCAGGCATTGCCCGCTTCATCCACCACGCTGAGATAGACGGTGTCGCGATAGGACTGACCGCCGACCGGGCCCGGCGGATCCATCGCCTTCCTCAGGTCGATACGGCCGCGCAACTCGTCGGCGAATTCCATCGACAGCAGCTTCTGGATCGGCACATCGGCAAAGGCCGGATCGGCCACGTAAAGATCGCGCGCCTGGAAAGCCAGCCGCGTCGCTTCGGCCTCGATATGGAAACGCTCGACGCCGACCGGATCGTATTTGCCCAGGTCGAAGCCGCTCAGAATATTCAGCATCAGCAGCGTGATGATGCCGACACCATTCGGCGGGATCTCGAGGATCTCGACATCCTTGTAGCGCGTCGCAATCGGATCGACCCAGAAAGCTTCCTGCGTGGCGAAATCTTCCAGGCTGTGTGTGGCGCCGAGGCCGCGCAGATACTGCACGATGTCTTCGGCTACCCAGCCGGTATAGAAGCCGTCGCGGCCTTTGGCGGCAATCTCGCGCAGCACCTTGGCATGCTCAGGCTCGCGGAAGGTCTCACCGAATTGCGGCGGCCGGCCGTCCTTCAGCCACATGCGCGCGGTATTGGCATCTGCCTTGAGTTTGGCCTCGTTGCGGCGCCAGTCGGTGCTGACGCGCTCGGTGATCGGGAAGCCTTCCTCGGCAAACTTGATCGCTGGCTGCAGCAGTTCCGCCAGCGGCATCTTGCCGAAGCGGGCATTCAGCTTGCTCCAGGCATCGACCGCGCCTGGAATGGTGACGGCATGCGGCGAGGTCAGCGGAATTTCATTCAGGCCCTGCTTCATCAGCAGGTCGGCGGTCAGGCCTTTCGGCGCGCGGCCCGAACCATTCAGGCCATAGACCTTGCCGCCTTTTTTGGTATTGGTGCCGGCCGGCGCATAGAGCACGAAATTATCGCCGCCGATGCCGGTCGAGCCGGGTTCGACCACGCCCTGCACGGCGCAGGCCGCGATGGCCGCATCCGTGGCATTGCCGCCGCGCTTCAGAATCTCGATGGCGGTGATGGTGGCGAGGCTGTGCGAGGTGGCGGCGGCGCCGTGGCGGCCCATGGCCACCGAACGGCCGGGCAGATGCAGATCACGCATGATGGTCGGAACTCCGGAGTAAGCTTGCAGCGAGGAGCCTACACCAGAGTTCTCAGACCGTCACAGGTGCGCGATCAGATTTCGTCGCGATCTTATATTTCATCCCGGCGGGCACGCTGCTTTGCGAAAGAATCCGCGGCCTGCGCCTCTTCGCGTTCGCGCTTGCGCAATTGGTACAATTGGTCCCGCCCGGCTTCATACTGTTTCGGCCAGCTTACACCGCGCCAGTCGTAGTCCGCGGCGGCATGCAGCGTGAAATACGGATCGGCCAGATGCGGCCGCGCCAGCGCGCAGAGATCGGCGCGACCCGAGGCGACGATGGTGTTGATCTGATCGGCAGATGTAATGGCGCCGACTGCAATCGTGGCGATGCCGGCTTCCTGGCGGATCGCATCGGCAAATGGGGTCTGGAACATGCGGCCATATTGCGGCTTGGCTTCGATGGTGGTCTGCCCGGCCGAGACATCGACGAGGTCGCAGCCATGGCTTTTCAGCATCTTTGCAATTTCGATCGAGTCCTGCAGCGACAGGCCAGCCGGCACCCAGTCGACCGCCGAGACGCGCACCGAGATCGGGCGCTCGGCGGGCCAGGCGGCGCGCACGGCGTCAAACACCTCCAGCGGAAACCGCATGCGGTTTTCCAGGCTGCCGCCATAGTCATCCTTGCGCCGGTTGGTCAGCGGCGAAATGAAGGTCGAGAGCAGATAGCCATGGGCGAAATGCACTTCGATCATGTCGAAGCCGGCGGCAACCGCCAGCCTGGTCGCGGCGACGAAATCATCGCGCACGGCATCCATGTCGGCGCGCGTCATTTCACGCGGCACCTGGCTATCCGGGTAATAGGGCAGCGGCGAGGGTGCGATAATCTCCCAGTCCTCGCCTTTCGGCAGCGGCCGGTCATAGCCGCCCGCCCAGGGCAGCGTCGTGGCGCCCTTGCGGCCGGCATGACCAAGCTGCACGGCGATCTTTGCCTTGCTGTTGCCATGCACGAAATCGGTGATGCGGCGCCAGGCTTTGGCCTGTTGCTCGTTCCACAACCCGGTGCAGCCCGGCGTGATGCGGGCTTTCGCGGCCACATCGGTCATTTCGGCAATAATCAGCCCGGCGCCACCGACGGCGCGGCTGCCCAGATGCACCAGCGTCCAGTCATTGGGCACACCATCCTCGACCGAATACTGGCACATCGGCGAGACCACCACGCGGTTCTCCACCGTCATCTCGCGCAGGCGGAAGGGCGTGAACATCGGCGGCGGCGCCAGCTTGGGCGCAGCCATGCCCAGGTCTTTTGCCGTCTTCTCGGCAAACCAGCGGTCGATCTGGCCAATAAAAGCCGGATCACGCAGGCGCAGGTTCTCGTAGGTGATGCGTTTGGAACGTGACAGCAGGCTGAGCGCCAGCTGGATCGGCTCGAATTCGCGATAGCGGTCGGTATGCTCGAACCATTCCAGCGACACCTGGGCGGCATGCTGCAGGATCGACACTTCGGTCTGGCGCGCGTCCTCAAAGGCCTTGAGTGCAGCGTGAATGGAGGGATGGCCGGCATTCAGCACCCGGCTGAGCGCGATGGCGTCTTCCATCGCCAGCTTGGTGCCGGAGCCGATCGAGAAATGCGCGGTATGCACGGCATCGCCGATCAGCACGACATTGTCATGCACCCAGCGTTCGCATTTGATCGTCGGGAAGGTGCGCCACAGCGACCGGTTGGTCAGCAGTTTGTGGCCTTTCAGCTGCCTGGCGAACAGTTTTTCGCAATAGGCCATGGTGTCGGCTTCGCTGGCCTTGTCGAGGCCGGCGCGCTGCCAGGTTTCTTCCGTGGTCTCGACGATGAAGGTCGAGAGGCCGTCCTCGAAGCGATAGGCATGGACCTGGAACAGGCCATGTTCGTTGGCTTCGAAGATGAATGTGAAGGTGTCCAGTGGCAAAGTTGTGCCCAGCCAGACGAATTTGTTGCGGCGCCAGTCCAGGCTCGGCTGGAAGGTCTGTTTCCAGTTTTCGCGCACCAGGCTGTTGATGCCGTCGGCACCCACCAGCAGGTCGCAATCGCGGCGCAAAGCTTCGAAATCCTGCTGCTCGGTGCCGAATTTCAGCACCACGCCTTCGGCGGTGCAGCGCTCCTGCAGGATCTGCAGCAGCTTCTTGCGCGCCAGGCCGCAGAAGCCATGGCCGCCTGAGCGCACGGTCTCGCCACCGGCCACCACGTCGATCTCATGCCAGTAGGCAAAATTCTCGCGGATCGCCTGCGCGGTCGCGGCATCCTCGGCCAGGAACTGGTTCAGCGTCTCGTCTGAGAAGACAACGCCGAAACCGAAGGTGTCGTCGGGCTGGTTGCGCTCGTAGATGGTGATCTGGTGGCCGGGATCGGCCTTTTTCATCAGCAGAGCCAGATACAGGCCGGCCGGACCGGCCCCGACGATGGTCATGCGCATTGGATTACCCCTGGATGTCAGGCCGGTCTGTGCCGGCCCAAGCCGTCTGCGAATGCAATATATTTTATATTTAAAATAATTTCCGGCAAGCGGCTCTTTTGCCGTTCTGCCAACGCGGCGTCTTCAGCGGGCGCGGGAGGCGGTCAGGCCGAAGGCAGCCAGTGCAACACCGAAACAGATGCGCGACAATTCACCCGGCGATAGCGGCACGAAACCAAGATAGCGGTAGCGGGCCAGTTCGGCGAAGGCGAGGGCCAGCACGCCGAGCAGCAGCCAGCGGGCCGGGGCCGGGCGGTGGCGCAGCCCGACCAGCACCGCGAGCAGCAGAATGCCGAGCAGGATCAGCGGCAAGGGCAGAGTGCCGAGCGGCAGGCGGTCGGCAGCCACGGCAATCGCCACGGCGATGGCTATACCCGTATACAGCGTGATGCGTTTGGAGCCGGGCGGGATGATCAGGCTGAAAATGGCCCCCAGCGCGATGGCGACCAGGCCGAGGCTGAAGGCCAGATAGCGCAGGTCGGATTCCAGTCCTGCCAGGACCGACCAGCCGGTCAGGGCGGTCAATTCGGCCAGGGCGATCGCCGTATGCAATGCGGCACCCAGGCCCCAGAAGAATGCGGCCGGGATCGGAGAGCGGGCCACCAGGCCCAGGCACAGGACACCGCCAAGCAGATAAACCATTTGGGCGATCAAGGCGATGTCGGGCATGGCCGCACTATGCCGGCGCGATCCGGCTGCCGCAAGCCGCTGTCAGGCGACTGGGCGGTCGGCGGAAAACGCGGTAAAAGTCGTTGCAGATGCTCTGTTTGGCGGGGTTGACGCCTGCCGGGGGTGGGGCTATAACCCCGGCCTCGATTTGGCCGCAAGGCATCTTACAAACTATCGGAAATTCCAACTATGGCTCAGCATAAGTCCGCGGAGAAGCGCGCCCGCCAGACCAAGAAGCGCACGGCCGTCAATCGTGCCCGTCGCAGCAAGGTCCGCACCGCTGTGAAGACCCTCGAAACCGCAATCGCCTCGGGCGACAAGGCTGCCGCAACGGCCGCTCTGAAGAAGGCGCAGCCCGCCCTCGACAAGAGCGTCACCGCGTCTGTGGTCCAGAAGCGCACGGCCTCGCGCAAGCTGTCGCGTCTGAACGCCCGCGTCAAAGCTATGGCTTGATTTGTCGGCCGCATCTGCGGCGGACACAAGCTGCACTGCATTCGAACATCGCCCGTCTGTTTTTGCAGCGGGCGATGTTTTTTTATGCGGTTGCGAAGGAAGATTTACGCGGCAGGTATGTTCGCAGGCGTTTTATCGCTGAGGGGATTAGTCCGTGCGCTATACGCCCAGAGCGCAAATTCGCAGCGACAAGTTCCAATTCTGCAACAGCTAAAAATATTTTTCGGGGAGTCATCATCTGTCCGCTTGCGTGGCCCTGATGATTTCCCTTTAATGCCCCGGCTGCCGCTTGTTGAAGAGCTTTTGAGGCCGCCTCGCGTCGCAAGAAATTTGCTTCGCTTTTGGGTGAGACGCTTCAGAGCACACTCTTGAAAAAGAGCACAGTGTTGAAATCACTGTTTGGCAACTGACAGCACGCGTGACGAAAACATAGACTTGAAACAACAAAACGTAACGCGAGGTTGGGGATGTTGGCTTCGGTAATGGCGGGGGATAAAGACTATGCTGGCGATATCTCGACGACCGAAGCCTGGAGCCAGCTGGCGAACGACCCCAACGCATTGCTGATCGACGTCCGTACCCAACCTGAATGGAGCTTCGTCGGTTCGCCCGATCTGGGTAAACTCGACAAGCGTCCGCTATTCGTGTCCTGGCAAGTGTATCCTGAGATGAGTGTGAACGAGCGTTTTGCCGATGAACTGCGCAGCCAGGGCGTGAAGCCCGGCCAGGCTTTGTATTTCCTCTGCCGTTCGGGTGCCCGCTCGCGCGCTGCTGCCAAGGCTATGACGGCCGCCGGCTTCGGCCCCTGCTACAATGTCGCAGGCGGCTTTGAAGGCGATCTGGACGGTGAAAAGCATCGTGGACGATTGGGTGGCTGGAAGGCTGCCGGTCTCGCCTGGATCCAGAGCTGAGGTCGGTTATGGTCAAATCTTCCCAACCGCAGTCGCATTCTGTCTCCATGTCAGAACTTTCCGATGGTCAGCACGCCGTTGCGCCGCAGGGCGAGCCGCTCGACGTGCAGTGGCAGCGTGTCCGCACCCGCCTGCGCGTGTCGTTCGGCGATGCCGCCTTCAATTCCTGGCTGAAGCCGCTGGCGCTCGCCGATGAAGGCCTCGCCAAGGACGGCGATGTGCATCTGGCGGTGCCGACCCGTTTCATGCGCGACTGGGTCGCCAATCATTACAGCGAGCGCCTGCGCGAAATCTGGCGTCTCGAAAATGCCGATGTGCGTCGCGTCATCATCCATGTGCGCCCGACCGCCTCCACCCAGCCGCAGCCCGGCAAGGCCATGGCGGCAACCGTGCCGGCCATCGAGCCCGGCGCGCCGGCGGGCCTGACCAACCGTGCGGGTTCGGTCGTCTCGACCGCGACCAGCCGTCCTGCCCTGCAGGTGCGCGACATGGACGATGTCGAGCGCGAACTCTCCGCGCCGCTTGATCCGCGCTTCACCTTCGACAGCTTCATCACCGGCAAGTCCAACGAACTGGCACGTGCCGCTGCGTTGCGCGTGGCCGAAAGCCCGACCGTGACCTACAACCCGCTGTTCCTCTATGGCGGCGTGGGCCTGGGCAAGACCCATCTGATGCATGCGATCGGCTGGCATATCCGCCAGCGCTTCCCTGAGCGCCGCGTGGTCTATCTCTCGGCCGAAAAGTTCATGTACCAGTTCATTCGTGCCCTGCGTTTCAAGGACACGATGGCCTTCAAGGAACAGTTCCGCTCGGTCGATGTGCTGATGATCGATGACATCCAGTTCATCGCCGGCAAGGAAAGCACTCAGGAAGAGTTCTTCCACACCTTCAACGCGCTCTGCGACCAGAACCGCCAGATCATCGTTTCGGGCGACCGTTCGCCGTCGGATCTGGAAGGCATTGAGGAGCGCATGCGCTCGCGTCTGGGCTGGGGCCTGGTCGCCGATATCCATCCGACCGATTTCGAGCTGCGCCTCTCCATCCTGCAGGCCAAGGCCGAGAAGAACGGCCTGACCAACATCCCGCAGGAAGTGCTGGAATTCCTCGCCCGCCGCATCACCTCGAATGTGCGCGAGCTGGAAGGCGCCCTGAACCGCATCTCGGCCTATGCCAGCCTGGTCGGTAAACCGGTCACCGTCACCTCGGCGCAGGAAGTGCTGCAGGATCTGCTGCGCGCCAACGACCGTAAGGTGACGATCGAAGAAATCCAGAAGCGCGTCGCCGAGCATTACTCGATCCGCTTCGCCGACATGCACAGCCCGCGTCGCGCCCGTGCCGTGGCGCGTCCGCGCCAGGTGGCGATGTATCTGGCCAAGCAGCTGACCTCGCGCTCCCTGCCCGAAATCGGCCGCAAATTCGGCGGTCGCGACCACACCACGGTGATGCATGCCGTGCGCAAGATCGAGGAGCTGCGCGAGATCGATGCCGCCTTCGCGGAAGACATCGATTTGCTGCGCCGCAAACTGGAAAGCTGATTTTTCAGCAAAATCCAGCAAAATCAAATACTTGATATCTGCAAGGGCTCGCTGACAGGCGGGCCCTTCGCACATGCAAAAACGGCTCCCGGAGGGGGCAAATGCCTCGCGTGTAAAGGGGGGCTTTGATATACTTAACAGACTCGGCAGCTCCTGCCGCAAACCAACAAAAACATGACCGGTTTTCCACCATGAAACTGACCATCGAGCGCGCTGTCCTGCTGACCGCCCTGAGCCATGTCCAGAGCGTGGTCGAGCGCCGCAACACGATCCCGATCCTGTCGAACGTGCTGCTGGAAGCCGAGGGCGACAAGCTGGCCCTGACCGCCACCGATCTCGATATCGCGGTGGTCGAGAAGCATCCCGCCAAGGTCTCGAAGCCCGGCGCCACCACGGTGGCCGCGCATACCTTCTACGACATCGTGCGCAAGCTGCCCGAAGGCGCCGAGGTGGAACTGACCTTCACCGCCGCCGAACAGCGCCTCGACCTGCGCGCCGGCCGCTCCAGCTTCAAGCTGAGCTGCCTGCCGAAGGAAGATTTCCCGGTGATGGCCGCCGGCGAACTGCCGCACAGCTTCACGCTGCCGGCTGACCAGCTGCGCCGCCTGATCGACAAGACGCGCTTCGCCATCTCCACCGAAGAGACGCGCTACTACCTCAACGGCATCTACCTGCATGCGGCCTCCAGCGCCGGCGTGCCGATGCTGCGCGCGGTCGCCACCGACGGCCATCGCCTGGCCCGCGTGGAATCGCCGCTGCCTGCCGGTGCCGCCGGCATGCCGGGCGTGATCGTGCCGCGCAAGACCGTGGGCGAGTTGCGCAAACTGCTGGAAGGCGGCGCCAGCGAATGCCGCATCGAACTGAGCGAGACCAAGATCCGCTTCGCCTTCGGCGATCTGGTGCTGGTGTCGAAGCTGATCGACGGCGCCTTCCCCGAATACGAGCGCGTGATTCCGCGCGACAATGACAAGGTGATGGAAGTCGACAGCAAGGCCTTTGCCGCCGCCGTCGACCGCGTCGCCACCATCTCGACCGAGAAGAGCCGCGCGGTGAAGATGTCGCTGAAGCCGGAAGGCATTGAGCTGTCGGCCACCAGCCCGGACCAGGGCTCGGCCTCGGAGCAGCTGACCGCCGCCTACAGCTCGGCGCCGATCGAGGTTGGCTACAATTCGCGTTACCTGCTCGACATTGCCGGGCAGATCGAGGGCGAGAATGCCCGCTTCCTGCTGGCCGATGCGCTGGCGCCCACCGTTGTGCGCGATCCGAGCGACGACGGTGCGCTCTATGTGCTGATGCCGATGCGAGTCTGATTTGGCCGTAAGCGCGGTACGTGTTGCACAGCAAGCTGATGAGGGCATGACGGCGGCGGGAGCCGCGGTTCTGTCACTCCGTCTGCGCGACTTCCGCAATTACGCCGAGCTGCATCTGCGCCTGAACGGCGGCCCTGTCGTGCTGACCGGCCCCAATGGCGCCGGCAAGACCAATATCCTTGAGGCGCTGTCCTTCCTGAGCCCTGGCCGTGGCCTGCGCCGTGCGAAGCTCTCCGATGTCAGCCGCAGCGAAGGCCATTCATGCTGGGTGGCGCAGGCCGATCTGACCAGCTGCGTCGGCCCGGTCGCCATCGGCACCGGCCTCGCGGATGCAGGCGATGAGGACGGCGCCGAGCGCCGTGTCGTGCGCATCAACGGCGAGGCGGCCTCCAGCGCCAATGGCCTGGTCGAATATCTGGATGTCGTCTGGCTCACGCCGCAGATGGATCGGCTCTTCGTCGAAGGCCTGTCGACGCGGCGGCGCTTCATGGATCGCCTGGTCTATGGCCTGGATGGCGGTCATGCCCGGCAGGTCGCGGCCTATGAGAAGGCGATGCGGGAACGCAATCGCCTGCTGAAGAACGCCAATAGCGCATCGGGCGCGGATGCAGCCTGGCTCGCGGCGCTGGAAAGCCAGATGGCCGAGCATGGCGTCGCGGTGGCTGCCGCACGCCGGGATGGACTCGCCCGCATCGAGGCCGGCATGGCGCTGGCCGCGGGTGTCTTCCCGAAGGCGCGGCTGGCGGCGCAGGGCATGGTCGAAGCCTGGCTGACCGAGATGCCGGCGCTGGCCGCGGAAGAGAAACTGCGCTGGCTGCTGGCCGAGCGGCGCGGCATCGACCGCGAGGCAGGTGCTGCGACCGAAGGCCCGCATCGCAGCGACATGGCAGTGTGGCATGCCGACAAGGACCAGCCGGCGGCGCAATGCTCGACCGGCGAACAGAAGGCGCTGCTGATCGCGATCACGCTGGCCAATGCGCGGCTGATCCGCGTGCGGCGCGGCGTCGCGCCGCTGATGCTGCTGGATGAAGTCTCGGCGCATCTCGATATCAAACGCCGCGCGACTTTGTATGAAGAACTGCTCGCGCTCGGCGGGCAGGTCTGGCTGACCGGCACGGACGAGGACCTGTTCGCAGGACTCGCCGGCCATGCAGAATTTTTCACGGTGAGCGACGGCGTGGTGACGCCGCGGGCCGCCGTCTTTAGTTGAGGTTGCAGAGATGAGCGAAGCAGTGAACCCGCAGGGCAACGAAGGCAACGGCGAGAATTACGACTCCTCCGCCATCAAGGTGCTGAAGGGTCTGGATGCGGTGCGCAAGCGCCCGGGCATGTATATCGGCGACACCGATGATGGCACCGGCCTGCATCACATGGTCTATGAAGTGGTGGATAACGCCATCGACGAGGCGCTGGCCGGCTATTGCGACGAGGCTTATGTCGGCCTGAACCCGGATGGTTCCGTCACCGTGCGCGACAACGGCCGCGGCATCCCGGTCGATATCCATCCGGAAGAAGGCGTGTCGGCGGCCGAGGTCATCATGACCCAGCTGCATGCCGGCGGTAAGTTCGACCAGAATTCCTACAAGGTGTCAGGCGGCCTGCATGGCGTCGGCGTCTCGGTGGTGAATGCGCTGTCGGTGACGCTGGACCTGCGCATCTGGCGCGGCGGCAAGGCCTATCACATGCGCTTCCGTCATGGCGAAGCCGAAGCGCCGCTGGCCGAGATCGGCCCGGCCGATGGCAAGCGCGGCACCGAAGTCACCTTCCTGCCGTCGTCGGAGACTTTCACCAAGACCGAATTCGATTACGCCACGCTGGAGCATCGCCTGCGCGAGCTGGCCTTCCTCAACAACGGCGTGAAGATCGTGCTGGAGGACCTGCGCGGCGTCGAGCCCAAGCGCGTTGAACTGCGCTATGAGGGCGGCGTCGAGGCTTTCGTCGCCTATCTCGACCGCAACAAGACGCCGCTGCACAAGCCGCCGATCGCCATCCGCGGCGAGCGCGACGGTATCAGCATCGAAGTGGCGCTGGAATGGAACGACGGCTATCACGAGACGATGCTGTGTTTCACCAACAACATCCCGCAGCGCGATGGCGGCACGCATCTGGCCGGCTTCCGCGGTGCGCTGACCCGCTGCATCAACAACTACGCCACCGAAACCGGCATTCTCAAGAAGGAAAAGGTGGCGATCACCGGCGAGGATTCGCGCGAGGGCCTGACCTGCGTGCTCTCGGTGAAAGTGCCGGATCCGAAATTCTCGTCGCAGACCAAGGACAAGCTGGTCTCGTCCGAGGTGCGCCCGGCGGTGGAAAGCATGGTCAACGACCTGCTGGCCAACTGGCTGGAAGAGCATCCGCAGGAAGCCCGCCAGATCATCGGCAAGGTGGTGGAAGCTGCGGCGGCCCGCGAAGCCGCCCGCAAGGCGCGCGAACTGACCCGGCGCAAGGGCGCGCTGGATATTTCCTCGTTGCCCGGCAAGCTGGCGGATTGCCAGGAACGCGATCCGGCCAAGGCCGAACTCTTCCTGGTCGAGGGTGACTCGGCGGGCGGCTCGGCCAAGCAGGGCCGCAACCGCGCCAACCAGGCCGTGCTGCCGCTGCGCGGCAAGATCCTGAATGTGGAACGCGCGCGGTTCGACAAGATGCTGTCGTCGCAGGAAATCGGCACGCTGATCACGGCTTTGGGCACCGGCATCGGCCATGACGATTTCGACCTGGCCAAACTGCGCTACCACAAGATCATCATCATGACCGACGCCGACGTGGACGGCGCGCATATCCGCACCCTGCTGCTGACCTTCTTCTTCCGCCAGATGAAGCCGCTGATCGATGCAGGCCACCTCTATATCGCGCAGCCGCCGCTCTACAAGATCAAGCGCGGCCAGTCGGAACGCTACCTGAAGGACGAAGCCGCGCTGGAAGACTTCCTGATCAGCGAAGGCATCGAGAATGCCGTGCTGAACCTGCATGACGGCAGCCAGCGCGCCGGCGACGACCTCAAGACGCTGCTGGAACATGCGCGCCATGCCCGCCTGCTGCTCACCGCCATCGGCAAGCGTTACAATCCGTGGATCGTCGAACAGGCCGCCATCCTCGGCATGCTGCAGACCGATATCGTGAATGATGCGGCCAAGGCCGGCCCGGCGGCGGAAGCGCTGGCCGTGCGGCTCAATGCGCTGACCAACGAGCTGGAACGCGGCTGGGTCTGCGAAGCCAGCGGCGACGGCACCATGACGGTGCGCCGCGCCTTGCGCGGCTACACCGAAGGCTATGTGCTGGATGCCCAGCTGTTCCGCTCGGCCGAAGCGCGCAAGCTGAACGAGATGGCCGGCGAATTGCAGCTCACCTATCTGAAGCCGGCCGAGTTGCGCCGCAAGGACGAGAAGCATGTGATCCAGGGCCCGCTCGATCTGCTCGAGCGCGTGCAGGCCACCGGCAAGCGCGGCATCACCATGCAGCGCTACAAGGGCCTGGGTGAGATGAACCCGGACCAGCTGTGGGAAACCACGCTGGACACCGAAGCGCGCAGCCTGCTGCAGGTGAAGATCGACCACGCCGAAGACGCCGACAACGTGTTCGAGACCCTGATGGGCGATGTGGTGGAACCGCGCCGCGAATTCATCCAGGGCAATGCGCTGAATGTGGTGAACCTGGATATTTGATCTGGTCAGTCCGATTTAATTTGTTAGTTGTACGACTGCGGATGTTAGTAAATCCGAACGGATGTCACGTTTCGCAAAGGTTCAAAAGTCGCACCCATTGTGCTCGACGCAGCCAGATTTTTTTGTCGGATCATGAACTTACTTGATCCGGAACGCTGCCATGAATTCTACTTGACGCCCTGATTAGTCGCTGTGCGCGTTAATCCCTGGTGTTCAAAAGCTGCAGGGCAGCCTTGGAGAATTCAGGTTAGTTTCAGAAGCCATTTTTTTTAGTCTGACGCTAAGCGCCGCAAGTACGCATACACATGCATGCTCTTCTGCGGCTGTCATTACGTGCGACGCCGCGAAATCTGATGAAGTCACCGCTGCTTGCCGCTTGAAAATTTAATCTCTTAGAGTGGGAATCGGCCACGATACGGGCTGGGGGAGCTAATGACGCAGGCTGATTACAGTGGTGCGCGCGGATCAAATGCAGGTGACCAATTTCATGAACTGTGGGCACTACTCCAGGTCTTAGAACTCCTGAGGGTCAATACCTCGTTGAAGGCGGTGGGCGTGGAAGGCGTTAAGGTCGACCCTCCTGCCAGTGTAGGTGGTTCGACATGGGAAGGCGTGGACGTGACGCTTTACCACGGCGGTCAGTCACTCGGGCAGGCCGACCATTTAGAATTAGTACAGCTTAAGTACTCGGGCGCGGACCCAGGCACCGAATGGACAGTGGCGCGGCTCACATATAGCACAGCGAAGGCGAGCAATAACTCAGTACTTCGAAAGATGGCGAGAGATTACATTAATGCCAAATCCAGTCTTAAGGCGGGAGCCACGATAACTTTTCGTTTTCTTAGTAATCAGAATATTTCGCAGAGCCTAAGCGCCGTACTCAACGCAAAATGGTCAGGCAGCCTAGATAATAGTGGCCTATCGAGTGCTGTAATTGATGATCTTAAAAAACTTCACCTAGCTTCCGGTCTCAGTATACCTGAGTTTGCGGAGTTCCTGACCCGCTTCGACGCATCGGAATGCGGCGAAAATTCGCGCTTCAAAATGCAAGAAAGCATTGTTGATGTAGTTCAGGATTATCTTGGTGATGACGTGTCGTCAGAGGTGCGTGAGCTTAGAACTCGCGTGCGAGATCTGATGATGCCTGAGCGCGTCGATGAAGTCATTACCGAGAAAGATGTACTTCTGTGGTTCGACATCTCGTCGAGGGAAGGCCTCTTTCCAAGTGAGCCAGACATTCCGGTGCTTAGTAATGCTGTTAAGCGGCCCGCCGCAGGTGAGGTGCTGCGTCAACTACAGCTAGGGCATAGGATCGTAGTTTTGCATGGCGTTGGGGGGGCCGGAAAAACCACCTTAATGCGCCAAGTTACGGAGGGGTTGCCGCAGGGATCTGTATCGGTCCATTTTGATTGCTTTGGCGGTGGCCGGTACATTTACTCTGATGATAAGCGGCATCTACCCGAAAAAGCGTTTCTTCAAATAACAAATGAAGTGGCGGTAGCGCTTCGAATTCCGATTTTTATTCCACGGGACATAAGGCATCCGGCCAGCATAGGCATTTTTCTAAAGCGTCTGACACTGGCAGGCCGAGCTTTGGAAAAATTAGCGCCAATCGGATTGCTAACAATTATCATTGATGCTGCTGATAATTCGATCATGGCTGCGGAGGCGGCCATCCCAACAGAGCGTTCCTTTGTGCAAGACATTCTAAGTGCCAACCTGGATGCACTGCCATCGAACGTGAGGTTTGTTATCTCTTCACGCACATCAAGACTTGAGAAATTGAGGATACCACAAACGGCTGCGGACGTGCCGTGCCCACTATTCGATCGGGCCGAAACTAAGGCTCATCTAGAAACTATCCTGAGCGCTCCTTCAGATGAATTGGTGGAGCAATTCCATGAACTTTCTCATCGAAATCCGCGCGTCCAGTCATATGCAATCTCAATTGCGAAAACTGACATGGAGCTCCTGCTTGATGTCTTGCGACCGGGTGGAAAAACGTTACCAGATGTACTGAAGTTAACATTTGATTCTGCGCTCAAAAAACTCGGTCAGAACTCCAAGTTCGACGAAATACTGGCTGCATTAGCTTTCTTACCGGCGCCGGCAAATGTGGCTGCAATTTCTAGAGTTACTGCAACGAATGAAGGCACCATCCAAGATTTTGCGTTGGATCTTTCGCCCGGGCTAAGACTTCACGACAATGCGGTATCAATCGCCGACGAAGATTTCGAAAACTATATAAAGAAATCTGCGTTAAGCAGGAAAGGTGAGACCGAGGTACGGATCGCGGAAGATTTTTACCTCAACCATAAAACAGATAGCTACTGCGCTCTCCACGTCGCAGATATGCTTCTCGCCACTAAGCAAGTGCAACAGTTGCTGGAAATTCTTGAGGGCGATCCGAAGGTCGAAGCCATCAAAGACCCGGTTCTACGCCGTCAGGTGCAGTTGAGAAGGCTTTGGCTTGGACTGGCGGGATGTCGCGAAACCAAATCATCCGAAGACGCCCTTAGAATTGTCCTGATTAGCGCAGAAGCGGAAAAGGACGAAAGTACGCTGAGCCAAATCCTGGAGAAAGAGATTGATTTGGCAACGGAGTTCAGCGGGCCTTCTCTGAGGCGGATGATCCTTTTGGATAGAGACCGTGTGGATGAGCACGGCGCATTCCTCGCACACGATGCTGCACGAGCCGGGCGGGCCGGCGATAATATAACCGCCAGGGAGCAGTTACATTTCTTTAGGGCGTGGCTACGTCGTCGGAACGAGGTCCAGGAAGAAAAACGGAGGGAATGGTCTATTGAAGACCGTGATGTGGCAGCGCGTGCGGAGGCCGTGTTCTATTTGGCAGGCCCTGAGGCGGCTTACCGTGATCTCACGCGCTGGAGGCCGAGAGAGGTTCCGTTACGGGCGGCCAAAATTCTTGTTCCGAGGCTAGTGGCGGCCGGCAAGACGGCAGAGTTGCGCGCACTTGTCGTGGCGGGATTGGCCCTTGTACCGATAATCGTGGATGACGTTCTCCCCCATGGTCATCTTGGGCAGCGTAACGTCCTCCTCGATGCCGGAATCAGCCGGCGGCAGGTTGTGCCCTAGCGGCATGGCCGCTTCGGCAAAGTCGAATAGTGGCAGCGGCGCATCGCTTAGTCCCTTGATAGTCCAGAGTGCATCTCGCCGGCTGAGGCCGAGCGAGCCGAAGGTATCGGCATGGGCGAGGCGCTCCAGGACGGCGGGAGGCAACTGGACTCGCTCACCTTCGACGATGTACCGCGATCATCCAGATATCCCTTGGCATCGTTGGGCCCCCAAGTTCATTACCTGAATGAGTATCACGCGAACCAAATTCCGCTTGAGTTGTGGAAAATACGGAAAAACTATACTAAAACTGTATGCGGGGTTGTAGGGGCAGATTCGACCAAGGGCGGCCCATGCGTAGGGGGAAAATTACAATGGTGCGAGGGGGTATTGTCGGCATTGCGCTGGCGGTTATGTTGGTCGTCGCGGGCTGCAACCGCGTGCAGCCAGTCTACAAAGTCGAGAATCATCCGGTTCCCGTTGCGGCACAAAACGCCAGCCTGGCGACGATTGAGACTGCAATCTATGAAGCAGCGTCATCAAACGGCTGGATGGTCGAGAAGGTCAATCCAGGCCTGATGCGTGCGACCCAGAAATGGCGCGAGCATGCAGCGACCGTGGACATCGTCTATTCGCCGAAGAGCTACAGCATCAATTATGCTGGCTCCGCGAACCTCAAGGCAGATCAGGATTATATCCATCGACGCTACAACTCGATGGTCCTGAAGCTTGAGCAAGAAATTGAAAGGCGTCTGTACAAAGTAGGTTCCTGAGGTGCCATGTCCCCGCTACTGAAATTCACGGTGCAGGACTGTTATGCGTGGTCGCCCGGGCGTGTGGACCTGGCGGCACGGGCATCATCAGCAATGCAGAACCGTGATGTCTCAGGTGAACGTGGTGCGGAGATTGCGCTGCCCGCAATGCTGCGTCGCAGACTGACACAATCTGGACAGCTATTGATGAAGGCCGCACTGACCTGCGCTGGCAATCGCCAGGATGTCCGCTATGTTCTCGCGACCCGTGACGGCGAATTGACGCGCACCCTCAACATTCTGGCGGCAATAGCGCAGGACGAACTGCCGTCACCGGCGGACTTCAGCGTGTCGGTGCATCATGCCCTGCTTGGACTGCTGTCCATTCACACCAAGAACAAGGCTGGCCACACGGCGGTTTCGGCCGGTGCGGATTCCTTCGCTTACGGTTTGCTGGAGGCGGCGGGCTGCCTGACGCAGCCGGATGATGAGCCGGTGCTGTTGCTCTACTGTGACGAGCCGCTGCCAGGGCCTTATGTCGCGTTTGAGGAAACCGAGGCGCCTCGCCAGCCCCTCGTGCTGGCTTTGCTGCTGGGCAAGCCCGCTGCAGCTAGGGATGCCTTCGGCCTGCATTTTTCCACCGAGCAGGTCCGCGCCGCACGCACACCATGCCTGGCGCATGATTTTCTCGAATTCATGCTGTCCGACCGCAAGCAGCAAACCGCTGTCGGAACCGATATGACATGGGAGTGGTCCCGTGCTGCTTAATCGCCTTGATCATCTGTGGCGCGTGCTTGGCACTGGTCTGGCTTTCCTCGCCCTGTTCGGCGGTGGACCGATCGTCGCACTTATCACCATCTGTATTGCTCGACTTATGCTGCTGGGTGGCACTGAGCGTGCCGCACGCATGCGCTACCTGATCCACCGCATGTTCCGCCTTTACATCCGCACGCTGGTTGTCCTGCGCGTCATTGATGTGGACATGGAGGGTAGTGCAAAACTGGCGGACCGTGGCGGCCGGCTGATTGTATCCAACCACCCGACATTGCTTGATGTCGTACTGCTGGTTGCGCTGATCCCTCGTGCGCAATGCGTCGTTAAGTCAGAACACTGGAACGGCATGCTGGGCCCGGTGATGCGCGCGGCCGGTTACATCCGCAACGACCTGCCGGCCGAAGAGATGCTCGCCGCCAGCCGGGCGGCGCTCGATGGTGGTTATCATCTGATCATTTTCCCCGAAGGCACGCGTAGCCGCCCGGGTCAGCCGCTGCGTTTTCGTCGTGGCTTTGCCCATATCGCGACGATGCTGGAGGCCGAGATTCAGCTGGTTGTCCTAACCTGCAATCCGCCGACCCTCCTGAAGGGCGACAAATGGTGGCAGGTACCACCACGGCGCCCGCGCTTCCGGGTCGCCATCGGCAATACCATCACCATGAAGGATGTGGGCGTCGAGGAGCACCGTTCGCTCACAACGCGCAAGCTCGTTCGTCACCTTGAAGATTATTATATGGAACAGTTGGCCAATGGATGATTTGGAACTCGAGGTGAAGCGGCTGATCGTCAGCTCATTGAAGCTGGAGGATATCAAGCCGGAAGAAATCGACAGCGAGGAAGCATTGTTCGCCGAAGGCCTCGGTCTTGATTCGATCGATGCACTGGAGCTTGGCGTTGCGTTGCGTAAAACCTTCAATGTGAAATTCGACACGGTGACTGAAGAGGTCAAGGCGCATTTCGCCAATGTGCGCAGTCTTGCCCGTTTCATTGCCGCACAGCAGGCAGGGTGAGTGAAGATGCTGTCTCGCGATGAAGTCTTCGAGAAACTGAAGGGACATCTGGAAGAGATGTTCGAGGTGCCGCCGGAGAAGATCGTGCAGGGCGCTCGCCTGTATGAAGATCTTGATCTCGACAGTATTGATGCCGTCGATCTGGTGGTGAAGCTGCAGGAGCTCACGGGTCGCAAGTTCAAACCGGAAGAGTTCAAGAGTGTCCGGACAGTAGGTGATGTTCTCGATGCGGTTTATGCACTGGTTGCGTAACAGGCTGACCGCAGTTGTCGTTGCGGTCGTTTTTGTCCTCAGCGTTGCTTACCCAGCCGTTGTGTATTTTACGCGGGAGCGCATCGGACCGCTGGCTTTCATCGGCCTGGCCGAGCTGTTGCTGCTCCTGCGACTGCTGACCCTGCCGGCGACGCAGGCCAGGGACTGGCGGCCGGCCTTGCTCGGTGCGCTGCTCCTGCTGCCATTGCTGGCTGTTCTCGATGCCGGGCTGGCCAGCCGCTTCTATCCGGTACTCCTGAGCCTGGTTTTCGCCACGGTCTTCACGCTCTCGCTGTGGCGGCCGCCGAGCCTGATCGAGCGGCTGGCGCGC
>JAGXRD010000014.1 GCA_018336035.1 Alphaproteobacteria bacterium | reverse complement strand
CGGGTCAAGCCCGGCCATGACAGTTTTGGTTTTTCGAGAGTGTCGTTCCTACGCCGTCGCCGACGGCGCGGTGACCAGGTCGACCGGCTGGTCGAGGTCGTTGCCGCCGCGCTCGAAACCCTTGCGCCAGTCATTCAGGTGGCGCCGCGTCCATAGCTGGCCCAGTTCCTTGTCGCGCAGTTTGAGCGACTGCACCAGCATGCGATGCGCTTCGACCAGGCGGCGCGCGCCCTGCTCGGTGCCCTGCACCGCGACATGTGTGGTGGGATAGATCAGCATGTTGGACGGTTCACGCGCCAGTTCGAGAACCCGATTGCGCGCGGTCTTTTCCAGCATGACATGGAATTCGCTGTCATAGGCCGCCACGGCGGCCGGATCGTCGATGGCGGCTTCGGTGGCATCGATATTGGCTTCCAGCACCGCGATTTCCTCCTCGGTGGCGCGTTCCACCGCGAAATCGATGGTGGCCAGACTGAGCGCCATGGTCGCTTCCCACAATTCGCGGAAGGTGACCTGGTGCAGGATCAGCGCGCGGCTGGCGCGGGTGGCGAGCTGGTCGTAATGCGGCAGGCCAACGGCGAGGCGGCGGCTGGAATCGCGCTGTACCATGCCGCTCTGTTCGAGCAGGCGGATGCCTTCGCGCACGGTGGAGCGGTTGACGCCGAACTGGCGCACCAGCTGCGCCTCGGTGCCGATGGGATCGCCGGGCCGCAGGCGGCCGGACAGGATCTCGCGCTCGATCGCCTCGGCCACCATCTGGTAGGCCGGCACCGGCGTGAGCCGCGCAAATTTCTCGGCAACCTCAGACATTTAAATCTCCCGACGAACGTTCGTCCGCATGATCGAACAGGGACGCAGGCGCGAATCGTTCGAACGTCACCGTGTAGTGTAGCGGTCGCAGTTCTACCGGCGACCCATACCATGGTCCAGCAGCCTTGTGCCGAACAGTGTTTGACTCGGGTCGGATTGTCCGACAATCATAGCGCCTAAGCAAAATAAAAATCGGCCCGGGAGGCCAAACGCTGATGAAGAGCCTGACCAGGCTGGCCGCCACGGCCAGCATTGCCATCCTTGCGCTTTCTATCCTGCACATCCCGCAGGCCCGGTCCGCCGAGCTGCTGCCCAAGACCGATCCGGCCAGCGTCGGCTTCTCGGCCGAGCGGCTCAACCGCATCGGCGCAAGGCTGAAGGCCGATTCCGAGGCCGGCACCATCCCCGGCGCCGTGCTGCTGGTCGCCCGCGAAGGCAAGATCGCCTATTTCGAGGCCTTCGGTGTGCAGGACCCGCAGACCAAGGCGAAGATGTCGCGCGACAGCATCTTCCGCATCTATTCGATGACCAAGCCGATCGTCACGGCCGCCGCGATGATGCAGGTGGAAGAGGGCCGCTATCACGTCAGCGACCCGGTGGCGAAATTCATTCCCGCCTTCGGCAAGGTGCAGGTCGGTGTCGAGAAGCCGCCCGCCGAGGCCGGTGGCAAGCCGACACTCGAACTGGTGGCGCCGCGCCGCGCGATGAGCGTGCAGGACCTGATGCGTCACAGTTCCGGCATTACCTATGGCTTCTTCGGCGTCGGCGCCGTGAAGGCGATGTATGGCGGCGTGCTGGACGGCGATCCCGACAATGCCGAATTCGCCGAACGCATCGCCAAACTGCCGCTGGCCTATCAGCCCGGCACGGTGTGGGATTACAGCCATTCCACCGACATCCTCGGCCGCGTGGTCGAAGTGGTCGACAAGAAGTCGCTGTACAATTCGCTGAGCGACCGCCTGCTCAAGCCGCTGGGCATGAAGGATACCGCCTTCTATGTCACCGATGCCGCCAAGCAGGCCCGCGTGGCCGAGCCCTTCCCGGATGACCGCAGCCTGGGCGGCGGCGTCGAGTTCTTCGATCCGCGCAAAGCCGGCAAGTTCGAAGGCGGCGGCGGCGGCCTGACCGGCACGGCGATGGATTACGCGAGCTTCCTACAGATGCTGCTGGATGGCGGCACGCAGAACGGCAAGCGGTATCTGAGCCCGAAGATCCTCGCCTACATGACCGCGGACCATATGGGCACCGGCGTGACCCCCGGCCCGTATTACCTGCCCGGTCCCGGCTATGGTTTCGGCCTCGGCTTTGGCGTGCGCACCGCGGCCGGCGTGTCTGCCGATCCGGGCAGCGTCGGCGACTACTACTGGGGCGGCGCCGGTGGCACTTACTTCTGGGTCGATCCGAAAGAGAAGATGTTCGTCGTCTTCATGATGCAGTCGCCCAAGCAGCGCCTGACCTATCGCGCCGCGATGCGCGACATGGTCTATGCCGCGATGACCAAATAGCCAGAGGTGAAGCGGGCATGACGCTGCTGCGCCGCCTGTTCGCCCGACTGATGGCCCTGCTGGGGCCCGCCCGGGGTCGAACCTCGGCGCGGGCTCCGGCAGAGCGCAATGCCAGACATATTCTCATCAGCAGCTACAGCCGCCGCTATCCGGGCCGCACGCCGGCCAGTGAACTGCGGCGCAATCTGGGCTGGATCGCCGCGACGGCGAACCGCCCGCATCGGGATCGTCGCGCTTGAGCCGCTGCTACGGCAGCACCCGGCACGACCACGGCATTCGCCGCAACGACGGTGAATCGGCGGAGCAAAGCCGCCGCAACAAACAGGATGGAGGAAATGATGTCCCACGGTTACCGGACAGGCTTGACCGCGCTCGCGCTCGGCCTTGGAGTCTCGGCCCTGGCGCTGCCCGCCATGGCGCAGGTGAAGATCGCGTTCATTGATCCGCTGTCGGGTGCCATGGCGCCGATCGGTGAACACGGCGTGAAGCATTTCCAGTACATGATCGACAAGATCAATGCAGCTGGCGGCGTGAACGGCCAGAAGATGGAGCTTCTGACCTATGACAACAAACTCTCGCCGCAGGAGACCGTGATCGCAGCGCAGAAGGCCATCGATGCCGGCGCGCGCGTGCTGACCTTGGGCAACGGCTCGGGCGCCGCCGCGGCGATGATCGATTTCGTCAACAAGCACAATGACCGCAATCCCGGCAAAGAAGTGGTCTATCTGAATTATGCCGCGGTCGATCCCGCCTTCACCAACGACAAATGCAGCTATTGGCATTTCCGCTGGGATGCGCATAGCGACATCAAGATGCAGGCGCTGACCAGCTACATCAAGACGCAGCCCGGCATCAAGAAGGTCTACCTGATCAACCAGGACTACTCGTTCGGTCAGGCGGTGCGCAAGGCCGCCAATGAAATGCTGAAGGCCAAGCGGCCGGATATCCAGATCGTCGGCGACGAGTTGCATCCGCTCGCCAAGATCACCGACTTCGCGCCCTATATTGCGAAAATCAAGGCCAGCGGCGCCGATACCGTGATCACCGGCAACTGGGGCAGCGACATCGCGCTGCTGCTCAAGGCCTCGGCCGATGCCGGCCTGCAGGTGAATTACTACACCTATTATGCCGGTGGCGCCGGCGGCCCGACCTCGGTGAAGCAGACCGGGCTGAAGGACAAGGTGTTCCAGATCACCGAAGGCATCGCCAATATCAACACCAAGGAAAACTTTGCCTGGGAAGAAGACTTCCGCAAGAAGCACCAGAATCATGGCTGGTGGTATCCGCGCGTCCGCAACGAGATGGACATGCTGGCCAAGGCGATGAACGAAGCCAAGTCGAACGACCCGAAGGTGTTCGTCGAGAAGCTGCGCGGCATGAAGTACAAGAATATCTACGGCAAGGACACCTACATGCGCGCGGAAGACCACCAGTTCTTCCAGGATATCTATATCTCCGCGCTCACCCCGATGACCGGCGACATGAAGTTCGACGAGGAAAATACCGGCTGGGGCTGGAAGATGACCGCAACCATCCCGATGGCCGAAACCGACGTGCCGACCAGCTGCAAGATGGCGAAGCCGAGCTGACCGCATTAGACTGGCGACGGCCCCGGTTCACACCGGGGCCGTTTCGTCTGCGCAGCATAGTGTTCTGTATACGACGGGCGGGGGCTTGGTTTGCTTGAACTGGTGATCTTCTCCACGCTGAATGGCGTGCTGTATGGCATGCTGCTGTTCCTGCTGGCCAGCGGCCTGACCCTGATCTTCTCGATGATGGGCGTGCTGAATTTCGCCCATGCCAGCTTCTACATGCTGGGCGCCTATTTCGGATTCCAGATCAGCCAGTGGCTGGATTTCTGGGTCGCGCTGTTTGTCGCGCCGGTCTGCGTCGGCCTGGTCGGCGCCGCGGTCGAACGCTGGGGCCTGCGCACCGTCCATAAATGGGGCCATGTGCCCGAATTGCTGTTCACCTTCGGCCTCGCCTTTGTGATCGAGGAAATGGTGCAGATGATCTGGGGCAAGCTGCCGGTGGATTACCGCGTGCCGAAGCTGCTCGACTTTCCCGCTTTTGAGCTGTTCGGCACGACGTATCCGGCCTTCCGCATGTTCATGCTGCTGATCTCGGTGGCGATCTTCCTGGTGCTGCTGCTGGTCCTGACGCGTTCGCGTATCGGCCTGATCATCCAGGCAGCCCTCACGCATCCCAATATGGTGGCGATGCTGGGCCATAACGTGCCCAAGGTCTTCATGATGGTGTTCGGCTTCGGCTCAGGGCTCGCCGGCCTTGCCGGCGTGATCGCCGGCCCGGCGCTGGTGACGCAGCCCAGCATGGCGCATGTGCTGGGACCGATCCTGTTCGTGGTCGTCGTGTTCGGCGGGCTGGGCTCGCTGTCCGGCGCCTTCATCGCCTCGCTGATGATCGGCCTGATTCAGACCTTCGCCATTGCGATCAACTATTCGATCGGCGACCTACTGACTTCCGTCGGCATGGCGCGGCCGGTGCAGGGCATGCTGAGCGATCTGTGGCAGGTGACGGTGGCGCAGGTCGGCCCGGTGGTGCCGTATCTGATGCTGGTGCTGATCCTGATCTTCCGGCCCACCGGCCTGATGGGCACGCGGGAGAGCTGACGATGAGCGACACGACTCTGGCCGCTACGCGCGGCAATCCGGCGCTCGACCTGCTGCGGCGCTATGGTATCTGGGTGATCGCGCTCGTCGTGATGCTGGTGCTGCCGAAGATCTTCACCTCGGGTGCGGCGCTCACCACCATGTGCCTGATGGGTATCATGATCGTGTTTTCGCTGGCCTATAACATGCTGCTTGGCCAGACCGGCATGCTCAGCTTCGGCCACGCGGTCTATTACGGCCTCGGCGGCTTCCTCGCCGTCCATGCGATGAATGTGATCGCCGCCGGCAAGCTGCCGATTCCGCTGCCTGTCGTGCCGCTGGTCGGCGGCCTGATGGGGCTGACCTTCGGCTTCATCTTCGGCGCGGTCAGCACACGCCGTGCCGGCACGGTGTTCGCCATGATCTCGCTGGGGCTCGGCGAACTGATCGCCTCGCTGTCGCTGATCCTGCGCGGCTTTTTCGGCGGCGAGGAAGGCATTACCGCGAACCGCACCAAGATGCTGACGCTCTGGGGCGTGCGCTTCGGGCCGCAGATCGAGGTTTACTACCTGATCGCCAGCTGGTGCTTTGTCTGCATGATCGCCATGTATGCCTTCACCCGCACGCCACTGGGCCGCATGTGCAACGCGGTGCGCGACAATCCCGAACGCGCCGAATTCGTCGGCTATTCGACGCAGATGGTGCGGTTCATCACCTTCTGCATTTCGGGATTTTTTGCCGGCATCGCCGGCGGCCTGGCCGCGATCAATTTCGAGCTGATGAATGCGGTGAATATTTCCGGCGCGCAATCGGGCTCGGTGCTGCTGATGGCCTATATCGGCGGCATCGGACATTTCATGGGCCCGGTGCTGGGCGCCGTGCTGGTGGTGCTGCTGCAGGTCTTCCTCAGCGACATCACCGGCGCTTGGATGCTCTATTTCGGCCTGATCTTCATCATGATGGTGATGTTCGCGCCGGGTGGTATGGCTGGCCTGATCATGCTGCATCTGCCGCTGTGGCAGCGCGGCACCCTGCTGCAGGTCGTGCCGGCCTATGGCGTGATGCTGGTGCCGGCGCTGATGGGCGTCGCCGGTGCCGTCGCGCTGATCGAGACCGCGCATCACCAGCTGGTGAAAACCGCCACCGAAGGTCCGGCGATGACGCTGTTCGGCATCGCCTACACTTCCAATTCCATGCTGCCCTGGATCGTCGCCCTGGTCCTGATCGGCGGCGGGCTCTGGCTCGGCAGGCTGTGGGGACCGCGCATGGCGGGTGCTTACTCCGACGCCGCCCATGGCAAAGACCTGGGCAAGGAGGTCTCGAAATGACCGCCCTGGGCCTCCATGACGTTCATAAATCCTTCGGCATCACGCCGATCATCCGCGGCGTGTCGCTGGAAATCGGTAAGGGCGAACGCCACGCCATCATCGGGCCGAATGGCGCCGGCAAGTCGACGCTGTTCCATCTGATCTCGGGCCGCTTCCCGCTCAGCGAGGGCCATATCAGCCTGAATGGCGAGGACATCACCGGGCTGAAGCCCTATCAGATCAACCGCCGCGGACTCTCCCGCTCGTTCCAGGTCACCAATATCTTCCCGAAGATGACAGTGTTCGAGAATGTGCGCTGCGGCGTGCTGTGGCATCTCGGCTACCGCTATTCCTTCTGGCACAACACCCGCAAGCTGAAGGATGCCAATGACCGCGCCATGGCGGTGCTGCAGCAGATCGGCTTAGGTGACCGCGCCATGCTACCGGCCAGCTTCCTGACCTATGCCGAACAGCGCGCGCTGGAAATCGGCATCACCATCGCCGGTGGCGCCGAGGTGGTGATGCTGGATGAGCCAACGGCAGGCATGAGCCGATCGGAGACCGCGCATTTCGTCAGCCTGATCCGCAAGGTGACCGAGGGCCGCACGCTGATCATGGTGGAACACGATATGGGCGTGGTCTTCGACCTGGCCGACCGCATCTCGGTGCTGGTCTATGGCCAGATCATCGCCTGCGACACGCCGACCAATATCCGCAACAGCAAGGCAGTGCAGGAAGCCTATCTCGGCCAGGCCATGGAAGCGGAGCATTGAACACATGAGCGACGCGATGCTGCAAGTCCGTGACCTGCATGCCTATTACGGCAAGAGCCATATCCTGCATGGCGTGAGTTTCGAGGTGAAGACCGGCGAGATCGTCTCGCTGCTCGGCCGCAACGGCGTCGGCCGTTCGACCACGATCAAGGCAATCATGGGCGATGTGCCACCGCAGGGCTCGATCCTGTTCAAGGGCGCCGAGATCGCCGGCAAGAAGCCGCATGAAATCGCGCGCCTTGGCCTGGGTTATGTGCCCGAGAACCGCGACATCTTCCCAGCATTAACCGTGCGCGAGAATCTCTATCTCGGCCAGAAGGACACGCGCAACACCGGCCGCTGGTCGATGCAGGACATGTTCGAGATCTTTCCGCGCCTGGAAGAGCGCGCCGACACGCAGGCCGGCGTGCTATCCGGTGGTGAGCAGCAGATGCTGACCATGTGCCGCACGCTGATGGGCGATCCCGACCTGATCATGGTGGATGAGCCGACCGAGGGCCTGTCGCCCATGATGGTGGAGCGCGTCGCCGAACTGCTGGAACGCATCGCCGCGCGCGGTGTCAGCATCCTGCTGGTCGAACAAAAGCTGACGATCGCGCTGAAAATCTGCCAGCGGCTCTACGTGATGGGCCACGGCCACATGGTCTTCGAGGGCACGCCGCAGCAGCTCAAGGACAATGCGGCGATCCGGAAAGAGTGGCTGGAGGTTTAAGCCCATTCCGTCACCCCGGGCTTGACCCGGGGTCCCATTAAAAATGGGATACCCGCTTTCGCGGGTATGACGGGTGATGCTTAAGCCGGCGTCACCAGCTTGAGCCCGACGATGCCGGCGACGATCAGCCCGATGCAGACCAGCCGCAGCACGGCGGCGCTTTCGCCGAACAGATAGATGCCGAGAATGGCCGTGCCGACCGTGCCGATGCCGGTCCAGATCGCATAGGCGGTGCCGAGCGGCAGCGTTTTCAGCGCGATGCCGAGCAGCACGATGCTGATCACCATCGAGAGTCCGGTAAAGACGCTCGGCCATAACCGGGTGAAACCGTCGGTGTATTTCAGGCCAACCGCCCAGCCGATCTCGGTGAGGCCTGCGATGAACAGGATGATCCATGCCATGGCGAATTTCTCCTTCGCTCTAAGATGCGCTCAGCAGCTTCGCGCTGTGGCGCTCTGACAGGGTCGTCCCCGCCCGATATGTAAAAAGAAAAGCCGGGTCGTCCCGGCTTTTCCTCATATGGAGCCTGAATTTCTGAAAGGCAAGAGGATCAGAATTCCTGCCAATCGTCGTCAGCATTGGCAGCCGCCGGGGCCGGACGCGGCGCAGGCTGCTCCGGCTTGGGGCCAGGCTTGGGAGCAGGCTTGGAAGCAGGCTTGGCCGCGGCCACAACCGGCTTCGGTGCCGCCGGCTTCGGGGCCGGAGCCGCTGAAGCCACCACGACCGGGCGCGGTGCCGTCACCGCTGGCGCGCCACCCGTTGCTGCACCGGTGCGGAAGAAGCCGACCAGTTCGGACAGCTGACGCCCCTGATCGGCGAGCGACTGCGCCGAGGCCGAGGTTTCTTCGACCAGCGCGCCGTTGCGCTGAGTCATTTCGTCCATGCTGCCCACGGCGGTGTTGATCTGTTCGAGACCGGTGGCCTGCTCGCGCGAAGCCGCGGCGATCTCGGCGACGATATCCGACACCTTCTTGATGGCGGTGACGATTTCGGTCAGCGACTGTCCGGTCTGGTTCACCAGGCTGGCGCCGGTCTTCACCTGCGCATTCGAGTCGGTGATCAGCGCCTTGATATCCTTCGACGCATTGGCCGAACGCTGGGCGAGTGCGCGCACCTCCTGCGCCACCACCGCAAAGCCCTTGCCGGCTTCGCCTGCCCTCGCCGCCTCGACGCTGGCGTTGAGCGCCAGCAGGTTGGTCTGGAAGGCGATCTCGTCGATCAGGCCGACAATGTCGGAAATCTTCTGCGCGCTGCCTTCGATCCGCGTGACGGCGGTGACGGCATCGGCCACCACGCTGCCGCCCTTTTCGGCCGTGTCGCGCGCGGCGACGGCAAGCTGGCTGGCAGCCTGTGCGTTGTCGGCATTCTGCTTCACGGTCGCGGTGATCTCGTGCATCGAGGCGGCGGTCTCTTCGATGCTGGCCGCCTGCGATTCGGTGCGCTGCGCCAGATCCTGGCTGCCGGTGGAAATCTCGGCCGAGGCGACGCGCACGGTATCCGCGCTTTCGGCCAGGCGGCCGGCGAAATCGCGCAGGCGGCTGACAGTCTCGCGCGCCGCTTCGGCCAGTTCGCCGAAGGCGCCCTGATACTGACCCGAGGCGGTGGCGGTGAGATCGCCATGGCTGAGACCGCGCAGCACGCGGCCAAGATCATCGAGCACATTCTGCAGCGTATCGGCCAGACCGTTCATCTGCTGCGACAGGTCGCGGAACACGCCATCCTTACCGGCCAGATCAATGCGGCGCGAGAAATCGCCACCGCCGACCGCCATGCAGAACTGGGCGATTTCCTGGCTGATTGCTGCTTCGGCTTCGCGCTGGCTCGCCAGGCGGCGGTTCTCGCCCTCGGCGCGACTGCGCTCCTCGCCTTCCAGCCGGGCCTTTTCCTCGGCATTGCGCTGGAACACGGCCAGCGCCTGCGCCATGTCGCCGATCTCGTCGCGCCGGTCGGCATAGCCGATCTCGGCCGCATGGCCTTCGGCAATCTGCGTCATGGTATGGGTGATGTTACCCAGCGGGCTGACCACGCGGCGCACGAAGTAGATCGCGCCCGAAACCAGCAGCAGCACGGCAATCAGCGCGACCACCGCCTCGATCATGACATGGCGGGTGCGTTCGGCGATCAGCGCATCGGCCACTTCGAGCGCATCTTGGATCGCGGCGTCACGCAGATAGCCGGCCGTGTAGAGCAGCGGATTCTGCTTGTTGCGGAATTCGGTGATATTGGCAAAGGGATAGGCTTCGCCCTTGTCGCTGGCGCCATACACCGAGTCGAGCAGCTGCTTGAGGTCGACATAGAAACCCTTGCGCGTCTGCTCGACCTTTTCCTTCAGATTGGCCGAGGCATCGATCATGCCCATCGCCATGACGATGCGGGCCCAGATCGCATCCACCTTGCCGCTCTGCTCGGCGACGAAAATGCGCGTGGCCGGCGGAAACGGCTTGCCCGAGGCGATCACATTCACCGTGGTGGTGCCGCGGATGCTGGCCTCGGCGCGCATGTCGGCGGCAAGGCGGGCAATCGTCATCGGCAGGGCGACATCGTCGTCGGACCGGCTGATCGCGGAATCGATACGGTTCAGCAGCGGTGTCAGCTTGCCGACCATCTCGGCCAGCGCCGGCACATAGCCGTTCATCACATCGGCCGGTCGCTCGGCCAGCGGACGCGCGATGGCAGCCTCGACCTTCTTGCGCCAGTCCTGCATGCCGGCCTGCAGCGCCTGGATCGCCGGCAGGTCGATGGCCGGATGGCCGGAGGCGCGCGCAGCATTCAGTGCGGCCACAATCGTATCGTCAGTGGTCTTGCGCGGCTTGGCGATGAAGTCGCCATTCGGGTCCGTGGTCTTCTCGTCGCGCAACGCCGCGTTATAGGCGCCGCGTTCGATGCCGATCAGTTCAACCAGCCTGAGCAGTTCGCCCTGCGTCGCCGCCAGGCCGCGGGCGTCGACCGCATTGGCGCGCTCATTGTAGCCATCGCTGATCACCCGCGCGGCCAGGCCAAGCACGATCACACCGATGACGGCCACAAACAGAAGAAAACTGCCACGAATGCGCATATCGATTCCCCATCCGCAGATTGCGGTTTTACGGTTCCCGAGGCGACATTAGAGGAGGTTGTGTGCCGGTCATATAAAGGATTTCAGTGGGTTATCAGGAAATAACCCTCCTTTGATTGGTCCCGGCACGAAAAAGCACACGCGAAACTAGAATCATGCCGCTTTCGCCATCCGATACTCATCGCGGTCCAGCCGGAAGAAGCCGACCAGTTCGGCGAGCTGGCGGCCCTGATCGGCGAGCGACTGTGCCGAGGCCGAGGTCTCTTCCACCAGGGCGCCGTTGCGCTGGGTCATCTCGTCCATGCTGCCGACCGCGGTGTTGATCTGGTCCAGGCCGGTGGCCTGCTCGCGCGAGGCGGTGGCGATCTCGGCCACGATATCGGCGACTTTCTTCACGGCGCCGACGATCTCGGTCAGGCTGCTGCCGGTCTGCTGCACCAGGCTGGCGCCGGTCTTGACCTGCGCATTCGAGTTGGCGATCAGACCCTTGATCTCCTTCGAGGCATTGGCCGAACGCTGCGCCAGCGCACGCACTTCCTGCGCCACCACCGCAAAGCCCTTGCCGGCCTCGCCGGCGCGCGCCGCTTCGACGCTGGCATTGAGCGCGAGAAGATTGGTCTGGAAGGCGATCTCGTCGATCAGCCCGACAATGTCGCTGATCTTGCGGGCACTATCCTCGATCTGCGTCACCGCCTTCACGGCGTCAGCCACCACATTGCCGCCCTTCTCCGCCGTGTCGCGCGCGACCACTGCCAGCTGGCTGGCGGCCTGGGCATTGTCGGCATTCTGTTTCACCGTCGTGGTGATTTCATGCATCGAGGCGGCGGTTTCTTCGATCGAAGCGGCCTGCGATTCCGTGCGCTGCGCCAGATCCTGGCTGCCGGTGGAAATCTCGGCCGAGGCGATACGCACGGTTTCGGCGCTTTCCGCCAGACGGCCGGCGAAGTCGCGCAGGCGATCCGCCATGTTGTTGACATTCTGCGCCAGCAGTTCGAAACGGCCGCGGAAGCGCTGATCGATCTTGCTGCGCAGATCGCCCTCGGCCATCGCCGAGGTCACGCTGATCACTGCCGTCATCGCGCCATCGGTGCGATTGAGCAGATCGTTCACCGCACTGCCCACGCGCTGCAGCACGCCGGTCAGTTCGGCAGTCTCGACGCGCTGCGACAGATCGCCATCTGCAGCCGCCAGCACGACCCGGCCGATGGCCTGTTCGAACCGCTGTTCCTGCGCGTCGCGGTCGGCGGCAAAGCGCTGACGCTCCTGCTCCTGTGCGGCTTCGAGCGCCAGTTTCTCTTCGGCATTGCGCTTGAAGATCGCCACCGCACGCGCCAGCGCGCCAATCTCGTCCTGGCGTTCCTGGTCGCCGATCTGCACGCTCAGATCGTTCTGGGCCAGGCGATTGGTATAGTCGGTCAGGCGCGGCAGCGGTTTCATCATGCCGCGCATCACCAGCACGGCGATGCCGGCACCGATCAGGATGGCAATGGCCGAGGTGATCAGCATGTTCAATGCAATCGCATCGGCGAAGGCTTCGATACGCGATTTCAGCACGCCGGCATACAGGATGCCGATCACCTTGCCGGCCGGATCGTGGACCGGGTGATAGACCGTGTAATAGGCATTGCCGAGAATGACGGCTTCGCCCAGATAGGTGCGGCCCTGCGTCACCGGTGCATAGGCGGCACTGGTCTTGCCCAGCGCCGTGCCCACGGCGCGCTTGCCCTCGGCATTGACGATATTCGTGGTGCGACGGAAGAAATCCTGCTCGGCCTCCTGCCAGCGGAACAGCGTGGCGGTCTCGCCGGTGACTCTGCCCACTTCGTCGATCATGTCGTGGTCGGCGAAATCGGGGATCGCCGTCATCACCACGCGGCCGACGCGGCCCTGCGCGTCGATCTCGAATTTGGTATCGGGCAAGCGTTTATGCACCAGCACGGCGAGCGTGCGCAGGCTGTTATTCTGGCGCTGCATTACCTGTTCGGCCAGTTCGCCGCGGATCTGCAGAACGGCACCGCCACCCACGGCAGCGGCCGTGAGCACAATCAGCGCGGCGACGATCAGTGCAATCTTGGTGACCAGCGAAAGCTGGGTGAAACGACGAAACGACATGGGGGGCACTCCTGCGGGCAGCCAAAAAGCGGGGGACTCTCCAGACGCAAGACTGCCGGCGGCATGACGCAGCGCTGCGGCGCTGCATCCCACTCGCCCTCCCGAAGGCACACATTCTTATTGTCTGGATGGTGCCGCATGACAGCGCGGCAGTAGCGACACGACATGACCCGTCGCGTCGGGGCGCAGGTTCTACAGGCTATCCGAGATTAGGCAAGGCGTTTTTTCAACTTTGTGCGGGCCGTCACGCGGAAGGGTGGAGGCCGGACAAAAGCTGCGTGATCGGCGTTTTGTGCGAAAGGATTTTAGGCGAGTGCCCTGCCCACCGACATAAACAAACTTGAAAATATGCCGCTTAAAAGGGCGACAAAAGAAAACGGCTGCCATCTTGCGATGGTAGCCCCCACGCACCGAAGAAAACGGCTGCCATCTTGCGATGGCAGCCGTGGGAACACCGTCCGGACGGAGGGGCGAAGAGCCCGGACGGATCTGTGTTGCGTCTTACTCGGCAGCAGCGGCGAAGTCGCCGGCCAGCGCCTTTTCGCCATCGATCACGGCGGCGACGGCATGCACCACGGCGGCGATGCGCACCGCCTGCTGCACCTGTTCCTCGCTGAAGCCATGCTTGCGCAGCTGCGCCTCATGGCTTTCGACGCACATGCCGCAGCCATTCACGGCAGACACGGCGAGCGACCAGAGTTCGAAATCGGCCTTGTCGACGCCCGGCTTGCCGATCACGTTCATGCGCAGCTTGGCCGGCATCGTCTTGTAATTGGCGCTCGGCTCATGCGCCATCATATGCACGAAGCGATAGTAGATGTTGTTCATGCCCATGATGGCAGCGGCAGCCTTGGCGGCTTCGAGCGCTTCGGGCGACAGCTTAGGCGCGAATTCGGCCATGATGGCCTGGATCACACTGGCTTCGCGTGAGGCGAGCGCCGTGGCGATGAAGGTGCCGGCGCGCTGCTGTTCGGTCAGGCCCGGCTCGGTGGCCAGCGAACCCAGGTTGAGCTTGAGGTCCTTGGCATAATCGGGCAGGCGGGTCTTCAGGCTTTCGAGGCTCATGGCGGGCTCCTTTTTTATCTCGTCGATCGGGGAGGCGTTCGCCGCGTCTCCGGGAAGAGACGCGGCGAGGCCTTGCTGAAGCGGCTTAGGCGGCCGGCTTCAGAACCTCTTCGCCCTTCTGCCAGTTGCAGGGGCAGAGTTCGTCGGTCTGCAGTGCATCGAGCACGCGCAGCACTTCCGCCGGGTTGCGGCCGACGCTGAGGTCGTTCACCGACACGAAGCGGATGATGCCTTCCGGGTCGACGATGAAGGTGGCGCGCAGGCAGACGCCCTCGGCCTTGTCGAGGATGCCGAGATCCTGGCTCAGCTCACGCTTGATGTCGGCCAGCATGGCGAAGGGCAGATCCTTCAGATCGCCATGGTTGTTGCGCCAGGCCAGGTGGACGAATTCACTGTCGGTCGACACGCCGTAGACGACGGTGTCGCGATCGTTGAAGTCGCCATTCAGCTTGCCGAAGGCAGCGATCTCGGTCGGGCAGACGAAGGTGAAGTCCTTCGGCCAGAAGAACACGACCTTCCACTTGCCCTTGTCGGACTCGCTCGAGATGTCAGTGAAGGCCTTCTTCGGGTCGGTCGAAACCACGGCCTTCAGATTGAAGGTCGGAAACTTGTCGCCGATGGTCAGCATGGGTAAATCGCTCCTCTAACTTTGTCTTGGTTACAGGCCTGTCCAATCGATCCGGACAGGCCAATCCGGGGGCGGCGGGCTGGTCCCGTCAGGGCCAAAAACAGGCCGGTGCAGGTCTCGTTCCGCTCAGGAGTGATAATTAGAGACTTTCTAATTATCGTTCAAACAGATAATTCCGATAGAAATAATCGTTTTTATCGATTAGATATCCAACATGCTCAGTTCCCCCTCGCTCCGGCAATGGCAATACCTGGTTTCCCTGGCGGAAAACCGGCATTTCGGCCGTGCAGCCGAGGCCTGTTTCGTCACCCAGTCGACGCTGTCGGCCGGCATCCAGGAGCTGGAAACCCAGCTCGGCGCGGCCCTGGTCGACCGCACGAAGCGAAAAGTGGTGCTGACCCCGCTGGGCGAGGATCTGGCCGGCCGGGCGCGCGAACTGCTGGGTCAGGCCGAGGACATGGTGCTGGCGGCAAGGGCGGCCTCCGTACCTTTAAGCGGGCCGTTGCGGCTCGGCGTGATCCCGACGATTTCACCCTTCCTGCTGCCGCGCGTGCTGCCCACCCTGCGCAAGCGTTTTCCCGATCTGCGACTGTTCCTGCGCGAGGACCTGACCGCGCGGCTGATCGAGCAGTTGCAGGCCGGCAAGCTCGACCTGCTGCTGATCGCCCTGCCCTATGAAGGCGGCGCGCTGGATACCATGACGCTGTTCGACGACGACTTCCTGTTCGCCTGCCGCGAGGATCACCAGCTGGCGCGGCGCAACAGTGTGAAGCTCGACGACCTGAGCGAGGCGCCGCTGCTGCTGCTGGAGGACGGCCATTGCCTGCGCGACCATGCGCTGGCGGCCTGCCGTCTGACGCCGTCGCCGCGCCGCGACGGTTTCGCCGCCACCTCGCTGCACACATTGGTTCAAATGGTCGATAGTGGCCTCGGGGTGACGCTGCTGCCGCGACTGGCGCTCGATGCCGGCATCCTGCGCGGCACCGACGTGACGACGCGGCCGCTGGGCGATGGCCAGAAGAACAGCGGGGCAGCGCGTACCATCGGCCTGGCCTGGCGGCGCGGCACGCAGCGCGCCAAGGAATTCACGCTGTTCGGCGAAGCGCTGGTTGCCGCCATGAAGCAGCCCAGTCCGTTGCAGGCATCGTCAGACTCCACGAAGAAGAAAGCGTAACCATGTCGAATACCCTGATCCGTCCCGCCACCATTGCGGATGCCGAAACGATCCTGTCGCTGGTGCAGGCGCTGGCGATCTATGAGAAGGAACCGCTGAGCACGGTGAAGGCGACGGCCGAGGATTTCCGCCGCGATGGCTTCGGTCCGGAGAAACGCTTTGAAGCCCTGATTGCCGAACTTGACGGCAAGCCGGTCGGCTTCGCGCTCTACTTCCACAACTACTCGACCTGGGAAGGCCGCGCCGGATTGTTCGTGGAGGATCTGTTCGTGCTGGAAAGCGCGCGCGGCCATGGCCTGGGCCGCCAGCTGATCACCGCGCTGGCGGCAATCGCCGATGCGCGCGGCTGCAAGCGGCTCGATCTCAATGTGCTGGACTGGAATCCGACCCGCGACTTCTATCATCGTCTCGGCATCCACCACAAAACCGAGTGGCTGCCCTATCGCATGACGCAGCCCGAATTGGCCCGGCTCGGCCAGCAGGCCGACACGGCCTGGTTCCCCCACCGCCCGTGAGGCCACGGGAACAAAAGCCTTTGTCGTTCCACGCCGGAGTGTGACAGACTGGCCCCGGGCGTAAGGCCCGGGGAGAGAAACGACCCGGCATGACCAGGCGCGATGCTGCCACCGATTCTGTAAGTCCGCGACGCTGGCGCGGCAAACTCCCGCGCGGCTTTGTTGCCCTGATCGTGGCTGTCGTACTGCTGCTGGCCGCCACCGGTGGTCTCGCCCTGTTGCTGGTGCTGAACCTGCGCAGTGCCGAGCAGGACCGCATTGTGCTGCAGGGCACCGGGCTCACGCGCACGCTGGCCGATGCCGCGCAGCGCCAGATCGATGTCGCCGACCTGCTGCTGCAATTCGCCGCCGCCGAGGCCAGCGACCGCATCAGCCGCGGCCTGACGCCGAGCGATGCCGTGGTGGCGCTGCTCACCGATCGCATCGCCGCCATGCCGCAGGTCGATGCCGTACATGCCTATGACGCGCGCGGACAATTCTGGTTTGCCGTCGGCGAGGGCTCAATGCCGCTGGAGATTGGCTGGCATCCGGATTTCCAGCGTCATCGCGACGGCGTGGTGCAACAGATCGTGGCCGCACAGCTGCCGGGCGATCCGCGCATCTGGCTCAGCCGCCGCATCAGCCGCGCCGATGGCAGCTTTGCCGGCATGCTGATCGCCACCCTGCATGTCAACCTGCGTGCCCTGCTCGATCCGGGCTATTCGCCGCTGCCGGTGACCACGCTGGCGCTGGTGCATGAGGAAGGCCGCCTGATCACCGGCTGGCCGCAACAAGGTGCCGTGCAACTGGCCGGGCTGCTCGATTTCACCAGCGGCCTGCAGGGCTATCGCACCACCGATGCCGACCCGCTTTACTGGGCGCGGCTCAACGACCTGCCGATCACGCTGCTGCTGCAGCTCGAGCCGCTGCCGGCCGATACAGCCTGGCGGCGTACAGCGGTCGGTTTCGGCATCCTGTTCGGTATCGTCACGCTGGGCGCCATCGCCGCGGTCTGGGGCACATATCGGCAGCTCAAGCGTCGCATCGCGACGGAATCTTTGCTGCGCGGATTGATGGACAATCCGCCGCTGGTGATGACTCTGCAGGACCCGCAGGGCCGCTACCTGATGGTGAACCGGCATTTCGCGCAGCAGGTCCGCCGCAGCGAAGAAGACCTGACCGGCCGTTTCGCGAATGAGATTTTTCCGCCCGAACTGGCGGCGCGCCTGACCCAGCAGGTGGAAGAAACCGTGCGCGCCGGCAAGCCGCAGACCTATGACATGCGCATCCCAGACATCAGGGGGACATTGCGCGATTACATGCTGGTGCGCTTCCCGATCTATGACCAGGACGGCAGGCTGCTGGCGGTCGGCAGCATCGCCACCGAGATCACCGAACGCAAACGGCTGGAAGCGGCGTTGCGCGAACAGGCCGAAGTGCGCGAGCGGCTGGCCGAGAATTATGCACGCCAGCGCGAGGTGGCCGAAACTGCCAACCGCGCGAAAAGCGAATTCCTCGCGCATATGAGCCACGAACTGCGCACGCCGCTGAATGCCATCATCGGTTTCGCCGACATGATCGCCGGCCGTATGCTGGGGCCGCAATCGGCCAAGTATTTCGAATATGCCGAGGATATCAGCGGCAGCGCACATCACCTGCTGGGCGTGATCAACGACATCCTCGATGTTTCCAAGATCGAAAGCGGTCGTTTCGAACTCGAAGTGCGGCAGCATGATCCGCAGGATCTGGTCGACGACAGCCTGCGCCTGGTGCGCGGTCGCGCGCGCGAGGCCAAACTGCAGCTGGTGAATGCCCTGCCCGACGACCTGCCGCCGATGCTGGTGGATGCGCGCGCGGTGAAGCAGATCCTGATCAACCTGCTGGGCAATGCCGTGAAATTCACCCCCGCCGGCGGCAGCATCACCGTGGCAGGCGCGCTGGCCGAAGACGGCGGCATCGCGCTGACCGTGGCCGATACCGGCATCGGCATCGCCGAGGAGAATCTGGAACGCGTCTTCGAGCCCTTCTGGCAGGCCGATGCCGGCATCCGGCGCAGCGAGGGCAGCGGGCTGGGCCTGAATATCTGCCGCAAGCTGATCGACCTGCATGGCGGCAGCATCCGCGTCGTCTCGGTGCCGCAGCAGGGCACCCGCGTCACCGTCAGCTTCCCGCCGAACTGCGTGCTGAAGGCCGCGCAGGCGTGAGCTGCCGGCAACAGGGCAGCTACACACTCGCCGTCACCCCGGCCTTGAGCCGGGGTCCCATTTTTTAATGGGATGCCGGGTCAAGCCCGGCATGACGAAAATGGGATAATGCTATTGCGTCCGATGCAGCCGCGAAAAAAGAAAACGGCGCGTCATGACTGACGCGCCGTTGGTCGTTAAACCTGTCGGATCGATTACTGCTTGATCGACTGCGTCTCGATCTGGCTGCCGGCATCAGCGGCACGGCTGATCGAGGTCGGCGACACATTCGGCTGCTTGGAGGCGCGGTTGGCGATCTCGTCGGCGCGGCGCTGGCGATAGACCGTGCGCATCGTGACGTAATAGTCGAGCGAGGTCTTTTCCAGCGCATCGAGCGTCTCGAGCAGCTGGGCGCGCGCATCGATGCCGGTGACGATCGTGCGGGTGTAGATCCAGCCTTCACGATCGGTGTTGTTGAGATACCAGTTCACCGGATCGGCAACCGAGTCCACCACCACGCCGGTCAGGTCGCGCGGATTGGAGGGGCCGAGGATCGGGATGAAAAGATACGGGCCTTCACCGGTGCCCCAGCTGGCCAGCGTCTGGCCGAAGTCTTCGGTATGCGGCGGAATGCCGAACCACTTGTCGGCGGCATCGTACACGCCGAGCACACCCACGGTGCTGTTGATCGCGAAGCGCTGCAGCGTATCGCCGGCGCGGTCGGTTTCACCCTGCAGCAGATCGTTGGCGAGGATCACCGGCGACCGCAGATTGATCAAGGCGCTGCGGATACCGGTCTGCACCGGCTGCGGGATCAGGTTCGCATACATGAAGGCGACCGGCTTCAGCAGGAAGTGGTCGAGCACCTGATGGAATTCGAACAGCGCACGATTCACCGGCTCCAGCGGATCGTTCACGGCATCGAAATCGGCACGTGCCTGGGGATCGGCGGGCGGGGTCGCGCAGGCGGTGAGCAATCCGGTTGACAGGAGTGCAACTGCCGCGAGGGTCTTCCACTGAGGCATGCGCTGACCAAACTCGCGCGGGGCAACGGACATGGTGCTGGGACCTTCGTTATTATTCTGAGGCTTATCTTATCGGGTATCCGCCAATCCGGCGCAAGCGCAATCCCGGCAAGCGTGATGGCCGGCACGCGTAACCTGCGCGGTAAGCACAAATTTCCGCCGGGTGATGCAGTTCTGCAACAGACCCTGCGGAAACTGCCCTCAGCCCCCCCAAAAAGACCGTCCCGGTGCGTTCCGGGCGCCGGGCCGGGGTCAGTGCCGGAGGCCGCCATCCTCGCCGGCTGCATCCCCCGGTTGCTCCGACTCGTCTTCTTCGTCGATTTCGACAGCCGGAATGGCATAAGCGCCCTTGAGCCAGCGGTTCAGGTCGACATCGGCGCAGCGCGGCGAGCAGAAGGGGGTGCGGCCGGGATCGGACGGCTTGCCGCAGATCGGGCAGGTTTTGGAAGCAGTCATGGCCTGATTATAAGTCCGGACGGGGCATCAGTCAGGGGTCAGAGCCCCAGGGTCAGGGTCAGGGTCAGAGCCCGAGTCGGCCGACCGAGAAGGAGTCGCGTCGGCGCCCCGATTCGGGCTTCACCTGCACCACGGCGCCGATCTGGCGTTCCAGCTTGGACCGCAGTTCCGTGTCGAACAGGGCCGCGACATCCGGCGCGCAGGCGATTTCCAGCTTGCCGCCCGGGCTGCCATGCGCCTCGCGCCAGGTCCGGCGCAGCACTTCGGCCAGGACCGACGGCAGCGACGGCAGACGGCCATCGCCGTCGCAGGTCGGGCAATTCTCGAACAGGCGGGCGGCCAGCGGTTCACCGACCCGCTTGCGGGTCATCTCGACCAGGCCGAGCGCCGACATGCCGAGGACTTTCGTGGGCGCCGGGTCGCGCTTCAGCGCCTCGCGCAGCGCATTCACGGTGCGGGCGCGATAGGCGGCGTTTTCCATATGCAGGAAATCGATCACCACGATGCCGCCAATCCCGCGCAGGCGCAGCTGGCGCGCAATGGCGGTGGCCGCTTCGATATTGATCTTGAGCGCCTGCTCCTCGAAGGCATGGCCGCGCGACGACGCACGGCCGGAATCGACATCGATGGCGGTGAGCGCTTCGGTCTCGCCGAACACGATGCTGCCGCCCGAGGGAAGCTCGACATGCCGGCCAAGCGCCGCGGCAATATCGCCTTCGATCTCGAACAATTCGAACAGCCCGGCGGGATCGTCGAAACGTTCCAGCTTCGACACGTAATTCGGCGCATGTTCAAACAGCCAGGCGCGCGCCTCGGCAAAGCCGGCGGCGGCATTGACGCGGATGCGGTCCAGCTTGGCACCGACAAAATCACGCAGGGCGCGGCCCACCGGGCCCATTTCGCGCCACAGTTCAGCCGGCACATCGCCGGACTCCGCGGCCTTGGCGCGCTGCTGCTCGATGGCGATCCAGCGCGAGCGCAGGCGCTGCAGGTCGGCCAGCAATTCTTCCTTCGAGACGCCATCGGCATTGGCATTGACGATGCAGCCCATACGCTTGCGGCGCTCGTCGCCGTTGCGGCGTTCGGGATCGTGTTTCGCGGTCTTGGTGATGCGGCGGTCGCCGGCGCGGTGCTGCAGGCGAACATTCACTTCGCGCTGCAGCCGCGCGGTGACTTCCAGCGGCGTCTGATCGGCCAGCGCCATCAGGCTCTGCATCACCGCGGCGAGCCGCATGCGTTCGGCATCCTGGCTGATCCGCTTGGTGACGCGCACGGCGGCATCGAATGGCACCAGCGACAGGAAACGGCCGGGCAATGCGATGTGGCAGCTGAGCTTGACGCCCTTCTCGCCGACCGGATCGCGGGTGACCTGCACCAGCACGGTCTCGCCTTCATGGATGCATTGCTCGATCGGTTTATCGCCCGCATCCACCAAGTCGTCGCGGCCAAGGAAGCCATCGCGACTCAGGCCGATATCGACATAGGCGGCCTGCAGCCCCTTCTCGATCCGGCGCACGCGACCGAGAAAAATTGCACCCAGCGCGGAATCGCGATCCGGCCGCTCAAGATCGAGGTGGACCAGGCGGTCGTCCTCGACCAGGGCGACGCGGGTTTCGGTCAGTCCGACATCGATCAGCAGTTCGTTGGCCATCGAGCCTGTTTATAGCTGAATTCGTTAAAGAATCGGATAGCCCAGGCCCTTCAAAAGCCCGGCGGTTTCGGCCAGCGGCAGGCCGACCACATTGGAATACGAGCCGCCGATCCAGGGAATGAAGGCCTCGGCCCGGCCCTGGATGGCATAGCCGCCTGCCTTGCCCAGCCCTTCGCCACCCGCCACGTAAGCCGCGATCTCGGCGGCTTCGAGCCGGCGCAGGCGCACTTTGGTCTCCACCACGCGGGCGACGCGGCGCCCATCGGGATGGATCAGGCAGAGCCCGGTGGTCACGGTATGGCGGCGGCCCGACAGCAGATTGAGGCATTCCGCCACTTCGGCAGCGGTTTCCGCCTTGGGCAGGATGCGGCGGCCGAGGCCGACCACGGTATCGGCGGCCAGCACCAGCGCAGCCGGGCGCAGCTTCGCCACGACTTCGGCCTTGGCCTGGCAGAGTCGCAGGGCCAGGGCGCGCGGCAATTCGGCTTTTTGCGGGGTTTCGTCGAGATCGGCGGCGAGAATCTCGGCCGGCACGATGCCGATCTGCTTCAGCAGGTCGCGACGGCGCGGCGAGGCCGAGGCCAGTACGAGTGGGGCCAGAATAAGCGGCAGCATGGCCACGGTTCCGGCCCCGGATCAGGCTTACTTGAAGCGGAAGGTGATGCGGCCCTTGGTCAGGTCGTAGGGGGTCATTTCCACCATGACCTTGTCGCCCGCCAGCACGCGGATGCGGTTCTTGCGCATCTTGCCCGAAGTATGGGCCAGCACTTCATGGCCGTTATCGAGCTTCACCCGGAACATGGCATTGGGCAGCAACTCGTCCACCACGCCGGGGAATTCCAGCAATTCTTCCTTCGCCATTCAACCTCTGAAATACGATCATCGCGCGCCGGGGCGGCGCGGCTTCAACTGCGCTCTGCAAGCGCGGGCAGAACATGCGCGCGACGGCCCGGAAAATCAAGCAGTGTCAGGCGCATGGGTCGATTCGGCGCTGCTGCGGGCCGCACCTGCCGGCGCGGGGCCGGCCGGAAATTTACTTCATAAGAATCAATGCGTTATGGCTTAATCTGGTCACTCGACCTCGATGCGCAGTGCCGACCAGACCCATTTGGCATCGTCATGGCTTTTCAGCGCGGGATGCTTGTCGTCGCGCGGATAGACCACCCAGGTGGGGCCGCGGCCGCCCAGGCCGAGATATTTGCCGTCGGCTTTCAGCGCCAGCAGCACGCCATACAGCTGCAGCTCGGACGCCGGAATTTCGGCACCATATCCATCGAGCGCATAGACCTTGATGGATTTGCCGGTGGCGCCCGCCGCCTTGAGCACATCGGCGAGCAGCGGACCCTCGAATGTATAGGCCTTGGGCCAGGTGTCGTATTTCACCGTCAGCGTCTTCATGCCGAGCTTTTCCAGCATCGGCAGGTCGAACTGCGCTGCCTTGTCGAAGCTGACGCTGCCGAATTTGAAGAAGGCATCCTCGAATTCGTTCAGCGCGCCGCGATTGCTGTTGGTGATCTTGCCGTGGATGGTCAGCACCACCGGGCCCTTGGGCGGCGCCAAATCGGCGGCCTGGGCGGAGACGGCAAGGCACAAGGCAAGCAGCGGAGCGAATAACAGGCGCATCATTGAGTGACCCTCCATGGATCAGCGCATTTTATCGCCACAAACCAAAACCGTCATCCTCGGGCCACCGGGTCCGACCACAGGTCGGCCCGGCGGTAAACTTCACGTCCCGAGGATCCATCTGCGTGTTCCAACGCGCGGAGGGTTGGGATGGACCCTCGGCACAAGGCCAAGGGTGACGATTTATGTGAGAGCGGCTAACGACGAGGTGCGCTTCAACCCTGCTTGCAGGGAAAAATCATCGTGGCCGTCGTGCCCCGGCCCAGTTCGCTGGTCATCTTCAGCTTGCCGCCATGCAGCGCCATCAGCCGATGCGAAATCGCCAGGCCTAGGCCGGTGCCCTGGCGGCGCTGGTTCTTCGGGCCGGCCTGGTAGAACGCTTCGCCCAGCCGCACCAGGTCGGCCGGCGCGATGCCGGGGCCGTCGTCGCGGATGCTGATCCGCACGGTGTCCTTTTCCACCGCGCCGGTGACGACGATGCGCCCTTCGGCCGGCGTGAACTTGATCGCATTGGAAATCAGGTTGAGCAGCACCTGGCGGAAGGCGCTGCGATCGGCATGCAGCGCCGGCAGGCCATGCAGGCTGGCATCCATCACCAGCGACAGTTCCTTCTGCCGCGCCTGGGTCAGCAGCAGCGAGATCACCGCATCGGCTTCGGCGACCACTTTCAGCTTATCCAGCGTCAGCGTCATCTTGCCGGCTTCGATGCGGCTAAGATCGAGGATCGAGTTGATCACTTCGAGCAGATGCTGACCGGCCTGGCGGATCAGGCCGGCGTAATCCTTGTAGTGGTCATCACCGAGCGGGCCATAGGCCTCGCTTTCCAGCATCTCGGCGAAGCCGATCACGGCATTCAGCGGCGTGCGCAGTTCGTGGCTCATGAAGGCGAGGAACTCACCCTTCGAACGCGAAGCCAGCATGGCCTCCTCGCGCGCGGCCTCGGTTTCCGACAAGGAGCGATGCAACTCCAGGGCATCCATCACCAGGGCGGCGAATTCTTTCAGATGCCCACGCTGCACCTCGTCGAACTTGCGGGCGGCGGGATCGAAAATCCCCAGCGCGCCGATGCAATGGCCGTCGCGACTGATCAGCGGCGCACCGGCATAGAAACGCAACCCGCCCTCTGCCGCCGCGACCAGCGGATTGTCGGCGAAGCGCGGATCGGCCTGCATGTCTTCGGCCACGCAAAGCTCGTCGCTAAGAATCGTCCAGGCGCAGAAGCCGCTCTCGCGCGGCAGTTCGCGCACATCGACCCCGACATGCGCCTTGAACCACAGCCGTTCGGCATCGAGCAGCGTGATCGCCGCGCCCGAGGTGCCGAAGACACGCGCCGCCAGCCGCGCCAGACGATCGAAGCGCGGATCGTAGGGCGTGTCGAGGATGCCGAAGCTGCGCAGGTCGGCAAGACGGGCAGCTTCATTCGACGGGAGCGGTGCAGCAGGCAAAGTTGAGTCTCGCTTGGAGGCGCCTCTATTTAGGGGCGGTATTCCACAACCGCAAGCATTGTTCCGTGATAGGACGATAGCGCAAGCACTTGAGGTGGTTATGGTTAATCGCACTGCGGCGATTAGCCACTCCACAACGACGACCGGAAATAGAAATGCGGGATGTTTGCTGCCGGTCACGGCAGCATAACCTCCTCGCCCCCGAGGGAGTCTGGACCGGCGGCAGGCTCTGCCTTTAAGACAGGCAGATGCTGCAGCTCGACCACATCACCGTCATCGCGCCCACACTGGCCGAAGGTGTGGAACATGTCAGGACATGCCTCGATATCGATGTGCCCTTCGGACGCCAGCACCCGGATATGGGCACGCACAATCACCTGCTACGGCTCGGCGAAAGCACGTATCTGGAAATCATCGCCGCGAACCCGGATGCACCGCAACCCGGTCGCGCGCGCTGGTTCGGCCTCGACAATCAGGCGGCCGTGCGCGCCGACTGGGAGAGCGGCCGGCGCCTGCGCGGCTGGGTGGCGCGCACAAGCGATATCGACGCCGTGCTGGCCGGGCATGCAGCCCTGCTCGGCCGCAAGGTGGACTTCACCAGCGCCAATGGCAGCTTCTGCTTCGCCATCCCCGACGATGGCGCGCTGCCGCTGAACGGCGCGGCGCCGTCCGTGATCGACCGGCTGGGCAAGCCGCC
>JAGXRD010000013.1 GCA_018336035.1 Alphaproteobacteria bacterium | reverse complement strand
CCGAACATAGAAAAGACGTGGATGGCCGGGTCAAGCCCGGCCATGACAGCTTTTCCAAATATCGTCGCTCCCGCGAAGGCGGGAGCCCAGTCGTTCAAATTGCTGGATGCCCGCCTGCGCGGGCATGACGAGTCTACTACGTCGTCCTCGGCCTTGAGCCGAGGACCTTTCGCCGTCCTGCGGGAGATCCTCGGGTCAAGCCCGAGGATGACGTGCTGGGCGCCGATGACGCGCTGGCCCGAGGATGACGTGCTGGGGCGAGGATGACGTGTGGGGTCGAGGATGACGGCTCAGGTCTCAATCGCCGGCTTCATCGCCGTCGGCCGTCGCTGCGACCTCGCGGCGCAAATGCGCGACCGGATCGGGTTGGGTGTCGGTGCGGTCCAGCGACAGCTGGATCGCGTTGAACTGCAGCAGGCGGCGGCGCAGCATGCTGCGATCCGGCGTCTCGCGCGGCGGCGACGATGCAGGTGCGGCCTCCGAGATGTCGATGCGCAGGATGCTGGTGGTCTGCGGCGCAGGCCCCTGTCGTTCTTCACTGGGCGGTGCTTCACTGGCCGGCCGTTCGCTGGGCGGCAGCAGCATGCGCTCGACGTCGCGATAGGCCGTGCGCGGCGCCTGCATCGCCAGAAGCTCGATGGCAGATGTGAAGGCCTCGGCTTCCCAGGCGTCGGGATCGCGCCCGGCCAGTTCGAGGCCGGTGAGCCAGAGCAGCAGCGCCTGGCGCAGCAGGTTGTCCTGCGCGGCGGGCTGCAGCTTGAGGAAACTGTCGTGGTCGATGAGGGCGCGGGGCATGGCCATCTCCTTGCCCCCCTGATTCTAGCGCGCGAGTCCAGAAATCATAATGATTTTAAAGACTTAAACTTAGCCATCCGCGCCAGTTGAGCCATCCGCTCAACTGACTCAAGCGGAACCAGACTGCGCTTTGAGCGTTACTCATAAAGCGTCATTTACTCATATCGAAACGACGACGAGACCGACCATGAATGACAGCCAGGCCCGGGCCGAAAGGCTCCAGATCATGCTGACCCAGGAAGAGCTAAGCGCGCTGGACGATTGGCGTTTCAAGCGCCAGATGCCGAGCCGCGCGGCGGCGGTGCGCGAATTGCTGCGCCGCGGCCTGACCACGGACGGCTTCGACCTGGCCGGGCGCGGTCAGAAGTCGAAGCATTTCGGCGTCATCAATGGCGGCGGAAGCGGTGGCGCGGATTAAGGCGATAGGCTGTGACCAGACTGTGGCTGGCAGCTGGATGGCCTCTATAGCGCCCGTCACAGCGCCTGCCCGCAGGCGAAACCCGAACTCCATGCCCATTGGAAATTGAAGCCGCCGAGATGGCCGGTGACATCCACCGCTTCGCCGATCACATGCAGCCCCGGCACGGTCTTGGCTTCCATGCTTTGCGACGACAGCGCCCCCGTGTCGATGCCGCCGAGCGTGACCTCGGCCTTGGCATAGCCTTCGCTGCCGGCCGGCGTGAGTGGCCACGCTTTCACGGCGGCCGCCACGCCGCGCAGTTTGGCATCGCTCAAATCGGCGATGCGGCCGGGCGTGTTGGTGAGTTCGACCAGCCGCTTCGCCAGCCGCGCCGGCAGGTGGCGCTCCAGCTGCGTCGCCAGTTCCTGCTTCGGCGTGGCTGTACGCGCGGCTTTCAGCGCGGCGAAGAGATCGAGGCCGGGACAGAGATCGAGCGTGATGGGCTGCTGGCGTGCGCCCTGCTCCCAGTAGGAGGAAATCTGCAGGATCGCCGGGCCGCTCAGGCCCCGATGGGTGAACAGCACGGCCTCGCGGAATTGGCGCTTGCCGATGCTGACAATCGCGTCGGGCACGGCGACGCCGGCCATGCCGTCCCAGCGCGCGAGATCGACGCCCGAGAAGGTGAGCGGCACCAGCGCCGGCTGCGGTGCGATCACGTGGAGGCCGAACTGCCGCGCCACCTCATAGGCGAAACCCGTCGCGCCCATTTTCGGAATACTGGGCCCGCCGGTGGCGAGCACCAGTTTCGCAGCTTCAAAATCGCCGCGGCCGGTGCTGACGCGGAAGCCGCTCTCGGTTTTGGCGATGGCAGTGATCGCGGTGGAGAGCTGAATCGTTGCGTCATGCGCTTCATTCAGCAGCAGTTGCACGATCTGGCGCGAGGAGCCGTCGCAGAATAACTGGCCGAGCGTCTTCTCATGCCAGGCAATCTTGTGCTTCTCGATCAGCGCGAGGAAGTCGTGCTGGGTGTAGCGTTTCAGCGCCGATTTGGCGAAATGCGGATTGTCGGACAGGAAATCGGCCGCCGTGGCATGCAGGTTGGTGAAGTTGCAGCGTCCACCGCCCGAGATGCGGATTTTCTCGCCGGGCGCGCTCGCATGATCCAGCACCAGCACGCGGCGGCCGCGCTGCGCGGCGATGCCGGCGCAGAACAGCCCGGCGCCGCCGGCGCCGAGGATGATCGCGTCATAGGGAGGGGTGATCATGGATTATCGCATTTTCCGTCACCCCGGCCGTAGCGCAGCGGAGAGCCGGGGTCCCATTACATTTAAAAAATGGGATGCCGGGTCAAGCCCGGCATGACGAAGAATAGAACCGGTGCCATAGTCAAAACTTCCGCGCCGCCACGATGTAGCAGCTGATCTCGGCCTCGCCGAGCGCGCGCATCGCTTCCAGCCGGTGCAGACCGGCGACCAGCACGTAGCGTTTCTGCGCCTCGTCGCGGCGCACCTGGATCGGCACTTTCAGCCCGCCATCGCCGACGATCTCGTCGGCCAGCGCCGAAACTTTCGCCGCATCCAGCAAACCCTTGAATTTCGATGGCACGTAGATCTCCGCCACCTTGACCGGAATGGCCTTCATCATGTGTTCTGCTCCATCTCCGGCAGCATCACAGCCACCGCACGAAAAGCCATCCGCAATCCGGATCCCTGGCCACGCGCATCTGGACCAGAACGCGCATGTCACGGTTGGGGAAGCGGAAGGTGTGATACAGCACGGCGTTCAGCGTGCCGGCTGTCAGGCCGCTCTCGAAGCCGCTGCGGAGTTCGGAAAAGCTGGTGCAGGGTGCCACCTCGGTGAAGAAGTTGCGTCCCAGCACTTCCTCCGGCAGCAGCCCGGAAAAGCGGCTTTCGGTGGCATTGTAGCGCAGCACCGTGCCGTCGCGTCGCAACAGCAGCACGCCAATCGGCAGGCGGTCGAGGTCGGCATTCGACAGGCTCTCGACATCATCAGGCAGGGTGGTTTCCAGGGCAGTGAGCGCACCAGCCTCTGCAGCTTCGACGCGCGGCGGTCGCGCCAGAATACGCTCGGCCGGCAGCGTGACATAGACGCTGGTGCCGGCGCCAAGCTCGCTATTGATGAACAGCAGGCCGCCATGAAACTCGACGAAGGCCTTGCAGATCGGCAATCCGAGTCCGGTGCTCTGTGCGGTGCCCCTGTCGCCCTTCAGCGTGACGAAGGGCTCGAGCACGTCCAGCGTCTTGTTATGCGGCATGCCGGAACCGTTGTCGGTCACGACGCAGGCAAGCCGCCCGTCGGCGAGCAGCAGCACCGATACAGCGACGCGACCGCCCTTGGGCGTGAAGCGCAGCGCGTTGGAAATCAGGTTGATGAAAACCTGCTGCAGCAGCCGGGGATCGCCCTGCAGCCGGAAACCTGCTGCGCCGTCCACCGTCAGCTCGACGTCCAGGCGGAGCGCCAGACCGGCGGTGATGCGGGACACCTCATCGAGCATCGACCCGAAATCGATCTCGGTTTCGTTCATCTCGATACGACCGGCCTCGATCTTGGCAAAGTCGAGAATGTCGTTCACCACATTGAGCAGGAATTCACCGGACAGATGGATATCGGCGGCGTATTCGGCATAACGTGGATTGCCCACGGGCCCCAGCACCTCGCGGTTGATCATCTCGGCAAAACCGATGATGGCGTTCAGCGGCGTGCGCAGTTCGTGGCTCATATGCGACAGGAAATTCGATTTCGCGCGACTGGCGACGGCGGCATCGCGGCGGGCAAGCTCGAGAGAATCCTGCAATTCGCGCCGTTCGCTGACATCGCGCTGCACGGCGACGAAAAACGCCGGCCGGCCGTCGGCTCCGGGTACGGGGCGGATGCTGGTCTCAATCCAGTAGGGCGTGCCGTCCTTTCGATAATTCAGGATATCGGTGCTGATTCCCTCGCCACGTTCCAGGGCGGTGCGGATCTCGGCGCGGGTGATGGGGCTGGTCTCCGGCCCCTGCAACAGGCGCGGGGTGCGGCCCATGACTTCGCTGGCCGCGTAGCCGCTCATCGCGGTGAAGGCAGGATTGACGTAGACGATCCGCGGACCACCTGCCGCCTCGTCCAGCGGGGCGGCTTCGGTGATGATGATGGCGTCATTGACATAGGCGGCGACATTGCCGATCAGCTCATCGAGTTTCATGTTCAGGCTTTCCGCTCGACTTCACCGTCGTCGTCGCGATAGGCGATGTCGATCACTTCGATCTGTTCCGGGCCGTGCGGCGTGCGTAGTTCCACCACATCGCCTTCGCGCGCCTTCATCAGCGCGCGCGCGATGGGCGAAATCCAGCTTACCTCGCCGTGTTCCAGCCGCGCCTCGTCGATGCCGACAATGCGCACCGTGCGTTCGGTGCCATTATGCTCATAGGTGACGGTGGCGCCGAAGAAGACCTGCGTGCGGTTTTTCTGCAGCTTCGGATCGACCGGTTCGGCGATCTCCAGGCGTTTGAGCAGGAAGCGGACGCGGCGGTCGATCTCGCGCAGGCGCTTCTTGCCGTAGAGATAGTCGCCATTCTCAGAACGGTCGCCGTTGCCGGCCGCCCAGGACACGATCTCGACCACCTTGGGCCGCTCGACGCTTTTCAGCTGGCGCAGCTCGTCCTGCAGCCGGCGCAGGCCGGCCGGGGTGATGTAGTTCTTCGCGCCCGCCGGGATCGGCGGCGCGGCGTCGTCGAGATCGTCCTCGACCTCGGGCGCGTCGGTCTCTTTGGTGAAGGCCTTGCTCATGGGTTTATTCTACCAACCTCTTCCTAAACCGTCATGCCGGGCCCAAGAAAATACTCCTGGCCGGCATCCCATTTTTTAAATGTAATGGGACCCCGGCTCGCGCTTCGCTTGGCCGGGGTGACAAGATGAGAGTGCATGACCACCATCTACATCGATGCCGATGCCTGTCCGGTCAAGGACGAGGTCTACCGCGTGGCCGAGCGCCATGGGGTGGCCGTGGTCGTGGTGGCGAATAGCTGGCTGAACATCCCGCGCGGGCTCGACTGGCTGCGGCTGCAGGTGGTCGCCGAGGGCCTGGACAAGGCCGACGACTGGATCGCCGAGACCGCCACCACCGGCGATGTGGTGATCACCTCCGACGTGCCGCTGGCGGCGCGCTGCGTGAAGACCGGGGCCCGGGTGCTCAGCCCGACGGGCCGCGAATTCAGCGAAGCCTCGATCGGCATGGACCTGGCAGCGCGCAACCTGATGAGCGACCTGCGCGCGGCCAATCCGACCGAAAGCTTCGGCGGCGGGCCCAGGGCGTTTTCACAGAAGGACCGCTCGGCCTTCCTGCAGGCGCTGCATGTGATGCTGGAAAAACTGAAGCGGGCTTAATCAGCCCACGCGTTCGATGTTTTTGATCGGGCCGCGCGGGCGGCCGGACTTGTCGGCGATCTCGCGGTCCTGCGCCTCGATGAAGGCGCGGGCCACATCCTCTTCGTCATCGAACTGGCCGAACTTGTCGATCGGCACCTTGCGATTCGAGGTCTGGGCGCCATCCTGGTAGGTGACGTTGAAGACCGCGAAGGCGGAATTGGGATTGAACTTTTTCTTGGCCATGACGGCGAACTCCGGGGAGGTAAACAGCTCAGCCCTGATCAGGCTTGTCGTCGTCTGCGGACGTTGCCTCGTCTTCGGGCGGCAATCCGGCCGCCTTGCGGCGCTCGGCCTCTTCCTGGCGGCGCTGCAGCTTTTCCTGCTTCTTCTGTTCCTTGGCGCGGTTGCGGTCAGCACGCTGCTGGCCGTAATTCGGCTTGAACGCCATGGCGTCCTCCTGCCTGTCGTATCTCGGTAAAAACGAAAGGGGCGCCCGTTGCCGGACGCCCCCAAGGCTGTTTCGGCTAGGAAGCCTTACATGGCCTTCAGATTGACGGCCGAGCTCTTACCGCGCTTCGGGTCGTTCTGAATTTCGTACGCGACCTTCTGGCCTTCGTTGAGGCTGCTGAGGCCAGCGCGCTCAACCGCCGAGATATGCACGAACACGTCCGCGCCGCCTGCTTCCGGCTGGATAAAGCCGTAACCCTTGGTGCCGTTAAACCATTTCACAGTGCCAGTGGCCATGTGGGTATTCCTTCGTCTCAGATGTAGCGGCGACGCACTCATGTGCGGCGCATCAGACTTGTCCAGGGCTAGAAGGTCTGGACGCCCATCCGAAACGAAAGCTCGAACGAAGGGGTAACAGGCCGGTAGTCCGTAGTAGAATGACCCCTCCAAGATAGGGAGTTTTGCCATTCCTGCAAGGCCGAGAAACCAAACTCCTCCCCCGCCCTGGCATAAGTCGACCATCGAAAACGCAAAACCCGCCGGAAAGTTCCCGGGATGCGACGCCAAAGTTGCGGTTTTGCGGTTGATTCCCGCAATAGCCAGGGGTACACAGCCCCGACCCAACCTGGCGCCCGAAAATCGCGCCCTGCCCCATGACCGCCGAAAATCGCCAAATTTCACACGATGAAGCCGTGTTGCAGCAGCGCCTGCACGCGATCTTTTTCGATTTATGGCGCTTTGGCAGCAATGCCCTGGTCGGCTGGCGGCCTAGCCGGAACGGCATCGAGGTGATCACCCTGCCCAAGGTGCGGTTATTCGCCGACCATGGCCGGCATCTCCCCGTATTCAGCGAGGGAACCCTGATGGAGGGCGCGGCGCTGGACGATGCCGCCCGCCTGCTGGATGTGCAGCCGGTCGAGCTGCGGCTGGAGCAGCGCATCGGCGATGCGGCCGGCGACATCCCGCCCGCCCTGGTCGAGCGTGTTTTCCGCCTGTTCACCGTGCGCAAGGTGCTGCACCGCGCCGTCCTGCTGCTCGACATCGTCGGCTTTTCCAAGGCGGCACCCGAAGTGCAGGCCGCGCAGCTCACCACGCTGGAATTCTCGCTCAACCTCGCCGAAGAAATGGCGCGGGCGCAGGGGCTGGCGGTGACCTTCGACCGCACGACCACCGGCGACGGCTTCTATGTCTGGAACGAACGCTCGGGCCTGCGCGCCGATATCGACTTTTTCTGCGCCGTGGCGATTTTCCAGATCGTCTTCTCGGCGCTGAAACGCACCTCGACGCATGCCGAGGCCGTGCCGGTGCTGCGGCTTGTCTTGAGCATCGGCAGCCATTTCGTCTATCACCAGCCGCGCAAGGACGGCAGCAATGCCGGCGCCTTCATCGTCGGCGATGTCACCATTCAGGTCGCACGCCTGATCAGTTCGGCGCTGCCCGATCAGATGTTAGTTGGCGATTTCCAGCGCCCGCTCGGGCTCGGCCAGAACCGCGCCAATGCCGAGACTTTCCTGCTGGCGGTGAGCGAGCGTCTGGCGGCGCTGAAAAGTTTAAGCGTGCTGGGCTATCGCATCGACCGCGTGGCCTTTTACCTGACCGGCCCGCGCAATGCGGACGACGGCCGCCATGTGCCGGCGCTGATGACCATCACCGACAAGCATGGTTTCGAGCATCGCTGCTACAATGCGAAACTGAATGCCTTTGCCGAACAGGGCGAGCCCTATTACTGCGGGCTGCAGCATGGCGATCTCAGACAGAATTAGCGCCGGCAGGCGGCGAGGTCGAAGCCATCCAGCTTCGCGGCATCGAGCTTGGCTGACGTGAAGTCAGTCGCGAGATGCCGGCCGCTGAACCGCCCGTTGCCGAGATAGATCGGCAGCCGGCCCGGCACGGCCTGTTGCAGGTCGGCCCAGCGCAAGTCGGCCTCGTTGAAGCGCACGCCGGCGATCCGCGCCGCCTGGAAGCTGGCACCGGTCAGGTTGGCACGGGCAAAGCTGGCGAGCAGCAGGCTGGCGCGCGCGAAGCTGCAGCCGCGCAGGTCGCAGCCGGCGAAATCGGCGCCATCCAGCTCAAGGCCAGAGAAATCGTGATACGGCAGCCGCTGACCGGCCAGACTGAGCTGGCGGCCGGCGACGCCGTCCGACTGCATCCAGGCGCGATGCTGGGCGATGGCGCCGAGCAGGTCGGTGGTGAAATCGGCCACCGTCACCAGCGGCGGCGCAGCCGTGCTGAAACCCGCCGTATCGACACCGCGCAAGGTCGCACCGGAGAAATCGGCACCGAAGGCCGACACATTCTCCACCGTGGCGTTGACGATCTGCGCACCGCTCAGGTTTGCACCGGTCAGCCGCGTGCCGATCAGGCGGGAGTCGCTCAGATTCGCGCCGCTCAGGTTGGCGTAAGACAGATCGGCGCCACGCAGGCTGCTGCCGAAGAAATTCGCGCCAGATAAATCTGCGCCGATCAGCGAGGCACCGCTGAGATCGACGCCGGAGAACTGCGCGCGCGAGGCGGTGGCGTAATCCAGCAGGCAGTTGCTGAGATCGGACATCTCGCTGCCGGCGCGCGGCTGGGCATGCTGTTCGGCATTGGGCCGCATCATCACGCCGCCGCGAAAATCGGCATCCACCAGGATCGCGTTGTTGAGATTGGCGCCGCGCAGGTTGGTGCCGCGCAGGATGGCGCGGGTCAGGTTGGCCTGCTGCAGGTCGGCACGCGCCAGATCGGCGCCGAACAGGTCGGCCTCGGCCAGGTCGGCACGGCCGAACCGCGCGGCGCGCAGGTTGCTGCCGGCCAGCTTGGCGCGCGCCATGGCGCGGCCTTCAAAGTTGGCATTTTCCAGATCGCGATGCGCGAGGTCGACGATCTCGCCCCGCGCCTCCGCAGCCATAGCGGCGGGATCCCAGACCAGGGGGTCACGGGATGAAAGCGGCTGGCGCTGGCTGTAAGAGGCGGTCGGCATGGCAGGCGGGGGGGTCTCGAAGCGGGCGCCTGTTTAGCACGATTCATATGTGTGCAAAGCAATATGTTTTATAGCCGTTCCAAACAAGAAACGGCCCGGAGGAAGGTCCGGGCCGCTCTGGAATGCATGAGTACAATTTCCTCATGCAGAGACAAATGTTTGGAGGGGCTATAACCCCTTCACAATGTCCTCGACCATCTTCTTGGCGTCGGCCAATAACATCATCGTGTTGTCTTTGTAGAACAGCTCGTTGTCGATACCCGCGTAACCCGAGGCCATCGAGCGCTTCACGAACAGCACGGTCTTGGCCTTGTCGACGTCGAGAATCGGCATGCCGAAGATCGGGCTTTTCGGGTCGTCGCGCGCGGCCGGATTGGTCACGTCGTTGGCGCCGATGACGAAGGCGACGTCGGCAGTCTGGAATTCGGAGTTGATCTCCTCCAGTTCGAACACTTCGTCATATGACACATTGGCTTCGGCCAGCAGCACGTTCATATGGCCCGGCATGCGGCCCGCCACCGGATGGATGGCGTATTTCACTTCCACGCCCTCTTCCTTCAGCTTGTCGCCCATTTCGCGCAGGGCATGCTGGGCCTGCGACACCGCCATGCCGTAGCCCGGCACGATGATGACCTTGCCGGCATTCTTCATGATGAAGGCTGCGTCGTCGGCCGAGCCCTTCTTGTAGGCGCGGTCGACCTTCTCGCCACCGGCTGCGGCCGAGGTGTCGCCACCGAAGCCGCCGAGGATGACGTTGAACAGCGAGCGGTTCATGCCCTTGCACATGATGTAGGACAGGATCGCGCCCGAGGAGCCGACCAGCGCACCGGTGACGATCAGCGCCGGGTTCTGCAGCGTGAAGCCGATACCGGCCGCCGCCCAGCCCGAATAGCTGTTCAGCATCGAGACGACGACCGGCATGTCGGCGCCGCCAATCGGGATGATGATGGTGAAGCCGACGATCAGCGCCAGGATGGTGACGGCCCAGAAGAGTTCTCGGCTCGGCTCCATGCAGAAGGCGACGGTCAGGGCGAGGATGCCCAGGCCGATGGCGGCATTCAGGATATGCTGGCCCTTGAAGATCACCGGGCTGCCCGAGACCAGGCCCTGGAGTTTGGCGAAGGCGACCAGCGAGCCCGAGAAGGTGATGATGCCGATGACGACACCGAGCGCCATCTCGATCCGCGCTGCCACCGTGATCTGGCCGGCGGCATTGAGGATGCCGTAGGGCGCCGGATTGTAGAAGGCGGCAGCTGCCACCAGCACGGCGGCCAGGCCGACGAGGCTGTGCATGGCGGCCACCAGCTGCGGCATCGCCGTCATCTGGATGCGGCGGGCCAGCACCGTGCCGACACCGCCGCCGATCACCAGCGCGATCAGCACCCAGACGATGGAGCCGGTCAGGTCGCCGAGATTGGCAATGGTGGTCAGTACGGCAATAGCCATGCCGACCATGCCGTAGGTGTTGCCCTTGCGGCTGGTTTCCGGCGATGACAACCCACGCAGCGCAAGGATGAAAAGGACGGAGCTGACGAGATAGAGCAGCGCGGTCAGTTGGATCGACATAATGCTGCCCTCACTTCTTTTCTTTTTTCTTGTACATCGCCAGCATGCGCTGGGTGACAAGGAAGCCGCCGAAGATATTGACGGCGGCGAGCGCGATGGCGATCAGGCCGAAAATCTTTGAGGCATCGAACATCGGGGATGCACCAGCGGCGATCAGTGCGCCGACGATGATGACCGAGGAGATCGCGTTGGTGACACTCATCAGCGGCGTGTGCAGCGCCGGGGTCACGCTCCAGACCACGTAGTAGCCGACGAAGCAGGCCAGCACGAAAACGGTGAGCAGCGAGAAGAAGGAGTAAATCTCACCCATGATCAGTTCCCCTCTTTCAGCTGCGGATGCACCACCTGGCCGTCGCGCACGACGCAGGTGCCGGTCACGGTTTCGTCTTCCTGGTTGAACTTGAAGGTCTTGCCGTCCTTGTCCCAGTGCGGCGAGAGGAAGTTCCACAGGTTCTTGGCATAGAGATTGGAGGCATCGACCGGCACGCGGCTGGGATAGTTGCTGTAGCCCACCACCTTCACGCCGTTCACATTCACCACTTCATCGACCTTCGACAACGGGCAGTTGCCGCCGGATTCCACGGCAAGATCGATGATCACCGAACCAGGGCGCATCGAACGCACCATATCTTCGGTGACCAACACCGGCGCGGGACGGCCGGGGATCAGCGCAGTGGTGATGATGATGTCCTGCTTTTTCACCGTCTCGGCGATCAGCGCTGCCTGCTTGGCCTTGTATTCGGCCGACATTTCCTTGGCATAGCCGCCGGCGGTCTGCGAGGCGCGGGCTTCTTCATCGTCGACCCAGACGAACTTGCCGCCAAGGCTTTCGACCTGCTCCTTGGTGGCCGGGCGAACGTCGGTGGCGGAAACAACCGCGCCGAGGCGCTTGGCAGTGGCAATCGCCTGCAGGCCGGCGACGCCGACGCCCATGACAAAGACACGGGCCGGGGCAATCGTGCCGGCCGAGGTCATCATCATCGGGAAGGCGCGACCGAAATGCTGGGCCGCATCGAGCACCGACTTGTAGCCGGCGAGATTGGACTGCGAGGACAGGATGTCCATCGACTGCGCGCGGGTGATGCGCGGCATCAGTTCCATGGCATAGGCCGAGATGCCGGCGGCGGCATAGGCTTTCACCTGCTCGCGCTGCTGCAGCGGCTGCAAAGCCGAGACGAGAACCGCACCCTTCTTGAGCAGCGCCAGTTCGTCATTGCCTTCGGCAGCCGTCATCGGCCGCTGCACTTTCAGCACCATGTCGGCATCGCCAACGGTGCTCTTCGCATCGGGCGCGATCTGCGCGCCCATGGCGGTGTATTGATCATCGGGGATGTCGGCGGCGGTGCCGGCGCCGGTCTCGATCACGACCGTGCAGCCCAGGCCGACGAACTTCTTCACCGTTTCCGGCGAGGCAGCCACGCGCTTTTCACCGGCGCGGCGTTCTTTCGGTATTCCGATTTTCATGCCAACTCCCCCCGGCGCATCCTCTGCGCCCAAAACAAAGACGGCGCCGATAAGGCGCCGTCTGGCCGGATCAGACGACGAAGATCGCCATCAGCACCAGCAGGACCACCACGGAAACGGTGCCCCAGATCGTCATCTTCACGAAGGCTTCCCAGGCGCCCTTATGCTGGCTGATGTCCATGGAGCCCATCTTGTGTTCTTCGGCCATAATACCCTCAGGTCGGTTTGGTGATTTGAATCGGCCGGGATATTACGCTGCTGGCCGAAGCCGGCACAACCCCTGCCCGGCCCTCCAGGCCGCCTTCCGACGCGGCGGAAGGGCCTGTTTTACCAGTCAAATCCGGGCAAATCGGTCAGGCGACCAGGCCGACCAGCCGGCCGATCTGCTGATAGGCGGCTGCCGCGCGGGCCTGTCCTGGCACAGGGGATGATCCCGGGGCCGATGCCAGGGGCGATGCCTGGGTCGATGCCTGGGTCGATGCCTGGGCCTCGTCACCGGCCTGCTGCGTCTGCTCGCGCTCGGCCTTCGCTTCTGCGGCCTCGGCCTGCTGCTGCTCCTGCTCGACGCGCTTTTCCTCGCGGATCTGGGCCAGGGCCTCGAGCCGCAGTTGGGAAGCGGCCGCGGCCACCGCACGGTCCTGACCCGAGGGGTCAGCCGGCGCCAGCGCCGCAGCGGCCACCTGCGTGGCCTTCTGCAGGGTCGCTTCAGGATCGCTCTCGGCGCTGATGTCGATGGCGACCTCGCCGGCCGTGGCATACATCTGGCCGTCGGGTCCGCGCGTGTAGGTGTAGCTGGGCGCACCGGCATGGGCACCGCCGACGGCGGCATGGGCACGTTCATGCGCCCGCACCTTGGCGTCGATCTGCTTGAGCTTGGCGACCTGCGCCTGCTCCTCCTCGCTGAGGTCGCTGGCGGCGGCAGCGCCCGAAGACTGCCCCTGGCCGGCTTCCTGTGCCGTCAGCAGCGTGGCACTCGCAAGGCGACCGCCGCCTGTCGCGACGCTGCCGGACGAAGTGGTGGCGGATGAAGTGCTGCCAGATGAAGCGCTGCCGCCGGCAGTGCCGTTTTGACGCGGCGGGCCAAAGCCCGACTGCTGCTGTGCCCTCTGCTGTTGCTGCTGCGCTTGCGCGGCAGCGGCGAGCGACAGTCCGGGAAACTGTGCCTGCAGCGTGGCGCGGTTGAGCGCGCCATGCTCACCGCAATCGAGCGATGCACAGGCAGCACTGCCGTCATTGGCCCGGCTCTGCGGCGTGGCCACTGCAGGTGAAGATGCGCCGTAACTCTGGATCGAGCCCGGCGAAAACAGCGACAGACTGCCGATCATGCGCCCGCCTCAAGGTTTGGGCGTATTTTCCCCGTAAAATCCGGCGGCAGCAACCGCCAATACGGCCTTGAGCCTGCCAGTCAGCGCCGGCGACGGTCGCCCACCCGGCTCATCCCCCGGCTGCCGCGACCGGAGCCGGGCCGGAAAGCGGTTTCCTCCGCCGGATCGGGCTGCACCCCATGCGAGCCATAGACCTCATCGACACTGGCGCGATGGCGGTCGAGATCGGATTCAAAGGCCGGCGGCTCGTGACCGGCGCCCGGCTGCGCTCCCTGTATGGGTTGCTCCGGGGCTGTCTGGCTGGGCGGCGTCTGGGGCGGCATAGGAATTCCTCACAGCAGATTATCTGCAATACGGCAGGATGTGGAAAGTTCCACTGGAAACCTCACATCAGAGCCATCAAACCTCTGCAATTTTCGGTTTAAATGCTTGAAGAAATTGTCGACAATGCCTGCTGGCGAAAGGTCCGTCGTTACGGAAGCGGGCGAGATGGACGATCAGGCCAGCACCAGACCGCAAACTGTCGACAGCGCGATCAACCAGCGAGTGTTTGAAACATCGCTGGATCTTATTCTTGTCGTCGACGGCAAGGGCAATCTGATCCGCGTCAGCCCCAGCGCGCAATCCATCCTCGGCCGGCCCCATACCAGCATGATCGGGCGCAACGCCATCGACTTCCTGTTTGCCGACGATCTGGAAAACACCCGCAACGAGATGAGACTGGCGCGTCGCGGCAACCAGATGCGCAATTTCCAGTGTCGCTATGTCCATATGAAGGGCCATCCCGTACCGCTGGTCTGGACTGGCGTATGGTCGGAACCGGAAGAGCAGTATTTCTTCATCGGCCGCGACATGACCGAGCATAGCGTGCAGGAAGAGCGGCTGCGTCGAGCCCAGCGTCTGGATGCCATCGGACAGCTTACCGGCGGTATCGCGCATGATTTCAACAACCTGCTGGCGGTCATGATCGGCAATCTCGACATGATCGTCGCCGATGCGGCAGCGGACAGGAAAACCAGGGAATATGCCGAGAATGCGCTGCATGCCGCATTGCGCGGTGCCGAACTTACCCGTCAACTGCTGGCCTTTGCGCGGCGGCAGTCGCTGAAAGCCGAACGTTTCGACCCGAACACCCGCATCGCCGCAACCATCGACCTGCTGCGCCGCACGCTGGGCGAGACCATCGAGATCAGGGCGGGGTTTGCCGCCAACCTGGACGATGCCTTTGCCGATCCGGCGCAGTTCGACGCGGCGCTGGTGAACCTTGCGATCAATGCGCGCGATGCCATGCCATCCGGCGGACGTCTCACCATCGAGACCGAGAATGTGATGCTCGACGAATATTATTGTCGCGCCAATGCCGAGGTGGTGCCGGGCCACTACGTGATGATCGCCGTCTCGGATACTGGCAAGGGAATGACGGCCGAAACGCTGTCGCGGGCTTTCGAACCTTTCTTCACCACCAAGCCGGTCGGCGCCGGCACCGGGCTGGGTCTGAGCATGATCTATGGCTTCGCACGGCAGTCGCGCGGCCATATCAAGATCTACAGCGAACATGGCCATGGCACGACGGTGCGGCTCTATCTGCCGCGCGCCCCCGAGAGTGCCGCCGAGGCCAGCCAGATCGCCGCGGCGTCGCGGCCCGAGCCGCGCGGCGGTGAATGCATTCTGGTGGTGGAAGACAATCCCGATGTGCGCAAGGTGGTGGTGACGCAGCTCAAACAGCTCGGCTACCAGACACTGGAGGCCGATAACGGCCAGGTCGCCCTCAATATCCTGAAGCATGAGGCGACTGTCGATCTGGTGTTCAGTGACATGGTGATGCCGGGCGGCATCAGCGGCGCCAAGCTGGTCATGCTGGCACGTGGCCAACGTCCCGGCATCAAGGTCGTGCTGACCTCGGGCTTCGCCAAAGGATCGGTGCAGGGCAACGAGGAAATCCCGCCCGGCGTGGAATTCCTCAGCAAGCCCTACCGGCGTGCCGACCTGGCCGAGAAACTACGCAGCGTGCTGGACGCAAAGACTTAAGTCGCCTGGAGCCCTGCGATTTTCAGCGCCGCTTTCTGGCGCTTTTCCAGCGCCACGACATCGAAGCCTTCGATCAGGTCGTGGAACAGCCGGTGCCAGTTGATCTCGGCATTCAGATGCAGGAACACGCCGCCCAGGCCGATGGCGGCGCGATCCATAAACACGAATTCGCGCGGCGGTGTCACGCCACCCAGCGACTTGAGCTGATGATGCACCTTCTCGGCCACTTCGCGGCCATAGACTCCGGAAGATTCCATCTCCTGAATTCTGCGCGGCCGGTCTTCCAGCAATGGCGCATAGACGAATTCAGCCCAGAGATTGAGCGTATCGATCACCTCGTTGCTCAGGCCCGTGAAGCCCCAGGTCTCGTAGGCATGCACGGCCAGCGCACGGTCGTTGGTCGAGATCGCGCGATAGAGGTCGATCACGCCGCCGACGAATTTCGACGGGAAGATGCGGACACAGCCGAAATCCAGCAGGTTGATGCCGAAATCGTCGCGGACCGTGTAGTTGCCCAGATGCGGGTCGCCATGGATCACGCCGCAGCGGTAGAACGGCACATACCAGGCGCGGAACAGGTTGAGCGCGATGGCATTGCGGGTTTCGAGCGGCGCGTCCTTGAAGTCCAGCAGCCGGCGGCCCTCCAGCCAGGTCATCGCCAGCAGGCGTTTGGTGGTGAGGTCGGCCACCACCTCGGGCACATGCACGCCGGTCTCGTCCTTCAACATGGCGCCGTAGAGGCGCATGTGACGGCTTTCGAGTTCGTAGTCGAGTTCCTCACGCAGGCGGGCTGCGATCTCGTCATGGATATGCCGCGTGTCGATGGCGGCGTCGTAACGGCGATAGATGCCGAAAATCAGCTTGAGCTGCCGCAGGTCGGCTTCTACTGCCGAGGCCATGTCGGGGTATTGCAGCTTTACGGCAAGCTGGGTGCCGTCTGTCGCTGTCGCGCGATGCACCTGTCCGAGGCTGGCGGCGGCCGAGGCGGTCAGGTCGAAACTGCTGAATCTCGACTGCCATTGCGGTCCGAGTTCGGCCACCAGGCGGCGTTTGACGAAAGCCTGGCCCATGGCCGGCGCATTGGCCTGCAACTGCGCCAGTTCCTGCACATACTCCTTGGGCAGCGCGTCCGGGATGGTGGACATGATCTGCGCCACCTTCATCAGCGGGCCTTTCAGCCCGCCGAGCGCGGCACGCAGATCGGCGGCATGCTGGGCGCGATCCATCTTGACGCCCAACACACGCTCGGCACCAAGCCGCGCCGCCAGACCTCCGACGGAGGCGCCCACTTTGGCGTAACGGCGGACGCGGCCGAGCGGCGTGTCGTGTTCTGCCATGGTTATGAGAGCTGTTCGAGTTCGTCGATGAAGCCTTCGATCACGCCAAGCCCCTTCGACCAGAAGGCCGGATCGGAAGCGTCGAGACCGAAAGGTTCGAGCAGTTCCTTGTGCCGCAGCGTGCCGCCGGCGCGCAGCATGGTGAAATACTTCTCCTGGAAACCCTGCTCGGCATCCTGGTAGCGCGCATAGAGCGCATTCACCAGGCAGTCGCCGAAGGCATAGGCGTAGACATAAAACGGCGAATGCACGAAATGCGGGATATAGCACCAGAAGCTGCTGTAATCCTGGTCCAGCTTCAGCGCGGGACCGAGGCTCTCGCCCTGCACGCCCATCCAGATTTCGCCGATGCGGTCGGGCGTCAGCTCGCCCTCGCGCCGCGCCGCGTGGAGATTGCGCTCGAACTTGAAGAAAGCCGTCTGGCGCACCACGGTGTTGATCATGTCCTCGACCTTGGAGGCCAGCATGATCTTGCGGCGTTCCGGCCCGGCGGCATCGAGCAGCGCGCGGAAAGTGAGCTGCTCGCCAAACACGGATGCCGTCTCCGCCAGAGTCAGCGGCGTATCCGACATGAGAGGCCCCTGCTCGGCGGCCAGCAGCTGATGCACGCCATGGCCGAGTTCGTGGGCCAGAGTCATCACGTCGCGCGTGCGGCCCTGGTAGTTGAGCAGCAGATACGGATGCGCACTCGGCACGGTGGGGTGCGCGAAAGCACCCGAGGCCTTGCCCGGCCGCGCCGGGGCATCGATCCATGCATTGTCGAAGAACTTTTTGCCCAGATCAGCCAACTCCGGCGAGAAGCGGCCATAGGCCTTGAGCACGGTGTCGCGCGCCTCGTCCCAGCCGATCATGCGGTCGCTGTCTTCCGGCAGCGGCGCATTGCGATCCCACCAGTTCAGCTTCTTGGTGCCCATCCACTTCGCCTTCAGCTTGTAGTAGCGATGCGAGAGTTTCGGATAGGCTGCCGTCACGGCATCGGTCAGCGCATCGACCACTTCGGGTTCGACGCAGTTGGAGAGATGGCGATAGGCCTCCGGCGTAGGGTATTTACGCCAGCGGTCTTCCACCTCCTTGTCCTTGATCAGCGTGTTGGTGATCAGGGCAAACAGCCGGATATTCTGCTTGAAGACCTTCGCCAGTGTTTTGGCCGCCAGCTTGCGCGTCTTGGCGTCCTTGTCCGACAGCTTGTGCAGCACCTGCTCGGCGGTCAGCTGCTCCTTGCCCCAGGCAAAGCGCAGGCCCGCCATGGTTTCGTCGAACAGGCGGTTCCAGGCCGCGCGGCCGGCGACGGCCTTTTCGTGAAGCAGCCGCTCGAGTTCATCCTCCAGCTGATGGTCGCGGAACAGCCGCAGGTCGCGCAGCCAGGGGCGGTAATGCGCCAGCTTGGCCGATTCCATGTATTTCTTCTCGATATCGACATCCTCGATGCGATTGATCTCGAGCGTGAAGAACAGCAGCTTGGTGCCGATGTCGTTCAGCTTCTCCTGCATGTCCTGGTAGAAGCCGGCGATCTTCGGATCGGCCATGTCGCCGGCATAGGCCAGCGAGGCATAGGAATACATCCGGCCGATCAGGTCCTGCAGTTTCTCGTATTCGACGATCATGCCGGCCAGCTGTTCACCAGTCGCGCCCGCCACCTTGCCTTTCCACTGCTGCTCCAGCTTGGCGGCACGCTCGGCCACGCTGGCGAGATCGCGCTTCAGCTCCGTAGATTCCAGGCCGGGATAGAGATCGGTCAGGTCCCAGACCGGCAGTGCGCCAAGATCGTTGGCCGGGGCAGTGCTGACAGTGGAAACGGCGGGAGAAGCCATGGGGGGAGAATTCCTCTTTTTATAACTGCTCCAGTATATGGGCAGAGCCGGCCGGTTTGACCAGACCGCCAGACGTGACAATCCCGTCAATCAAGCCGGGAAATGGGGCAAAAATGCGCCGGAACTCTTTATCAGGTCAGCAGGAAATGCGCATGCGCGGCGGCGACCGGCCGGGCCGGATCGTCCTGCCAGGCTTCGGCCCGCACGTTGGCGACGCGGCGACCGTGCTTGGTGATAATCGCCCGGGCAAAGGTTTCGACCGGCCGGGCCGAGCGCAGGTAATCGACCTGAAGATCGATGATTTTCGGGATGCGGTCGGCATCGGCCGACCAGATCAGCTGCACGATGGCGGCCGATTCCAGCAGCGCGCCGACCACGCCCCCATGCAAAGCCGGCAGCCGCGCATTGCCGATCAGCTTGGGATCGGCCGGCAGCACGCAGATCAACTCGCCCTCGCCGTCACCCGGCTTCACACGAAGCCCCAGGAAACGGAAATACGGTACGGCCGCGATGAAAGGCGAGAAATCGCGCTGCGCCCGCGCTTCGGCGATCAGCTTCTCGAAATCGACGCTCATGGCTGTGTTCCCGGCACTTTCGCACCTTTGGGCAGCGGCGGCTTGTCGGAGGAGCCGATCATGAAGGTACCGACGCAGTTGGCCACCAGATCATCCGGCGTTTCCGGGTGATAGGCACGGCCACGCGCGAAGGCAATCGAGCGCGTCAGCTTGTAGCATTCGGCCGTGGCGTAGAGTTCCTTCTGCGCCAGTGCCGGTTTCAGATAGTCGATGCGAAGATCGAGCGTGGCGATGGCCTGCAGCTTCTGCTGCGCGGCGAACAGCGCGGCAAACACCGCCATTCCGGCCACGCTGTCGATCAGCGAGGTGACGGCGCCGCCATGCAGAATGCCGCTGACCGGATCGCCGACCAGATCGGCATTGTAGGGCAGCGACAGGGTCACATGGCTCGACTTGACCTCGATCACCCGCACGCCCAGCGCCGCGCAATGCGGAATGCCCTGCAGCACCATCGCCTCGACCACTTTGGGATCGATGCTGTCCGGGCTGATCTGCGGCACTTCGCTCAACGGCTTATCCGACCAGGTTGTGGTAGCGGCGATACCAGTCGACAAAGCGCGGAATGCCGACATCGATCGGCGTGGTCGGCGCAAAGCCGGTATCGCGCTGAATGGCAGAGATATCCGCGAATGAGGCCGGCACATCGCCTTCCTGCAGCGGCAGGAATTCCTTCTTGGCCTCGCGCCCGACGGCCTTCTCGATCAGTTCGATCATGCGCATCAGCGGCTCGGACCGGTTGTTGCCGATGTTGTACAGCCGATACGGGCGGCCCTGTTCGTTCGGCGGCGGCGGATTGTCCAGCGTCTTGATCACGCCATTCACGATATCGTCGATGTACGTGAAATCACGCTTCATGTTGCCGTGATTGAACACCTGGATCGGACGGCCTTCGTAGATCGCCTTGGTGAAGATGAACATCGCCATGTCGGGCCGACCCCAGGGGCCGTAAACCGTGAAGAAACGCAGGCCGGTTTGCGGGAAGCCGAACAGATGCGAATAGGCATGGCTGATCAGCTCGTCGGCCTTCTTGGTCGCGGCATAGAGCGAGACCGGCGAATCGACACGGTCTTCGACGGCAAAGGGCAGCTTGGTATTGCCGCCATAGACCGACGAGGACGAGGCATAGACAAAGTGCCGGCAGTTTTTCAGGCTGCGGGCGAATTCCAGCATCACCGTATGGCCGAGCACGTTGGCGCGGATATAGGCGTAGGGGTTGATCAGCGAATAGCGCACACCCGCCTGGGCGGCGAGATGAATGACGCGGTCGATCTCGAAATTTTTCGCCGCATCCCGCACTGCATCAGGCTCGGCGATGTCGATCTGGAAGAAGTGAAAGCCTTTATGGGCCTGCAGCTGCTCAAGTCGTGCGCGCTTCAGCGTCGGATCGTAATAATCGTTCAGATTATCCAGGCCGATCACGTCTTCGCCGCGCTGCAGCAAAACCTGTGCGACGTGAAAGCCGATAAAACCGGCGGCGCCCGTGAGCAAAATGGCCATGAAATTCGATCCAGAATGGGCTGTGCTGCGTTGACTGTATCGCGCTAACTACCACAATCACTTGAAAGAGCAACCGGCCCCCGGAGCGGCTCCTGGCCAAGCGGTTTTCCCTCGACCGAGCGGAGCGACCGCCCTATAATTAGGTAAGCAATGCTGACCTAATTGGCAGCAGGCGCGCCGGATACGGCGCTTACGGTAGCGGGAGGAGCACCGGATGCTGGCGAATGTTACGCTGGACGATAAATACACCCTCGAACGTGGTCGGGTTTTCCTGACCGGCACGCAGGCGCTGGTGCGCCT
>JAGXRD010000012.1 GCA_018336035.1 Alphaproteobacteria bacterium | reverse complement strand
GGCACAAACAGAAACGGCGGGCATGGCCCGCCGTTTTCGTTTCGTCAGGCCCTTTATGGGCTATTCGGCCGCCATCATTCCGCAGCCTGGGCCTGGCGTTCGTTGATCAGCTGCCACAGTTTCAGCGGCGTGGCCGGCATGTCGACATGGCTGACACCGAGATCGGCCAGCGCATCGACGATGGCGCTGATCGTCGCCGGCGCCGAGCCGACCGCACCCGCCTCGCCTGCGCCCTTGACGCCGAGCGGATTGGTCTTGCACGGCACCTCGCACAGGATCACTTCGATATCGGGGAAGTTGTCGGCGCGCGGCATGCAGTAATCCGTGAAGCTGCCGGTCAGCAACTGGCCGTCTTCATCATAAACCACATGCTCGTATAGTGCCTGACCGACGCCCTGCACGACGCCGCCATGGATCTGGCCCTTCACGATGGTCGGGTTGATCACGCGGCCCATATCGTCGGCCACCACATAGCGCACCACCTGGGTCACACCGGTGGCAGGATCGATCTCGACCTCGCAGACATGGCAGCCATTGGGGAAGGTGATCGCCTGGATCTGGTGATCCGTGGCGGTATCGAGGCCGGCGGCCTGTTCGTAGCCGACGCCGGCGCGTTTGCGCGCCTCGGCCGCCACGTCCATGATGCCGACGCCGCGATCCGTGCCAGCCACCGCGAAACGTCCGGCGGCGAATTCGATGTCGCCCGCAGCCGTTTCCAGCATCTCGGCCGCCATCGTCTTGCCCTTCTCGATCACCGCGTCGCTGGTCTTGAGCAGCGCGCCGCCCTGCGAATACAGCGAGCGCGCACCGCCGGTGCCGCCGCCGGTCGGGATCATGTCGCTGTCGCCCTGGCGGATACGGATCTTGTCGACGCCAATGCCCAGCAGTTCCGAGATGATGCCGGTATAGGCGGTTTCATGGCCCTGCCCGGTCGACTGCGTGCCGACATAGACATCGACGAGGCCGTCTTCCGCAAAACGGATCTCGGCACGTTCGGTCGGCGCGCCACCGGTGGCTTCGAGATAATAGGCCATGCCGATGCCGCGGCGCAGACCGCGCTTGGCCGAAGCCGCGCGACGCGCTTCGAAACCGGCCCAGTCGATGGCCTTCAGCGCGGTGTCGGCCGTATTGGCGAAATCGCCGGAATCGTAGACCAGGTTCATCGCGCTGGTCCAGGGGAAGGCATCGGCCGGGATGTAGTTCTTGCGGCGCAGTTCGGCGCGGTCGATCTTCAGCTCGTGTGCCGCAATGTCGATCAGCCGTTCCATGATGTAATTCGATTCCGGGCGGCCGGCGCCGCGATAGGCATCGACCGGCACGGTATTGGTGAACACACCCTCGACGCGGGCATGCACGGCCTGGAAGCGATAGACCGAGCTGAGCACCTTGGTGCCCGCCATGGTCGGGATCATCGGCGCATAGGTCGACAGATACGCGCCCATATCAGCGATGTTATGCACGCGCAGCGCCAGGAAGTGATTGTCCTTGTCCAGCGCCATTTCGGCATGCGTGAGATTGGCGCGGCCATGCGTGTCGGTCAGGAAGGCTTCGCTGCGTTCGGACGTCCACTTGACCGGGCGGCCGAGCGCACGGGCGGCAAACAGCGTCATCACCTGTTCGGGATAGATGAAGATCTTCATGCCGAAACCGCCGCCAACATCGTCGGTATATACGGCGAATTTCTCCTCCGGCAGGCTGAAGATCTTGGCCAGTGTCTTCTTCAGCACCCAGACGCCCTGGCTCGGGACATGCAGCGCGAAGCGGCCGGTCTGCTTGTCGAACGCCGCCAGCGAAACGCGCGCCTCCATCGAGGCCACGATAATCCGGTTGTTTTCCAGCGTCAGCTTCACGGTTTTGGCCGCCGTGGCAAACAGCGCATCCGCCTTGGCCTTGTCGCCCACTTCCCAGTCGAAGACACGGTTGTTCGGCGCTTCGGGCCAGATCTGCGGCTGACCGGGCTCCATCGCGGTCGCCAGATTGGCAGCCGCCGGCAGCGGATCGTAATCCACCTCGATCAGTTCAGTGGCATCGCGCGCCTGCGCCGCGGTTTCGGCCACCACGAAGGCGACCGGATCGCCGACATGGCGCACCATGCCGTCGGCCAGCGCGGGACGCGGCGGATCGGCGCGCATCGAACCGTCGCGGTTCTTCAGCGGGATCGTGCAGGGCAGCAGGCCGATATTGGCGGCCTTGAGGTCGGCCACGGTATAGACCGCCAGCACGCCCGGCGCCTGCCTGGCTTCCGTGGTGTCGATCTTCAGGATTTTCGCATGGGCATGCGGCGAACGCAGGAACACGCCCTGGACCATATCCGGCAGGCTGATGTCATCGGCATAGCGCCCCTTGCCGGTGATGAAGCGCTGGTCCTCGACACGGCGAACCGGCTGGCTCTGGCCGAACTTGGTCATGCGGGCAGTCCTTTCAGGGAAGACACGACCCATCTTGCCGGGCCGCGTTTCTGGGGGCGGTTTTGCAGAATGATAGGGATTCCGCCCCTGCTTTCAACCCGCCCATTGCATCGCTGCAATCGGGCAGGGCTGCAATAGGTACCGCCCAGAGACTATTGGCCAGGCTCCTATGGTCCGAAGCGGCGCAATGCGCTGTAGGTCCAGAACGGCATGGCACCCAGCAGCACGCAGACCCCGGAAAACAGGAAGACCGCCGTATAGCCGCCGGTGAGATCGTGCAGGGTGGCGCCGGTGAAGGTGCCGAAGCTCACGCCCAGGCCGCTGCCGACCATCATGGTGCCGAAGATCATGCCGAAACGGGGGCCATGGAAAATCCGCGCCGCGGTGGCGCCCACCAGCGGCCCGCGGGCGCCGAAAGACAGCCCGACCAGCAGCACGAAGGCCCAGAGCAGCAGCGGCGACTGCCACAGAGCGAGCGCCCAGAGCGCCGCGAGACCCAGCAGGCTGAAGGCATAGGAGATCGCGGCGGATGCGTGCCGCCCGATCCGCACGTCGAGCGAGGAGAAACCCAGGATGCCGATCGGGGTCAGGACGCCGACGAAGCCATAGATCGAGGCGGCCTTGAGCGGGGCATAGCCGAGTTCGACCAGGTAGGCGACCGCCTGCACCATGACCGAGAACATGCCGGCCGAGGTGAAGAAGAAAACCGAGGTGAGGCCCCAGAAGGCCGGATTGCGCATGGCGCTGCCGATGGTCCATTCGATCGCGGCGGCGGCGGCGGCCTCGGCCACATCGCCGTCGGTGGCTTTCGGTTTCGGCGGCAGTAGACGGCCGACCTGCGCCGTGGGCCATGACACCAGCAGGAGCGCCGGCATCGTCAGCAGCACGATACCCGCCAGGATGCGATAGGCGTTGCGCCAGCCCAGCGTCTCGATGATGTACTGTGCCAACGGCACCACCAGCAGGGCTCCAACGCCGAGCGCGGCATAGACCACGCTCATCGCCCGCGACAGATTTCCGCCCTCGAACCAGCGCGTCAGCAACGCCGAATGCGGCGCATTGCCGAGGAAAGCAGCTGAGCCGCCGACGCCGATACCGATGAAAATATAGAGATGCCAGATCGCGCTGCCGAAGGAGGCCAGCATCAGGCCGGCACTCAGCAGCAGCATGCCGCCGATATAGATTTTGAGTGGTCCGAACCGGTCGAAGCAGTATCCCGCCAGCGGGGCGCAGAGCCCGGCCAGCAGCATCTGCAGTGAGTAAATCGCGGCGACATCGGCGCGGTTGGCCTGGAATTCGGCGGTCAGCGCCAGCAGGAAGGTGGTGAAGCTCTCACCCATGCCGCGCGACAGCACGTTGAGCAGGAAGCAGATGCCGACGAGAATAACCGCGAGTCGGGTCGCGCTCTGTCTGCCTGATGCGTCTTCAGGCATGAATCAGGCGTCCCGTCCGGTTTCGGCCTGACGCAGCATCTGCCTGGCGATCACCAGCTGCTGGATCTGGCTGGTGCCCTCATAAAGCCGGAACAGCCGCACATCGCGGTAGAAGCGCTCGACGGCATATTCCTGGATATAGCCCGAACCGCCATGGATCTGCACGGCGCGGTCGGCCACGCGGCCGACCATCTCGGAGGCGAACAGCTTGCAGGCACTGGCTTCCAGCGAGACATTCTCGCCTTCGGCATAACGTTTTGCCGCATCGCGCAGCATGCAGCGCGCCGCATAGGCCTCTGTCTTGCTGTCGGCCAGCATGGCCTGCACCAGCTGGAACTCGGCGATCGCCTGGCCAAACTGCTTGCGGTCACGCGCGTAACTCACCGATTCATGGATCAGGCGTTCGGCGGCGCCGACGCACATCGCCGAGATATGCAGACGCCCGCGATCCAGCACCTTCATCGCGGTCTTGAAACCCTGGCCTTCCTTGCCGCCGATGATGTTGGCGGCCGGGACTTTCACATTGTCGAAGATCACATCGGCGGTATGCGAACCGCGCTGGCCCATTTTCTTGTCCGGCTTGCCGATGGTGATGCCGGGCGTCTTCGCCTCGACGATGAAGGCGGTGACGCCGCCGGCGCCCTTGTTGTTCGGATCGGTGCGCGCCATCAACGTGAAGATGCCAGCATGCGGCGCATTGGTGATGAAGCGCTTGGTGCCATTGACGATGTAGTGATCGCCCTGGCGCTCGGCCCGCGTCTTCACGCTGGCGGCGTCCGAGCCGGCTTCAGGTTCGGTGAGTGCGAATGAGGCCGTGACCTCGCCGCTGGCCAGCCGGGGCAGCCAGGTTTGCTTCTGCTCGGTGGTGCCGTCGATCAGGATACCCTGACTGCCGATGCCGACATTGGTGCCGAACAGACTGCGGAAGGCCGGCGAGGTCCAGCCCAGTTCGAAGACCAGTTCGACCTCCTCATCCATCGCGAGGCCGAGGCCACCGTATTCTTCCGGGATGGAAATGCCGTAGAGGCCCATTTCGGCAAAACTGCGGCGGATCTCATCGGGGATGCGATCCTCGTCGGCAACCTGTTTTTCGAGGGGGACCAGCTTTTCGCGTACAAAACGGCGCAGCTCGCGCCGGGTCTGCTCCAGCGTATCCTTGTCCATCGGGGCACTCACTCTTCCAAAAGGTCTGCGGCAAGCTTGGCACAATCACCAGATGACGCAAGCCGCACCAAGTCAGACCAGTTCAAATATCGAAGGTCAGCCGCGACGGAACACCACTGCCGCCAGCCAGCCGGAGAAGACCGCCAGCAAGACAGCCACCAGGCCGTAGACAGCCGGTTCTGCGCGCGAGAAATCATACACCTGCTGCTCGATGCCCTGCTTGTCGATGAACAATGGCGTCGACTGCGCGGCGACGATGCGATTGTCGCGGATCAGGTAAACTTCGGTCTGGTAGGTACCGACCGGGACCGTAGACGGGAAGCTGATCGCGGTGCGAAACAGTTTGGGACCGAGGAAATCGATGGCGCCGATATTTTCGCGATACAGCCCGTCGCGAATCTTCAATCGTACGATGGACTGATGATAATGCGCGACATCGTCGGGGCGACGCGGGCCGAGATAGCGGAAGCGAAGATTTTCCGTGCCAATCTGCAGGCGCTGCAGCAGATTGACCGGTGCAATCTCCTTCAGCGGCTTGCTGCTGGCGACGGCATAATAGGCCGGCACGTTATCGTAGCTTTCCGAACGCCGCGTCAGCCAGAAGCCCAGCGTCGGTCGCTTGCGCCGCACCACCGACGTAGAGGTCGGCCCGCGCACCACGACGACCACTTCGCCCGGTTCATCGATGGCGCCGAACAGCAGCAGGTCCGTGCCGGTGAAGCTGGAGGTGATCGCGATCAGATGCGACGACAAATCGGTGATCAGCGGCGCATCTGCCGGCACCGGTCCGCGTGGCGCATTCGGCGTCGCCTGCGCGAAGGCTTCGGTTGCGCCGCAGAGCAGCATCAGGATGAAGCCTAGCCACTTCATCGTGGGCCTGCCTCAAGGAAGAACTGGTCGTCGGGCGGCAGGATCAGTTCGATGGCCAGCGCAATCGCCACCGCCAGCACCAGGGCCGCCAGCAGGCCGCGAATCTGTTCGCCGCGCAGGCGCGCGCCGTGCCGCACGCCATACTGCGCACCGATCACCGAGCCGACCAGCAGCATCAGCGCCAGCGTCACATCCACCGTCTGCGTCGTGATCGCATGCAGCATGGTCACATTGGCGGTCACGAAGATGATCTGGAACAGCGATGTACCGACCACGATGGCCGTCGGCATGCCAAGCAGGTAGATCATCGCCGGCACCAGCAGGAAGCCGGCGCCCACGCCCATGATGGCGGCGAGGATGCCGACCAGGAAGCCGAGCACCAGCGGCATCAATGCGCTGATATAAAGCTGAGACTTGCGGAAGCGCATCTTGAACGGCAAGGCGCGGATGAAAGCATGGTCGTTCAGACGCTTGCGTCGCACCACCGGTGTCGTGCCCGGTTTGGCGCGCAGGGCGCGGATGCTTTCGGTCAGCATCATGCCGCCGATGGTGCCGAGGATGATCACGTAGGAGAGCGCAATCACCGCATCGAGTTGACCGATGCGCTTGAGCACGGTGAAGAGATACGTACCGAAGCTGGAGCCGGCCAGGCCGCCGAGCAGCAGCATGGTGCCCATCTTGAAATCGACATTGTCCTTGCGCCAATGGGCGTAGACCGCCGAGACGCTGGCCGCCACCACCTGGTTGGCCGAGGTGGCCACCGCCACCGGCGGCGGCACGCCGATGAAGATCAGCAAGGGCGTGAGCAGGAAGCCACCGCCGACGCCGAACAGTCCGGAGAGATAACCGACCGCCCCGCCGAGGCCGAGCAGCAACCAGATGCTGACCGACAACTCCGCGATGGGCAGATAGATTTGCATAATTGTGGCCGGACCCTGACGACTACGCGGCGAGAAACACTAACTACTGCTTATAAAGCGCTGTCGCCAAACTGCCACGGCAATCGTTGCGATTGTGTGATTTTCCCGCGCAAACCTCGCGACTGGCGAGACCGACTCGGTCTCGCCCCAGCCTCCGTCGGGCTCAGCCTGCATTGGCGCGGCTGTTATGGCCGGTTCCGGCCGGCACGCCCGCGCGCTCCAGTTCTCCGCCCAGGCGACCCGAAAGGAAGCTGAAATACATGCGGAAGTCGGAGACGAAGGACCAGAGCGGGTATTTGAAGCTGGCCGGCTTGTTCTTCTCGACGAAGAAATGCCCGATCCAGGCTGGGCCATAGCCGATCAGCAGCGCCCCCAGCAGCCAGGGCCAGTCTCCGGTCACGAACAACGCAGCGAGGCTGAGCAGTGCCAGCGTGGTACCGAGGTAATGCCAGACCCGGGTGACGGGCTTGGCATGCTCGCGCAGATAAAACGGCCAGAATTCGCCGTAGCTCTTTATCCGATTGTCGGACATAGTTGTTTCCTCCGATTGCCTGATACGCAGTCTACGATCATAATTCGCAGTTTTCCAGTATTTTTATAGATTCAAGCGATGCGAATGAGATTCGGATTGACGTTGACGTAAACGGAAACTAAGACTCCACCCAAGTGAGAAACAAAGCCTTAAGGGAGGGCTTACCGTGTCGGATAACAAGACCTACACGATCACCGATCTGGCGCACGAATTCAAAGTGACCCCGCGCGCCATCCGCTTCTACGAAGACAAGGGCCTGCTGCATCCCAGCCGGCAGGGCATGATGCGGGTCTACGCCAAGCGTGACCGCGCCCGCCTGCTGCTGATCCTGCGCGGCAAGCGCCTGGGCTTCAGCCTGGCCGAGATCCGCGAGATGATCGACCTCTACGATCTGGGCGATGGCCGCATGGAGCAACTGACACTGACGCTGAAGCGTTCGCGCGACCGCCTCGCCGCACTGGAAACCCAGCGCGAGGATATCGAAGAGGCGATCACCCAGCTGAAGCAGGATGTCCGTATCCTGGACGATTTCCTGAAGCTGAACCGCGACCGCCCGGCCGCGCAGTCCTTCAAGGAATTCGTGCAGAGCCGCGCCCCGCAGGAATACGCCGCCGTCGCCGAATAAGGCCCGGCCCGAACACCCGGCGCCGTCGCAACCGGCGCCGGTTCGAATGCTCGTACTCAAAGAACCAATATCTCTGTCCGTTCTCGCTAAGGAGACATCGTCATGATGCGCAACGTGGTGATCGCCGGCTATGCCCGCTCGCCTTTCACGCTGGCCCGCAAGGGTGCGCTGGCCAAGGTTCGTCCCGACGACCTGACCGCGCAGGTGCTGAAAGCCCTGATCGAGCGGACCGGCGTTGACCCGAAGGCGATCGAGGATGTGATCGTGGGCTGCGCCTTCCCCGAGGGCGAGCAGGGCCTGAACGTGGCCCGCCTGATCAGCTTCCTCGCCGGCATCCCGCAGGAAGCGGCCGGCACCACGGTGAACCGTTTCTGCGGCTCGTCGATGCAGAGCATCCATCAGGCCGCCGGCGCCATCCAGATGAAGGCCGGCGAAGCTTTCATCTGCGCCGGCGTCGAAAGCATGACCCGCGTGCCGATGGGCGGTTTCAATACCCTGCCGAATCCGAAGCTGCTGCAGGACTATCCGCAGGCCTATGTCTCGATGGGCATCACCGCCGAGAACCTGGCCAAGAAATACGGTATCGATCGCAAGGCGCAGGAGCAGATGGCCGTCGAAAGCCATGCCAAGGCTGCCGCGGCGCAGAAGGCCGGCAAGCTGAAAGACGAGATCGTCGCCATCGTCGACGGCAACAACCGCGTCGAACTGGACGGCTGCATCCGCCCGGACACCACGGCGGAAGGCCTTGCCGGTCTGAACCCGGCCTTCGACGAGAAGGGCACCGTCACTGCCGGCACCTCCTCGCCGCTGACCGATGGCGCCTCGGCCACGCTGGTCTGCTCGGAAGATTTCGCCAAGGCGCATGGCCTGAAGGTGCTGGCCCGCATCAAGTCGGTCGCCGTTGCCGGCTGCGCGCCGGAACTGATGGGCATCGGTCCGGTGCCGGCCACCAAGAAGGCGCTGGAACGCGCCGGGCTGAAGCTGGGCGATATCGACATCATCGAGCTGAACGAAGCCTTCGCCGCCCAGGCGCTGGGCTGCGTGGCTGAAGCCAAATACGACATGAAGAAGGTCAACCTGGATGGCGGCGCCATCGCCCTGGGCCATCCGATGGGCGCCACCGGCGCGCGCATCACCGGCAAGGCCGCGTCGCTGCTGAAGCGCGAAGGCAAGCAGTTCGCACTGGCCACCCAGTGCATCGGCGGCGGTCAGGGTATCGCCACCGTGCTGGAAGCTGTCTGATCGCCGAGCGGAGTCGCAAGTCATGACCGAGATCAAGAAAGTCGCGGTGATCGGCGCCGGCGTGATGGGGTCGGGCATCGCCGCCCATGTCGCCAATGCCGGCATTCCCGTCATCCTGCTGGATATCGTGCCGCAAGGCGCCAATGACCGTAGTGCCCTGGCCAAGGGCGCCATCGAGAAGATGCTGAAGACCAAGCCCGCGCCCTTCATGCATCCGAAGGTCGCCAAGCTGGTCACGCCGGGCAACCTGGAAGACGACCTCGACAAGCTCGCCGACGTGGACTGGATCTGCGAAGCGATCATCGAGAATATCGATCTGAAGCGGAAGCTCTATGCGCAGCTCGAAGAGAAGCGCAAGAAGGGCTCGATCGTTACCTCGAACACCTCGACGATCCCACTCGACCTGCTGACCGAAGGCCTGCCGGAAAGCTTCGCGGCCGATTTCGCGGTGACGCATTTCTTCAACCCGCCGCGCTACATGCGCCTGTTCGAGCTGGTGAAGGGCCCCAAGACCAAGCCCGCCGTGATCGACGCGCTGCGCAAGTTCGGCGACGTCAAACTCGGCAAGGAAGTGGTCGACTGCAAGGACCGCCCGGGCTTCATCGCCAACCGCATCGGCATCTACTGGTCCACGGTGGCCACTGCGCTGGCCTATGACATGGGCCTGACGGTGGAAGAAGCCGACAGCATCGTCGGCAAGCCGATGGGCATTCCCAAGACCGGCATTTTCGGCCTCGCCGATCTCACCGGTATCGATCTCGGCCCCTATGTGGTCGGTTCGATGCTGAAGACCCTGCCCAAAACCGATCCGCTGCATCTTTTCTACAAGGCGGATCATCCGCTGAATGCCCTGATGCAGAAGATGATCAAGGACGGTTATACAGGTCGCAAGGGCAAGGGCGGCTTCTACCGCAATCGCGGCAAGGAAGCGCTGGATCTCAAGACCGGCGAGTATCGCGCCACGAAGCGCGCCAATCTTGAATCTGCAAAGGTCGCCAAAAAGGGCCTCCGCACGCTGGTCGAGCATCCCGACAAGGGCGGCCAGTATGCCTGGGGCGTTGCCAGCCGCGTGCTGAGCTATGCCGCCGACCTGGTGCCGGAAATCGTGGACGACATTCTCGCCGTCGATCTGGCGATGAAGACCGGCTACGCCTGGAAATACGGCCCGTTCGAGCAGATCGACCAGCTCGGCACGCAGTGGTTCGCCGACAAGCTGAAAGCTGCCGGCATGCCGATCCCGAAGATGGTGGAGATCGCCGCCGGCCGGCCGTTCTACAAGGAAGAGAATGGCAAGGCCTACCGCCTGACCACCAAGGGCGACTATGCCGAGATCGTGGTGGCACCCGATGCCTGGATGCTGGCCGACATGAAGCGCGGCAAGCAGCCGATCGCGTCGAACAAGGGCGCCAGCCTGTGGGATGTCGGCGACGGCGTCGCCTGCCTGGAATTCCACACCAAGATGAATGCGGTGGATGCCGATATCATCACGATGGTGAAGGAAGCCGGCAAGATCGACAAGAAGGGCTTCAAGGCGCTGATCATCGGTAGCGATGCCGACAACTTCTCGGTCGGCGCCAATGTCGGTATCGCCTTGTTCCAGGCCAATATCGCCATGTGGCCTGCCATCGAGCAGGGCATCAGCGAAGGCCAGGACGCCTATATGAAGCTGAAATACGCGCCCTTCCCTGTCGTGTCGGCGGTGGCAGGCATGGCGCTGGGCGGCGGCTGCGAGATCACGCTGCATTCCGATGCGATCCAGGCCCATGCCGAAAGCTATATGGGCCTCGTGGAAGTCGGCGTCGGCGTCATCCCGGGCTGGGGCGGCTGCAAGGAGCTGATTACCCGCGCGATCACGAACAAGAAGCGCCCGGGCGGTCCGATGCCGGCGCTGGCCCAGGTGTTCGAGGCGATTTCCACTGCCAAGGTCGCGACCTCGGCGATGGAAGCGCGCGACATGCTGATCCTGCGCGATGGCGATGGCATCACCATGAACCGCCGCCGCCTGCTGGCCGATGCCAAGGCCAAGGCGCTGAAGCTGGCGGAGGACTACAAGCCGCCAGTGCCAGTGGAAATCAGCCTGCCGGGCCCGACCGCCAAGGCGGCTATGAGCCTCGCCGTCGAAGGCTTCCACCAGCAGGGCAAGGCCACCAAACATGACGTGGTGGTCTCCGGTGCGCTGGCCAATGTGGTGTCGGGCGGCAAGACCGACATGACCGAGGTGATCACCGAGAAGAAGCTGCTGGAACTCGAGCGCGAGAATTTCATGGCGCTGATCAAGACCAGCGCCACGCTCGACCGTATCGAACACATGCTGACCAAGGGCAAGCCGCTGCGTAACTGACGCAGCGTGCTTTGAGGGAGACAGGCCATGCCGAGCTATACCGCCCCGATCAAGGACTTCCAGTTCGTGCTGCACGATGTGTTGCAGATGGAAAAGATGAGCAACCAGTTGGGCTTCACCGATGCCAGCCGCGACGTGATCGATGCCGTGCTGGAAGAAGGCGGCAAGTTCATGAGCGAGGTCACCGCGCCGCTGAATCGCGTCGGCGACCTGGAAGGCTGCAAATGGGACAATGGCGTGGTCACCACGCCGACCGGCTTCAAGGAAGCCTACAAGCAGTATTGCGAGGCCGGCTGGGGCGCGCTGACGGCCGAAGAGAAATACGGCGGCCAGGGCCTGCCGCATGTGCTCGGCATCGCCATGGCGGAAATCCAGTCCTCGGCCAACATGGCGTTTGCCATGTATCCCGGCCTGACCCATGGCGCCTATGAGGCGCTGCTGCGCCACGGCTCCGAGGAGCAGAAGGACAAGTATCTGCCCAACATGGCGTCGGGCAAATGGACCGGCACCATGAACCTGACTGAGCCACATTGCGGCACGGATCTGGGCCTGATGCGCACCAAGGCCGAGCCGCAGGGTGACGGCAGCTACCTGATCACCGGCACCAAGATTTTCATCTCGGCCGGCGAACACGACATGGCCGAGAACATCATCCATCTGGTGCTGGCCAAGATTCCGGGCGGCCCGGAAGGCATCAAGGGCGTCAGCCTGTTCCTGGTGCCGAAATTCATGGTCAACGACGACGGCTCGCTCGGCGCCCGCAACGGCGTGTCGTGCGGCTCGATCGAACACAAGATGGGCATCCACGGCAATTCCACCTGCGTGCTGAACTACGACAATGCCAAGGGCTGGCTGGTCGGCCAGATGCACAAGGGCATGCAGGCGATGTTCGTGATGATGAACGCCGCCCGTCTCGGTGTTGGCGTGCAGGGCCTGTCCCAGGCCGAGGTCGCCTATCAGAATGCTCTGACCTACGCCAACGACCGTCTTCAGGGTCGCTCGATCACCGGCACCAAAAACCCGGAAAAGCCGGCCGATCCGATCATTGTGCATCCGGACATCCGGCGCATGCTGATGACGATCAAGGCCTTCACCGAAGGCAGCCGCGCGCTGGCGCTGTGGACCGGCATCGAGCTGGACATTGCCGCCAAACATCCCGATGCCGAGCGTCGCCAGGAAGCCGATGATCTCGTGGCCTTCCTCACCCCGATGGTGAAGGCCTATATGACCGATTACGGCTATCAGTGCGCCACCATGGCCCAGCAGGTCTATGGCGGCCATGGCTATATCGCCGAATGGGGCATGGAGCAGTTCGTGCGCGATGCGCGTATTGCGATGATCTATGAAGGCGCCAATGGCATCCAGGCGCTCGATCTGGTCGGCCGCAAGCTTCCGACCGGCATCGGTCGTCTCGCGCGCCGCTTCTTCCATCCGGTGTCGAGCTATATTGAAGAGAAGATGATGGATCCGGGCATCGGCAAGGATTACGTCATGCCGCTGGCCAAGGCCTTTGCACGCCTGCAGACCGCCACCGCGGTGGTCAGCGAGCGCGGCCTGAAGAATCCGGACGAAGCCGGTGCGGCCTCGTGGGATTACCTGAACCTGTTCGCGCTGGTTGCGCTGGGCTTCATGTGGGCCCGCATGGCCGAAGTGGCCAAGCAGAAGCTGGCCGAAGGCGCGAGCGACAAGGACTTCTACGAAACCAAGCTGGTGACGGCCCGCTTCTTCATGGACCGTATGCTGCCCGATACGGCGGCGCAGCTGGCCAAGATCCAGGCCGGCGCGGAAAGCACCATGATGCTGAAGGCCGCCAATTTCTAACACCCGCGCCATCCAGTGGATGGCCCAAGTCTAGTCGGAGGAAACGAATGACCGAATACGGCATCCCGCGCAGCATCTATGGCGAAGACCACCAGATGTTCCGCGAGGCGGCGCGCAAGTTCTTCGAGCGCGAGGTCGTCCCTCACCACGCCAAGTGGGAAGAAGACGGCATCGTGCCGAAGGATGTCTGGCGCAAGGCCGGCGAAGCCGGCTTCCTCTGCGCCACCATGCCGGAGGAATACGGTGGTTCCGGCGTCGACCGGCTGTATTCGGCGATCCTGATGGAAGAACAGGCCTATACCGGTTGCACCGGTCCGGGCTTTTCGCTGCATTCCGACATCGTCGCGCCCTATATCCTCGCCTATGGCTCGGAAGAGCAGAAGAAGAAGTGGCTGCCGAAGATGGCCACCGGCGAAGTGATCGGCGCCATCGCCATGACCGAGCCGGGCGCGGGTTCCGACCTGCAGGGCGTGAAGACCACCGCCGTACGCGATGGCAACGAATACGTCATCAACGGCCAGAAGACTTTCATCACCAACGGCCAGAATGCCGACCTGGTCATTGTCGTGACCAAGACCGATCCCAAGCAGGGCGCCAAGGGCACCTCGCTGTTCCTGGTCGAGGCCGGCCGCGAGGGCTTCACCAAGGGCCGCAATCTCGAAAAGCTCGGCATGAAGGCGCAGGATACGTCGGAGCTGTTCTTCGCCGATGTACGCGTGCCACCGGAAAACATGCTGGGCGGCGAAGGCCAGGGCTTCTTCTACCTGATGCAGGAACTGGCCTGGGAACGCCTGCAGATCGCCATCATGGCGGTGGCCAGCTGCGAAGCCGCACTGAAATGGACCGTGGACTACACCCGCGAACGCAAGGTGTTCGGCAAATCGGTGCTGGATTTCCAGAACACCAAATTCGAGCTGGCCGAGCTGAAGACGGAAACGCAGATTGCCCGCGTCTTCGTCGACAAATGCATCGAGATGGTGGCCAGCCACAAGCTCGACGTCGCCACTGCGGCGATGGCGAAATACTGGTGTACCGATCTGCAGTGCAAGCTGCTCGACCGCTGCCTGCAGCTGTTCGGCGGCTACGGCTTCATGTGGGAATATCCGATCACCCGCGCCTATGCCGATGCCCGCGTGCAGCGCATCTATGGCGGCACCAACGAAATCATGAAGGAACTGATCAGCCGCACGCTGTAAGCGGCGCTACATATCCGGGTATCCGGCGTAAACGACGACAGACAAGAGAGAGCAAAGGGAGAGAGACCATGACCGAAGCCTTCATCTATGACGCCGTGCGTACGCCGCGCGGCAAGGGCCGCAGCAGCGGTGCCCTGCATGAAGTGACCCCGATGCGGCTGGCCACCACGGCGCTGGAAGCCGTGCGCGACCGCAATTCGCTCGATACCTCTCTCGTCGACGACGTGGTGCTGGGTTGCGTGATGCCAGTAGGAGAGCAAGGCGCCGATATCGCCCGCGTCGCCGTGATCCAGTCCGGTTATGCCGAAACCACCGCCGGCGTGCAGATCAACCGCTTCTGCGCCTCGGGTCTCGAAGCCTGCAATATGGCGGCCGCGCAGGTGATGTCGGGCCAGTCGCAGATGGCGATCGGCGGCGGCGTGGAAAGCATGAGCCGCGTGCCGATGGGCTCCGATGGCGGCGCCTGGGCCACAGACCCGGCCGTGGCGCTCCCGACTTACTTTGTGCCGCAAGGCATCTCGGCCGACCTGATCGCCACCAAATACGGCTTCAGCCGCGATGACGTGGACTCGTATGCCGTCGAAAGCCAGAAGCGCGCCAAGCGGTCGTGGGACGAAGGCCGCTTTAGCAAGTCAATCATCCCGGTCAAGGACATCAACGGCCTGACCATCCTGGACCGCGACGAGCATCTACGCCCAGACACCACCATGCAGACGCTGGCCTCGCTCGACCCGTCCTTCACCGTCATGGGCGAGCAGTTCGGCTTCGATTCGGTCGCCATGCAGCGCTATCCGGATGTCGAGCGGATCGAGCATGTGCATCATGCCGGCAATTCCTCAGGCATCGTCGACGGCGCCGCCGCCGTGCTGATCGGCAATAAAGAGTCCGGCATCAGGACCGGCCTGAAGCCGCGCGCCCGCATCCGCAGCTTCGCCTCCATCGGCTCGGAGCCGACCATCATGCTGACCGGCCCGAGCTTCGCCGCCGAAAAGGCGCTGAAGATCGCCGGCATGACGCCGTCCGACATCGACCTGTGGGAACTCAACGAGGCCTTTGCCTCGGTGGTGCTGCGCTTCATGCAGGCGCTGAACATCCCGCATGACAAGATCAACGTGAATGGCGGCGCCATCGCGCTGGGTCATCCGCTGGGCGCAACCGGCGCGATGATCCTGGGCACCATGGTCGACGAGCTGGAGCGCAGCGGCAAGAGCACTGCGCTCGTCACGCTCTGCGTCGGTGCCGGTATGGGCACCGCCACCATCATCGAGCGCGTCTAAGCGCTGCATATAGTCAGGGACGAAACAATGATCGACTATAACGTTGACGGCGACGGCGTCGCCTCCATTACCTGGAACATGGCCGACCGGCCGATGAATGTGATGAACGGCGACAGCATCGGCGCCTTCCGCGATGCCGTCTATAAGGCGATCGGCGATAAGGCCGTGAAGGGCGTGATCGTCACCTCGGCGAAGAACGATTTCGTCGCCGGCGCCGATCTCACCAACCTGCTGAAGGAGTCGAAGGACGCCGCCAAGGCGACGCAGAACAGCTTTGCGCTGCAGAAGCTGTTCCGCGACATCGAAAAGGCCGGCAAGCCTTTCGTCGCCGCGATGAACGGCACGGCACTGGGCGGCGGCTATGAAATCTGCCTCGCCTGCCATCGCCGCATTGCCGCCGACAATCCGAAGGCGCTGATCGGTCTGCCGGAAGCCACCATCGGTCTGCTGCCCGGTGCCGGCGGCACCCAGCGCCTGCCGCGCCTGATCGGCGTGTCCAAGGCGCTGCCGATGATGCTGGAAGGCAAAAAGGTCGATCCCAAGGCCGCTCTGGCACTCGGCATGGTCGATGAAGTCGTCGCACCTGCCGACCTGCTCAAGCGCGCCAAGGACTGGATCCTGAATGAGGGCCAGAGCAGCCATGTGAAGCCCTGGGACCAGAAGGGCTTCCGCGTGCCCGAAGCCGCCAACACGCCACGCGGCGCGCAGGTCTTCACCGCCGGCAATGCCATGCTGCGCGCCAAGACGCAGGGCAATTACCCGAATGCGCAATACATCATGTCCTGCGTCTATGAAGGCATGCTGGTCGATATCGATACCGGGCTGAAGATCGAAAGCCGGTATTTCGTCGCTTGTACGCAGTCGAAGGAAGCGCGCAACATGATCCGCTCGCTGTTCTTCTCGATCGGCGAAGCCAACAAGCTGGCCAACCGCCCGAAGAACGTGCCGACGCAGAGCTACACCAAGGTCGGCATTCTCGGCGCCGGCATGATGGGCGCCGGCATCGCCTGGGCCTGCTCGTCGGTTGGCATCCAGACCGTGCTGCTGGATTCCACGCAGGACTCGGCCGACAAGGGCAAGGCCTATTCCGCCGCCCTGCTCGATAAACGCATCAAGTCCAAGCGCGGCACCGAAGCCGACAAGGAAAAGCAGCTCGGCCTGATCAAGGCGACGACCTCGTACGACGATCTCAAAGGTTGCGAACTGATCATCGAGGCCGTGTTCGAGGACCGCAATATCAAGGCGGATGTGACGAAGAAGGCCGAGGCGCAGATCGCGACCGATGCCATCTTCGCGTCGAACACCTCGACCTTGCCGATCAGCGGCCTGGCGGAAGCCAGCAGCCGGCCGGCCAACTTCATCGGCCTGCATTTCTTCTCGCCGGTCGACAAGATGCCGCTGGTCGAGATCATCCGCGGCAAGCAGACCTCGGATGAGACGCTGGCCCGCGCCATGGACTTCGTGAAGAAGATCCGCAAGACGCCCATCGTGGTGAATGACAGCCGCGGCTTCTATACCAGCCGCGTCTTCGCCACCTACGTCACCGAAGGCCTGACCATGCTGGCCGAGGGTGTCCATCCGGCGATCATCGAAAATGCCGGCAAGATGGCCGGCATGCCGGTGGGTCCGCTGGCGCTGGCCGATGAGGTGTCGATGGAGCTGATGTATCGCGTGCGCCAGCAGACCAAAAAGGACCTTGGCGACGCCTACAAGAGCGACGGCTCTGAACCGGTGCTGCAGACGATGGTCGAGAAGCTTGGCCGTATCGGCAAGAAGGCCGGCAAGGGCTTCTACGACTATCCGGCCGACGGCAAGAAGAAGCTGTGGGCTGAGCTGTCCAAGCACTTCCCGGTCAAACCGGAGGCCGAACAGCCCGATGTGCAGGATGTGATCAAGCGGCTGGTCTATATCCAGTCGGTCGAGACCGCGCGCTGCCTGGAGGAAAAGGTCGTGATCGACGTGCGCGATGCGGATGTCGGTTCGATCATGGGCTGGGGCTTCCCGCCCTTCCGTGGCGGCACGGTCAGCAACATCGACACCGTGGGCGTGCAGCCCTTCGTGGCCGAATGCGACCAGCTGGCGCAGAAGCATGGCGCACGTTTCACGCCGCCCAAGCTGCTGCGCGACATGGCGGCCGGTGGCAAGAGCTTCTACGCCGCCTGAGCTTTAATATCCGAAAATGAAAAAGGGCCGGGTTTCCCCGGCCCTTTTTTTGTCTGTGAGATGCGCGTCAGTCTGACGGCGGCGCAACCTCGCCTTCGCTCTCGACTTCGACATCCGGCTCGAACAGCGAGGTGCCGCCGCCTTGGCCGCCGCTGTCCAGCGCGCCGGCCGGCGCTTCACCGCCACCGCCATAGAGCTGTTCGGGCAGCCAGAGCGCGATCTCCGGGAAGAGATACATCAGCACCATCGCCACCAGCACCATGCCGACGAAGGGATAGATGCCCTTGAAGATATCGTCGATGGTGAGCGATTTCGGCGCCACGCCCTTGCAGTAGAAGGCCGCCATCGCCACCGGCGGGGTGAGGAAGGACGTCTGCAGGTTCAGCGCGACCAGGACGCCGAAGAACAGCGGATCGACGCCGTAATGCTGCAGCAATGGCAGGAAGATCGGCACGAAGATGATGATGATCTCGGTCCATTCCAGCGGCCAGCCCAGCAGGAAGATGATGAACTGGGCCAGGATCATGAACTGCGTGCCGGAGAGATCGAGATAGTCGATCAGCTGGCGCACCACTTCATGGCCGTTCAAATAGGCAAACACCGCCGAGAAGGTGGCCGAACCGACGAACAGCCAGCAGACCATCGCCGCCGAGCGGGCCGTCAGGTAGACCGACTCGGTCAGCTTCTTGAGATCGAAACTGCGGTAGCAGATCGCCAGCACGATGGCACCGGCCGCACCCACGGCTGCCGCCTCGGTCGGCGTCGCCAGGCCGAACAGGATGGCGCCCAGCACGGTGAAGATCAGCAGCGCCAGGGGCAGGAACGAGGTCGCCAGCGCCCAGAGCACCTTGCTGAGCGGCGCGTCCAGGATTTCCTTCGGCGGCTTCGGCGCCACGGCCGGATTGGCGATGGCGCGGAAGATCACATAGGACATGTACAGGCCGGCCAGCATCAGGCCCGGGAAGAAAGCACCGGCATAGAGCTTGACCACAGAGACACCCGCGGTGGCGCCATAGAGGATGAGCAGCACGCTGGGTGGGATCAGGATGCCGAGACAGCCGCCGGCGCAGACGACGCCGGCCGCCAGCTTCGGGTCGTAGCCAGCCCGCAGCATGGCCGGCAGGGCGAGCAGGCTCATCAGCGTGACCACCGCGCCGACGATGCCGGTGGCGGTGGCGAACAGGGCGCAGGTGATCAGCGTCGCCAGCGCCAGCGAACCCGGCAGGTTTTTCGCTGCCAGCTCGATACTTAAGAATAATCGATCGAGGATATTTGCGCGTTCGACGATATATCCCATGAACAGGAACAGCGGCACCGAGATCAGCACGTCATTGGCCATAACGCTGAAGGTGCGCTGCACGAAGAGTTCGAAAATGTGGCTGCCCATCGCGTAGTAGCCGAAGCCGACGCCGATGGCCATGAGGGTGAAGGCAATGGGAAAACCGAAGCCGATGGCGAACAGGAACACCACCAGCATCAGGATACCGACCTGGGGATCAGTCATCACGCCTTCTCCCCGTTGGCACCTTCAGCGCCATACTGCTTCTGCAACACCTGCTCCAGTTCCTCGACGTCGCCCAGCCGTGGCGGCCAGTTTCCATTCTGAATGCAATAGATACAGCGCAAGACCTCGGCGATGCCCTGGGCGATCATCATCGCGCCGGCAATCGGGATGATGGTCTTGAACGGATAGATGATCGGGCCAGCGGGCGTGAACAGGCTGCGCTCCTTCACCGACCAGGAATAGGCGGCATAGTCCCAGCCGACATAGAACATCGTGACGATGCCGGGAAAGAAGAAAACGAAATACAGAATCAGGTCGGACTTGGCCTGTGTGGTCGGTTTCCAGTTGCGATAGATCCAGTCGCCGCGCACATGGCCGTTGCGGGCCAATGTGTAGGCTCCCGCCATCATGAACAGTGTGCCGTAAAGAATGTAGGCGGCATCGAAAGCCCACTCGGTCGGCGCGCCCAGTGCATAGCGGGCAAAAACCTCGTAACTGGTCGCCGCCGTCAGCAGCAGGATGCACCATCCGAACGCCTTGCCGACCCAGGTGTTAATTGTTTCGATCCAGAAAACCAACTTGTTGTCCATGCGCGTCCCTGTTCCGCGTATTTTTATACGTTGTTTACGCAAGTCCCACTTAAACGACGGGAACCGCTGGTCGCCCAGCGGTTCCCGCACACACTCGAAGTATTAGGCCTCAGCCCTTGCGGTTGAAGAAATGGTTGTAGGCCATTTCCTTGCTCGGGTTGTTGAGCAGTTCGTAGCGCACCGTGCGGCGCACCCAATCCTGCTGCGACTTGATGACCTTGGCGAAGAAGGCTTCCTCATTCTGCGCCTTCAGCACCGTATCCCAGGCGTTGAGCTGGGCCTGCTGCACCGCGCGCGGCGTGCGGAAAACGCGGACTTTGTCCTTGCTCTGCATCTCGGCCAAATCCTTGGAATAGCGATCGAGCGCCTTCCACGACATGTCGGCAGAGGCGGCCTCGGCGGCGTATTTCAGGATCTGCTTCTGCTCGGCCGGCATGGCATCGTACTTGGTCTTGTTGACCAGGATTTCGAACATCTCAGCTGCCTGGTGATAGCTCTGCAGCATGTAGACCTTCGAAACGTCCGGGAAGCCCAGCACGCGGTCCGACGACGGGTTGTTGAATTCCGCACCATCCAGCAGGCCGCGATCCATCGCCGGAACGATTTCGCCGCCCGCCACGATAGTAACGGCGGCGCCCATCTCCTTGAACACGTCAGCCGAAAGACCGACGGTGCGGTACTTCATGCCCTTCAGGTCATCGGCTGTCTTGATTTCCTTCTTGAACCAGCCGAGCGGCTGGGCCGGCATCGGGCCTGACATGAAGCCGACGATATTCAGCTTCAGGATGTCGTGCATCAGCTCATTGTAGAGCTTGTAGCCGCCACCGTAGTTCATCCAGGCCATCACGCCATTGGCATCCCAGCCAAACGGCGGCACGGTGCCGAACAGCGAGAAGGCCTTGTGCTTGCCGTACCAGTAGGCCGACACGCCATGACCGGCATCCAGCACGCCGCTATGCACCGCATCCTGCATCCCGAAGGCAGGCACCACCGAACCGGCGGCCAGCACGTCGAGCTTCAGGCGGCCGCCCGACAGGTCGTTGACGCGGGTGGCGAAGTCGGTGGCCATCTCGTGGAAGATGTCCTTGGTCGGCCAGGTCGACTGGTATTTCAGCGTCACGGTCTGGGCGCGCGACACCTGCGGCATCGCCACGGTGGCGACGGCGGCAGCGCCGGCCAGGCCGGCACCACGCAGGAACTGGCGACGCCCGGACTTTTTGGACGCACCCGCTTTTTCGGACGCAACTGGGGTGTCTTTACGCTCGGTCATCATTTCCTCCCGTGGAATGTTTTTGCCGTAACCGGCTGTGTTTAACCTGAATCGAGCGCCGCCATCATTGGGCGTATACGTTGCCCGGGGCAAGCGGAATTTATTCGGAAGTTACGCCCCGCATTGCACAATTTCGTGCATGGACGCGCAAAGTCCCGGTTTGTCGCGTACGAACCAATTTGACGAGCCGCACCATTTGGCCTCAGACTAAAGTCCAATAAGAAAATAACCGGAGGACCGCCATGACACCGCCTGCCGCCGCACTCAAGCCTGTGACCGATATCCGCACACAGGTCAGCGCCGAGGAATGGCAGGTCCGCACCGACCTGGCCGCCGCCTATCGTCTGGTGGCGCATTACGGCTGGGACGACCTGATCTTCACGCATATTTCAGCCCGCGTGCCGGGACCCGACGAGCATTTCCTGATCAATCCCTATGGCTGGATGTTCCACGAGATCACCGCATCATCGCTGGTGAAGGTGGATCTTGACGGCAATATCGTCTCCCCGACCGCCCACATCATCAATCCGGCCGGCTTCACCATCCATTCCGCCATCCATGCGGCGCGCCACGATGTCGGCTGCGTGATTCATCTGCATACGAGCGATGGCATTGCCGTCTCGGCGCAGGCGGACGGATTGCTGCCCTTGAGCCAGACCGCGATGATCGCGCTGAGCATGCTGAGCTATCACGAATACGAAGGCATCGCGCTCAATCTGGACGAGCGCGAACGGCTGGTCGCCGATCTGGGCATGAACAACCTGATGATCCTGCGCCAGCACGGCACGCTGGCCTGCGGCAGGACCGTCGCCTCGGCCTTCCTCAACATCCATCTGCTGGAACGCGCCTGCCAGGCCCAGGTGAAGACGCTGGCCGGTGGCGTGAAGCTGCATCCGGCCAAGCCGGAGGTGCAGGAGCTGGTGAAGGCGCAGGTGCGCGGCTCGAAGATCGATGTCAGCGGTCTGGCCTGGGGCGGCCTGCTGCGCATGCTCGATGCGAAGGACCCGTCTTATAAAGTCTGAATGCGCGCCAGCAGCGCGTCGACATCTTCGGCCGTATGATACAGGCCGAAGCCGATGCGCAGCCGCGTGCCGCGATAATCCGTAACGACTTTGGCTTTCGCGAGCTGCATCTGCACAGTCGCAGCATTCTCCAGTTCGAAGGTCAGGAAATTGCCGCGCGGCTGATCCTGCGGCACCACCAGCTGTGCGGCCTTTAAAGGTCCTGCCGGCAGCGCCGCCGTGAAGCGGTCCTGCAGCGCCCGCACATGGGCATGGATATCCGCCACCGTGATGCCTTCACGCTGCAGCCAGTCCTGCACGGCGTTGAAGCGGTAGAGCCCTGACGGATCGAAGGTCGACCCCATGAAGCGCCAGCCGGTGTCGGTATAGGCCGTGCGGCTGTCCTGCGCGGCCGAGAGCGCGCCGAAGGCCGCATACCAGCCGGTATCGCGCGGCCGTTCGCCCCAGCCGGGTGGACAATGCATGAAGACGGCGCCCTCGCCGGCCATGGCATATTTGTAGCCGCCGGCAATATAGAAGGCGCGCGACGCCAGCTTCGACCAGTCGACCGGTTTCGCCATGAAGGCATGATAGCCGTCGACCACCAGCATGGCCTCGCCAGCCGCCGCCACGATGCCGCTGAAGTCTTCCACCGCGAAACCGGAATTAAAGAAAACCTGGCTGACGAAGATCAGGTCATAGGCGCTGGCTTTTGCTGCTTCGGCGAAACGCGTCGCGAAGCTGTCGAACGGCACGGTCGGAATCCGGGTGACGTCGACCAGCCCGTCTTCCTCCATGCGCGCCACTTGGCGCGCGAAGGAATGAAACTCGCTGTCGCTGGTCAGCAGCCGGATCGGCCTGCCGACCGGAAAACAGGACAGGATGCGCTTCACCAGCTCATGCGTGTTGGGTGCGAAGACCACGCTGTCCGGATCGGGCAGACTGAGCTGCCGCGCCACATGTGCCTGCGCGGCCGGATAGACGCTGCCCAGCACATGCTCCCATTTGCCGTCGATTAGTTTTGCAGCCTGATCCCAAGCCAGCAATTGCCCGTCCCGGCTGGCATCGGGCCAGCAGGAATGGCTATGGGCGGCGAAATGCAGGCGTGCCGGGTCGCTGCTGAGGAACTGTGAAAACTGCCGTTTCAGATCGAGGATCGTCATGCTGTTTGCTCTGCCGGGCGGTCGTGATACTTTAGATTTAAAGTAATGCTCGGAGCAAGCCCATGACGACCGACGGTATCCAGACCGATTTCTCCGACCGCATGAGTTACGGCGACTATCTGAAGCTCGACACCCTGCTGTCGGCGCAGCAGCCGCTGTCGGGCGAGCAGGATGAGCTGCTGTTCATCACCATCCACCAGGTGCAGGAATTGTGGATGAAGCTGCTGAACAGCGAACTCGACATGGCGATCCGCCATATCCGGGCCGACGAACTGGGCCCCAGTTTCAAATGCCTGTCGCGCGTGTCGCGCATCCAGATCCAGCTGATCCAGGCCTGGGATGTACTGAGCACCATGACGCCGGCCGATTACCTGCGCTTCCGTCCGTCGCTGGGCTCATCCTCGGGCTTCCAGTCCTGGCAGTATCGTCAGATCGAATTCAAGCTCGGCGCCAAGAATGCACTGATGCTGAAGCCACATGCACATCGGCCCGACATCCACGGCCCGCTGGAAGCCGCCTTCAATGCACCGAGCCTCTATGACGAAGCCCTGCGCCTGCTGGCGCGGCGCGGTCTGCCGGTGCCGGCAGATATCCTCAACCGCGACGTGACCAAACCGCATCAGGCCGACAGCCGCGTGGAAGATGTCTGGGGGCTGATCTATCGCGAGTCCGAAACCCATTTCGATCTCTACGAACTGGCCGAGGAACTGGTCGATGTGGAGGACAGTTTCCAGCAATGGCGCTTCCGCCACATGAAGACGGTGGAGCGCATCATCGGCATGCGCCAGGGCACCGGCGGCAGCGCCGGCGTGGCTTATCTGCGCCAGGCGCTGGAGCGCAGCTTCTTCCCGGAACTGTGGTCGGTGCGGACCAAACTCTAATACGCCGTGAACAGCACCATGAAGGCCGACACCGTGATGGTGGCGATCACCGTCGTCACCAGGATGGTCGAGGACGCGCGCTGCACATAGGTATTCTGCTGCGTGGCGAGGATATAGACATTCGCCGCCGTCGGCATCGACGCCTGGATCACCGCGACCGCGGTCAGGAAGGTATCCAGCTTCAGCACATAGGTCGCCAGCATCCAGACAATAAGCGGATGCACCGCCAGCTTGCCGACCGCCGCGAGCGAGACCTGTTCGAGTCCTTCCGAGATCGGCCGGCCGACCAGCGTGAGGCCGAGCGCAAACAGCGCACAGGGCGCCGAGGCATTGGCCAGCAGGTTGAGCAGGGTTTCCAGCGGGCTGAACAGGCTGAGGCCCGTCAGGCCCCAGAGCAGGCCGGCAAAGGTCGAGATGATCAGCGGGTTGCGGGCCATGTTCGCAGCGACGCGTTTGAAGATCGCCGGCAGCGAGGCATTGCCGCCATTCGAGCCCTCGATCAGCGCCGTGGTGAGCGGGATCAGCAGCACATGGTCGAAGACGATGATCAGCACGGCCGGCAGCACGGCGGCGTCGCCGAACAGCGTCACCAGAATCGGCAGGCCCATGAAACCGACATTGCCGAATGAAGCCGACATGCCCTGCACGGCGCGCTCGCCCCAGTTCATCGCGAACAGCAGGCGGCTCAGGCCCACCGTGAAGGCATAGGCGATCAGGCCGCCGCCGCTATAGGCGGCGACGAATTTCCAGTCAAACGCCGTGAAGACCGGCGCCTGCGCCATCTTGATGAACAGCATGGCCGGCAGGGCGAACCAGATCACGAAGGCATTCAGGCCGAGATAGGCCTGCGCCGTGATGATGCGGGTCCAGCCGGCGGCATAACCGACAAAGATCAGCCCGAAAAACGGCAGCGAGACGTTGAGCAGCGTTCCCATGGCCGGCAGTCAGCCACAAACGCCGTCCCCGGGAAAGCGGGAGCCGTGAGATTTGTAGTCCACCCTCACCCCAACCCTCTCCCGCCCTGCGGGAGAGGGAGCTTTCTTTCCCCTCGCCCACGCAGTGGGAGAG
>JAGXRD010000011.1 GCA_018336035.1 Alphaproteobacteria bacterium | reverse complement strand
CAGGCTGTCGCCCGCCGTCAGCAGCAGCCCATCGACCTGCATCAGCGGCTTGCCGCCGGGCAGGTCGAGCTGCAGCGCGGCGATCTTCAGCGCTTCGCCGTCTTTGGTGACCATCACCTGCGACTGCGCAGCGACGTCGCGTGCGCGGTCCAGGCCGTTGCGGAAGGTGGTGAGGCGATCGATCACCGCGCGCCATTCGGCGATGTCGCTATAGGCATTGATGATATAGCTCAGCGCCTCCTGCACCTGACCAAAGGCCGAGACGATCTGCATCAGGCCGCCGAGCTGGATGGCGCCGCCGAAATAGCGCGGCGCGCCGACCACGAAGGGAAAGATCAGCGCCAGCTGGCCATAACCCGAGGTGAACCAGGTCAGCTGCTTGGTCTTGCGCATCAGATCATAAAAATTGCTGAAGACCTGCGCAAAGCGCTGGCCCAGCCCGGCGCGTTCGACCGCTTCGCCATGCTGGAAGGCGATGCCCTCGGCATGTTCGCGCACCCGCACCAGATGGAAGCGGAAATCGGCCTCTAATTTCTGTTTGTCGAAATTGATCTGCACCAGCGGCCGTCCGATCAGATGCGTCAGCCAGGTGCCGGCGGCGGCATAGAAGAACGCGGCCCAGACCATGTAGCCGGGAATGCTGATCTCGTAGCCGGCCAGCGTGAAATCCAGCGGCCCGGACAGCGTCCACAAGATGCTGAGGAAAGACACCAGCGTGACGACCGCGTTGAGCAGGCCGAGTGTCAGCGTCAGCGAATAGGCCGGGAACAGCCGCAGGTCTTCCGAGATGCGCTGGTCGGGGTTGTCGGTATCCAGCCCGAGCATCTGCATGTGGTAGTAGTTCCTGCCGCCAAGCCAGTCGTTCAGCCAATGCTCGGTGAGCCAGCGGCGCCAGCGGATCTGCAGCATCAGCTGCAGATACTGCTTGTAGACGGCCACGATGATGAAGGCGAAGGCAACAACGGTGAAATACAGCAGCTGTATTTTGAACGTGTCGTAATCCTTGTCCTGCAGCGCCGTGTAGAAGGTGTTGTACCAGAAATTGAACCATACACTGAGGCCCACGCCGGCGAGGTTCAGGATCACGATGGCGGTCAGCAGCAGCCAGGCGCTGCGGCGTTCCTTCGGATCGCTGAAATAGGGTCTGGCCAGCATCCAGAAGGCCTGGAAGAAGGTCGGCGTGTCGGTCTGTGGCATGGGAATTCCCGGGAAGGGTAACGAAGAGGCGAACCCTAGCCCGGGAAATGTGGCGAAGTCTCGGCCAAGAACACCAAGAATGCCAGATGAAAAAGATTTAATCCGGCTTCAGTTCCGGAGCATAGGTGCCGAAACTCCACAGATGGCCTTCCGGATCGCGGGCGGCGAAATCGCGCGATCCATAGTCGGTGTCGCGGATCTCCATCACGATCTCGGCCCCTGCCGCCCTGGCACGCGCGAAGAGGGCATCGATCTCTTTCACCACCACATAAACGCCCTGCGTGGTGCAGCCGGCCTGCTTCGGCGGGATCAGGGCGAACGGCCCTTCGGTCTGGCGGCTGCCCAGCATCACCATGCCCTGACCGAGCTGCAATTCGGCATGGGCGATGCCGCCCTTGCCATCAGGATGCGCCATCACGCTGCGGAAGCCGAAGGCCGCTTCCAGCCAGGCGATGGCGGCCGGCGCATCGGCATATTGCAGAAACGGGTAGATGCTGGGGGAATCGGACATGAGTCTCTCCGGAATTGCGATGCCGGCGAGGCTAGGCGGACATGCCAACGCAGTCTTGTAGAAATGTAACCAGCTTACCCGACCGGCAGGCCAGCCTGGTCGGGCAGGCGCAGTGCCAGATAGGCGCCGGGCGTGCGGCCGGTGAGCTGGCGGAAGTCGTTGGCGAAATGCGACTGGTCGGCATAACCGGCCGTCTGCGCGATCGCAGCCCAATCTATCTGCAGGGCGGCGACGCGCTCTGCGCTGTCGACCAGTTGCAGCACCTGCCGGAAACGCAGCAGGCGGGCAACGGTCTTGGGCGCAATACCGACATGCTCACGAAACGTCGCGGCCAGGTGCTTGCGGCTGCAGCCGACCTCGTCGGCCAGCGCGGCAATGGAAAGCTGGCCGCTCTCCTGCTGCAGCCGGCGCAAGGCCCAGGCGGTCTGCCGCGCACCGGCCAGATCGAAATCGTCCTCGGCGGCCATGCGCGCGCGGATCGCGGCTTCGAGATGGTGGAAACCGGTCGCCCAGTCATTCGCCGCCTGCAGGCGCTCGATCAACGCGCTCGCGCGTGGCGCGCCCAGCAGGTCATGCAGGCTGAACACCCGGTTGGCGAGATGATGCAGCGGCAGGCCGAAAAAGCGCCGCGCGCCGAGCGGGGTGAACATCACCTGGAAGCCACGCTGGTTGCCGTTGGTCTCGGAGACCGCATAGGCATCGCTCAGCCCTGCGCCGAAACCGTCGCCGCTGCGCACCGGAATCGTGTAGCCCGCCGTATCGATGATGGTGATCGGATCGCCGAGATTGACGATCAGCACGGCGAACAGCCCGGGCAGTTCGTGGCGGCGCGTGAACGACGTGTTGCGCTCGTCGTAGCCGATATAGGCGTCGACCAGAGCGGACAGCGGCGACGCGGGAGCGGCGAAGGCCATCTCCCACGTCCCGCGTTCGCCCTGCTGCCGGATCACTTTCATACCGGCAGTATCGGTTGCGCCGCCGGGACGGCGCAACCGTAATCATGCTGGCGTAAAACTCTTACCAGCGGTATTCGATGCCGGCATAGACGGCGCGACCGTCGCCCGGATTGAACAGGGCCGAGGTCGCCGTTGCGGTGGCGGCCACGCTGGTGTTGGAGATGTAGGCCTTGTCGAGCAGGTTGCGGCCGTCGATGAACATTTTCAGCCCGCCGCCGAAATCGTAGCCAGCCTTGGCGCCGAGCAAAGCATAGGCCGTGGTCTTCAGCGTATTGGCATTGTCGACATAGTAGCCCTGCGGCACCCAATCGACATTCGGACCGGCATACCAGCCGCTGGCATGGCTGTAGCGCAGCTCGGCCCGCAGCAGATGTCGCGGCGCGCCGGGGATGTCGTTGTCGCGATAGACTGCGTCATTGTCGAAGCGGAAATCGTTGAAGGTATAGGCGCCGCGCAAAGCCACCCTGTCACCGCGTGCCGCGAAGTTGCGCAGCGCCGTCCAGTCGCCGCCGAGTTCAATGCCCTGATGGATGGTCCTATCGGCATTGAACACATTGGTGACGTTGTTGACGGTCTGGAACTGCAACTCGTTCTGCAGCCAGGCGCGATAGACGGCGGCATCCCAGGCGACATCGCCACTGCGCCCGCGCAGGCCGAATTCCAGTGTCTTCGAGTCCTGCTGCCGGATGTTGTTCTGCACGCCGGTGGTGCTCAGTTCGGAAAATGGCGGCGGTTCGCTCGACCAGCTCAGGTTGGCAAAGGCCTGCTGCTGCGATGCATAGTCCCAGCGCGCACCGATCTTGGGATTTATGCTGTCGTAGTCGCGTTTGAAGCTGGCATTGCCGTCGCTGAGGAATTCGTCGCGATATTCGCGCGAGGCAAAGCTGCCCTGCAATCCGCCGATCAGTGCCACCGTCGGCAGCACGTAGAAGGCAGTCTCGCCGTAGATTTCCCAGTTGCGCGAAATCTGGTCGGAATCAGACAGCAATGCGCCGCGCGAGCCGCCGACATTGTTGTACTGCTTGGCCTGCAGGCGACCACCGAACAGATTGACGCCCAGCGTGGTCTCGTTGCGATGGCCGGCGATCTGCTGCTCGTCGGTCCAGCGCGCAAAGCCACCGCCATTCACCTCATCATTGTCGAGCACGCGGTTGAAGCCGCCGAACAGCGGATGGAACAGTTCCTTGCGCGCTGCGAAGGCATCCACCGTCACTTCGCCCGTATCGGTCAGGACGCTGGTCTTGTTGGCGCCGCGCAAGCTGTCGATATTGCGCTTGGTGTTGCCGATGAAGCTGTTGGGCGAAGTCTGCTGCGGATTGCTCAGTGCCTGCGCCCTGGTCAGTGCGCTGGGAATCTTCTGGTTGATATCGGCAGCCGAGAGGAAGAAGCGCGTTTCCGCGCCGTCACCGAAGCGCCAGCCGATATTGCCATTCAGGCGCCTGTAATCCTGATCGGTATGATCGCGGAAGCCGCTGCTATGGCTGTAGGTGGGTGTCACGTAGTAGTCATAGTCGCCCGACACGCCGCCCATGCCGAACTGCGTGCGCAGACTGTCGAAGCTGCCGAATTCCTGGCGCAGCAGGAAGCCCGGATTGCTGCGGCCGGTCGGGCTGACGAAATTCACCGCACCGCCCAGCAGGGCCGCACCGTATTGCAGCGCATTGGCACCCTTGTAGATCTCGGTGTAATCCACCGCCAGCGGATCGATCTCCATCGTGTCGCCGGAACCATCGGCATCGGTGATCGGAATGCCGTCACGCAGGATGCGGGTGCCGCGCAGATGCACGTTGCGCGACAGGCCGGAACCGCGGATCGACAAGCGCGAATCCTCCTGGCCGTATTTCGATTGCGCGAACACGCCGGGCACGTAATCAAGGATATCCTTCACGCTGTTGGCGCGACCGTCGCGGACTTCATCGGAGGTGACGAGATCGACACCGCCAGCGGTTTTTTCGATGCGCCGCTTCGCCTCTTCGGCATCGGGCACGGTGATGGCGTCATTGTCAGGCGGCGTGGCCGTGACGGTGATCGGTTGCGTGACGACCTGGGCGGTGGCGGAAGTGGCAAGCAGGCCCGCGGCCAGCAGGCCGGACAAGGCAAGACGAGACATGATGTGATCCATGCGAAATGATCCGGCCGCGCCCGCGGATCCGCGCAGCAAAGCTGCAGACGGAGTCCGGGCGTCGAGGCCGGAAAGTTGCGATTCGGGTGGTTAGTGCTTGTGGTCGTGGCCGCCCGAAGCAGCAGACGCGCCGGCCTTCTGCACGGGAACCGTCACGGTCACGCTGCCGGCCTTCTCGAAGGTCAGCGTCAGCGGGAAGCTGCCGCCTTCCTTCAGTGCCTGCTTCAGCCCGATCAGCATGATGTGGTAACCGCCGGGTTCCAGCGCAGTCTGGCCATGGGCCGGCACGGGGATGTTTTCCACCGCACGCATGCGCATGGCATCGCCATCCTTGATATGCGTGTGCAGTTCCACGCTCTCGGCCACCGGCGAAGCAGCCTTCACCAACCTGTCAGCCGTGCCACCGCCATTCCTGAGCGTCAGGAACACGCCGCCGACCTTGGCGGGCGTGGCGCGGGCGAAGGGCTGCTCGACGGCGATATCGCCGGCTTTCACGGCTGCGGCAGCATGGCCATGGTGATGCGCTGCATCGGGCTTGGTGTCAGCGATGCGGATCAGCGCGGCTGGACGTTCGGCGCGCTGGCCGGCCGCCGGGATCTGGTCCCAGCGCGTTTCACCACCGGCACAGGTCTGCACCACCGGCAGTGCGAGCTGCTTGCCGGGTGCATCCGACAGTTTCAGCACGAGGCCGAATTCGTCGAACTGCTCATTCGGCAGGCTGCCGCCGCTCCAGGTGATGGCGCTGACCACCGTATCGGTCATACGGCCATGGCCGGCATCGACCGGCTCTTCCAGCTTGCTGGTCTCGACCTTGATCTCCCAGCCGGCCTTCGGCTGCGCGCTGGCGTTGACTACGCCGGCGGGGATGGTGACGCGGATCGCGGTGGTCGGCTTGCCGGCGCCGCAGCCATGACCGACACGGAGCGCAGTGCGGAAATAGCTGCCGGGCTTGGCCTCGGCCGGATCGGCCACGATATGGGCGAGGGCGGCGGGGACGGAAACAAGGGTAACCAGCGCAGCCGCGCCGGCAATTTTCAACATCGACATGGGAAGACTCCCGAAAACCTGAAACGGAAAGGTGGCGTAGGTCAGGTGAGGGAGAGGGCGGGCGGAGCGCGGGCCTGTTGTGGCAGATGCTGCGCCTGGGCCAGCGTGCTGCTGGCGGCGGCGCCATAGAGCACCGTGACGGAGGTGGCCGGCATGGCCGGTGCGGCGGCGACAGGCGGCAGCAGGGCCGGCTGCAGCCCGGCGAAGGTCAGGCAGACCGGACAGGATTTGCTGATCTTGCCGCTCCGGGACGGATCGGGGTCGACCGGTGCGCCGTCCTTCATGGCGATGGTGCGGAAGCCCAGCGCCGAGCAGAGCACAATCTGCTCGATGCCATTCGCTTCCTGAACCTGGCGGGCGACCTGGTGGGTCAGGGGCAGCAGGCCGTGGAAGGTCAGCGCAAACAGCGCCAGCAGCGCGACCAGACGCGCCAGGTTCGGGCGCACCAGGCTGGCAGACCAGGAGCTGCTGTTGCGGCGGCGGGAAAACATGCCTGTACGCATACCTTTGGCGGATGGCTTCCGCAAGGGCGGCCATTTGACGCAGCAGTCCCCGGCTTTTAAGGTCTCAGGATCGTTCGGCGGTCGATTCCATCGTCCGGCCATTTCCATATTGCCCAAGTCCGCTGCGGGCTTAGGGCAAATCGTTCGTTTCTCGGAGGTTTCCCATGCTGCGTCTGGTCGTCGGCCTTACGGCTTTCCTTGCGGCGGCGCCTGCACTGGCGCATCACCCGATGGGCGGCGCCACGCCGTCCACGATGATGGAAGGCCTGCTGTCGGGCTTTGGGCATCCGGTGCTGGGCTTCGACCATTTCGTCTTCATCATCGCCGCCGGCCTGCTGGCCGCGCCGCGCGCCCGTGGCCTGATCCTGCCGGCCGCCTTCGTGATCGGCTCCTTCATCGGCTCGCTGCTGCATATCCAGTCGGTCGACCTGCCGGGCGGGGAATACCTGATCGCCGGCTCCGTCATGCTGATGGGGGCCCTGCTGGTCAGCCGCAAGGAGATCAGCGACACACTCTTCGCCGCGATCCTCGGTCTGGCCGGCCTGCTACATGGTCATGCGCTGGCCGAAGCCATCATCGGCGCCGAGCCGACGCCGCTGGTCGCCTATCTCGGCGGTCTGGCGCTGACGCAGTATGTCATCGCCGCCGGTGCGGCGCTCGCCTGGCGCGTCCTGGCGTCGCGCAATGCCGCCTCCACGCTGCAATTGCGTCGGGTCGCTGGCGCTTTTGTGGTGGCGGTCGGCACCTTCTTCCTGGTCGCGAACGTGGTCGGCTGATCTTCCAGTCGCTATTTTGTTACAGGGCGGGTGGCTGCAGATCGCGGCGCCCGCCCTTGACTTATCTGCGGCCCATTGGTATTTCGCTTGAACAGCGGCCCAACTTCTTTCGGGCCGGGGCCGTTCCGGCACACCTTCCGCACTTTTTAAATCCCAGTTCATCATGCGGAACCTGCGCGGGCGGCTTATACCACCTCCCTCCATGGCTGCTGTTCCGTTCTTCTGCGGAACCGGCGCCCAAATTTCCCAAACACATCTGCTCCAGCCTGAGTCGACGAGTCCATGAATCTTCAGGAACTGAAAACCAAATCCCCCACTGACCTGCTGGCCTTCGCCGAAGAGCTGCAGATCGAGAACGCCTCCACCCTGCGCAAGCAGGACATGATGTTCGCGATCCTCAAGCAGCTGGCCGACCGCGAGGTTGAGATCACCGGCGAGGGCGTGCTGGAAGTGCTGCAGGACGGCTTCGGCTTCCTGCGCTCCGCCCAGGCGAATTACCTGCCGGGCCCCGACGACATCTATGTCAGCCCCAACCAGATCCGCCGCTTCGGCCTGCGCACCGGCGACACCCTTGAGGGAACGATCCGCGCGCCGAAAGACGGCGAGCGTTACTTCGCGCTGCTCAAGGTCAACACGATCAATTATGAAGACCCCGAGCAGGCGCGCCACAAGGTGCATTTCGATAACCTGACGCCGCTCTATCCCGACGAACGCCTGCGCATGGAACTGCCGCAGGCCGCCGAGGAAGAGGCGCCGGCAGCGGCCGCAGCCCCCGCCGTGAAAGGCTCGACGCTCAAGAGCCGCAGCGGCAGCAGCAAGACCGAGAAGGTGATCTCAAGCGGCCCGAAGCGCGATGTCTCGGCCCGCGTCATCGACCTGATCTCGCCGCAGGGCAAGGGCCAGCGTTCGCTGATCGTCGCGCCGCCGCGCACCGGTAAGACGATGCTGCTGCAGAATATCGCGCATGCCATCAGCCATAATCACCCGGAAGTCTATCTGATCGTTCTGCTGATCGACGAACGTCCGGAAGAAGTCACCGACATGCAGCGCACGGTGAAGGGCGAGGTGATCTCCTCCACCTTCGACGAGCCGGCGAGCCGCCATGTGCAGGTCACCGAAATGGTGCTGGAAAAGGCCAAACGCCTGGTCGAGCACAAGCGCGATGTCGTGATTCTGCTGGATTCGATCACGCGCCTTGCACGTGCTTACAACACCGTGGTGCCGTCGTCCGGCAAGGTGCTGACCGGCGGTGTGGATGCCAACGCGCTGCAGCGCCCGAAGCGCTTCTTCGGTGCCGCCCGCAATATCGAAGAGGGTGGCTCGCTCACCATCATCGCCACCGCGCTGATCGAAACCGGTTCGCGCATGGACGAAGTGATCTTCGAAGAGTTCAAGGGCACCGGTAACTCGGAAATCATCCTTGACCGCAAGCTGTCGGACAAGCGCACCTTCCCGGCCATCGACATCACCAAGTCGGGCACCCGCAAGGAAGAGCTGCTGGTCGACAAGGGCGTGCTGGCCAAGATGTGGGTGCTGCGCCGTATCCTCATGCCGATGGGCGGCCAGGATGCGATGGAGTTCCTGCTCGACAAGATCAAGCACAGCAAGACCAATGCCGATTTCTTCGACTCGATGAATACCTAAGGTACGGCACCAGTCGACAGATCATGCGGGCGGGGTCATTCCCCGCCCGTTTTCTTTTGGCGGGACCTTTTTGGCGTTATACTCATTTCTTGAAGGAACACGCCTTCACAGGAGGAAACGCGATGCATCGTATGCTGCTGACCACTGCTCTCTCCGTTTTTGCGCTCGTTGCGCCCGCCGTGCTGGCGGCGGAAAAGAGCATCCCGATCCATGCCATTTCCGCCAACGGCACCGGTATGGGCCTGGGCACCATCACGGCGAAGGACACGCCGCAGGGCCTGCTGCTGACGCCTGACCTGAAGCAGGTCGGCCAGCCGGCCGGGCCGCGCGGTTTCCATCTGCATGAAAAGGGCGATTGCGGCGCCGGCCCCGGCGCCGATGGTCGTCCTGCCCCCGGCATGGCCGCCGGCGGGCATTACGATCCGGCCAAGACCGGCAAACATCACGGCCCGCATGCGAAAGATGGCCATAAGGGCGACCTGCCGCCGCTGGTGGTGAATCCGGATGGCACGGCCACGCTGCCGGTGCTCGCGCCGCAGCTGAAACTGCGCGATCTCACTGGCAAGGCGCTGATGGTCCATGCTGGTGGTGACAATTACAGCGACACGCCGGCGCCGCTCGGCGGTGGCGGCGGTCGCGTCGCCTGCGGCGTGATTAAATAAGCAAGACCCTCACCCTCCCATCGCTATGCGATGGGCCCCTCCCTCTCCCACTGCGTGGGCGAGGGGATATAAAGCTCCCTCTCCCGCCCGGCGGCTTTGCCGCCTAGCATTGTCCCGTCGCGCAAA
>JAGXRD010000010.1 GCA_018336035.1 Alphaproteobacteria bacterium | reverse complement strand
CCTCACCCCGACCCTCTCCCGCCAGCGGGAGAGGGAGGACTGCACCATCTTTACCCTCGCCCACAGCGTGGGAGAGGGAGGGGCCCATCACGTCAGTGATGGGAGGGTGAGGGCCGCCGCCTACTCGGCCGCTTTTGAATGCTGCTGGCGGATCAGCTTGACGATCTCGGCGGCCGCCACCGGGATATTGGTGCCGGGGCCGTAGATGCCAGCCACGCCGGCCTGGCGCAGGAAATCGTAATCCTGCGGCGGAATCACGCCGCCGGTAATCACGAGAATGTCGCCAGCATTCTGCTTGCGCAGGGCTTCGATCAGCTGCGGCACCAGCGTCTTGTGGCCAGCCGCCTGCGACGACACGCCGATCACATGCACGTCGTTTTCGATGGCGTCTTTCGCCGCTTCCTCGGGCGTCTGGAAGAGAGGCCCGACGTCCACGTCGAAGCCGAGATCCGCGAAAGCCGTCGCGATCACCTTGGCGCCGCGGTCATGGCCATCCTGGCCGAGCTTGACGACCAGCATGCGCGGGCGGCGGCCTTCTTCAGCGGCGAAGGCCTCGATATCCTTCTGGATCTGCATGAAGCCCTCGTCATTGGCATAGGCCGCGCCATAGACACCGCTGATCGAACGGATCGTGGCCTGATGGCGCGTGAAGACGCGCTCCATCGCATCCGACATCTCGCCGACAGTGACGCGCGCGCGCGCCGCCTGCACGCAGAGTTCGAGCAGGTTGGCATTGCCGGCGGCGCCCTGCTCGAGCGCCTTGATCGCGGCTTCCGCCTTGGCCTTGTCGCGCGTGTTGCGGATGGTCTTCAGCCTGGCGACCTGGTTCTCGCGCACCTTGGTATTGTCGACTTCCAGCGTCTCGGGCACGTCGCTCTGGGAGGTGCGGTATTTGTTGACGCCGACGATGACATCCTCGCCGCGATCGACGCGGGCCTGGCGCCGCGCGGCAGCTTCTTCGATCTTCAGCTTGGGCATGCCGGACTCGACCGCCTTGGTCATGCCGCCCATGCTTTCGACTTCCTGGATCAGCTCCCAGGCATGGCTGGCGAGCGCATGGGTCAGCGCCTCGACGTAATAGGAGCCGGCCAGCGGATCGACCACCTTGGTGACGTAGGTTTCGTCCTGGATGATCAGCTGGGTGTTGCGCGCGATGCGCGCCGAAAACTCCGTCGGCAGCGCGATGGCCTCGTCCAGGGCATTGGTGTGCAGCGACTGGGTGCCGCCGAGCACGGCGGCGAGCGCCTCGACGGCGGTGCGCACCACGTTGTTATACGGGTCCTGCTCGGTGAGCGAGACGCCCGAGGTCTGGCAATGGGTGCGCAGCATCAGCGAACCGGGCTTCTTCGGGTTGAACTCCTTCATGATGCGCGTCCACAGCAGCCTTGCGGCGCGCAGCTTGGCGATCTCCATGAAGAAATTCATGCCAATGGCGAAGAAGAAACTCAGGCGGCCGGCGAAGGCATCGACATCGAGACCGCTGTTAATGGCCGTGCGGACATATTCCTTGCCGTCGGCGAGCGTAAACGCCAGCTCCTGCACGGCGGTCGCGCCGGCTTCCTGCATGTGATAGCCGGAAATCGAGATCGAATTGAATTTCGGCATATGCTGCGCGGTATAGCCGATGATATCGGCGATAATCCGCATGCTGGGCGCAGGCGGATAGATATAGGTGTTGCGCACCATGAATTCTTTCAGGATGTCGTTCTGGATCGTGCCTGAAAGCTGTTCGGGTTTGACGCCCTGTTCCTCGCCGGCGACGATATAGCAGGCCAGCACCGGCAGCACCGCGCCGTTCATGGTCATCGACACGCTCATCTTGTCGAGCGGGATGCCATCGAACAGGATTTTCATATCCTCGATGGAATCAATCGCCACGCCGGCCTTGCCGACATCGCCGACCACGCGCGGATGATCGCTGTCATAGCCGCGATGGGTGGCGAGATCGAAAGCCACCGACACGCCCTGCTGGCCGGCGGCGAGATTCTTGCGATAGAAGGCGTTGGATTCTTCGGCGGTCGAGAAGCCGGCATATTGCCGGATCGTCCAGGGCCGGTTGGTGTACATGGTGCCGCGCACGCCGCGCGTGAACGGGTCCATGCCGGGTAGCGAATTGAGGCCTTCGAGGCCTTCGAGATCGGCGGCGGTGTAGAGCGGCTTGACTTTGATGCCTTCGGGCGTGAGCCAGACCAGATCGGACAGCGGCTTCTCGCCCAGTTCCTTCTGCGCGAGTTTGGCCCAGGCCTCGGGGAATGAGATGTCGTCCTTGCTGCTGCCAGTCATCTTCTCTACGTCCACCCGCTCATCTTCTCTTGGCCCGCCAGTCTAACCGATGCTGCGGTGCAACAGGCAGTATGCCGGGCTTTGGCCGGGTGTCAAATTCACTCCGACTCAGGTCCAGTCGGTGTCGAGTCAGGTCCAGTAGGTGTCGAGTCAGGTCTATTTCGGTCCAAATCAGGTCTATCCGGTGCTAACTGAGGTCTATCCGGGTCTCATTCAGGTTCGTTTCGGTTCGTCGCGCTTCGCCCGTGTTCGTTGGTGTTCGTTTCGGTTCGTTTCGGTTCGTGGCTGTTCGTTGCGCTTCGTGTGAGTTCGTTCGTGTTCGCGGCGGCCATAACCCTTTGAAATCTCATCGGCCAAACCGGAACATTATAGCAACAATTCGCTGGATCGCCAAACGCTTTTGGTTATAGTTGATCTGCGAAACAGCCCTTATAGTGACCATAATTATGGTCATATTCTGAAAGGCGACCTTATGGCTCATGCTTATGGCATTGCGGAAGCCAAGGCCAAATTCAGCACCCTGATCGAGCAGGTCGAGCGCGGCGAAGCCGTCACCATCACGCGGCACGGCAAAACCGTGGCGCGCATCCTGCCGGCCGCGAAACGGGCCGAGGTCGTCGAAGAGTTTCGCCGGCTGCGCGACAGCCAGCCGAAGTCGGCGGTCAGCAGCGCGGATCTGGTCCGCGCGCTGCGCGACGACGAAGACTGAGGCGCATGCAGTATTACCTGGATACGAGTTTCATCGGCTCGGTCCTGCGCCATGACGCCAACTCGCAGCCGGCGCAACGCTGGCTCGATGAACATGCCGAGGCCGATCTGTGGACCAGTGACTGGACGCGAGTGGAATTCGCCGGCGCCATGGCGCGGCGCGCGCGTATGGGCGACATCACGCCCGAGATGAGCCGTATTTTATTCGCAGCCTTTCTGGCGGCGCGCGAACATCTCTTCACCATGACCGAGCCGCCGACGAGCGAAGACTATGACTCTGCGGCACTCGACACGTTGCGCCAGGAGACCGGCCTGCGTCCCGGCGATGCCCTGCAGATCGCCATTGCCCGCAAACTGGCGCAAAGCCATGGCGATACAACACTCATCACCTTCGACATCAAGCTGGCAAAAGCTGCGCCGGATTTTGGACTGCCTGCTGTGATCCCAGGCTGAAGCGCGGTTGCATCGCGGTGCTGTCGTGCGGTCAGCTTCAGCAAGCGCGACACCTATAACGCCCGCTTCTCGCCACATTTCCCGGCTATCCCGCGCGACCGCTTCGCCCTCGCATCAAGGACTTGCCCCATGGCGCTGCCCACCACCCTGCCGCATTCCAGCTGGATCAGCCCGGTGGTGGCGCTCGGCTTCTTCGGCCTGACCAACTATCTCAACACCGCGGCGGCGCCGGCCTCCACCTTGGGGATCATCTTTTCCATCCTGCTGGTGCCGGTGCTGTTCGGCGCGGTGTTTGCCGCCGTACATCATGCCGAGGTGATCGCGCATCGCACCGGCGAGCCCTTCGGCACGCTGATCCTAACCTTGTCGGTCATCATCATCGAGGTGGCGCTGGTCGCCTCGATCATGCTGGCGGGCGAAAGCAGCCCGGCGCTGGCGCGCGACACGGTGTTTGCCGTGGTGATGATCGTCTGCAACGGGCTGGTCGGGTTGTGCATCCTGCTCGGCGGGTTGCGCTATCGCGAGCAGAATTTCCAGGTCTCGGGCGTGTCGGTTTATCTGGCGGTGCTGCTGGTGCTGGCCACGCTCAGCATGGTGCTGCCGAATTACGTCGGCTCGCCGGGACCGAATTTCACCGTGACGCAGCTGGTCTTCGTCAGCCTGATCACCATCGCGCTCTATGGCGTGTTCCTCTACACCCAGACGGTGCGGCATCGCGACTATTTCATCACCATGGGCGGCCCCGAGGATCACGGCCATGTGCCGGATAACCGCGAGGCGCTGATCAGTCTCGGCCTGCTGCTGCTGTCGCTGGTGGCGGTGATCCTGCTGGCGAAGAAATTCGCCGTCGTCGTCGAGGCCGGCACGGCCGCCATCGGTGCGCCAGCGGCGATTGCCGGCATCGTGATCGCGCTGCTGGTGCTGCTGCCCGAGGGCATGGCGGCCGTGCAGGCCGCGCGCCGCGACCAGCTGCAGAAAAGCCTCAACCTAGCACTGGGGTCTTCATTGGCCACCATCGGTCTGACCCTGCCGGTGGTGGCCGCCGTCAGCATCTTCCTCGGCCAGCCGCTGGTGCTGGGCCTGGAGCCCAAGGATGCGATCCTGCTGGCGCTGACCCTGGTGGTAAGCGTGCTGACCTTCGGCACCGGACAGACCAATCTGCTGTTCGGCTTCATCCATCTGGTGCTGTTCGGCACCTATGTGCTGCTGACCGCGCTGCCGTAAAGCTTACGGCGGCGTTGCGGCGCCCCTAGTCTGCTGGCGGCTCCGCCGCCCCGGCGCCGAGGCTTCTCTGCATCAGCACGGTGTCGCGCCAGCCGTCGTGTTTGTAACCGACATTCTCGAAGGTGCCGACCATCCTGAAACCGCAGGCGCTGTGCAGTCCGATGGAGCCGGCATTGGCGCTGTTGCCGATGATGGCGATCATCTGGCGGAATCCGGCCGCCGCGCATCTGTCGATCACGCCCTGCAGCAGCAATCGCCCGATGCCGCGACGCTGGGTGCCTTCGGCCATATAGACCGAATCCTCCACCGTGAAACGATAGGCGCGGCGCGGGCGGTATTGCGTGGCATAGGCATAGCCCAGCACACGGTCGCTCGCGTCCTTGGCCACCAGATACGGCAGGCCATGCTCCAGCACCTTCTCGCGGCGGCTGAGCATTTCCGCCAGCGGCGGCGGCTCCTCCTCGAAACTGGCCAGGCCATGCAGCACATGATGCGCATAGATGCGCTGGACCTGCGCCATATCGGCTTCGGAGGCGTCGGACAGGATGACGGCGGGAGCGGGAGCGAGAGCGTTCATGCGCACAGGATGCGGCTTGCGCGACCATAAATAAAATTTTGCCTTTTTATGCAAAGCATCAGTAAAATTAAGGCATGCGCGGCTTCAATCTCGACCACCTGCAGACCTTCGCCGACGTGGTGCGGCTCGGCAGTTTTTCCGCTGCGGCGGCGCGGCTCAATCTGACGCAACCGGCCGTCAGCCTGCAGGTGCGCCAGCTCGAACTCAAACTCGGGCTGAAACTGATCGAGCGCGTGGGCCGCAAGGCGACGCCGACGGCGGCCGGCCGCGCCCTGCTGCAGCATGCCGGCACCATCGATGCGGCCGTGAATACGGCGCTGGAAGCTGTGGCGCAGCATGGCCGCAGCGTGACCGGCCGGGTGCGGATCGGCATCGGCGCCACCGCCTGCATTCATATCCTGCCGCCGATTTTAAGCGATCTGCGCCGGCGCTTTCCGCAGCTCGACCTGATGGTGACGACCGGCAATGCGCCGGAGATCCTGCGCGCCATCGAGGAGAACAGCCTGGATCTCGGCCTGGTGACCCTGCCGCCAAACAATAAATCGTTAGGACGCGCGCTGGATGTCACGCCGCTGATCGATGACGACTTTGTCGCGATCTCCTCGAAGGCGCAGAAGCTGCCCGATCCGGTCACCCCCGCCGCGCTGAGGACGCAGCCGCTGGTGATCCCCGAGCCGGGCGGCAATACGCGCAGCCTGATCGATGGCTGGTTCGCCACCGCCGGCTTCACGCCGAAGCCCGGCATGGAACTCGACAGCGTGGAGGCGATCAAGCAGCTGGTCGGCGCCGGGCTGGGCTGTTCAGTGCTGCCGGGCATGGCGCTGACCACGCCGGAAGCGCGCCGCGGCCTGGAGGTACGCGCGCTGAAGCCGAAACTGACGCGCCAGCTGGCATTGGTGCTGCGGCGCGACAAACCCTTAAGCCGGGGCCTGCGCGAAACCATTGCCGCGCTGCGGGGCCTGGCGGCGAAGCGGCGCAAGGCTGGCTGAGCCGTGCCGGCTGTGCTGTAGTCAGCGCATGGCAAAGATCACGACCAAAAAGACTGCGAAACCCGTGCCCGCCACGCGGCTGCGCGTGGTGCTGGCACCCGGCGTGTTTCTCGGCCCCGGCAAGGGCGAGCTGCTGGAGCGCATCGCCGATACCGGCTCGATCTCGGCGGCCGGCCGCGCCATGGGCATGAGCTATAAACGCGCCTGGATGCTGGTCGAGACGCTGAACGGCTATTTCCGCAGCCCCCTGGTGACTGCTGCCACCGGCGGCAAGGCCGGCGGCGGCGCCCAGCTCACGCCGCTGGGCCGGCAGGTGCTGGCGCAGTATCAGGCGATGACGCAAGCCACCGAGACAGCCTGCAAAAAACAGGTCGCCGCGCTGCACAGGCTGCGGAAGAAGTGATCAGACTTTCAACATTCATGTCATGCCCGGGCTTGTCCCGGCCATCCACGTCTTTGGACCAGGCAGAATAAGGCGTGGATGCCCGGGACAAGCCGGGCATGACAATATTGTTTGGATGTGGCGAATCCCAGCTTCGCTATTGCCGCGCAGCTATAACGGCCGTTATAGTCGATACGACATAACGGCGGACCGATGCTGATCGACGACACAACCCTGCTGGCGCTGCTGATCTTTCTGGCCGCCTCGCTGTATTCCACCGTGGGGCATGCCGGCGCGTCCGGCTATATCGCCGCCATGGCCTTTGTCGGCGTGGCAGCGGTGGAGATGAAGCCGACCGCGCTGACACTGAATATCCTGGTGGCCAGTATCGGCACCTTCCGGCTGTGGCGCGCCGGACTGATCAATCCGCGCGCCCTGCTGCCGCTGATCGTGTTCTCGATTCCGATGGCTTTTATCGGCGGCGCGGTGCAGCTGCCGGTCAGCGCCTATCGCATTGCGGTGGGCGCCGTGCTGCTGTTTGCCGGCCTGCGCCTGCTGCTGGATCCGCGCGAGAAGGCCGTGCAGCAGCGCGGCCATGGCGATGTGGCGATTCCGTTGCCGGCAGCGATGATCGCCGGCGCCGGCATCGGGTTGCTGTCGGGCCTGACCGGCACGGGCGGCGGCATCTTCCTGTCGCCGCTGCTGCTGCTGCTCGGCTGGGCCGGCGCCAGGCAGGCGGCTGGCATGGCGGCGCCGTTCATTTTGCTCAATTCGATCTCCGGCCTGGCCGGCAATATCGTGTCGTTGCAGTCGCTGCCCGCTGAACTGCCGATCTATGCTGGCGCGGCGCTCGCCGGCGCGCTGCTGGGCACGCAGCTGGCGATCCGCTGGCTGCCGGTGCGGCTGCTGCAATATCTGCTCGGCGCCGTGCTGCTGGTGGCGGCGGTCAAACTGATCCTGACATAACGCCGCCCCCGGCGGTTGAGACACCCCCGGCGGTTGAGACATCCGGTGACCGCGCACTATAACTATTGCGCAAAAAACCGGAGCCTCCGTCCATGCCAGCCCCTGAAGGGCCGATTTTCGCGCCCGGCCTTGCCGGCTGGGTCCGGCCGCTGGCCGAAAGCCTGATTGCCGAGACGGGTTTTCATCGCTGGGCGAAGCTCGATCTGCTGCAGGTCGGCGCCGGAATGGCGCAGGTCGGCTTCACTGCGGCCGGCGAGATGCTGATTTTTGGCAAATATGTGCATGGTGGCGTGCTGAATGGCCTGCTGGAGCCGCCCGCGCTGCTCGCCATGCTGAGCCATATGCGCGAAGATGAGGCGGCCATGACCGTAGACATCCATCTGCAGCATATCCGCTCGGTGCAGGCCGGCGAGCGCGTGATCCTGACCGGCCGGCTGCTGAAACGCGGCCGCAATGTCGCCTTCTGCGACGTGACCGCCCAGGTGGGCGACAGCCTCTGCACCACCGCGCGCATAACCAAATCGATTCAGAGCAAAACGAGTTGACGCCGTGACCGAGCTGAAAACCGCTACCAAGGGCCGCATCCTCTGCGTGCTGGGCCCGACCAATACCGGCAAGACCCATCTGGCCGTCGAACGCATGCTGAGCCATCGCAGCGGCATCATCGGCCTGCCGCTGCGGCTGCTCGCCCGCGAAATTTATGACCGGGCCGTCCAGATCAAGGGCGAGCGCGCCGTGGCGCTGGTGACCGGCGAAGAGAAGATCATCCCGCGCGGCGCGCAGTGGTTCGTCTGCACCGTCGAGGCCATGCCGCTCGACCGCGCCTATGACTTCGTCGCCATCGACGAAATCCAGCTGGCGGCCGACAACGAGCGCGGCCATGTCTTCACCGAACGCCTGCTGCATGCGCGCGGCACCGAAGAGACCATGTTCCTCGGCGCCGACACCATGCGCAGCCTGATCAAGCGGCTGGTGCCGAATGCCGAATTCATCGCCCGGCCGCGCCTGTCGCAGCTGAGTTATGCCGGCGCCAAGAAACTGTCGCGCCTGCCCAAACGCTCGGCCATCGTGGCTTTTTCGGCCAGCGACGTCTATGCCATCGCCGAACAGCTGCGCCGCCAGCGCGGCGGTGCCGCCGTGGTGCTGGGTGCGCTCAGCCCGCGCGCGCGCAACGCCCAGGTGGCCTTGTTCCAGAATCGCGATGTCGATGTGATGGTGGCGACCGATGCCATCGGCATGGGCCTCAATCTCGATATCGAACATATGGCCTTTGCCGAGATGACCAAGTTCGACGGCGTCGGCATGCGGCCGCTGATGCCCGGCGAGGTGGGCCAGATCGCCGGCCGCGCCGGTCGTCATCTGCGCAACGGCACCTTCGGCACCACGGCCGACTGCCCGGCGATGGACCCCGACCTGATCGAGCGGATCGAAAACCATCGCTTCGATCCCGTGACGGCGGCGCGCTGGCGCAACACCGATCTGGATTTCCGGTCGGTCGAGAGCCTGATCAGAACATTAGAGCTGCCGCCGCCGCGCGACAGCCTGACGCGCGGTCGCGATGCCGACGACCTGCTGTCGCTGCAGGCCCTGCGCGAAGACGCTGCCGTGAAGGAGCGCGCGACGTCGAAAGACCGCGTCGAGCTGCTGTGGCAGGTCTGCGCGATCCCGGATTTCGCCAAGGACATGCATGACAGCCATGCGCGTCTGCTGTCGCAGATTTACCTGCATCTGTGCGACCGCGATGGTCGCCTGCCAAGCGACTGGGTGGCCGGCCAGCTGCGCAATATCGACCGCACCGATGGCGATATCGACACCCTGTCGCAGCGGCTTGCCCATATCAGAACATGGACCACCGTGACGCATCGCGGCGGCTGGATGGACGATCCGCTGAGCTGGCAGAGCAAGACGCGCGCCATCGAGGATCGCCTGTCGGATGCGCTGCATGAAAAGCTGACCGAACGCTTTGTCGATCGCCGCACCAGCGTGCTGAGCCGCGGGCTGGAGGAAGATCCGGCCACGCTGGATGTGAAACTCGGCGACGACGACGCGCTGACCGTGGAAGGCGAGATCATCGGCCATCTGCATGGCCTGCGCTTCCGCCCGGTCGGCCACGACACCGTCGAACAGCGCCGCATCCTGCGTTCGGCCGCTTTGCGCGTGCTGGGCCCGGCTTTGGCCGAACGCGCGGCGGCCCTGATCGAACTGCCCGACGAGGCGTTTGCGCTGTCGCCCGAAGGCGGCATCCAGCGCATCACGCCCGAGAAAGACGCCGTCATGCTGGCGGTGCTGGCGCGTGGCAGCGAGATGCTGGAACCCAAGGTCAACCTGCTGGCCGACGACCAGCTGCCGGCTGAGACCCGCAAGGCGGTGGAAGAGAAACTGACCGGCTGGCTGAAGCGCCATCTGCGCCAGCATCTGGGCGATCTGTATCGTCTGCGCGATGCCGAACTGAAAGGTGCGGCGCGCGGCCTGGCTTTCCAGCTGGCCGAGAATCTCGGCGCACTGAAACGCGACGACGTGTCGGATCTGGTGCGCAATATGGGCCAGGCCGAGCGGCATCCGTTGCGTAAGATGGGCGTCAGCTTCGGCGAGACGCATATCCTCGCCACCAAGCTGCTGAAGCCGAAACCGACGCAGCTCAAGACGCTGCTCTGGGCGATTTACAACGGCAAGGAGCCCGATGCGCCGCCGACGCCGGGCCTCACATCCGTGCCGCTGCTGGAATGGCGCGACGATGCCTGGTGGCTCGCCGCCGGTTTCCTGCGCGCCGGCCGCCAGGCCTATCGCCTGGATATCGTGCAGCGTATCGCCGAAGGCGCGCGCAATGCCGAGATGGCGTCGCGCAAGGCCGGCTACGAAAAGCCGAAACATGGCGGCAAGCCCGAGGCAATAAAGCCCGAGGCGACTGCTGACGAGACACAGATTGAAGAAACACCGGCGGCAGAGGCCACGGCTGAAGAGCCAGTGGTGATCGGGCAGGTGGATGAAGCCGCCGCACTGACGGCGCTGGCAGCAAACGTGAAGGCAGATGCCGCGCCGCCGGCAGCACCAGCCGAGGCACTGGCCGAGGCACTGGCAGCCGAGGCACCGAAGCCGAAAAAGCGCCTCGGCCCGCCGGGCAGCTTCGTGGCCGATACCGCCTGGATGAATCTGGCCGGCTGCGGTCCCGAGGAGTTGCAGCGCCTGCTCTGGGCGCTGGGCTACAAGACCATCACCCAGCGCGACCCGGAGACCAAGGAAGACGTCACGCTGTACCTGCGCTCGCACAAGGCCATCGTCGCCAAGCGCGAACGCGAACAGGAACAGCGCAAGGCGGATGAGGCCAAGATGGCCGACTCACCTTTCGCCGCGCTGATGGCACTGAAGCAGCAACAGCAGAAGCCGCCGCAGAAGCAGCAGCAGCATAAGGGCGGCGGCGGCAAGCGGCGCTGAGGCTTTATTTACCCTGTCTGTAAACCCTGAGGGGTCAGCGATCCTGGCATAAGGATTGCTCCGTCTCTCCTGTCGCAGCACGACGACACAGTGAAAGCCGCATGTCATGCGGGTTTCGCTGCGTTGCCGTGCCGGCAGATTTTGCCCGCGCCGCGTCCGGCCCGGCAGGCTTTGCCATGCGGCGATGCGGGATTTCAGAGGGGATTAACCATCATGCGGATTGACACCGACAGCCTTGGCCAGATCAGCCAGACTGGCAATGCCAAGCGATCCTACAGCGGCGACTTCGCTGCCATGCTGTATGACGGCCGGCTTTCGACGCAGGACCTGGCCGGCAAACAGGCGGCGGTGGATGCGCTCCGCGACAACGGCAGTGCCAGTGTGGCGAGCGGCGGCGCGAAAGGCTTTCTGGCCGGTTTAAGCGCGCAGGACCTGGCGCTGCTGCAGCAGGCCAAGGGCCTGGTGAGCACGATCAATGTCGCGGCGCTGTCGGAGGAAGGCGCGGCCAACCTGCTGCTGGACCATGCGGCCCAGGTCGACCTGAACAATGACGGCATCGTCGAGGTCGGCATTGGAAAGATGATGAGCTTTCCGCCGCCGAATGCGCCGCAGGCCGCGAAGGAGGCCTGGGCTGCCGCCACGGCCGAGATGAGCGATTCCGACCGGATGAGCCTGAGCGGCCATATCGGCCTGCCGCTGATGATGTCGGGCGGTGCTGGCGAGCTGGCCTCGGAGGATTTCGACTGGGGCGACCTGATCGACCGCCTGCTGCGAGGGATCGAGGCCAACCGGCCCTATAACAAGCCGGCGCATATGGACATGCTGGAAGCCGGCGTGCAGCGCTTCGGCGAAGAACTGCGCGCGCGCGGGCTTGGCTAGGTCAGATCACAGGCGCAGCTGCGTGCCGGTTTCGGCCAGGCGCAGGGCGGTGAGCAGACGCTGCATGGCGGCGTCGATATCGCTCATCGCCACGGCATCGAGCACCCAGTCGCGCTGCTGAGCGACCAGATCGCCCTGCACCACCTGAAGTTCGAGCACGATCAGGCCGAGGAACTGCAGCCGTTCGGCCACCGGCAGTTTCGCCAGCGGCGAATAATGGCCAATGGAATAAGGTCCGAGCAGGTCACGCACATGCTGGCCGATGCCGCGCTCTTCGCTGATCGCCTGCAGGTCGACTGCCGTGAGCGGTGCGATGGCATGCAGGTTGGCCTGGGCGGCCACCAGGCAGAGCAGGCCGTGATAGGCATTCTCGATCGCGGCGATCCAGTCTTCCAGCGGCGCGACGCCGGCGGTCATGGCGGGGGTGATCGAGGCTGCGCCGATAAAGCTGGCGCCGTCATGCAGATGCTGGCGGGCAAGATCGATATAGGTCTGCGACATGGCGCTCCTCGCTGCTGCCGGCGATCCTGGCTGACAGGGATCGGACATCCGGCGAGGCGCACTCTGCCACCGCGCCGGCGGCGGCATGCAGTTACTTTTCGGATATGCCGCGCCAGCCATATGATGGGCCATATGACGGGCCAAATGACGGCGCGGAAATCCCCGGTCCATTGCGGGTTGCTGCAGTGCGGCGGTTGCGGCTGGCGGGGACAGGCGTTAGGGTCCGCCGCATGCGTCTCCGTAGCTCAGCTGGATAGAGCGGCTGCGTCCTAAGCAGCGGGTCGGGAGTTCGAATCTCTCCGGGGACGCCAATTTAGATCATGTGAAGCGCAAGCCTTTTTTACCCCATGTCATGCACTCGGTCGAAGCCCGATAACGCGCGTAGAACCGTACGCTTCGTTTCCGCGTAACAACGTAGCATTCCGCCATCCGCGCTGTTGCCTATGGCACTGACGTTCGCCATCGGCTGAGAGCGGGTGCGTCAACAGCTAAAGCCCGTGATACGCGGAGCGCGAAAGTCTGTCCTAAGCGGGCTATGAACTCTCGCGCTAGAAGGGAATCTCGTCGTCGTCATCAAACGGCTTTGGCGGTGCTGGCCGTAGTGGCGGCGGCGGCACTGGACTACGCGGTGGTGGCGGAGGAGCCGGATTACGCGGAGGCGGGGGTGGCGGTGGCGGAACCGGATCTTTGCCGAAGCCAACAGGCAGTTCATCCTCACTATCGCTAACCGCGTCATGGCCAAGCTCTACCAGCCCGAATGTGTTGGGAGCAGGGCGAGTAAATATTTCTCCACGCCGCACATAAGCCGCTAGCGAGCTAGTGAGAGAGGCTCTTGTCTCCCGACTAGGTTCCTTACCAAGTGCTTCAATTATTTCACTAATATGGACCGGGCTGCCACGCTTTAGGATGATTTCCCGCGCCAATGCAACGGCACTGCCAGCCTTCAGGACCGACTCCGGGGATAGGGTTTCGGTACCACCTGTACCCATGAGCTTAAGCACATCCTGGAGCGCCTGGACATACACCCTTGCGGCTCGGATACGATCTTCAAGAGTTTGAATTTCCTGCTCTTTCTTCCGCAGGCGCTCTAGAATTTTCTGTCTTTCAGACATGGCTCGACTCCCGTATGGGATGTATGTTATATGATGGTGTACCATACAGGCAAGCGAGACGGTGCAACGATGCAGGAACTTGTGTCCAATCCCGTGTATAGCTCCACAATCGGCTCGTTAGAGGCGGTAAAGAGAACAACTGCTGACGGTACTGAGTACTGGAAGGCCCGTGATATTCACGGTCTGTTGGGCTATCCCGCATGGGACAAGTTTTTGCCCGTAATCGAGCGTGCTAAGGCGTCCCTAGAGGTTAATGGCATTAGCCCGTCCCATCATATTGCTCATGCAAGCAAAATGATGGGGGTGGGGCGCGGTGCCACACGGGAGGGCGTGGACTACTACCTCACACGTGCCGCTTGCTATCTGATTGCAATGAATGGTGATCCTGCAAAACCAGAGATTGCGGCAGCGCAGGCCTACTTTACTGTCCAGACCCGCCGGGTCGAGCTTCAGGACGAGACCTCCGCCGTGCCCGAACGCAGCGGGGATGAGAAACGTATTGAGTTACGTGAGAAGGTCAGGAAGTCCGCAAAGGCGGTGAGCGGTGCCGCTGCCGAGGCCGGTGTCACCAGCAAGAAGCAGCCGCTTTTTCACAACGCGCGCTACCAAGGCCTCTATGGCATGAACCTGCGCCAAGTGAAGTCTGTGAAGGGTCTTGGCGAGAAAGACGACTTGCTCGACCGTGCGGGCCTCTTGGAACTGTCGGCTCACGACTTCCAGATGAACCTCGCCGCCAACGTCATCAAGAAAGATAACATCCAAGGCGAGCAGCGCGCTATCGACACCAATTTGGCGGTCGCTAAGCAGGTGCGCAAAGCGATGGAAGAAAGCGGCGCGACGATGTTGGAGAAACTGCAGCTTGAAGCGCCGATCAAGGAAGTCCAGAAGCGGCTGCGGAATCAGAAGAAGCTCGCAGCCAAAGCCTAAAGCCCCGGCGGACGGCGGCGCAGCATCATTTATGGTCTGTCCTTAGCTATAGTTTAGCTACAACGATGGTACTCAGGCGCGCTAACAGACTGAAAAATCTGTGCGCCCAGCCGAAGATTTCTCTTCCTTCCGGCAGCGCTCAATTTTCCGGCAGCACGTCGCCTCTCACCGTCTTCTGCCTTAATATAATGGCATGAAGCCCATGCCCTCCGATTATCTCGTCCAGCCCGATCCGCAGAATCCCGCGCTTACCGAAGCCGTGCAGGGCCTCGACCAGGATGGCCGCGGGGTCGAGACGCGGGTGCCGGTCGAGCGTCCGCTCACCCTGTTCCTCAACGGGCAGGAAATCGTCACCATGATGACGATCGGCGACTATCCGAATTTCCTCGCGCTGGGTTATCTGATCAACCAGCGCATGCTGCTGCCTGACGACGAGGTCACCGGTATCGATTTCGACACCGAGATCGACACCATCGTGGTGCGCACCGCGCGCCGTACCGATTACGAAGAGCGGCTGAAGAAAAAGACCCAGACCTCAGGCTGCGCCCAGGGCACCGTCTTCGGCAACATGATGGAGGCGGTGGAGAGCGTGGCGCTCGACCGCCAGGCCGAGCTGAAGACCTCGTGGATCTACAGCCTGTCGAAACAGATCAACCTGACGCCGTCGCTGTATCTTGAGGCCGGCGCGATCCATGGCTGCGTGCTGTGCGAGGGCGAGCGGCCGCTGATCTATATGGAAGATGTCGGGCGGCATAATGCCATCGACAAGATCGCCGGCTATATGCGCGTGCATGGCATTTCAGCCGCCGGCAAGATCATGTACACCACCGGGCGCCTGACCTCGGAGATGGTGATCAAGACGGCGCAGATGGGGATTCCGATCCTGATCAGCCGCTCGGGCTTCACCGCCTGGGGCGTGCAGCTGGCGCGCCAGATCGGCATGACGCTGATCGGCCGCGCCAAGGGCAAGCGCTTTGTCGCACTCAGCGGCACCGAACGGCTGCGCTTTGACGCCGATCCTTCGACGGTGGGCGACGAGGACAAACGCAGCCAGCGCAAGGGCGGCAGCGACGGTGAGGCAGCGGATTGATGTCAGAGAAGATTCTCGGCGTGGTGCTGGCCGGCGGGCTGGCGCGCCGCATGGGCGGCGGCGACAAGGGGTTGCAGCAGCTCGGCGGCAAACCGATCCTCAATCGCATTCTCGACCGCCTGGCGCCGCAGGTGGATGGCGTGATCCTCAATGCCAATGGCGATCCGGCGCGGTTTGCCGCCTGGAACCTGCCGGTGGCGGGCGATGCCGTCGAAGGCTTTGTGGGTCCGCTGGCGGGCGTTCTGGCCGGCCTGGCCTGGGCGCGCGCGCATCGTCCCGAGATCACCGATATTGTCACCGTGCCGGGCGATGGCCCCTTCCTGCCGCGCGACCTGGTGGCGCGCATGGTGGCCGCGCGGGCGCAGGCCAGCGCCGATCTCGCCTGTGCTGTTTCAGCGGGACAGGCCTATCCGGTGGTCGGGCTGTGGCCGGTGCGGCTGTATGACGACCTGCACCGCGCCGTGGTGGAAGAAGATATCCGCAAGGTGGACCGCTGGACGGCGCGGCATAAACTGGTGCAGGTAGAGTTCGCGGCGCTTCCGGTCGATCCCTTTTTCAATGCGAATGCGCCGGAAGACCTGGCCGAAGCCGAAAGGCTGCTGGCCCTGCATGGAGATGCGGCATGATGCCGGAAGACTGGCCCGAGCTGCCGCCGGGCTACACATTGCGACTCTGCGCCGCGGATGCCTTTGCCACCGCCTGCAAGGCCGCGCAGGATGGCGCCGCCGACGGCTTCATGCTGATGGTGGAGCGCCATGACCGCTGCGAGGCTGCGCTCGTGCTGCGTCCGCTCGATCCGGTGCAGGCGGCGCTGACGCTCGGCTATGTCGGGCTGCTGGGCCTGCATGACGGGCTGGCCGCACTGGCGCCGGCCGAAACGCCGATCAGCCTCGGCTGGCCGGACCGCCTGATGGTGAATGCCGCCTGCGTCGGCGGCGTGCGCGTGGCGCATGGCCCGTTGGTGGACAAGGAAGGCATGCGCGACGTGCCCGACTGGCTGGTGCTGGGCATTACCGTGCAGATGGTGGGCGCCGAAGGCGACGACGATCCGGGCGCCGATCTGGTCTATACCAACCTGCATGAGGAAGGCTGCGGCGAAGTGACCGTGCCGCGGCTGGTGGAATCCTTCGGCCGGCATCTGCTGCACTGGCTGGATCGCTGGCAGGAACAGGGGTTTGAGCCGGTGCGCCGCGCCGTGCTGCATGATCTGGACGACAAGGCGCTGAAGATCGAGCCGAATGGCGATGCCGCGCTGGACAGCGGCGGCGCGAAGACCATCTTCAACCTGCGTGATCGCCTGCGGCAGCCGACCTGGGAATTGCCCGAGATTACGGGAGCCGTGTCGTGAAATTACTGCGCACCATTCGTTTCGATGAGTCCGATACGCGCGTCTTCCCGGAAGCCGCCGATCCCGGCGAATGGGCGGTGCCCGGCACCTTTGTGTTTGCCGATGCCGATCCGGAACAGCTGAGCCGACAGGAGCGCCAGGCCTTTGCCAATGGCTTTCTCGGGCTCGACAGTTTCGGCTGGTCGACGCTGGTGACGGTCGCGACCATCGAGCGCGACGAGTATGACGCGGTGATCGAGGCGCTGGCGCGGCATCTGCAGCAGGAATTTGGCGCGCCGGATTTCGCCACCGCCAAAGCCGCCGCCAAGGAAGAGATCGATTATGCCGCTTCGCTCTGCGAGCATCCGATCAACACGCTGCTGAGTCTGAGCCGCTTCATCGAAGGCGATGCGATCCGCGAGCAGTTCCGCATCGTGCAGCCGCCGGGCGAGGCGCCGCATGCCAAGATCTGGGAGATCACCCCCGATGCCTGAAGAGTCGAAGCCTGAAGCTTTCTGGATCAGCAGCGGCTATGACCTGCTGGATCGCGGCGCCGACGGGCGACTGGGCGTCAGCGGCGATTTCATCCGCGCTTACCTGAGCCGTCCGGAAATGGCGCCGCCCGACGAGGCCTGCGCTGCTGAACGCGCGCTGCATGCCGCGCTGCTGGGCGATCCGCTGCGCGACATTGGCAGCGCCGATCTGGCGAAACTGGCCGATCCGGATGCGCAGGAGAATTACGCCATCTTCCTGCGCTTCCGCGATCACCTGATCAGAAGCGGCAGCCTGGAAGCCGCTTACGTGGGCCTGTTCCGCCCGGATGCACCGGCCGTGCCCGGCATGTTCATCGATCATCTGGCCGCCGCCATCCTGCGCGACCTGCTCGATGGTCGCGACAATGCCTTCCAGGCGCGCGCCGCCGAACTGTTTTTCCGCGTGCAGAAGGTGACGATCCAGGACAGCCGCATGCTGCTGGCCGATGACGAAACCGTCGAGATGCTGTCGGCCGGAAAGGGCTTCGGTTCGCTCGGCGCGCTGGTGGCGAAATCCGGCACGGCCCTGCGCGATGTCGATATGGATATCCTGACCAAGGAGAATGCGCCGGGTTACTGGGCGCGCAGCGACAAGCACGATTTCGTACTCGATTTCGGCTTCACCCGGCCGGGCCAGGATGCCTTTGCCCGCGTGATCGAGGCCTGGGTCGAGCGGCTGACGGGGGCTGCCGTGCAGGTGTCGCCGGTGCAGACCATCCGCGACGAACGCTGGGTCTGGCATATCGGGCTCGACACCACCTCGACCGCGATCATGAACGCGCTGTACGAAGGCCAGAGCGTGGATGAGGATCATATGCGCCAGGTGCTGGCGCTGTTCCGGCTGGAATTCCGCGATCCGTCGCTGATGCTGCCGCGCGTGGCCGGCCGGTCGGTTTATCTCGGCATGGCGATGGACCATCATGGTAAGCTGCGGCTGAAGCCGCAGAACCTCATCGTCAATCTGCCGCTGAATACTGGAAGCTGAGCGGGACGCTGAAGAGATGGCCGATCTCCTGCCGCCTGAAACCGAGACGCGCACCGTCGGCGTGATCCTGGAACGCCGCAAGCTGGACAATCCCTGGAAGGACTTCAGCTGGCGGCCGGTGCAGGTGCTGCCCGGTGCGCCGGAGGTGCCGCCCTGGACCAAGCTGAGCGAAGGCGAGGACTGGGTGCAGTTCTATGCCGGCCCGGCCGAGCTGCATCTGTATCGCCACGAAAGCGAAACCTACGCCTATAATATCGAAAGCGCGCAGCCCGCCGTCTGGGTCTTCCTGCGCAACACTGATGAAGCGCCGGGCATCGCGCTGCATGGCGCCTCGGTCGATCCCGGCGAAGCGCATGCGCATAACGACACCGGCGACGACATCGTCGATTTCGTGTCGATGCCGCCGTCGATCCTGGAATGGATGCAGGATTACGTGCAGCGCCATCCGCCCACCAAAGAGCATTACAAGCGCAAGCGCGACCGCGCCAATCCCGAAGCGCTGGCGCGGCGCACGCGGCTGTATGAATCCGATCCGCTGCGCCAGGTGCCGGAAGATGAGTAAGGACGACGGCGGCGAAGGCTTCCTGTCGCGCTGGTCGAAGCGCAAGGCGGAAGTGCGCCAGCAGGAGCAGGCGCCTGCAGCGACCGAACCCGCGCCGCTGCCTGAAGCAGAAGAAGAAGAGATCGATCTCGCCACGCTGCCGTCCATCGACAGCCTGACGGTTGAAAGCGACTTCAGCGTTTTCCTGAAGAAAGGCGTGCCGCTGGCAATGCGCAATGCGGCCCTGCGCAAGCTGTGGCTGACCGAGCCGAGCGTGGTGAATTACAAGGCGCTGGTCGAATACAACTGGGATTTCACCGCGCCGGGCTATGGCGAGCTGCTGCCCACCGACAATATCGCCAAGATGGCGCAGCAGGTTTTCTCCGGCTTCAGCCAGACGCCGAAGCCGGAAGATACCCCTCAGGCGGAAGCCGCCCAAGATCCGCAACTGCAGCCGACACCGCAGCCGGCGCTGCCGGCGCCGGAAGACGACGCCATCGCCGCCGTGCGGAGATCCGAACAGCCGATCCAGGACGAGCCGGCCGCGGAACCGGCACACAAGTCCGTGAGCGAGCCCGCGCCCGATCTGGCCCCGCCGCGCCGCCGCCATGGCGGCGCCCTGCCAAGCTAGATTCCGGTTAACTTAGCGGAACCATACGCGCCGGCCCGAACCATTCAGGCAAAACAGATGGTTGCAGTGCGGCAAAAACTCCGGCTTCAGCGCGTAAAATTGCCGTAAACCTGTGCGACTGAGAGTCGCTTGCAAAATTTCGCAGGTGCAGCAAAAGTCCTGAAAAATCAGCGACTTACTCCGATTTCGGTTGGCGTCCGACAAAACAATTTGTAGGTTAGGCGCCGGTGGGAGGATTCGTGGGCAGCGCACTGGCAAAAGCTATCGAAGTCGTGGGCGGGCAGACCCAGCTCGCGCGGCTGCTTGGCGTCAAGCAGGCCAATGTCTGGCATTGGCTGAACAAGGCCGACCGCGTGCCCGGCGAATACGTTCTGGCGATCGAGACCGCGACCGGCGGCCAGGTGACGCGCCACGACCTGCGTCCCGATCTTTATCCCGATGCCCAGGCGCCCGACGCCCTGCCGTCCATTCCCGAAGAAGATCTCTGGCGCGCGCAGATTTACGCGCTGCTCGGCCGCGCGCTGGCGCGCCGTCCCGATACCGCCTTGCTGACCGCGCTGGCCCAGCTGAAAGGCGACGACAGCGCGATGGGCCAGGCCCTGGCCGCGCTGGCCGAGGCTGCGCGCAGCACCTCGCTGGAGCGCGCGCAGGACGAATACGACACGCTGTTCATCGGCCTGCCGCGCGGCGAGCTGGTGCCCTATGCCTCCTTCTACCGCACCGGTTTCCTGTATGAGCGCCCGCTGGCCAAGCTGCGCGGCGACATGGAGAAGCTCGGTTATGCCCGCGCCGATGATGTGGCGGAGCCGGAAGATCACATGGGCGCGCTGTGCGAATTGATGGCACTGCTGATCCGCGGCGGCGACGGGCGCGGCCCGGCCGAACTGAAGACGCAGGAACGCCTGTACCAGCAGCATCTGGCACCCTGGGGCGAGCGGTTCTTCGCCGATCTCGAACAGGCCGCCAGCGCGAAACTTTACAAGCCGGTCGGCACCATCGGCCGGCTGTTCATGACCATCGAAACCCAGGCATTTGCCATGGCCGCCTGAGCGGCCCGCACCGAATTGGAATGGAGGACCTGCCATGAGCAAGGACAAGAAGGAAACTCTGGATCGTCGCAGCTTCCTGCGCGCCGCCGGCACCGGCGCCGCTGCGGCTGCCGTCGCGACCGTCGCCATCTCGCCGGAGCCGGCCGCTGCCGCGCCCGAGAATGCCGAGACGCGCAAGAAGCAGCGCTACAAGGAAACCGAGCATGTGAAGCGCTACTACGAGAGCAACCGGCTCTGAGCGCCCGCAGGCTCACACCGACCAGCCCTTAACTGAACGAACTCCCGAATACGGAGAGCCCCATGTTGATCAAGAAAAGCTCTACCACCGGCGTTGCGCCGCAGAAGTCCGGCAAGCTGTCGGGCATTCTGGCCGGCGCCGCGCTGCAGACCATGGACCGCCGTGGTTTCCTGAAAGCCTCAGGCCTTGCCGCCGGTGGCCTTGCCGCCGTATCTGCGCTGACGCCCGCCATGGTGAAGCAGGCCAAGGCGATGCCGTCGGCCAGCGGCAACATCGTCAAGAAGAAGAATATCTGCACGCATTGCTCGGTCGGCTGCACCGTCACCGCCGAAGTCGAGAATGGCGTCTGGGTCGGCCAGGAGCCGAGCTGGGAAAGCCCGATCAATCTCGGCACCCACTGCGCCAAGGGCGCCTCGATCCGTGAACTGACCCATGGCGACCGCCGCCTGAAATATCCGATGAAGCTGGTTGACGGGAAATGGACCCGCATCAGCTGGGATGTCGCGATCAACGAGATCGGCGACAAGCTGCTCGAGATCCGCCAGAAGTCGGGCCCGGAATCGGCTTACTGGCTCGGTTCGGCCAAGTTCTCCAACGAGGGCGGCTACCTGTTCCGCAAGTTCGCCGCCTTCTGGGGCACCAACAATATCGACCACCAGGCGCGTATCTGCCACTCGACCACCGTTGCCGGCGTAGCCAATACCTGGGGCTACGGCGCGATGACGAATTCGTACAACGACATTCACAATTCGAAGTCGATGATCATCATGGGCGGCAACCCCGCCGAGGCGCATCCGGTGTCGCTGCAGCATGTGCTGCGCGGCAAGGAGCAGAACAAGGCGCCGCTGATCGTGATCGATCCGCGCTTCACCCGCACCGCCGCGCATGCCACCGAATATGTGCGCATCCGCCCGGGCACCGATATTCCCACCATCTACGGCCTGCTCTGGCACATCTTCGAGAATGGCTGGGAAGACAAGGAATACATCCGCCAGCGCGTCTACGGCATGGATGACATCCGCGCCGAAGTCGCCAAGTGGAATCCGGAAGAGGTCGAGCGCGTGACCGGCGTGCCCGGCGCGCAGATGAAGCGCGTCGCCGAGACCTTTGCCAAGAACCGTCCCGGCACGCTGATCTGGTGCATGGGCGTGACCCAGCACACCGTCGGCACCGCCAACGTGCGCGCGCTGTCGATCCTGCAGCTCGCACTCGGCAATATCGGTATCGAGGGCGGCGGCGCCAACATCTTCCGCGGCCACTGCAACGTCCAGGGCTGCACCGACCTTGGCCTCGACGTCACCACGCTGCCGGCCTATTACGGCCTGGTTGAAGGCGCCTGGAAGCATTGGGCCCGCGTCTGGGACGTCGACTACAACTATCTGCTCGGCCGTTTCCAGGACAAGAAGTTCATGGAGACCAAGGGCATCCCGTCGACCCGCTGGTTCGACGCCGTGCTGGTCGACAAGAAGGACCTGGAGCAGCCCGACAACGTCAAGGCGATGTTCTTCTGGGGCCATGGCGGCAACACCGTGCCGCGTATGCCCGAGATGCGCACCGGCATGGAGAAGGTCGAGCTGATGGTCGTGGTCGATCCGCATCCGACCACCGCCGCCGCGCTGCCGGACCGCAAGAACGGCACCTATCTGCTGCCGGCCTGCACCCAGCTTGAGACCCGCGGTTCGCGCACCGCCTCGAACCGTTCGCTGCAGTGGGGCGAGCAGATCGTGCCGCCGGTCTTCGAGTCGAAGCCCGATCACTGGATCCTGTACAAGCTGGCCAAGAAGCTCGGCTTCGATCAGGAGATGTTCAAGAACATCAAGATCGACGCAGGCGATGAGCCGAATGTCGAGGACATCACCCGCGAATTCAACAAGGGCACCGTCTCCATCGGCTATTCGGGCCAGTCGCCCGAGCGCCTGAAGGAGCATATGGCGCATCAGGCCGATTTCGACATCGTCAGCCTGCGCGCCACCAAGGGCCCGCTGAAGGGCGAGTTCTACGGCCTGCCCTGGCCGTGCTGGGGCACGCCGGAAATGAAGCATCCGGGCACCCATGTGCTCTACAACACCAACCTGCCGGTGAAAGACGGCGGCGGCGCCTTCCGTGCCCGCTTCGGCGTGGAACGCAACGGCGTCTCGCTGCTGGCCGACGGCTCCTATCCGAAGGATTCGGAGATCCAGGACGGTCATCCCGAATTCACCTACGGCCTGCTCAAGAAGATGGGCTGGGACAAGGAACTGACCGATACGGAACGCGCCACGATCGAAAAGATCGGCGGCAACAATCCGGATGCGGTCGGCTGGGCGATCGACTATAGCTGCGGCATCATCCGCGTCTGCATGGCGCATGGCGTTCAGGCCATGGGCAATGCCAAGGCGCGTGCCAATGCCTTCGGCCTGCCCGATCCGATCCCGGTGCATCGCGAGCCGATCTACAGCTCGCGGCGTGATCTCGTCGCCAAGTATCCGGCCATGGCCGACCGGCGCGATTATCGCCTGCCGCATCTGGGCAAGAGCATCCAGGACAAGGATGTCAGCAAGGACTTCCCGATCATCCTCACCTCCGGCCGACTGGTCGAATATGAGGGCGGCGGCGAAGAAACCCGCTCGAACAAGTGGCTGGCCGAACTGCAGCAGGACATGTTCGTCGAGATCAACCCGGAAGACGCGGCCCGCCTTGGCATCAAGGAAGGCCAGAATGTCTGGGTCTACGGTCCCGAGAACAACGCCAAGGCCAAGGTCAAGGCCATGGTGACGCCGCGCGTCGGCAAGGGTGTGGCCTTCATGCCCTTCCACTTCTCCGGCTTCTGGCAGGGTGTGGACCAGCGCAAGAACTATCCGCCGGGCGCCGATCCGATCGTGCTGGGCGAGTCCGTCAACGGCGTGACTACCTACGGCTACGACCCGGTCACCCATATGCATGAGAATAAGGCGACGCTCTGCCGCATCGAAGCGGCCGGGCCGAGCGCGTAAGGAGATACGATCATGGCTCGCATGAAATTCCTCTGCGACTCCGAGCGCTGCATCGAATGCAACGCCTGCGTCACCGCCTGCAAGAACGAAAACGAAGTGCCTTGGGGCATCAACCGTCGCCGCGTCGTCACCCTGAATGACGGCGAGAAGGGCGAGCGCTCGATCTCGATGGCCTGCATGCATTGCGAAGATGCGCCCTGCATGGCGGTCTGCCCGGTCGACTGCTTCTACAAGACCGATGATGGTGTGGTCCTGCATTCCAAGGACCTGTGCATCGGTTGCGGCTACTGCTTCTATGCCTGCCCGTTCGGCGCGCCGCAGTATCCGCAGGTCGGCAATTTCGGCAGCCGCGGCAAGATGGACAAATGCACCTTCTGCGCCGGCGGCCCCGAAGCCGACAACACCAAGGAAGAATATGCCAAATACGGCGCCAACCGCCTGGCCGAAGGCAAGCTGCCGCTTTGCGCCGAGATGTGCTCGACCAAGGCACTGCTCGCCGGCGACGGCGATGTGATCGCGCAGATCTACAAGGAGCGCGTCAGCCGCCGTGGCTACGGTTCGGGTGCCTGGGGCTGGGCTACGGCCTACAAGGGCAGCGCGGCCTGAGCGCGTTGAGAGGGAGAAACAGCATGAACCTTTTCAACTCGCGTAAGGTCTGGGCCGCCCTGGCCCTCGGCCTTCTGCTCAGTGTCGGCAGCATGACTCCGGCAACCGCCCAGCAGGCAACGCAGGCCGATGAAGCCGCTTTGCTGCAGCAGCTGAAGGGCGCGCCGGTCGCCGGCCGCGTCTCGATCCCCGATGCCAAGTCGGGCGTGCTGATCCAGCCGCAGGGCCGCGAATGGCGCCAGACGCTGGAAGGCCCGGTGAAATCCGTCGGCGGCTGGCTGCTGGTGCTCACTGTCGTGGCGCTGGCCGCCTTCCTGGCGATCCGCGGCCGTATCAAGGTCGAGCACGGCATGTCGGGCCGCACCATCGAGCGCTTCAAGGGCACCGAACGCTTTGCCCACTGGCTGACGGCGATCTGCTTCATCATCCTGGGCATCAGCGGGCTGAACATTTCCTTCGGCAAGACGCTGCTGCTGCCGTTGATCGGCCCCGAAGCCTTCACGGCCTTCAGCGCCTTCGGCAAGCTGTCGCATAACTTCCTCAGCTTCCCGTTCGTGCTGGGTGTCTTCCTGATGGCGGTGCTGTGGATCGCCCACAACATCCCGAACGCTGTCGACATGGAATGGCTGCGTCAGGGCGGCGGCATCATGAAGAAGGGTGCCCATCCGCCGGCCGGCAAGTTCAATGCCGGCCAGAAGCTGCTGTTCTGGCTGGTCGTGCTGGGTTCGCTGGCGCTGGCGATCAGCGGCTACATCCTGATGTTCCCCTTCTACGTCACCGACATCGCCGGCATGCAGCTGGCGCAGCTGGTGCATGCGATTGCCGGTATCCTGATGGTGGCGGTGATCCTGGGTCACATCTACATCGGCACCATCGGCATGGAAGGCGCCTTCGATGCGATGGGTTCGGGCCAGGTCGACACCAACTGGGCCAAGGAGCATCACAGCCTCTGGGCCCGCGACGCGACGACGCGCGGCGCCGGCGACGACTAGGCCAGCCAAGTTCGGGTAAAGCAAAAAGGGCGGGGTTTTCCCCGCCCTTTTTCGTTGCTTGCAATGTGGCGGTGCGCCGCCATGATAGACGCATGAAGATGCAGCGATTGAGCGCGGCGATGGCCCTGATCCTGGGGCTGGGCTGCAACGCGGTGCCGGCGCAGGCCGAGATGGCCGGCCACGGTGCCATGGTCAATGCCGTCGCGATCTCCACTGACGGCCGCCGCTTGCTCTCCGCCAGCTGGGACTACACCGTGCGGCTCTGGGACCTGACGAAGCAGAGCGAGCTGAAAGTCCTCGACGGCCACAGCGCCAGCGTGAATGCCGTGCTGTTTTTGCCCGACGGCAAGTCGGCTGTGTCGGCGAGCTGGGATCACACGGTGATCCGCTGGGATCTCGCCAGCGGCAAGGCAACGGCAAAGCTCACCGGCCATGTCAACAACATCGCCGGTATGGCGCTCAGCCGTGACGGCCGCAGGCTGGCCACCGCCAGCTGGGATCGCACCATCAAGCTCTGGAATCTGGGCACCAACGCGCTGGAGCAGACTTTCGAAGGTCACAGCGCGAATGTGATGCAGGTGGCGTTTGCGCTGGACGACACGCAGCTCGTCTCGGTCGGCTATGACCAGACCGTGCGGCTATGGTCGGTCGCCAGCGGCAAGGAACTGTTCTCAATGACCGGCCATCGCGCCAGCGTGAATGCTGTCGCCGTGACGCCGGATGGCAGGACCGCGCTGACCGGCAGCACCGATGGTCAGATCAAGCGCTGGGATCTGCTGGAACAGCGCGAGATCGGCAGCCTGCCGGGACATTCGGCCTTCATCACCTCGATTGCGATTTCGAAGGATGGCCGCTTCGCGCTGTCGGGCGGCGGCGACCGGCTGATGCGATTGTGGGATTTAAAGGATGGCCGCCAGCTGAAGCAGTTTGCCGGCCATGAAAAGCCGGTCTGGTCGGTGGCCTTCACGCCGGACGGCAAACGTGGCGTCTCGGGCGGCTACGATATGGTGATCAAGCTCTGGTCGCTGGAGACCGGCGCGGAAATCCCGGCCCCCAAAAACTGACCCGACCTAAAAACAGAAAACGGCGCAGCCTGGCTGCGCCGTTGATCGTGCGCCCCGGGTCCGAGACTCAGTTCTGATGTTCGTGAGTAACGCGCGCGCCGCCGGTGCTGTAGGCGACATCGGCCGGCTTGTTGATCGTCTGCAGGATGAAGGCCGAGCCGATGGCAATGATGAGGGCGGCAACCAGGCCGGCAAGGAAGGCTTTCATGGGGGCATCTCCAGGAGCTGAAATCGCCTGAATTATATAGGATTCCCAGCGGAAAAAGGAAGAGCGTCGCTATTGCGCGGTGGCCTGTTTCAGCCAGGCGATCAGGTCGACGCGGTCCTGCGCGATCGCCAGTCCGCCATACATCTTGTTGCCCGGCATGAAATCCTGCGTCGCCGCCAGATAGGCATCCATGGTCTGCTCGGTCCAGATCACTTTCGAGTTTTTCATCACCTCGGAATAGCGATAGTCCGGCACGCTGCCGGCCTTCTTGCCGAACACGCCATGCAGGCGCGGCCCGACGAGATTGCGTCCCCTGGCCTCCAGCGTATGGCAGGCGCGGCATTTGCCCCAGAGTTCCGCGCCGCGTTGCAGGCTCGGCGGCTCCAGTTGATCGCTATTCGCAGCCTGGGCGAAAGCCGTGCCCGACAGTGCCAGAAGCCCCGGAATCAGCAGCCAGATCATCACGCGCAAAGCCGACCTCCGGCTGGTTTTCCTGTGCCCTCAACACTATAGTTGGGATGTCTACATTTCCAGATTCTCGGGTGGAAAACAGATCATGCGGCTGGACGGAAAACGCGTCCTGGTGTGCAACTGCGAAGGCACCATGCCGCTGGACGGCAAGGCGCTGGCGAAGGCCTGTGGCGCGACGGAAGGTGGCGAGGTTTCCACCCAGCTCTGCCGCGCCGAGATCGCACGTTTTCAGTCGGCGCTGAAGGCCGGCGAACCGCTGACGGTCGCCTGCACCCAGGAAAGCCCGCTGTTCGACGAGCAGCGCGAGGAAATGCAGAGCGCGACGCCGGTGACTTACGTCAATATCCGCGAGACGGCCGGCTGGTCGTCGGAGGCCGAGGCCGCCACGCCGAAAATCGCCGCATTGCTTGCCGCTGCCGCCGTGCCGGTGCCGGTGCTGCCGACCGTGACGATGAAATCCGAAGGCGTGGCGCTGATCTATGGCCGCGACGAGGTGGCGATTGCCGCCGCGCGCCAGCTGAGCGACCGGCTCGACGTTACCATCATGCTCGACCGGCCGAAGGATGTGGCAGCACCCGCGCTGATGGACCTGCCGATCGTGCAGGGGCATATCGCCGGTGCGCGCGGCCATCTCGGCGCCTTTGAGCTGGTGATCGACCAGTATGCGCTGCCGCTGCCGTCGTCGCGGCGCAGCCTGCAGTTCGGCGCGCCGCGCAACGGCGCCAGCTCGACCTGCGACATCATCATCGACCTCAGCGGCGGCACGCCGCTGTTTCCGGCGCATGAAAAACGCGACGGCTATTTCCGGCCCGATCCGAAGGATCCGGCCGCCGTGCAGAAAGCCCTGTTCGAGGCCTGCGATCTGACCGGCACCTTCGAGAAGCCGATCTATGTCGCCTATTATGCCGAGATCTGCGCGCATTCGCGCTCGAAGAAGACCGGCTGCACGCGCTGCCTCGATGTCTGCCCCACCGGTGCGATCACGCCGGCCGGCGACAAGGTCGCCTTCGATCCCTTCATCTGCGGCGGCTGCGGCAATTGCGGCGCGGTCTGCCCCACCGGCGCCGCCGAATATCGCCTGCCGCCGCCAGCCAACCTGACCGAACAGCTGCGCGCGCTGCTGCTGGCCTATCGCGAGGCGGGCGGACGCCAGGCCGTGGTCCTGCTGCATGACGCCAAGCATGGCGCGCCGCTGATCGATGCGCTGGCGCGTTTCGGCGATGGCCTGCCGGCCCGCGTGCTGCCCTTTGCCGTGCAGGCCCTGGGCGAATGCAACGTGGCCTTCTTTGCCTCAGCCTTCTCGTACGGCGCCGCCGATCTGCGCATGCTGGTGCCGGCCAAGCGCAGCGACGATATCGCCGGACTGGGCCAGCAGCTGGCGCTGACCGAATATGTGCTGACCGGTCTGGGTTATGAGGGCGGTCGCGTCGGCCTGATTGAGACCGACGACCCCGATCAGCTCGGCGCTGCGCTGGCAGCATTGCCGCGCCGCGAAGGCCCGAGCGGGTCGAGCCACCTGCCGATGGGCCGCAACCGCGACCTGGCGCGGCTGGCCTTCCGCCATCTGCATTCCGTCGCGCCGCAGCCGGTCGATACCGTGGTGCTGGCGCCCGGCGCGCCATTCGGCAACCTGCAGGTCGATGCCGAAAACTGCACGCTCTGCCTGGCCTGCGTCTCGGCCTGCCCGACCGGCGCGCTGAGCGACGATCCGGAACGGCCGCGCCTGCTGTTCACCGAAGATGCCTGCGTGCAATGCGGGCTGTGCAAAAACACCTGCCCCGAGAAGGTGATCGCACTGGAGCCGCGGGTGAATTTCACGCCCGCTTCGGCGCGACAGCGCGTGATGAAGGAGGAAGAGCCCTTCCACTGCATCCGCTGCGCCAAGCCGTTCGGCACCAAGTCGTCAATCGAGAAGGTGATCGCCAAGCTGGAAGGCAAGCACTGGATGTATGGCCAGGATGGCGGCATCGCCGACCGCATGCGCATGTGCGCCGATTGCCGCGTGATCGCGCAGAGCGAAAACAAGCTCGATCCCTATGCCGGCGCGCCGCGCCCAGATGTGCGCACCACCGACGATTATCTGGCCGAACGTGCCGCGGCTGAGCTGAAGGCGACCGGCAAGAAGCCGTCATGAAGGCGCGGCTATGAAGGTTCTGGGCATTTCCGGCTGGAGCGGGGCGGGCAAGACCACGCTGCTGGCCGACCTGATCCCGCTGCTGGTGGCACGCGGCGTGAAAGTCTCGACCATCAAACACGCGCATCACGACTTCGACATCGACAGGCCCGGCAAGGATTCGTATCGTCATCGCGAGGCCGGCGCGAGCGAAGTGCTGATCAGTTCGGCCAAACGCTATGCCGTGATGCATGAGCTGCGCGGCGCGGCCGAACCGACACTGGACGAACTGCTGACCCGCCTCAGCCCGGTCGATCTGGTGCTGGTGGAAGGCTTCAAGACCTCCAGCCATGCCAAGATCGAGGTCTGGCGCGCCGCGGTCGGCAAGCCGATGCGGCAGCCCGACGATCCCAGCATCATCGCCGTCGCCAGCGATGCTGCCATAGCCGACCTGCCCGTGCCGGTGCTGGATGCCAACCGGCCGCAGCAGGTGGCCGACTTCATCCTCACCTGGCTGGCGGGCGACACGGATGCCGATAAGGGCGAGGCGCGCCGTGGCGCAGCTGAGTGACGACTGCTTTGCCCATGGCGGCGCGCTGATGCGGCTGGATGCCGCGCTGACCGAACTCTCTGCCCGCCTGGTTCCGATTGCAGCAACCGAAAGCCTGCCGCTGGCGCTGTGCCATGGCCGCATCCTGGCCGAGCCGCTGGTGGCGAAAGTAGCGGTGCCGCCGCGCGACAATTCCGCCGTCGATGGCTATGCAGTTTATCGCGATGATCTTTCGCAGGATGGCGAGACGCGATTGCCGGTGATCGGCCGCGCCGCCGCCGGGCATCCCTATCCGGCACTGCAGCCGCGCGGCAGCGCCGTGCGCGTGCTGACCGGTGCGGTGATGCCCCGCGGAGCAGATGGCGACCCTGATACCGTAATGATGCAGGAAGACTGCACACGCGACGGCGACAGCGTGATCATCAAGCCCGGCATCAAGCGCGGCGCCAATCGACGCCTGGCGGGCGAAGACATCCAGGCCGGCGAGGCCGTGCTGCCGGCCGGCCGCATCCTGACCGCCCCGGATCTGGCGCTGGCCGCTGCCAGCGGATATGCGGTGCTGCAGCTGCGCCAGCCGCTGCGCGTGGCGCTGTTCTCCACCGGTGACGAAGTCCATGCGGCGGGCAGCACATTGCCGGATGGCGGCATCTACGACGCCAACCGTCCGCTGCTGTCTGCATTGCTCACCGCCGCCGGCTGCCAGGTCAGCGATCTCGGTATCCAGCCGGATAAACGCGATCATCTGGCGAAAGTTTTTGCCGAAGCCGCGCACGAGCATGATGCGGTGGTCACGTCGGGCGGTGTCTCCACCGGCGACGAGGATCATGTGAAAGCCGCCATCGAAGCGCAGGGCCGGCTGGATTTCTGGCGTCTGGCGATCAAGCCGGGGCGGCCGGTGGCGCTGGGCATGATCGGCCGCGTGCCCTTCTTCGGCCTGCCGGGCAATCCGGTCGCCGCGATGCTGACCTTCTGTTTCTTCGCCCGGCCGCTGCTGCAGCGTCTGAATGGCGCCACGCCCAGACAGCCGCGCAGCTTCCCGGTCACGGCCGGCTTTTCCTACAAGAAGAAAGCCGACCGGCGCGAATGGGTGCGCGTGTCGCTGCAGGATGACGGCAACGGCGGCTGGCGCGCGGAGAAATACGCCGTCGATGGCGCCGGTGTGATCACCTCGCTGACCCGCACCGACGGGCTGATCGAACTGCCGGAAGACCTGCTGCGGCTGGAGCCCGGCGAGCGCGCGCGGTTCTATCCTTACGACGCGCTCGGGCTCTGACGACTAGTCCTTCACCGGCACCGTATAGTTCAGGATCATGCGACCGCCATCGACATAGACGGTCTGGCCCGTGACGTAAGACGCATCCTCGCTGGCGAGGAAGGATGCCACCGAAGCCACTTCGCTCGGCTCGCCGCAGCGGCCGATCGGCGTGCGCGACAGCACCGATTTGCGCGCGGCGTCCGAGGTCATGATCTGCTGCGCCACCAGTTCGGTCAGGATGGTGCCCGGACCGATGCCGACGACGCGGATATTGTGTGGCGCCAGTGCGACCGCCGCCGTGGTGGTCAGCTGGTTCATCGCGCCCTTCGACATCGCATAGGTGCTGAGCGTCGGGATCGACAGCAGCGCATTGACCGACGACATGTTGATGACGACGCCACCGCTGCCCAAACCCTTCTCACTCTGGGCAATCATCTGCCGCGCCGCCGCCTGGGTGCCGAAGAAGGCGCCCTTCAGGTTGATGCCGAGCACGGTTTCGAAATCTTCCTCGGTGATATCGAGGAACTGCTGCGTGCGGGCAATGCCGGCATTGTTGACGATGATATCGAGCCGGCCGAATGTGTCGGCCGCCAGCTGCACCAGCGCATCGACATCGGCGCGTTTCGACACGTCTGTCCGCAGGGTGGCTAGGCCGGCCGGATTGCCCAGATCGGCGGCGGTCTTGGCCAGCTGGGCCTCGTTGACATCACCGATCACGACCTTGGCGCCGTCTTTCAGGAAACGTTCGGCGCAGGCGCGTCCGATGCCCTGCGCCGCGCCGGTGACGACGGCAACCTTGCCAGCCAGTTTCATATCCTGTGTTTCCCCTTGCCTGAACACGAATCCAACGCCGGGCATCTCACACCGGAATGTCGGCAACGTCCATGGTCAGGCGCGCTTTCTTGCCCTGGCGGCTTTTTTCTTACTGGCCGTCTTTTTCTTCGCCGTCTTCTTCGCGGCCTTCTTCCTGGGTGTCAGCTTATGGACACTGGCGCTCTTGCGCTCGCCCTCGTTGTCGTTGGAGTGGCGGCCCTTGCCCTGATTCAGCGACTTCTTCAGCGCATCCATCAGGTTGATCACCTTGGGCTCTTCCTCGATCTCCTCCGGCTCAAGCTCGACGCCTTCGAGCTTGGCATCGATCAGCTGGCGCAAGCGCTTCTCGTAGCGATCATCGAATTTGTCGGGGTCGAATTTGCCCTTCTTCTGGTTGACCAGCTTGAGGGCGATTGAAACCTCATCGCGGCTGGCGCGGCCGGACTCAATATCGTCGAAGAAAGTATCCGTATCGCGGATATCGCTGGCCTCGCGCAACGCCCAGCCCATGAAACCCTTCTGGCAGGGCCGCAGCGCGATGACGCGCTCCTTGCGGGCGATCACTGCGCGGGTGATGGCATAGAGCCCGGATTTCTGCAGCGCATCGCGGATCACCGCAAAGGCCTCTTCACCAGCATCGCCATCGGGGATCAGGTAATAGGCGCGCTCGAAATAGCGCGGATCAATATCGCTGTCTTCCACGCATTGCTCGATGCTCATCACCGTACTGGATTCGATCTTCAGGTCATCCAGTTCCTCGTTGGTCAGCGTGACATAGCGGTCCTTCTGGAATTCGTAGCCCTTTACCAGATCAGCGCGCTCGACCACCTCTTCGGTTTCGGCATCCACCGACTGGTAGCGGATGCGGTTGCCGGTATCGGGGTTGAGGAAATTCAGATGAATATCCTCGCTCTCCGAAATGGCGTTGAACAGCGCAACCGGACAGCTGACCAGCGAGAGTTTCAGATGCCCGCGCCATAACGGCCGGGCCGGCAGCGCTTTTTTCTTGCGGGCTTTGCGTCTGGCCATGTGAGTCTCCTAAACCGATCTGAAAGCGCGCAACATCTTGTCGGTGAGACGCTGCTTTTTCTGGATGTCGAAATAGTCCTTCCAGGCCGCGGCACCAGCGCGCAGCTGCTTCTCCGAGGCTTCGATGGTATAGTCCGCCGGGTCGAGGCCGGGTTTGACCTGGCTCCACTTCAGCGGCATGGCGATGGTGGCGCCGGGCCGCGCGCGTGGGCTGAACGGCGCGACCGCAGTGGCGCCGCGCCCGTTGCGCAGATAGTCGATGAAGATGCGGCCCTTGCGCGCCTTCTTGGCCAGCGCATCGGTGAAGCGCTTCGGGTCAGAGGTGGCGAAGGCCGTGGCGATGGATCTGGCAAAGGCCTTCACCTCGTCCCAGCCGCGTTGCGGCTGAAAGGGCACGACAACATGCAGGCCCTTGCCGCCAGTGGTCTTGCAGAAGGAAGTGAGGCCGACAGCCCTGAGCGCATCGCGCAGATCCTGCGCGGCCTGGATGACATCCTCGAAATCGAGACCCACATCGGGATCGAGATCCATGACAATCATATCCGGCATGGAAATATCCTCCACGCCGCTGCCCCAGGGATGCAGTTCAATAGCCGACATCTGCGCCAGCGCCTGCAGCCCGTCCGCTCCGTCGATGGCAATGACCTGCTCGTCGTCCAGTTCGAGATCGAGAATCTGCTTCGGAAAGCCGCGGCTGATTTTCTTCTGGAAAAACTGCTCGCCATCGATACCGTCCGGTGTCCGCACCAGCGCCAGCGGGCGGTTGGCGATGAACGGCAGGGCGAAGGGCGCCGCGCGCTGCCAGTAATCGGCGAGGTCCTGCTTGGACAATTTCTGCTTCGGCCAGAGGAGCCTGCCGGGATGCGTCAGGCGTACCGCGCCATCATCGGCGCCGCGCTTGTCGATGATCTCCGGCACATCCGCGCGCGCCCTGGTCGGCGTCTTGCGCGCTTTGGCTTTGGGCTTCGCCTTCGCGGCCCGCACGATCATACCGGTGCCGCTGAAACGGCTTTTTGCTTTGGTGGGAGGGTCGCGCACCACATCTGTCGCCGCCTTATCCTCACGGACGCCTAAGAAGACCGCATGCCGGACCGATCCCGCGCCGGTCCAGTCGATGAACTGGGTTTCGACCACCATCTCGGGCCGCACCCAATGCATTTTCGACGGCGGCTTTTCGCCATGGATCCAGATCGCCGGCGGAATGCGCCGCGTCATTTTCGACAGCGCCTTTTCCATCGACACCAGTTTCTTCGTATTGAAGCCGGTGCCCACGCCGCCTGCGTAATGCAGCTCGCCGTCCTTGTCGTAATAGCCCAGATGCAGTGCGCCGAAGCCGGTGCGCGTGCCCTGCGGATCGGTATAGCCGATGACAACGAATTCCTCGCGCTGCACGCATTTGAGTTTCAGCCAGCTGCGCGTGCGCGCCTGCCGATACGGCGCGTCGGCCTGCTTGATGATAATACCTTCCAGATGCATCTGGCAGGCGCGCTGCTGGATTGCCTCCGGCGCTTCCTGCATATGATCGCTGTAACGGATGAAGGGCGGCGGATCGTCGCCCAGCACGGACTCGAGCAGCCGCTTGCGGTCGACCTGGCTGCAGCCCATCACGTTGTAGCCATCGAGATAGAGGATATCGAAGGCGAAGAAGAAGACATTGCGCCGGTCGTCGCCGGTTAAAGCATCTTTCAGCTTGCTGAAACTGCTCTTGCCCTCGTCATCCAGCACGACGATCTCGCCATCGATCCAGGCCTGTTTCAGCTTCAGCTTGCCCAGCGACTTGGCAATCGTCGGCAGCTTTGCGGTCCAGAGATTGCCGTTGCGGCTGTAAATTTTCACCTTGCCCTTCTCGATCCGCGCCACCATGCGGTAGCCGTCGAACTTGATCTCGCTGATCCAGCCTTTGCCCGGCGGCGGCTCCTCGACCAGCGTGGCGAGCTGCGGCGAGATTTTCGCCGGCAGGCGGCTGCTTTTCCTGGCGCCTTCCAGTTTCGTCACATCGACCTTGCCGATGCGCCGCTTCGGGGGAGCAACGGCTTTTTCCCCTTTCATCTTCTTGCCGCCGCGGCGATTGGAATGCCAGACCGCATCGCCCGCGGCGATCTCTGCCATCGCACGCTCGGTTTTGACCGAGTCCGTATGCTCTTTGACGACGGCATCCTTGCTGCCCGGCCGGGCGGTATCGTCGCGATGCTTGATCAGCAGCCAGTTCTCGCGCTTTTCGTTGCCGCGCGGTCGCATGCGGGCCAGCACGAAGCTGCCGCGCAGCCGTTTGCCGCGCAGTTCGAATTTCAGGTCGCCTTTTTTCAGGCCGTCGCGCGGATTGCCGGCCGGCTTGTAGCTGCCCTGATCCCACAGCATCACGGTGCCACCGCCATATTCGTCTTTGGGAATGGTGCCCTCGAAGGCGCCGTATTGCATCGGATGGTCTTCGGTGCGCACCGCGAGGCGCTTTTCGCCGGGATCGAGGCTCGGCCCCTTCGGGATGGCCCAGCTGGTCAGCACGCCGTCGATTTCGAGCCGGAAATCGTAATGCAGATGCGAGGCGTCATGCTTCTGGATGACGAATCTCGGCAGGCCTTTCGAGGGCGGCGCCACGTCGCCGCGCGGTTCCGCCGTTTTCCCGAAATTCCGCTTTTTATTATAGGTCTGGAGATTGCCAGCCAAGCCACGCTCCGTCGCATAAAGTCCCATGAACAAACGCAGCAACCTGCAGCTCAGTTCACTCGGCGCGACGGAACAACAGATGTGGCAGGCCGTTACAGGAGCACCCACCAAATATGGAGGAAACAATGGCTGACGATCTGTCCAACCGCGGCCCGCAGGACCGGGCGCGCGTCAATCTCGGCGAGCAGCATGAGATCGCCTACTGGACGAAGAAATTCGGCGTGTCGGAAGAGCAGTTGCGCAAGGCCGTGCAGAAGGCCGGTGTGTCGGCCGAGGCCGTCGAGAAAGCGCTGAAGCATTAAGGCTGCGCGGCCCCGGCATTACACCGGGGCCGCAGAGCTGATCAGCGCAGGCCGTCTTCGCCCTTGATGTCCTTGGCAGCCAGGCCGCCGAGACGGGCATGCGGGCGGCCACCCGTGGCCATGCCCAGCGCATAGACGATTTCGTCGGCGCGCGGCGCATCGTCGATGCTGACGCCGACAGTATGGAAATGCGAGCGCACATAGGCGGCGTTCACATGGCCGAGCGGCATCATCAGCCGCACGCCGACCGGGCCGACCATCTTGCCGGCCGGCACGATGGCCTTGGTGTCACCGAGGATGGCGCGCATGCCCCAGCCACCCGAGGGATGCCACATGGCACCGTGTTCCAGCTCACCATCGGCGCCGACGATGGCGCCCTTGCCGTAAGCCTCGATCTCGGCCGGTTTGGCCTTGAGGCCATCCAGCAGACGGCGTGCCACCTCGCGACCGAGTTCGTTCAGCGCCTCCATGCCGGGCAACAGGTCTTCGACATATTTGCCGGCATAGGGATTCTGCACCACGACTGCCGCCGTGCCGATGCGCAGCGGCTTGGAAAGGTCCGGGCCGCGATCATGCAGCACTTCCTCGACATTGGTGACGAATTTTCTGACTTTCCACATGGCGCGCCCGCTTCTCTTTAGGCTTCGTTGACGACGGGATTGCGCAGGATGCCGAGCTTCTCGATCTCGACCTCCACCGTATCGCCATGCTTCATGAATTGCGGCGGCTTGCGGCTCCAGCCCACGCCGGCCGGCGTGCCGGTCACCAGCACATCGCCCGGCACCAGCTCGAAGATGGTCGAGCAGTAGTTGACGATGGTCGGAATCTTGAAGATCAGGTTGCTGGTATTCGACGACTGTTCGGTCTTGCCGTTGATACGCAGCTCCAGTTTAAGATTCTCTGGTTCGGGAACCTCATCGGCCGTCACCATCCAGGGGCCGAAGGCGCCGGTGCCCTGGAAATTCTTGCCCGCCGCGATCTGCTTGGCATGGAACTGCCATTCGCGGATGCTGGCATCGTTGTAGCAGGCATAGCCGGCGATATGCTGGAAGGCGTCTTCCTTGGCAATGTGGCGCCCGCCCTTGCCGATGATCACCGCCATCTCGCCTTCCCAGTCGAGCTGCTCGGAGACTTTCGGGCGAATGATCGGCTCGCCATGCGCCACCTGAGACCGCCAGACGCGCAGGAAGATCGGCGGGAATTCCGACAACTCGCGATGCATGCCGGCGGCCAGCACTTCCTGGTGATGGTCCATATAGTTGCGCACCAGGCAGACAATTTTCTCGGGGCGCGGGATGACCGGTAGCAGCTTAACGTCATTGAGCGCCAGCTCGGCCTTCAGGCCAGCCACGATCTTGTCGCGATTTTCGAAATCGCTGCTGCCGATGAAATCGGCCAGCGTGGCGTATGTGCCCGAGAAATGCTGGCCGAGGTCCACCACCTTGTCGCCCTGCACGGCGCCATAACTCTCGCGGCCTTTGACGGTAAAGGATGCCAGCTTCATAAAATCATTCTCCTGCGAATACGCCTGGACTGGATGAGATCACTCGGCCGGTTCGGCTTCGGCCTGTTTCGCCTTCATGGCGTTGACAACATTCTGTGCGGTCTTCTCGACATGCTCGCGCAGCCGCTCGGCGGCCAGCATCGGATCGCGCGACAGCACGGCCTCCATCAGCCGCTTGTGTTCATTGCTCTTGTTCTTCGGCCCCTTGCGATACACGGCCGAGAGGCGGCGATAGCGCTCGGCCTGGTCGAACAGGTTGGCCACCATGTTGATCAGGCGTTTTGAACGACCGCCCGACAGCATCGCCATATGGAAGTCGCGATGTCGCTGGCTCCATTCCTCGTTCAACGGCGCCTGTTCTTCGAAGATGCGCTTCTCCTCGCGCTCCAGCCGGTAGAAGGCGGCCACCACGCCGGCCTCCCAGTCGTCGCCGCCCTCGGCAATTGAGGCCTCGACCGCCTGGCGCTCCAGCACGATGCGCAAGTGGACGATATCGGCCAGATCCTCGAGCGAGATCGGCGCGACGCGGAAGCCGCGATTGCCTTCCGAGGTGACCAGGCCTTCGGCTGTCAGGCGATTGAGCGCCTCGCGCAGCGGGCTGCTGGAAATCGCATGCTGCTTCTGCAGCACGTCAATCTTCAGCTTGTCACCGGGCCGCAATTCGACGCGCACGATCGCCTTGCGCAGCACGCCATAGGCCTTTTCCACCAAGGTGGTTTCGGCTTCGGGGCGGTCGGTGCCGGGAATGGTCTGGTCCATGCTTGAAGATTCTTTATGCATTATTCTGGACATTATGCATAAAACTCCGCTTAATGCAAATACGTAAGGTTCGCTTCAGCCGACTAAATAGCAGGCCGGGGTGAAAAACCGCAGAAAAAGTCTAGGGAGAAGAAACAAATGCGTGGAGTCATCGCACTCGCCGGGCTCGGCCTCGGTCTGTCCATCGCCGCTACGGCCCCTACCGCCATGGCACAGGATTTCCCGTCCCGCCCGATCACGCTGATCCATGGCTTTGCCGCCGGCGGCACCGCCGATGCGATCTCGCGCATCCTGGCCCAGCCGATGGGCGAAATCCTGAAGCAGCCCATCGTGGTCGAGCAGCGCCCGGGCGCCGGCGGCAACAATGCCTCGCGCGCCGTGGCCACCGCCGCCCCCGATGGCTACACGATCGGCTTGCCCACCGGCGGCCATGCGGTCTCGGCCGGCCTGTACAAAAGCCTGCCGTTCCATCCGGTCGACAGTTTCGAGATGGTCTCGACCGTCGTCTATTACGCCTTCTCGATTGCGGCCAAGCCCGACTTCCCCGCCAATGACATGAAGGGGCTGATCGCCTATGCCAAGGCCAATCCGGGCAAGCTGGATTACGGCTCGGCCGGCGTCGGCTCGACGCATCATCTGACCGGCGAACTTCTGGCCTCGGTGGCCGGCATCCAGTGGAACCATGTGCCCTATCGTGGCGAAGCAGCCGCCTTCACCGGCCTGCTCAGCGGCGATCTGCCGATCATTATCGCCACGGCCGTGACGGTGGCGCCGCAGCTCAAAGCCGGCAAGCTGAAAGCACTGGCGGTGAGTTCGCCGACGCGCTTCCGCGACATGCCGACCGTCCCGACCGTGGCCGAAAGCGCTCTGCCCGGCTTCGATGTCCGCACCTGGGCCGGCGTGTTTGCGCCGAAGGGCACGCCGGCACCGGTCGTCGCCAAACTCAACGCCGCGATCCAGCAGTCGCTGGCACGGCCGGATGTGAAGGCGCGTCTGGAGGAAGTGGTCGGCGGTGATGTGCAGGGCAGCACGCCCGAGGCGATGAAGACCATGGTGGCCTCGGAAGCCGCGCGCTGGACCGACGTGATCAAGAAGGCGAATATTCCGCAGCAGGAATGATCAGGCGTGAAAACAGTCGTCATCCATAAGACCGGCGGGCCCGAGGTTCTCGAGCCCGCCGAGGTTGCCACCCCCGCACCGGGTAAAGGCGAAGTGCTGGTGAAGGCCGCCACGATTGGCGTCGGCTGGCCCGATGTGCTGATCCGCACGGGCAAATACAAATGGATGCCGCCGCTGCCCACCAGTCCGGGCAGCGACCTGAGCGGAACCATCGCCGCTATCGGCGAAGGCGTGACGAAATTGAAAGTCGGGCAGAAGGTGCTGGTCACCGCCCGCGAGCTGGCGCAGCGCGGCGGCTGCTACACGGAATATATGGTCGTGCCCGAAGCCGCGCCGTTCGCGTTGCCCGACAGTGTCGACCTCGACCAGGCGGCCTGCCTGCCGAATTACCAGGTGGCCTGGGCAATGCTGCGCGACGTGCTGCAGGCGCGCAAGCTGAAGAGCATTTTCATCGCCGGTGCGGCCGGCGGCGTCGGCTCGGCCGCCGTGCAGATCGCGCGGCATCTTGATCTCACCGTGATCGGCAGCGTCAGTTCGGCCGACAAGGAGCGCTTCGCCAGAGAACAAGGCGCCGACCATGTCATCGACTATAAACGCGAGAAGGTTCTCGACCGCGTGCTGGAATTGACCGAGGGCCGTGGCGTCGACCTCGTGCTCGACCATGTCGGCGGCGCCGGGCTTTTCGATGGGCTGAAAATGCTGGCGCCCTGGGGCACGCTGGTCTCCTTCAATGCCGTGGCCGGCAATCCGCCGTCTGACATCTTTGCCGAAATGCGCAACCTGCTGACCAAGAGTCTCACCTTGCGCTGCTTCTCGATGCATACGCTGGATGCCGATCCGGCTCTGCGCCGTCAGATCATGACTGAGGTGATCGACATGCTGGGCAAGGGGGCTATACGCCCCGTCGTCTCGGTAAAACTGCCGCTGGTGGAAGCCGCCGAAGCCCATCGCATCATCGAGCGCGGCGAGTCGCTCGGCAAGATTCTTCTGGTTCCGTAAAGCGTAGAGGCCTGCATGGTTACGCCTATCATCCGCATCAAGGACATTGCCTGGATCAGGCTGCGTTCGCCCGATCTCGACAAGGCCGAGGAGTATCTGACCACCTTCGGCCTGACCCGCGCTGAACGCAGCGGCGACAAGCTATATATGCGCGGTACCGATCCGGTGCATCACATCCACATCACCGAGAAGGGCGATCCGGCCGTGCTGCGTATCGGCTTCTGGGCCCGTTCGCTGGACGACCTGCACAAGCTGTCGCGTGAAGGCGAGGGCGCGTCTGCCGTGGAAGACATCGACGAGCCCGGCGGCGGCCAGCGCGTGCGCATCAAAGAGCATAACGGCATGGAGCTGGAAGTGGTGTGGGGCGTCGAAAGCGCCGCGCCGCTGCCGGCCGAGGCCAATGTGTTCAACTTCGGCGCCAACAAGCTGGCCCGCCCGGGCAAGCTTTTGCGCGTTGAACATCGCCCGTCGCTGGTCAAGCGCATCGGCCATGTGGTGATCAGCACGCCGGAGATCGAGACATCGGTCGCCTGGGCGCAGCGCCATCTCGGCATCGTCGCCTCAGACGAGGTGCATATGGAAGACGATCCCAACACGCTGCTGGCCAGCTTCAACCGCGTCGATGCCGGGCCGGACTATGTCGATCACCATGTGATGATGTTCGGCCGTCATGCCAGTTCGGGCATGAACCATGTGTCCTTCGAGGTGCAGGATTTCGACGACCTCGCCACCGGACATGACACGCTGATGCAGAAATACCCCGACCTGCATCTCTGGGGCCTGGGCCGCCATACGCTGGGCGCGCAGGTTTTCGATTACTGGATGGATCCCTGGGGCCGGGTGCATGAGCACTGGACCGACACCGATGTGCTGAACAACAGCCACGAATACCGCAAGCATCCGAAAAGCACCGGCCTGCATTCGCAATGGGGCCCGCAGGCGCCACAGGCCTTCCGCGACGCCGCCAGCCGATAGCTCGGGGCGATAGCCGGCGCGGCCGACACCGCGCTAAGCTGGTGGGATGAAATCCTATCTGGTCTACGCGGCGGCTGCCTTTGCCGAGATCGCCGGCTGCTTCGCCTTCTGGGCCTGGCTGCGGCTGGACAAATCCGTCTGGTGGCTGCTGCCCGGCGTGATCTCGCTGGTGCTGTTTGCGTATCTGCTGACGCTGATCGAGGCCTCCGCTGCCGGCCGCGCCTATGCGGCTTATGGCGGGATTTACATTGCCGCGTCGCTGCTCTGGCTCTGGCTGGCGGAAAAACATCCGCCAGACCACTGGGACATCATCGGCGCCGCCATTTGCCTGATCGGCAGTGCGGTGATCCTGTTCGGGCCGAGAGGCGCTTAATCAGATCTCCACCCGGTCCTTCGGCCGGAGATGGCGCTTCTGTGCGGCAATCCTGAACGTGGCGTTCGGTGCGCCATAGCCGCTGTATTTGCGGCGCTGCACGACTTCAAAGAAGAAGCCTTCGCCATAGTTTGGGCTGTAGATCTGGAAATACTCGCCCTCTGAATCGCGGTCATAGAGGATGTTGTGATCGCGCAGGGCATCCAAAAGTTCAGGCTCCAGCCCGAAGCGTGCCTCGATATCGTCGTAGTAGTTTGGCGAGATGCTGAGTGGCCGGAAACCGTTCTGCTTCATCGCCGTCACGGTCTTGAAGATATCGTCGCTGGCAAAGGCCAGATGCTGCACGGCCGAGCCGAAACTCTGCGCGATAAAATGGCCAGCTAAAGTCCGGCTGTTCTCGGCGCCGTTGAGGGTGAGGCGCAAAGTCCCTTCGGCATTCTCGATCACCTGGCTGCGCACCAGACCGCCGGGATCGACGATATCCACCATCGGCGTCTTATGCGTGGCGAAGATGGACGTATAGAACAGGATCCAGGTCAGCATCTCCTCGTAGTTCATGGTCTGCGCCACATGGTCGATGCGGGTGAGGCCGGCGTCTATTGCTGCACCGGCGTCCACCACCGGCTCGAAATCGATCTCCCAGAGCCGCGCCAGATCGCTGCGGCTGTCGATGAAATGCATCACGCCGCCGCCGACACCGCGGATGGCGGGAATCTTCAGCTCGCCGGGACCGACCGCCTGCTCGAAGGGATCGGCACCCATGGCCCGCGCGCGCGCCACAGTGGCGGCGGCGTCTTCGACACGAAGCCCGATATCGCAGACGCTGGTGCCATGCATCAGATAGGCGGCATGAGCAAAGCCGTCGCGTTCGGTGTTGATCAGCAGGTTGATATCGCCCTGCCGCCACAGCGTAACGTCTTTCGACTTGTGCTTCGCAGCCCTGGCGAAGCCGAAGGTGCGGAACAGGCTGCTGAGTTCGGCGGCTTCCTGTTCGTTGGCGGCGAATTCGATGAATTCCACGCCGGTCGCGCGGATGCGGTCCGGGATGTCCGGCATGGCGATCTTGCTGCCGGGCTCCTCGCGCGTCACCCGGTCCATCAGGTTGACCAGCGAGCGTTTGCCATCCACTGCAATCGCCTTGGGCGAGCCACCGCGGAACTGGTCATTAAAGATTTCCAGCGACAGCGGGCCGTCGTAGCCGGTGGCTGCCACCGCGCGCATGAAAGCCACCACCGGCAGGTCGCCCTGGCCCGGCATGTTGCGGTAATGCCGGCTCCAGTGCAGCAGCTCCATCTCGATCATCGGCGCATCGGCGAGCTGCACGATAAAAATCTTGTCTTTCGGAATCGCGCGGATCGAGGCCGGGTCGATCTTGCGCGCCAGCGTATGGAAGCTGTCGAGGATCAAACCGATATTCGGATGATCGGCACGGCGCACGATTTCCCAGGCATCGCGGTGATCGTGGATATGCCGACCCCAGGCGAGTGCTTCATAGCCGACGCGCAGGCCACGTTTGGCGGCGCGTTCGCCCAGTTCGCGGAAATCGTCGGCGGCGCGGTCAATGCCGCCGAGCGACAGCGGCGAGACATTCGAGCAGACCAGCATCAGGTCGGTGCCGAGTTCCTGCATGATGTCGAATTTGCGCTCGGCGCGGTC
>JAGXRD010000009.1 GCA_018336035.1 Alphaproteobacteria bacterium | reverse complement strand
TGGATGGCCGGGTCAAGCCCGGCCATGACACAGCGGGGGTGGGATGCGTCATGACCACCCGCCCCAATCGTCCCCCGCCCGGCACGAAGCTGCTGCGCTTTGACGATCTCGGCGAAACCGATGCGAAAGGCTTCAGCTTCGGCGAGGGCAAGGAGCGCTTTCAGTGTTTCGTGGTGCGCTGGATGGGTGGCGTGTTCGGCTACGTGAATGAATGCCCGCATGTGCGCACGCCGCTGGACTGGCAGCCCGACAAATTCTTCAACCTGCGGCGCGACGCGCTGCAATGCGGCACCCATGGTGCGCTGTTCACCATCCATGACGGGATGTGCTTCATCGGCCCGTGCAAGAATAAGGCGCTGACGCCCTTTGCCGTGAAGCTCGATGGTGAAGGCTGGGTGGTCGCCGCCTAGGCTGCTGAAACGAAAAGCGGCCGGGATGCGCGAGGGACGCATCACCGGCCGCAGATCGACAGCAGGCAGGGTGGGAGGAGCTGCCGCCGACCACTTCTGATCTCTGGCGCCTAGCCCGCGCGGGTAATGACCCGGATATCGCGGCAGGCTTCCGCCAGGCCCAGCAGAGCCTGGCCCAGCATGCTGAGCGGTGTTTGGCGACGCAGTGCCTTGCGAGACATGGCTTGCCTCTTCAGCTGAAACCCGGGCTTTCGATCCGACAGCGTGCTGCCGTCTCGACTAAACAGAGCCTATCGCGGCTCCGCCTTAAATGCAAGTGAGAATTATTATCATATTTTCACCTGAAAAGACCGGGCTGGCTTGGCAGCCGGCCCGGTCGGGAAATGCAGCGGATTAAACCGAGGCTTCGGCCGCGTTGCGGCTTTCGGTCTGGCGACGGATGCCGGCCTGACGCAGGCGGGTGGCAAGCCGGCGAATTTCCGATTCCTGCACGCCGTCGCGCCGCATCAGCAGCTGGGTCATGGGATCGGCCAGCATGTCGTTGAGCGCCGGCTCGGCGGCAAGCCAGCAGACATCCGTGGCACCGATCAGGTGAATGGCAGTGCTGCGCGTGTCCATTTGCCGCTCCTTTCCTCGCTGCTGCACCAGCCCCTTGCCGGTGCAGCGACTCAACCATGGTCGTTCCCGAATGCGCGGGCTTCTCGCTTGGCCCTGCGCATCATCTATGGTGCTGATCCTAGCGCGGCAAGCATGCAGGTCGTGTGACCAGAAAGCGGTTTTTTCGTGACCCCTGCTTCATTCTGCGCAATGACTGCAGATATGTGCAGTGCAGCGATCACGCGTTTGTGGCTGCTGCTGGTGCGACCAATCGCGGAAACTGCTGACCGCCGTCACAGATTGCGCGGACTCCGATCCGGCAGGATGGGCTGTTGCGCAGGGAGAGGACCGAAATTTCATGGCCGAGGCCGCCAGTCACGCCGTATCCCGCTTCGCCAGCCGGCTCGGCCGCGCCATTTCAGACGAGGAACAGCGCGGGCTGGTCTTCGCCTTTCGCGCCAGGCTGATCGCCGTCGCCGTGGTGATGGCCTATCTGCTGCTGGCGATCGATGGCCAGCGGCAGTTCTATTACATCGGTGTCGCCGCGGTGTTCCTGCTGCTCGGCTGGGTGCCGCATCTGCTGCGCCGCCACAAATATGCCGTGCCGATCCGTCTCGGCTTCGTGGTGCTGGATGCCATCCTGGTCACGGCGGTGGTGATCCTGCCGCCACCGGGCGGGCTGGATTACGGCTTTCCGATCCAGATGCGCGTGCGCGGACCCGAATTCCTCTATCTGGTGCTGCTGATCGTCGGCTCGGCGCTGTCCTATTCGCCGCTGCAGGTGATCTGGACCGGCATCTGGTCGATCCTGGCCTGGGCGGGCGGCGTGATCATGGTGGCGATGCGTAGCGATACGCTGCCCACGCCGCGCGGCATCGGCGACTCGCCGCAGGCTTTGCTGCAGCTGATCACCCATCCCTATTATGTCGGATACTTCCAGCTGCTGAACCAGGTGGTGCTGACCGCCATCGCCACCGCCGTGCTGGCCGCCGCCGTGTGGCGTTCGCGCGCCCTGCTGTTCCGCCACACGCGGGCCGAGATCGCGCGCGCCGACCTGGCGCGCTATGTCGCGCCCGATGTGGCCGATGCGATCATGGACGACCCGACCACCGCGGAGAGCTTCGGCACGCCGGCCAACCGCAATGTCGCGGTGCTGTTCGCCGATGTCGTCGGTTTCACCAGCCTGTCGGAGCATATGGCGCCCGACCGCGTGGTGCGGCTGCTGAAAAGCCTGCATGAGCGCGGCAGCGGCGTGGTGTTTGCCCATGGCGGCTCGCTCGACAAATATCTCGGCGACGGCTTCCTCGCCACCTTCGGCGGCATCCGCAGCCAGCCCGATGCGGCGGCGCGCGCCGTGCGTTGCGCGCTCGCCTTACAGGACGAGGTCGAGCGCTGGAACGCCAAGCGGCAGGCCCGCGGCCATGTGCCGCTGCGGCTGTCGGTCGGCGTGCATTACGGCCCGGTAGTGGCGGCAAATGTCGGCAGCGCGCAGCGGCTGGAATTCACCGTGGTCGGCGACACCGTCAACATCGCCAGCCGGCTGGAAACGCTGACCCGCGCGCTGAACTGCTGCGTCGCGGTGTCGGATGCGGCGCTGACCGAGGCCCGGCTGCATGACGCGAGCCTGCCGCCATTCGACTCGGCCGGCGACCGCCGGCTCGATGGCCGCGAGCAGACGCTGTCGGTGCATACCTGGCCGTGCAGAAGCTAGCCAGCATCGTGGAAGATGATGCCGAGCGTATGGCGGCTGCCGCTGTGTAACGTAGATACGCCGTGTCGCATGGCCACACGATAGCTGCCGCGCGTGCCCTTTACCGGGCGCTGGTTGACCGCGAAGATCACCGCCTCGCCCTGCGTCAGCCGCACCACCTCGGCACGGCTCTGGCTGCGCGGCTTGTTCTCGACCAGCACGAACTCGCCGCCGCTGAACTCTGATGGATCGCTGAGCAGCACAGTCAGCTGCAGCGGGAATACCATCTCGCCATAGAGATCCTGGTGCAGGCGGTTGTAGTCGCCCGGACCGTAGCGCAGCAGCAAAGGCGTCGGGCGCGACTGTCCGGACGCATGGCAGGCCGCGATGTAGTCGCTATGCGCGGCAGGAAACTTTTCGGTCTGCTGCCAGCGATTGGCCAACGGCGCGAGCTGCGGATAGATGTTTTCGCGCAAGGTCTGCACGGCATCGGGCAACGGGTACTTGAAATAACGATACTCGCCCTGGCCGAAACCGTGCCGCGCCATCACCACACGATTGCGCCACGGTTCAGGCTGATCGTAGAGCGCCGTCAGTGCGGCGCATTCCTCCACCGAGAGAAGCGGCCCGATGGTGGCGAAGCCCTGGCTGTCGAGCCGTTCCAGCAGGCTGGGCCAGGGCAGCGAGTCAATGCGCGATGCGAGCGAGGTCATGCGGCCTAGTTAACGCAGCAGACCCGCGCCCGCTTCCCGTTTGTTGCGATCACGCCGCGATAAAGGCCCTGTAGCTCTCGGCCAGTTCCGGCACCACGGCATCCATGATGGTCTTGCCATGCGCTGCCGTGGCGAGCGCCGGATTCGAGCCGATGCGGCCATCGGGGAAACGGCCGCGATAATCGGCCGCATCGGTGAAGCCGCCCTGCGGCGCGACGCGCGGGCTCATCTCGGCCTGCTTCACGGCTTCCGGATAGGCATGGAAGGTGACGCTGACCTCAGACGGCGTGGCATGACTGCCTTCCTCGCCCGGAAACAGGCTGTTCGACAGCCGTCGGGCGCTCGGCGCTTCCCACCAGTTCTTGATCGTGCAGCGTATGCTCGGGACATTGTGGCCGGGCGGCGCCAGCGAAGCATCGGCATAAATCTCGGAGAAGGCCGCCGTCGTCGTGGCGACATTGCCGCCATGGCCGTTGAGGAAAAAGAAGCGGTCGAAGCCATGACGGCTCAGACTGGCCACCCAGTCGCGGATCACCGCGATCATGGTGGAGGGGCGGAGCGTCATCGAACCCGCAAAGGCGAGGTGATGCTGCGCCATACCCACGGAGAGCGTCGGCGCCACCATGGCATCGGCATGTTTGCCGACTTCGCGGGCAAAGACTTCGGCGCAGATCGCATCGGTGCCGACCAGCCCGTTCGGACCATGCTGCTCGGTCGAACCGATCGGGATGATGATGCCGGTCGAGCGCTTCAGATAGGACTCGACTTCGGACCAGGTGGACAGATGCAACTGCATGTATGCGACTTCCTGTAAGTGTTTGAAATCTGATTCAGATTTAACACATTGAATTTACTTATGTAATATCCTATATTGATCAATGAAATCTGAAACTAGGCACATCCTAGGATTAGGATTTCTCCGGAGGGGCGAAAGCCCCTCCCTTCTTTTTGGCCTATAGCACCACTACACCCAGCTGGTTCTTCGTGCTGGCCTTAAGATTGAGCACTGGCTTCAATCTTCCCAAATAATTTTGCGCGCCTCTGCGGCGAATATATGAATTCGGTCGATGATACTGCGCCAGAAAATACGCAGCCACATCACACGCCTGAATTGGCAGTGTTTCGGCAGAGTTTTTACCGTGCGGATCTTCGATAATTTTTGTAATTGGCAAATTCCTCGATCCCAATCCAAACATATTTGGCACAGGGTTATAAACTGCCATGCGCCTTACGAGCCTGGTGAGCTTCTTTCCGTTGGTGGCGTCAGTAATCACCATCCCAAAATCGTTACGATGTCCTCCGGGAAAATTCCCATACATCAAAGTATTCTCGAACCGTTGGAACAATGCTTGCCATGCACGTTCGAAGACGTCGTAATCTGCTGGCTTCTGGTTTTTGTCCACCACAACATTCGTGATGGAGATGTAGTCCAACTTTGCAAGTTCATCTAAAAAATTACGCAAAATGGCAAGCCGTATATGGCGTTCCAAACCATAAACTTGAGAGTTTATAAATTCTGACGCATGTATTTCGGCACGTACTGGCAAACCATAAACTTCCTTCATCGTGCGCTTAAATTGTATAAGCACGTTTATAAAATCACGCCAACGAGACTCATGAACCACAAGACCTGACAACGAGAAATAGCGGGTTGGAGAATTCCCCAGCCCCGTGTCGCCACTTTCATCGACATACATCAAGTACATGTGTGAAATTTATAATTGTCTATTTAGCACTCCTCAATAAGTCTTATTTGAATACGTTAGTCTTCACGCCGCCGCCTCATCGCTCTCCGGGATGGAGGCGACCGCCGCTGCGGCTTCCGCCTCGCATTGTGCGCGACGGATGGCCTCTTCCTCGCGCCAGGCCTTCATCAGTGCGGCGCGGCGTTTGGGGTAGCGCTGCGCGATTGGCGTCAGTGTCACGATGCGGTCGGTGCGGAAATGCCGGAAAGCCTGGCGCAGCTCGCACCAGGCCACCACCATGCGCACGCTCTCGAAAAAGGCCAGCGCAAACGGCCAGACGATGCGCGTGCTCGCGCGCTCATTCTCGTCGCGATAGGCCATCTGCATCTTGTGTTCGCTGCGGATCAGCTGGCGGATCGTTGCCAGTTCGGCATCGCCGGCCGCAATCGGCGGCGCGCCGGCTATGAATAAGCTTTCGCTGTCGAGCGCGTCGCGCAGGTCCACCGGCAGCACCGCGCCGATCCGGGCGATGGCATTGCGCGCCGCAGCCCCGAGCCGCGCATCGGCGCGTTCAGCGACCCAGCGCGAGCCGAGCAGCAAAGCCTCCAGCTCCTCTTCCGAGAACATCAGCGGCGGCAGCATGAAGCCCGGCCGCAGCACATAGCCGACGCCCGGCTCGCCATCGATGCTGGCGCCCTGGGCCTGCAGGCTGGCGATGTCGCGATACAGCGTGCGTAAGGAGATGCCGAGTTCGTTGGCGAGATTCTGGCCGCTGACCGGCTGGCGGTGGCGGCGCAGGCACTGGATCAGGGCAAGCAGGCGTTCGGCGCGGGACATTATCTTTCACCCGTCTGGGGAGGCATTCACTCCGGAGCAGTCTGCCCGATCATACTGCCAGTTCCGGTCAGGATGGTTGGGATTTGCAGCCTGCCCCGCAGTGCTTCGTTGAGGTTCGTTGGTGTTCGCCAGTGTTCGTTCGAGTTCGTGGGTGTTCGTTTCGCTTCGTTCAGCTTCGCGGGCGTTCGTTTCGCTTCGTCCAGCTTCGCGGTCGCTCCGGCCAACTGCCAGATCCTGTCAGGACGGCCGGGTGCGGACGCCTGCGAGTCAGGTCTGTTTGAGTCCAAGTGAGGCCTATCCGGTGTCGAGTCAGGTCCAGCGGAGTCCAAGTCAGGTCTATTCAGGCCCAAGTCAGGCTCATTTGAGGTCGTCGCAGCTCCAGTGGTGAGCGACCCGACCGGCCGGAAGTATAGAACAAAAAGAGTACAATTTCAACAGGCCTCGCCTAGAATCTCCTGTTATTTCCACTACCTGCAATAGTGGAAAACCTGCATCATTTTACTGAAACAGCGTGCTATATCTTGCATGGGGCGAGCGGGGGGTGCAGGTTCCGCGCTTGTAGCGACTCGTGAGTAACGTATACGGAACATTTCGCATGGCGCGCATTCTTCTGGTTGAGGATGAAGACCTGTTGCGGGAGAGCCTGGTTCTAGCCCTGTCCGGCGCTGGCCATAGCGTGACCGATGTGGCCGATGGACAAAAAGCGCTGAAGGCATTCGAAACGGCGCAGTTCGACATCGTCGTGACCGATATCCTGATGCCGGTGACCGATGGACTGGAACTCACCCGCCTGCTGCGCAAGGCCCGGCAGGGTCTCTACATCATCGCGATTTCCGGCGGCGGCCGCACCCGGAACATGGATATGCTGGGCTATGCCAAATCCTTTGGCGCCGATACCGTCCTGGCCAAGCCTTTCCTGCCGAAAGACCTGATCGCCCTCGTCGACGCTGCCGCCGCCAGGAGCCCCTGATGGCACTGGGTGATTACCTGCGCAGTCTGTTCAGCGACGACACGCCGGACATTCCCGATGCGCATCGCGACCGCCGTCCGCCGCCGCGGCCCGAGACCGCACAAACCGACGCCCTGCTGCACAGGCTGGATCGCATCCTGTGGGAACGACGCGCCGTATTGTCTGGCAACGTCCACCTGATCGGCATGCAGAAAATCCGCGCGCATGTCGGCGACAGCGAATGGCAGCGCATTGCCGACCGCGCCCAGGACGTGGCCCAGAAAGCCATCCAGCGGCATTGCGGCCCTGACGATATTTTTACGCGCTACGACGATCTGTCGTTTCTGATCATTTTCTCCACGCTGACCGTGGAGCAGGCGCAGCTGCGCTGTCACGAGATTGCCGACGAGATCGGCCGCCGGCTGCTCGGCGAGAATTTCGTGGCCGAAGCAACCGAAGTCAGCACCGGCGTCTTCGAAACCGACGGCTCCCTGCTGTTCAACGTCGTCAACAAGAAAGACCTGATCCAGCGACTGACGGCGGAGAACCCGTTTACCGGCCAGGGCGGACCGACAAAGCGCGCGGCGGCGGCCGGGACGACGCCTGAGGATCCGTTGGCCGACGAGGAACTGCCGGATTTCTCCTTCGCCCAGTATGACAAAGCGACCGCGCTGGCGACGATCCGCATCATGTATCGTCCGATGTGGAATCTGCGGCACAAGGCGATTGCGAACTATTTTGCCACTGCGAGCGGCGAGAATATCTTCAAGCATCGGATCACCGACAGTGCGCTGCGCGAAGAATATTCTCATGCGCTGTCGCCGGCGGAGTTCGACATTTTCGTGGCGCGCAGCGCATTGCGCGATCTTTCGAACGGCATCGCCCAGGGCAACCGGGTGCTGCTGTGCTGGCCGATTCATTTCGAAACCCTGGCCAGCCGCGCCAACCGCGAGGCCTATATCAACCTGTGCCGCGACATTCCGGACCCGATCCGCCAGTTGCTGATCTTCGAGCTGGATGGCCTGCCGGAGGGCGCGCCGCAAAGCAGGCTGATCGACATCCGCTCGGCGCTGGCACCCTTCTGCCGCAACATGATCGTGCGTCTGCCGCCGGATTTTCGGAATTTCGGACAGATGGCCGGGATTGGGCTGGGCGGCGTTGGCTTCTGTCTATCAGGACATACGACAAGCGATGAAGCGCGCATCCAGATGATGAACGACTTCGTGGAACGCGCAGCCCAGGTCGGACTGCGCTGCTATGTCCACGGGTTGAGCAACCGCGCGCAGGTGTTGTCGGCCATTGCCGCCGGTTTCGAATGGGTGGATGGCGAAGGCGTGTACCGCCCGAGCGACCTGCCCGGACGCATGCTGCGCTTCAACCTCGACGATCTGTATCGCGGGCTTTAGGCGTAGCGGGGACATCCGCGCAGGGCAGATACAGCGTCACCGTGGTTCCGGCATCCAGCGCGCTGTGTATGCTGACATGGCCGCGCGACTGCTTGATGAAGCCGTAGACCATGCTGAGGCCGAGACCGGTGCCCTTGCCGACCTCCTTGGTGGTGAAGAACGGCTCGAAGGCACGCTGCAGCACCTCGGGCGACATGCCGGAACCGGTATCGCGAACCTCGATCGCAACATAGTTTCCCGGAGCGATATCGGAATTCGGACCGAGCTGGCGCCGGCCCAGATGCGCGCGTTTTGCGGTGACCGTGATCCTGCCATGGCTGCGCATCGCATCCCGCGCATTGATCACCAGATTCAGCACTGCGGTGTCGAACTGCTGGCGATCGACCAGCGCCAGCGGCAGGTCCGGATCGGAGGTCACCTCCAGCTTCATGGCCGGTTCGAGAACGCTCAGCAGCAGCGGCGACAACAGCTTCAGTTTGCGTGCCACGTCGACGGGTTCCGGAGTCAGAACCTGCCGGCGCGCAAAGGCCAGCAGGCTTTGCGTCAGGTCGGCCGCCTTTTCGGCGGCAGCCTGGACCAGTTCCGCCAGCCGCCGCAGATGCTCGTCGGCCAGCCGGTTCACCAGCGTGTCGGTATTGCCCAGGATGACGGTGAGCAGGGTATTGAAATCATGCGCCACGCCGCCGGTCAGCTGGCCGATCGCTTCCATCTTCTGGGCTTCGCGGAGCTGCTCTTCCACCAGATGACGCTCGGTGACATCGCGGAAATAAACCGACATCCCGCCCTTATGCGGTTGCGCGCGGATTTCAAACCACTTGCGCAGCGGTTCGTAATGCATGGTCAGTTCCGCTGTCTTCCGACTCTGCATGACGTCATGGTATTCCTTCCACAGCACGGTTTCACGCGCTTCGGGAAAAGCCTCCCATAAATTCCGGCCCACCAGCTCTTCGGTTGTTTTCGCCAGGAAGACCTCTGCCCTGGGATTGAGATAGGTGATGCGGAAATCATGGTCGACGCTGAAAAACGCATCCGACATCGAGCGGAAGATGGATTCGATTTCAGTGCGGGCCTGCTCCGCTTCCAGCGCCGTACGCTCGGCGGCCTGACGGGTCTGGTCCACGGCTTCCAGCAGGTGAATGCCTTGCACCGCCGCCGCCGCGACCTGGCCGATCTGCATCAGCACGGCCTCGTCGCTGGCACTGAACTCGCCGGCAAATTTATCCGAGAGCTGGATCACGCCGAGATTGCCGCCGCCGCTGCCGATCAGCGGCACCGCCAGCCAGCCCCGCAGCGGAGGATGCACACCGGCCTGGTCGCCGAACCCCCGCCAGCCGGGATGCGACTCCAGTTCGCGCTGCGTCAGCCGCAGGGGGCGATTCTCGGCGCTGATCAGGCGGTAGATCCCCGCACCTGTCGGCCGCGTGCTGTAATGTCGCCAGGCCGCGTATTTGTCGGACATATCGGTGACGTGACGGGTGGGAATGCCATCCACCACCAGCGACACGGCGCAGAGATGGGAGCCGACCAGATCGCGGCAGAGCCTGGCGGTGCTGCGCAGCAGTGTGTCGAGGTCGCGGATCAGGATCAGTTCGCCTGAGGCGCCAACCATGCGATTGAGCCGCTCACGATTCTTGAGGACTTCGGCGCGCCAGCGCCCGGCGGATCGGGCCAGCACCACCGCGAACAGGATCACCGCGAGAATCAGAACGCCGGCAAGCGCTGCTTCGCGGATTGCGGAGGCGCGCCATGGCGCGAAAACATCGTCGGCCGAGAAACCGACATAGATCAGGAATGGCCGATCCGGAACCTTGCGATAGGCGGACAGGCGCGTGGCGCCCTCGATCTCGGTTTTCGATATGAAAGCGCCGGTTTGCTGGAGCGGTCGATGCGCGCGGTATTCCGGTTCGTTATTCAGGTCGTAGCCGATCCGCGCCTCATTATACGGCGAGGTGACGACGATATGTCCGTCGTCGTGAATCAGGGTGATCAGACTGCCCGGACCGATCCGCACCAGACTGAATGTCTCATGCAATGACTCGATCGAGATGGCGGCCGCGACGATGCCGACCAGGCTGCCGTCTGCGTTTTTCAGCGCCCTGCCGATCTGCAGAACCCAGCGATCCCGGGCCGGCCCGGCCCGCCCCCTGATCGGGTCGCTGATGAACAGGCCCTGATCCGGATTCCGTTTCAGGGCGAGGAAAGCAGGGCTGTCTGAGAAATCGACCGGGGCTTCCCGGGGCGCGCGGGATGACAGGCGGCTGATGCCATCCGCATCCAGGATGTAATAGGCATAGACACCCTGCGACATGACCAGCGGGCTGGTCAGGATGTCATGCGCGGCATCGCTGTAGCTGTCATCCCGTAGCCGCGTGACATCGATGCGGCCGGCAATCCCGGCAATGGCCTGGTCTGCCGTGTCGAGCACGCCGCCGGTATATTCGGCGATCAGATTGGCGATGGTGGCGGCATCCGCGAAAGCCTTCTCGGCGCTGCGGCGATATTCGGCATGAATGGAATATCCCACCAGGCCAAGAATCAGCAGGATCAGCGCCGCCGGAATGCCGACGGCGAGTTTACCGATGGGCCATTCAAACCTGGCTTTCATCCGAAGTCCCGCATCTGTGCCGGCGGGATCAGGCTTTATGGGTGACAGGTTTCCGCCCTAGTCGCGCCGGCAAAATATCGCTCACGGTTGTCGCCGTCAGAAATATCATAAAACCAGCAGCGTGACGTCTGGATTTGTCGCGCCGAGGTGCGGACGCTCCGCCTCGCCCCGGTTCAGCTTTGCTGCACTGCCCTCAGAATTCCTGCCAGTCGTCATCGGCGGCCACGGCCGGCGCGGGTTTGCGCATCGCTGCGGGCGCGGGCTTCGGCGCGGCTTTCGGTGCCGATGCTTGCGCTGCAGCGACCGGTTTGACCACCGCGATCACCGACGTCAGAGGCTTCATTGGCGCTGCCGGCTGCTGGGCGAGCGGCGCTGCGACGGCGGGCTTCGCCGTCGGGGCACTCGCCGGCGCCGGCGCAGCCTCTGTCGCGGCTCCCGTGCGGAAGAAGCCGACCGCATCGGCCAGTTCGATGGCCTGGCCGTTCAGCGCCTGGGCCGCCGCCGTGGTTTCTTCCACCAGCGCGGCATTGCGCTGGGTCATCTCGTCCATGCCGGCGACCGCCGTGTTGATCTGCTCCAGGCCGGTGGACTGTTCGCGCGAGGCCGCCGCGATCTCGGCCACGATATCCGACACCTTCTTGATCGCGACGACGATCTCGGACAGCGAACTACCGGTGCGGCCGACCAGATCGGCGCCGGTTTTCACCTGCGCATTCGAAGCGCTGATCAGCGCCTTGATGTCTTTCGACGCATTCGCCGAGCGCTGCGCCAGCGCACGCACTTCCTGCGCCACCACGGCAAAGCCCTTGCCGGCTTCGCCGGCGCGCGCCGCTTCGACCGAAGCATTGAGCGCGAGCAGATTGGTCTGGAAGGCGATCTCGTCGATCAGGCCGACGATGTCGGAAATCTTCTGCGCGCTCTGTTCGATCTGCGTCACGGCGGCGACGGCTTCGCTCACCACGCTGCCGCCTTTCTCGGCCGTGTCGCGCGCCGCCACCGCCAACTGATTGGCGGCCTGCGCGTTGTCGGCATTCTGCTTCACGGTCGCCGTGACTTCATGCATCGAGGCCGCGGTCTGTTCGATACTGGCGGCCTGGCTTTCCGTGCGGCTGGCGAGATCCTGGCTGCCGGCCGAGATTTCATCGGCGGCAGACCGCACCTGGCCGGCGGCCGTGCCGAGCCGCGTGACGATCTGCGACAGGCGTTCGGCCATGCGGTTGGTGTCGTCCTTCAGGCGGCCGAAGGCGCCGTCGTAATTGCCGCTGATGCGGCGGTCGAGCCGGCCATCGGCCATCGCATCGAGCACGCTGCCCAGCTCGCCGATCATGCCTTCCACCGCGCCGGCCAGCTTGTTGATGCCCTCGGCGATGGCGAGATAGAGGCCTTCCTTGCCTTCGACCGACAGGCGACGTGCAATATCGCCCGCCGCCACGGCACCGACCAGATCGGCGATCTCGGCAGCGGCCGCCTGTTCCTGCGCCTCGCGCATCTGGCGGCGCTGATCCGATTCCACGCGCTGGCGTTCGACTTCGGCCTCGGCATCGCGGCGCGCGATCATGCCATCCTTGAACACCTGCAGGGTGCGCGCCATCTCGCCCACTTCGTCGCCATATTCGGCGCCGGTGATGGCAACATCGAGATCGCCGCCGGCCAGGCCGCGCATCGTTGTCGTCATGCCCTGCACCGGTCGCACCACGGTCCGGCGGATCATGGTGACCGCCAGCGCGATCACCAGCAGCAGCGCACCGAGCCCGATGGCGGAGATCTGCAGCAGCTGGGCGAAGGCATCATCCTGCGCCTGGTTGCGGCGGCTGAGGATGCCGCGTTCGGCATCGCGCATCTCCTCCAGCACCAGGCGGATCTCTTCCATCTGGCCCTTGCTGAGTGGCGAACGCAGCGTGCGCAACGCCGGCTCGCGCTGGGTTTCGTTCTTCAGGCGCGGCACGACGGTGTCGGCGAATTTGCGCTGCCATTCGACGATGCGGCCCGCCACCTGATCGAGCCGTTCCAGCTGCGCGGGATCTTCGGCAGTGAGGTCCTTCAGCCGCGCCAGCAGCCGGGTGGCGGCATCGCGGCCGATATTGAGGCTGTCGAGATGGGTTTCGTCATCCGAGAGCGCGAAGCCGCGCACGGCAGTTTCCTGGTCCGACATCGCCTGGCCCAGTTCGGCCAGCGCATCCAGCATGACAAAGCTCTGCGCCGTGTCGCGCTGCGCCTGTTCGAGGAACTGCACATTGCGCCAGGCCAGGCCGGCGACGGCGATCAGGATGGCGAGAATGACGACAAAGGCGGCGGTGACCCGCAGCGAGATGGTGAGGTGGCGCATGGAGGGTTTTCGGGTCCAGGGAGCAGGAGAAAGACGACGGAAAACACGAAAAACAGGCAAAAGATGACGGGCGGCGGGCTGGATGACAGAACCCGCCGCAACAGCCGGAGACCCGGCGTTGCAACTGCACGGCATGGCGATGGAAAACAGCAGTCGAGCGGGGACATGACCTCGTCCCCCTGCCGCAAACCCCCCTGCGGACAGCTCCGTGACCGGAGCAACACCTGAATGTTGCCGGGGAAAACCGCCAAAGGCAAGCTGGCTTAGCAGGGCCGACTATGAAATCATAAGTAGAACCAAGGGTTTAGGCCGGGCCTCGGGCCGCGGATAGGCCGGAGTCGATACTGACTTCGCCAAGGCCGGCTCCCAGGCCGCCATTCACCTTGACGGGGGGGCCTTTCCCCCTATGATGCGCCCGCCCTCTCCGGCTCCTCACCGGAGGGATCGGCATTCCTTGCATGGACCGGGTCGTCGTGGCTGCCGTCCGACCATGCGCCGAATTCAGGACTACACAAGAATGAGCAAGCGTCAGGAATCTAAGTACAAGATTAATCGCCGCCTCGGCGAAAATCTGTGGGGTCGCGCCAAGAGCCCGATCAACAAGCGCGAATATCCGCCGGGCCAGCATGGCCAGAAGCGCAAGAAGCCGACCGACTACGGCACTCAGCTGATGGCGAAGCAGCGTCTGAAGGGCTACTACGGCAACATCACCGAGAAGCAGTTCCGCCGCGTTTATGCCGAAGCCAATCGTCGTCGTGGCGATACCTCGGAAAACCTGATCGGCCTGCTGGAGCGCCGCCTCGACGCCGTCGTGTACCGCATGAAGCTGGTGCCGACCGTGTTCGCCGCGCGCCAGTTCGTCAATCACGGCCATATCCTGGTCAACGGCAAGCGCGTCACCATCGCCAGCTATCAGGTGAAGATCGGCGACGTGATCGAAGTGCGGAGCGCCGCCAAGGACTTCACCTTCGTGCTCGAATCCGTGAAGTCGAGCGAGCGTGACGTGCCGGACTACATCGAGTTCGAAGAGAACAAGCTGCGCGGCACCTTCAAGCGCGTGCCGCTGCTCGCCGACGTTCCCTATCCGGTGAAGATGGAACCGAACATGGTCGTCGAGTATTACTCGCGCTAATCGGTTTCGGCTTACGCCGACAGATCAAAGGCCGCCAGCGAAAACTGGCGGCCTTTTTTTGTGGCCTGCAGCTTAATGCCCGTGCCGGTGATGGATATCGGGGAAATGCGGATGCCGGTGGATCATCGGCGCATGGCGGTGCGGATGCACATGCGGCTCGCCGGGCGGATCATCCAGCGCGTGGTCGTGCCGGTGGTGCCCGTCGTGGCGATGCGCATGCTCATGCACAAGTTCTTCATGGCGATGCTCATGCTCGTGCCGCTCGGCCAGATGCAGATACAGGCCAATGCCCATCAGGGCCGCCGCGATCCCGAACGCAAGCGATAGCGCCTCGCCGAAAGCGAGGATGGCGAGAGCCGCGCCCATGAACGGCGCCAGCGAAAAATAGGCCCCGGTGCGGGCCGCGCCGAGATGGCGCAGGCCGTAGATGAACAGCACCAGGCTGACGCCATACCCGACGACTCCGATCACCATGGCCTGGGCGACGATCGGCCAGTCCGGCAGGACATCGCCGCTGAGCTGCGCCAAGACAAGATTGATGCCGCCTGCCGCCAGCCCTTTGATCATGGCGATCTGCACCGGATCGGCCGATGAGAGTTTGCGGGTGAGATTGTTGTCGATGCCCCAGCACAGGCAGGCCGCCACCACGGCGACCGCGCCGAACCCCATGCCGCCGGTATCGCCCTGCCAGGACAGCAGCAGGGCCCCGAGCAGGATCGCCGCCGCGCCGAGGCCGATCCGCAGATCGACATTCTCGCGATAGACGATCCAGGCGATCCCAAGCGTTGCCAGTCCCTCCAGATTCAGCAGCAGGGATGCCGCCGAAGCGGAGGTCGAGGTCAGCCCGATCATCAGGAAGACCGGTCCACCGATGCCGCCGAAGACAACGATGGCCGCAAGCCATCCGATATCGCGGCGGCGGAGTGGCGCTTCGTTGTGCCGGGCGCGGAACATTCCAGCCGACAGGCGCATCAGGCCGAGGCCGAGGCCGACGCCGAGATACAGCAGGCCGGCCAGCAGCCACGGCGACACCTGGCCCAGCAGTGCCTTTGCGAAAGGCGTGCTGGCGCCGAACAGGATCGCGGATCCCAGCGCCGCCGCAATGCCGGTCTGTGTCTGAGGCAGAAAACGCATGCCGCCTCGCGCGGGCGTTACAGATACTTTGTGATGTCCTTGAATTCCTGCAGCGATGTCTGACGCTGGCGCGCCGGCGCATCCGCCGCTTCTTCAAGGCAGTGATCGATGTGATCCTGAATCAGCGTGCGCTTGGCCTGTGCCACGGCCTTTTCCACGGCATGCAGCTGCTGGGCAACATCGAGACAGGCGCGCCCGTCCTCTATCATCGTCGTGATGCTGCGCAGGTGGCCCTCGGCGCGCTTCAGTCGCTTCAGGATATCCGGATGGCTCTGATGCAGATGTTGCTTGCTCATCCTCTGTATGCTATCCCCCCGGATAGGATATGGCAAGGCGCCGACAGGGAGTAACATGCGCAATATCGGATTCTGGCTGGCAGCCCTGGTGGCTTCGCTTCTTTGCCCCGATCCCGCCTTCGCCCATGCGGTGGCCGAAGGCGACAAGGGTTATATCCAGGAAGTGAGCGGCGTGCTGCTGCTGCCCTTCGTCTATCTCGGCGCCAAGCATATGGTCACCGGCTACGACCACATCCTCTTCCTGCTCGGGGTGATCTTCTTCCTCTACCGGATGAAGCATATCGCCCTCTATGTCAGCCTGTTCGCACTGGGCCATTCCACCACGATGCTGCTGGGCGTGTGGTTCAATTTCGGCATCAACAGCTATATCATCGACGCCATCATCGGCGGCTCCATCGTCTACAAGGCGCTCGACAATCTCGGCGCTTTCCAGCGCTGGTTCGGTATCCAGCCCGATACGAAACTGGCCACGCTGATCTTCGGCCTGTTCCACGGCTTCGGTCTGGCCTCCAAGATCATTGATTACGACATCTCGCCCGATGGCCTCCTGCCGAACCTGATCGCCTTCAATGTCGGCGTGGAAATCGGCCAGCTTCTGGCGCTGGCTGCCATCCTGATCGCCATGGGCTACTGGCGCCGGACGTCGAGTTTTTTGCGCCATGCCTATACCGCCAATGTGGCGATGATGACCGCCGGTTTCGTGCTGATCGGCTATCAGCTCACCGGCTACTTCGTTTCCTGAGTCAGCAAGAGGCTTTCATGTATAATACCGACATGCCGACCCGCGCCGAACTGCCCAGCACGCAACAGCTGCTCCGCTCCACCGTCATCGCCATCCTGGCCGCCGCCGCCATTCTGGTCACCATCGTGCTGCCGGCCGAATATGCCATCGACCCGACCGGCATCGGCCGCGCGCTGGGCCTGGCCGAAATGGGCGAGATCAAGCAGCAGCTGGCGAAGGAGGCCGAAGAGGATCGCCGGCGCGACCAGGAGATTCTGCTCGACCGCCGCTCGGGCCTCGGCGGTATCCTGACCGGACTGTTCATCGGCACTGCCCAGGCACAGACCGTTCAGGTGCAGACCGCACAGGTGCAAACCACGCCGGCGACGCGCCGGGATGAAATGACAGTGACGCTGAAGCCAGGTCAGGGCGCGGAAGTGAAGCTGGAGATGAAGCATGGCGCGAAGGCGACGTATAGCTGGACCGCGACCGGCGAGGTCAATTACGACCTGCATGGCGATGGCGGCGGCAAGGAAACCAGCTACAAGAAAGGTCGCGGCACCGCGAAGGACGAAGGTACGTTGACTGCCGGTTTCGACGGCCACCATGGCTGGTTCTGGCGAAACCGGACCAAGGCTGAGGTCAGCGTGACGATCCGGACCGAAGGCCAGTATGCCGCGATGAAGCGGGTGATGTAAGCGCGCGGTCGCGTAAGGTCACGCCGGTACATCCAAGTCCCACACACAGGAAAGGCCGCCAGCGAAAGCCGGCGGCTTTTTTGTTGCCACCGCGCGCAGACAGGCGTTTACTTTCACCACCTATAGGGGAAGGTTCGCCCATCAAATGAGGACTGCGTTGCGCCGTCTGCTGCTGCCGGGTCTGGCCGTGGCCACCATCCTGTTGCTCGGCGGGCTGGCGGCGCTGCTGTTGCAGCAGCGTCAGCAGGCACGCCTGACGGCCGAAGCCGAGGCGCAGCTGGGCGGACTGGTGGCCGAGATCGGCGACGCCTTTGATGCGCTGTTCCTGCCGGCGGCGGCGATCACCGATGCGGTGATCGAAGCGCGGCTGGAGCGCCTGCCGTTTGCCGATGTGGAGCGGCTGTTCTTCGCGCTGTCGGGTCATCCGGTGAAGCACCTGCCGCAGGTCAACGGCATCTATCTCGGCTTTCCCGATGGCAGCTTCCTGCACAGCCAGCAATTCGTGCCCGCCGATGTGACGACGCAGGCCGGCGCCGATCTGGATCCGGCAGCCGGCACGCGGCGCCGGCTGCTGCGCCTGGCCGATGGGCGGCTGCAAAACCGCTGGGACTATGCCCAGCGCAGCGATGGCGAATGGCGCAGCCTCGAACGGCCGGCGGATGGCTACGATCCGCGTCAGCGCCCGTGGTATCGCGATGCTGTCGGTGGCACTGCCGCGATCTGGACGGCGCCCTATGTCTTCGCCTCGACCGGCAAGCTGGGCGTGACCCATGCGCGCGCGCTTTACCGGCGCGATGGCCGGCTCTGGGCCGTGCTGGGCATCGACATGACCATCGAGGCGCTGTCGGGCATCCTGCGCCAGCGTCACACCGCCTTGATCGAGGCCGCACCGAAATATGCCGGCAGTATCGTCTTCGCCACCGATCCGGCCGGCGCGGTGGTCGGGCATCCGCAACTGAGCGACAGTCTCGCCGCGACTGGCGGCGATGTCGGTGCGGCATTGCGGGGCTTCGCGCGGCCGGATCGCGTGGAGCGTGCGCTGATCGATGCCGCACCGATGGCCGGGCGGATACAGCGCGCGAGATTCGGCGATACCGACTATATCCTGGGCCGTGCCGAACTGCACAGCGCGACAGCGATGCCGCTGCATGTCTATCTCGCGCAGGATATCGATGTCGTGACCGCGGCGGCGCGGCGCGATTTGCAGCGCAATCTGCTGCTGCTGCTGCTCGGCACCGCGATTGCCGCCGCAATCGTTGCCTATGCGGTGAAGCTGCGGGTGGAAATGACCGCGCGGCAGCAGGCCGAGCGCGAGTTGGTGGCGGCGCGCGACCAGGCCGAAGCGGCCACGCGGGCGAAGTCGAATTTCCTCGCCACCATGAGCCACGAAATCCGCACGCCCATGAATGGCGTGATGTCGATGGCCGAGATGCTGGAACTGACGCCGCTGAACGGCGAGCAGCATCGCATGGCGCGGGTGATCCGCGATTCCGCGCAGGCGCTGCTGACCGTGATCAACGACATTCTCGACTTCTCCAAGATCGAAGCCGGCAAGCTGGATCTTGAACAGGTCGAATTCTCGCTGGCCGAAACCGTGGATGGCGTAGGCGAATTGCTGGCGCCGCGCGCGGATGAAAAAATGCTGGAACTGGTGGTCGATATCGATCCCGCACTGGCGGAACGGCGCATGGGCGATCCGACGCGGCTGCGCCAGGTGCTGCTGAATCTCGGCGGCAATGCGGTGAAATTCACCCATGATGGCGCGGTGACGCTGGCGGTGATGCCTTGCGCCAGCGACGGCGGCGACTGGCTGCGCTTCGAGATCCGCGATACCGGCATCGGCCTGACACCGGAGCAGATGCAGCGCCTGTTCCGCCCCTTCGAGCAGGCGGATTCCTCCACGGCGCGCAAATACGGCGGCACCGGACTCGGCCTGTCAATCTGCCACCGGCTCTGCGAGATGATGGGCGGGCGGATCGGCGTCGACAGCCGGATCGGCGCGGGCTCGGTCTTCTGGTTCGAACTGCCATTGCCGGTAACGGCCGGGCAGCGGAGCGATACACCGCCGCAGGACGCCCTGCGTATCCTGCTGATTGGCCTGCCGTTGCCGCAGCAGGCGGTGGCAGACCGCCAGCTGCGCGCGCTGGGTGCCGAAGTGACGACGGCCGCGACCGTCGCAGCCGCCGCGCAGAGCGATATGCCGGGCTTCGATCTCACCCTGGTGGATGCACGCAGTGCCGGTGCATTGAACGCGCCGCGGCAGCTTGGCGCCGGCCGCTTCGGCCTGGTGGCGCCGCGCGGCCTGGTCTCGACGCTGGATGCGGCGGCGCGCGCGCGGTTCGATCTGGCGCTGACCTATCCGCTGAGCGGCGCAGCTTTGCGCCGCGCGGTCGGCATTGCCATGGGCCGCATCGATCCCGCCAGCGTCGCCTCGGCCTTCCGCGAGGATATGGCCTTCGCACCGCCCGAGATCGAAACCGCGCGCGCGGCGCAGGCGCTGGTACTGGTGGCGGAAGACAATGCCACCAACCGCCTGGTGATCGAACAGATGCTGGGCCGCATGGGCTATGCCTGCGAGATCGGCGAGCATGGCGCTGACGCGCTGGCTTTGCGGGCGCGCGGCGGACATGGCCTGCTGCTGACCGATTTCCACATGCCGGAGATGGATGGGTTTGAACTGACCGCGCGCATCCGCGCCGAAGAACGCACCGCCGGCACAGCACGGCTGCCGATCATCGCGCTGACCGCCGATGCGCTGACCGGCACCGAGCAGCAATGCCTGGAGGCCGGCATGGATGGCTATCTGAGCAAGCCGGTGAATTCGCGCGCGCTGGCTGCGATGCTGGAAAAATGGCTGCCGCAGGCGCTGCCGCTGCGCCGGCCCGCCACCGCACCGTCTGCTGCGCCGGTGGCGCAGGCGATGCAAGACTGGGACCGCGCCATTTTCGACCCCGCGCGCCTGAGCGAGAGTTTCGGCAGCTTCAATGCCATCGCGCGCCAGTTGCTGCAGGAATTCGTCACTGACGCCGCCGGGCGGATTGCCGCCATCGCCAGCGCCGCGCAGACCGGCGATCTGCAGGCGGTGCGCGGGCCGGCCCATGCGCTGAAAGGCGGCGCGTTGTCGGTCGGCGCCACACGGCTGGGCCATATTGCCGGCGACCTGCAGGATGCCTGCGATGCCGGCGATACGGCGATGATGCAGCTGATGGCTGAGCTTCTTGCCCCCACTCTGGATGAACTGCGCGCGCTGCTGCCGGTCATCCTGCAACAGGAGGATGCCGCCACATGATCGATGACAGTGCCCGCTACAAGGACCTGCGCATCCTGCTGATCGAGGATGAGTCCTATACGCGGCATATGATCGGCGGGCTGCTGCGCCAGATCGGCTTCCAGCATATCAACGAGGCGAAAGAGGGCGGCGACGGTTTCAAGGAGACCGTGCGCACGCGGCCGCAGGTGGTGCTGTGCGATGTGCATATGGAGCCGATGGACGGGCTCGGCTATCTCGGCATGCTGCGCGGCTTCAAGAGCCCGGACATCGCCGCGACGCCGGTGATTTTCCTCACCGCCGACAAGCAGCAGGAAACCGTGGTCTCAGCCAAGCAGCTGAAGGTGGATGGCTATCTGGTCAAGCCGGTGTCGCTGCAGACACTGAAGCAGCGGCTCGATGCGCTGCTGAAATTCCACAACCTGATTTAGATGGGGAAACCATGATTCGACGTGATCTAAGGGTGGTTGTTTGCGCGATAGCCTCGCTATTTATTTTCCAAGTGCTTATGGGATCAGCGGTTATTTTTGCCTCCAAGGACATAGCAACGGCTGGTCAATTTGGTGATGTTTTCGGCGTTGTAAACGCTTCGTTTTCTGGTTTGGCGTTCGCCGGGATCATCTACACGATACTCTTGCAGCGAAAAGAATTGAGCTTGCAGCGCAAAGAGCTACGCCTCACCCGCCGTGAGCTTACGCGATCTGCAGCAGCTCAAGAGAATGCCGAAAAGGCATTGGCCCAACAGGTGTCCACAGCACAAAAGTCAGGATGGCTGGCGACGATCAATTTTTTGATCGAACGGTATGATATAGACATAAAAGATCTCCGATCTTATTCGGACACATCTTCTGACGAACGTCGGCGCCACTTCGAAAAGCGCCGCGCTCGATTGTCGCAGCTCAGTGATGAAATGTTTGACGACGTCATGAGACGCGCGGAGCTTTACAAAAATCGGGACGCCGCGCCAGAAGGCGCTAAATGGAGTTAGAAATTCCATGTGGATGGGAACGCAAGATTACTGCTGACCGTATTGGAGCTAAGGGATGAAAGATCTCCGAGAAATGATTGTCGCATACGAAGAAATGCGAGATCGAATGTTGTCAGACGCTGAATCCCTCGCTCGGCGACGTTTCACGTTGCGCTCTGAGAAGAACGGTAGAATGGAAGATGTTTCCGACGAATGGGCGGCGACGTTACGGGTCCGAGCGAAGGAATTGGACGATATAGTTAAAGCGTGCCAACGTATCGAACTTACGTGAAGGAGACGTGGCGCTAGCCATAGTAAAAGACGGCCTTACCGTCGGGCGTATACAGCCACTTGCCGCTAACGTAATAAGCGGGGGCACCACCCCGCGTCGAATAATACCAATTGCCGTTCATATAAAATTCGCATTGGCCGTCCGAAGCGGCATAGAGGTATTTGCCTTGCTGATAGTAAGCAGGCTTACCGTCGACGGTGTAGAGCCATTTGGTCACTTCCGAGCCCTCGCACGCGCGATAAGTACTCTGCGTCGCTACTCGGCCGCCGCCTTCGCGCTGCCCTGCTCGTCTTCCTTCTGCCAGCGCAGCGCGATGTCGCGCAGCGTATCCAGCATCGGATTCAGTTCGGCGCCGCGCGGCGCCAGGCTGTAGGTGACCTGCGGCGGGATCGTCGCCTGGTAATCGCGATGCACCAGCCGCGCGTCTTCCAGCATGCGCAGCCGCTCGGTCAGCACCTTGGCCGAGATGCCGCCGACCTCGCGCTTCAGCTCGCCGAAGCGGCGCGGGCCCTGGGTGCGCAGGATGTAGAGGATGTAGGTGGTCCAGGGCCCCATCAGCAGCCGCAGCACGGCATCGATCGGACATTCATTTCTGCCGGGAGCGGGGCTCGCCATGGGGAAACTCCAGTTCAAATTCATACCAGTTACTTTTAAGTACCTACTTTACTCAGGAAATCAAGGGGTCATATTAATGGTTACCTGATGTAACAGGATTGCTTCAGGTTACCTAATTCTTTTACTTGCATGACAAGGACTTAACGACATGACCCAGTCCAAACCGACCATTGCCGTGGTCTATCACAGCGGTTACGGCCATACCCAGAAGCAGGCCGAAGCGGTGGCCGAGGGCGTGACTGCCGGCGGCGCGCAGGTCCTGCTGCTGCCGGTGACCGAAGCCGAAGCCCAGATCGAGGCCCTGAATGCGGCCGATGCCATCATCTTCGGCTCACCCACCTATATGGGCAGCGTCTCGGGTCCGTTCAAAACCTGGATGGACGGCACGTCCAAGGTCTGGGGCAAGTGGAACGGCAAGCTGGCCGCCGGCTTCACCAATTCGGCGTCCCAGTCGGGCGACAAGCTGAACAGCCTGGTGCAGCTTTCGATCTTCGCCGCGCAGCATGGCATGGTCTGGGTCAGCCTTGGCCTGATGCCGGGCAACAACAATTCCAAGGGCAGCGTGAACGACATCAACCGGCTGGGCAGCTTCCTCGGCGCCATGGCGCAGTCGAATGCCGATGAGGGTCCGGAGAAGGGCCCGATCGCCAGCGACCTCGACACCGCGAAACATCTCGGCAAACGTGTCGCCACGGTGACGGCGCAGTTCGTCGCGGGCAAGCGCGAACTGGTCGACGCCTAAAACATCGCAGCTCCGGCCCCGCGCGCGCGCAAAAAGGGGCCGGAGCTTTTTCCTGTCAGTTGCTGAACAGGTGGCTGCCGCTGTCGGGATGCGTATCGAGAACGTCCGACACGCGCGTCACTTTTCCATCGCGGATCTCGAAGATCGCGCCGGCCGGCAGGCTGTAATTCTGGCCTTCCGCATCGGGCAGGCCGTCTTCGGTTTCGAGATAGACGCCGAGCAGGGTGAATTCCGCTTCGGCGCGCGTGCCGTCTTCGCTGGCGATCACGAACAGATCGACGGCCTTTTCCTCAAAGCAGCGCGCGGTCTGGTCGAGCCAGGCGCGGAAAGCCGGCTTGCCGGCTTCGCTGCGGCCATCACCATGCATGCCGGACAGATCATGCACCACATCATCGGCCAGCAGGCTGAGACAGCCATCGATGTCGCGCGCATTGAGCGCGTCGAAATAGCGTTTCACCAGTCCTGCAGGATCTCTGTCGGCCATTTCTGAATCGTCCCCGTACCGCAGCTTAGGCTGCGCGGTCCGACTTTCCCAGTAGAAGATCGATTGTATGGGCCGCGATCTTGCGCAACTGCGCTTCATCGTCGAAGGCGCGTTCCAGCACGGCGAGGCCACGCGTCACCGTCACGATCTGCCAGGCGGCAGCAGCGGCATCGCTGCTGAATTCGCCGCGGGATGCAGCGCGTGCGAAAGCGCCTTCGATCAGCGCGATGATGCGCGTGAGCAATGCGGCGAAGGCCTCCCGCGCCTGGTCATGCAGCGCAGCGTCCGCGGAAGAGGAAGAATCGAGTTCCATCAGCCCGCGCGTGGTGGGGCAGCCGCGCGGCGGCGTGCCGGAGCGGAAATTGCGGATCGTCATGTCGAAAAACGCCGTCAGGCTGTCGCGCAGAGTGCCGCCGCCCAGCGCCTGTTCGACGGCGCCCAGATAGTCGCCGGCATAGCGGTCATAGGCGGCGAGGAACAGCGCCTCCTTGCTGCCGAAGGCATTGTAGAGACTGCCGCGCTGGACCCCGGCCTCGCGCGCGATGTCCGACAGCAACGCGCCGCGCAGGCCCTTGCGCCAGACCTGGTCGAAGGCGATGCGCAGCAGGGCGTCGTGGTCGAATTCGCGCGGGCGCATGGCAGTTTTCCCCGGAATACAGTGCGAAATAATATTTGACACGACGTCAAGAACATGGTTTCTCGACAGCGTGTCAAAAACTCTCCGGATTCATAACCCATGATCACCACCCTGACCAGCTTCACCCTGCCCAAGCCCATCACCCGCGACGAGGCCGTCGCCATCTTCCGCAGCACCGCGCCGACCTATCGCGGCGTGCCCGGCCTGATCCGCAAGACCTATGTGCTCTATCCCGACGGCGTGACGGTCGGCGGCATCTATCTGTGGAACACGCGCAGCGACGCCGAGGCGATGTATACCGACGCCTGGCGCGACTTCGTGCGCGGCAAATACGGCTGTGAGCCGCAGGTGACCTATCTCGACAGCCCGGTGGTGGTCGACAACGTCACGCAGCAGATCATCGAAGGCTGATGTCGCGAAGGCACAAAAAAAGCGTCGCCAGTTTGTGCTGGCGACGCCTTTTAAACACTGGTGCGAAGCGGAGACTTACGCTTCCTGGACGGCAACGCCCTTCTCAGTGAGATACTGCTGCAGCTCGCCGTTCTGGTACATCTCTTTCACGATGTCGCAGCCGCCGACGAATTCGCCCTTCACGTAAAGCTGCGGGAAGGTCGGCCAGTCGGAGAATTCCTTCAGATGCGTGCGGATCGCCGGATCGGCGAGAATGTCGACGCCCTTGAACTTCAGGCCGAGGCGCGACAGCACCTGCACGGTGACGGCCGAGAAACCGCATTGCGGGAAGACCGGCGTGCCCTTCATGAACAGCACGACATCGTTGGTCGACAGTTCCTCGCGGATACGCTCGAAAGTCTGTTCCTTCTCGCTCATGGCGATCGTCCTTCTGGTCGTAAGTTAAGGTGTCTGCGTGGTGAGCTGCAGGGCATGCAGCTGGCCGCCCATGCGGCCCTTGAGCGCGGCATAGACCATCTGGTGCTGCTGCACCCGGGTCTTGCCGGCGAAGGCGGTGGAAATCACGGTGGCGGCGTAATGATCGCCGTCGCCGCGCAGGTCGTCGATACGCACCTGCGCGTCGGGCAGCGCTTCCTTGATCATCGTCTCGATTTCGGCGGCAGCCATGGCCATGATCAGTCGTCCTTCGCAGTAACTCTTTTTGGGCCGATATTTACTGTTTACCGGCCATATAGCCCGGCAGCCAGCCCTCATGGGCGGCTTTGAGCTGCGCCACCGATATGGTGCCGAGGCCGGTAAAGGTCAACGCGTCGCCGCCGGTCAGGCCCAGCTTGGCGACCGGCGCACCGGAGGCCTCGCAGGCGGCAATCACCGCTTCGGCCTGTTCGGCCGGGCAGGTCAGCACATAGCGCGCCTGGTCCTCGCCGAAGCCGATCTCGAATTCATCGCCGGACGGCAGCTTCACCTCGGCGCCGAAACCGGCCGCCATGGCCATTTCGGCCAGGGCGACGGCCAGGCCGCCATCGGAGCAGTCATGCACCGCCGAGACCATGCCCTTGGTGATGAGCATGCGCACGGCATCGCCATTGGTGCGCTCGACCTTGAGGTCGACCGGCGGCGGCGGGCCGGCTTCCTGGCCGCAGATGTCGCGCAGATAGACCGACTGGCCGAGATGGCCGTGGGTCTTGCCCACCAGCAGGATGGCTTCGCCCGGCAGCTTGAAGGCCAGCGTCGCCATCTTGGTCACGTCGTCGAGAATGCCGACGCCGCCGATGGCCGGCGTGGGCAGGATGCCCTTGCCGTTGGTCTCGTTGTAAAGCGACACATTGCCCGAGACGACCGGGTAATCCAGCGCCAGGCAGGCCTCGCGGATGCCTTCGACGGCGCCGACGAACTGCCCCATGATTTCCGGGCGTTCGGGATTGCCGAAATTCATGTTGTCGGTGATGGCGAGCGGACGGCCGCCGACGGCAGTGATGTTGCGCCAGGTCTCCGCCACCGCCTGCTTGCCGCCCTCAACCGGATCGGCAAAGACATAGCGCGGCGTGCAGTCGGTGGTCATGGCGAGGGCTTTTTTCTCGTTGCCCTCGATACGCACGACAGCGGCATCGCCGCCCGGCACTTGTGACGTGTTGCCACGGATCAGATGGTCATACTGCTCCCAGATCCAGCGCCGCGAGCTGAGATCCGGCGAGCCGATCAGCTTGCCCAGCGCTTCGACGAAGGGCAGCGGATGGTTGACGCGGCCGAGCGGCTTCTGCGGCGGCGTCTTCACCCACGGACGGTCATACTCTGGCGAAGCAGCCGCGAGCGGATCAATGGGAAGATCGCCGACCTGCTCGCCGTTGAAGCGCAGCACCATGCGGCCGGTATCGGTGAGATGGCCGATGACGGCGAAATCGAGTTCCCACTTCTTGAAGATCGCCTCGGCCTGCGGCTCGCTGCCCGGCTTGAGGATGATCAGCATGCGCTCCTGGCTTTCGGAGAGCATGAATTCGAACGGCGTCATGCCGGTTTCGCGCGCCGGCACCTTGTCGAGGTCGATGACAATGCCCATGCCGCCCTTCGACGCCATCTCGAAGGACGAAGACGTCAGACCGGCCGCGCCCATATCCTGGATCGCGACGATGGCATCGGTGTTCATCAGTTCGAGGCAGGCCTCGATCAGCAGCTTTTCGGTGAAGGGATCGCCGACCTGCACGGTGGGGCGTTTCTCTTCCGAATCTTCGGTGAATTCGGCCGAGGCCATGGTGGCGCCATGGATGCCGTCGCGGCCGGTTTTCGAGCCGACATAGACGACAGGATTGCCCAGGCCCGCCGCGGCCGAATAGAAAATCTTGTCGGTCTTGGCGAGACCAACCGTCATCGCGTTGACCAGGATATTGCCGTTGTAGCTGGGGTGGAAATTCACTTCGCCGGCCACGGTGGGCACCCCGACGCTGTTGCCGTAGCCGCCGATGCCATGCACCACGCCCGAGACCAGATGGCGGGTCTTGGCATGATCGGGCGAGCCGAAACGCAGCGCATTGAGATTCGCAATCGGGCGCGCGCCCATGGTGAAGACGTCGCGCAGGATGCCGCCCACGCCGGTGGCCGCGCCCTGATAGGGCTCGATGAAGGAGGGGTGGTTGTGGCTTTCCATCTTGAAGATGGCGGCATAGCCGTCGCCGATATCGATCACGCCGGCATTCTCGCCCGGACCGCAGATCACCCACGGCGCCTTGGTCGGCAGGGTCTTGAGCCACTTCTTCGACGACTTGTAGGAGCAGTGCTCCGACCACATCACCGAGAAGATGCCGAGTTCGACCTGGTTGGGCTCGCGGCCCATGATCTCCAGCACCAGATCGTATTCGGCCTTGCTCAGGCCCATCAGATCCTTGGGATACTGCACGGCCTTCTTGGACTCACTCACGACAGGCTCTCCGCAATCGATTCAAACAGGCCGAGGCCGTCGGTGCCGCCGCAGACCGGGTCGGTGGCGTTTTCCGGATGCGGCATCAGGCCGAGCACGGTCTTCTTCGCGTTGTAGATGCCGGCGATATTGGCGACCGAGCCGTTGAGGTTCGTCGTCGCCGCGACATTGCCGAGCGCATCGGCATAGCGGAAGGCGATGCGATCCTCGTCTTCGAGGCGCTTCACGGAATCAGTGTCCAGCGTGTAGTTGCCGTCGTGATGCGCCACCGGCACGCGGATGGTCTGGCCCTTGCGGTATTTCTTCGTGAATTCGCTCTGCGTCGTCTCGATCCGCAGGTTCACGTCGCGGCAGATGAACTGCAGGCTGGCATTGGTCATCAGCGCGCCAGGCAGAAGCCCGGCTTCACAGGCAATCTGGAAACCGTTGCACACGGCCAGCACGCGCACGCCGGCATCGGCGCGCGCCTTGACCGCGCGCATGATCGGCGAATTCGCCGCCACCGCGCCGCAGCGCAGGTAATCGCCATAGGAGAAGCCGCCCGGCAGCACGATCAGGTCGAGGCCGGCCGGCAGGTCGCTGTCGCCATGCCAGACGTCAATCGGCGGCTTGCCGTTATTGACCTTGGTCAGCGCCATGCGCATGTCGCGCTCGCGGTTCGATCCGGGGAAGGTGACGATGGCGGCTTTCATTATGCCTCGCGACGATAAGCACCAAAAAACAAACTGTCATGCCCGGACTTGTTCCGGGCATCCACGTCTTTTGCGCCGAAGAAAAAACTCGTGGATGCTCGGGCCAAGCCCGAGCATGACACTGGAGTTTTATGCGTCGGCACTTCCGCTCAACCCACCAGCTCGACCGAGAAATTCTCGATCACCATATTGGCGAGCAGCTTCTGCGCCATGTCCTTCACGGCGGCTTCGATCTCGGCCTTCGGCTTGGCGGCCAGCGCACCGGTCAGTTCGAGTTCGATCAGCTTGCCCTGGCGCACTTCGCCGACATCGGCAAAGCCGAGCGAATGCAGCGCATTGCCGATCGCCTTGCCCTGCGGATCGAGCACGCCGTTCTTCAGGGACACATGGACGCGGGCTTTCATAATCTCTCGTATCCTTCTTCAGAAAAAGCTGCGGCGGCCCTTGCCCTGGCCGCCGCTTTATTCACGGCGCCTATCTGCGCCCGTTACTGCATGGTGTCGGGACCCTTGATGTCGCGGGGTCCGCCTTCGGGCAGAATGCCGAGGCGACGCGCCACTTCCTGATAGGCCTCGGCGACATTGCCGAGATCGCGGCGGAAGCGGTCCTTGTCCATCTTTTCGTTGGTCTTGAGATCCCACAGACGCGCAGAGTCCGGGCTGATCTCGTCGGCCAGGATGATGCGCATCTCGTCATTCTGCCACCAGCGGCCGAATTCCAGCTTGAAGTCGACCAAACGAATCCCGATGCCGAGGAACAGGCCGGAGAGGAAATCGTTGATGCGCAGCGCGAGATGCATCAGCTCATCGATTTCCTGCGGATTGGCCCAGCCGAAGCAGGTGATGTGCTCTTCCGAGACCAGCGGATCGCCCAGCTCGTCGTTCTTGTAATAGAACTCGACGATGGAGCGCGGCAGCATGGTGCCTTCGGCAACGCCGAGCCGCGTGGCCAGCGAGCCGGCGGCGACATTGCGCACGACGACTTCGAGCGGCACGATCTCGACTTCCTTGATCAGCTGCTCGCGCATGTTCAGGCGGCGCACGAAATGCGTCGGAATACCGACCTCGCCGAGGCGGGTCATCAGGTATTCGGAAATCCGGTTGTTCAGGACACCCTTGCCGGTGATGGTGCCCTTCTTCTTGTTGTTGAACGCCGTGGCGTCGTCTTTGAAATACTGTACCAGAGTGCCCGGCTCAGGACCCTCGAAGAGGACCTTCGCCTTGCCCTCGTAAACCTGTCTGCGGCGCGTCATGGCACACCTGTCCGGCTATAGGGAAAGCTCGCGCCCTAGATACCGCAAGGGGGTTCGTGTCGCAATGCGCGGGGGTCCAATATGCGGTGGAAAATCATTGCCTCGAAACTATGCTTTTGGGTCGGTTTTCCGTCATAAATCCCTGACCGGCCCGACACTTGCGGCCGGGGGGGACGCACCCCTATATATCGGACACCTTTCTCCCCGTTTGCGACGAGGCCCGGATGACCACCTTTGATGACCGCAAGGATGCCTTCGAGAAGAAGCACGCCCATGATGAGGAGCTTGCCTTCAAGGCGGTCGCGCGGCGCAACAAGCTGCTCGGCCTGTGGGTGGCGGAGCAGATCGGCCTGAGCGGCGACGCCGCCGATGCCTATGCCAAGGAGGTCGTGGCGTCCGATTTCGAGGAAGCCGGCGACGCCGACGTGATCCGCAAGGTGCAGGCCGACCTGAAGGCCAAGAATGTCGAGGTTTCCGAGCACCGCCTGGCCGCCAAGCTGGCCGAGCTGCTTGAGGTCGCCAAGAAGCAGCTTTCCGCTTAAGCTTCTGATTTAACTCAATAATCGTCATCCCGGCCAAGCGTAGCGCGAGCCGGGATCCCACTTTTCTATGCCTAAAAGTAAATGGGATCCCGGGTCTTCGCCCGGGATGACACGTTGGATGTTTGCCTATTTGACGCTGACGGTCGCCATCATCCCGGCGGCCTGATGCTCCAGGATATGGCAATGGAGCATCCAGTGGCCCGGGTTATCGGCCACCAGCGCCAGCTGCGCCTTTTCGCCCGGCTGCAGCAGCACCGTGTCGCGCCAGGGCCGGCCCGGCTGGGTCAGAACCCGGAAAACATGGCCGTGCAGATGGACCGGATGCGGCCATGACGTGTCGTTGCTGGCCTCGATCAGATAAGAGCGGCCGCGCTTCAGGCTGAACAGCGGCGCGTGACCGTGATGGCCGGAATGATCCTGCATGGCCTCGCCATTCAGGCTCCAGGCCATGCGGTGCTTGTCCCAGGCCTGCCGCATGTCGAGTTCCGGCCCGCCATCGACCTTCAGTGCATAGGGCACGCCCATGCCGCCGCCCAGTAGCAGCGGCAGACGTTCGGCCGTTTTCAGATCAGGCTCCGTCACCGGATTGGCGGCGAGTTTCGGTTCGGCACGATTTTTTGCCGCCATCGCAGGCGCATCGACATAGGCAAAATCCGTCAGGCGATGTTCGCGGCCCTGGAAGTCGCGGTCGAAGATCGGAAAGCGCGTGCCGGGAATACCGGTGAGATCAACGATGAGATCGACGCGCATGCCGGGGCCGAGGGTGACGCGATCCTGCGGTCCGAGCTGCAGCGGCGCATCAAGCGGATGGCCGTCGAGCGCGACGATCCAGGGCGCATGATCGGAAAAGCGCAGATCGAAGATGCGTGCATTGGCGGTGTTGACCAGCCGCAGACGGATGCGCTCGCCGGCCGTCACCGCGAAAGGCTGCACCAGCTTGCCATTATTCAGCGCGACATTGCCCAGACGCCCGGCATGGGTGAGATCGAAGAAGCTGCTGAAGTCCGGCGTGATCTGCGCGTTTTTATCCAGGCGCAGATCGCTTAAAATCCATGCGACGTCGCGATCCACCGGCGGCGGGTTGGGTTCATCGACAATGAGAAGGCCATAAAGGCCGCGCCCGACCTGCTCGGGATTGCCCGCATGGGGATGATACCAGAAGGTGCCGGCATCCTGGCAGGCGAAGTCATAGGTGAAGCTCTCGCCGGGTTTCACCGGCTTCTGCGTCAGGCCCGGCACGCCGTCCATCGCATTGGGCAGGCGGATGCCATGCCAGTGAATCGTCGTGTCCTGCGTCAGATTATTTTTCAGCACCGCGCGCAGGCGGTCGTTCTGCTTCAGGCGCAGCACCGGACCCGGCAGGCTGTTGTTGTAAGCCCAGACGGCGGTTTCCGGCTGGTTCGGCAGCACCGGCCATGATGCCGGCGCGGGCGTCAGCGTCACGTTTGTGGTTGCAGCCGATGCGGGCTTTGGCAGCGGCACGATGGTGAGTGCCGCGCCAGACGCAGCGGCAGCAGACAGGAACATGCGGCGCGTGATCATGGGCTCATGCTAGCGCGGGAAAACCTGCCGCGCACCTTCCCATGTGGCAAGGCGCAGACGACTTATGTTTTCTGCGGTCGCAACGCCAGCCACAGCCCGACCAGCACCACCGCCATGCCGGCCAGTAACGGTCCCGTGAGCGGTTCGGACAGCAGCAGCGCGCCGACGATGCCGGCCGTGATCGGGCTTAAACCGAGAAACACCGTGACCTGCGTGGGCGGCGCATGGCGCAGGGCCCAAAGCCAGCCGAAATAGCCGATGCCGCTGCTCAAGCCGATGAAGACGACGGCGATCCAGCCGGTGCTGCTGTAGCCGGCCCAGCTGGTGAAGGCGCCTTCATACAGCGCGAGGAAGATCAGAAACGCCACACTGGCCAGCATAGAATAGGCGCCGATGCTGAGCGTGGGATAGCGCTGCAGATAGGGTTTGAACAGCACGCTGCACAGCGCGCCGCAGAAGGCGGCCAGCAGCACGGCGCCTTCGCCCAGAAAACTGTCGGCGGCGCTGTCATCGAACAGCTTTTCACCCAGCGTGATCCCGACACCGAGAATGGTGAGCAGCACGCCGGTGGATTTCAGCAGGGTGAGTTTCTCGCGGCCGAGCACTGCTGCGAGGATCATGGTGATCAGCGGAAAACTGGCAAACAGCAGTGCGGCACGTGCGGCGGTGATATGCGCCAGTCCGTAATTGATCAGCACGATCAGGACGCCGAACTGCAGGATGCCGAAAATGGCGATCGGCACGGCATCGCGGGCAGCGAAGCGCATCGGCATGCGCAGATGGAACATCACCGGCAGCAGGCAGGCGGCGCCGATGGCATAGCGGAACATCGCCAGCGTGGCCGGGCCGCTTTCACCGACCGCATAGCGCGTGGCGACCAGCGCCAGGCCGACCTGCACGCCGACGGCAGCCGAGACCGCGACCGGGGCCCAGCTTTTCACGGTCAAAGTTTCAGGTCCCAGGTCTCGCCGATCAGCGTCTGGCCGAAGCTCTCATGCGGTTCGCTCTTCACCAGTTTGAATCCGGCCTTTTCGTAGATGCCGCGCGCGGCGAGCAGGATGCTGTTGGTCCACAGCGTGATCTTGCGGTAATTCTTCGCCCGCGCGAAATCGATGCAGGCCTGCACCAGCGCCTTGCCGACACCGAGCCCGCGCGCCTTCGGGTCGACGATCAGCACGCGCAGCTTGGCGACGGTGGCGCTTTTGCGGATCAGGAAGACGCAGCCGACGCGTTCACCATTGTCGAGTTCGGCGATCCAGGCATTTTCACACTCGGGATCGAAATCGCGCAGAAACTGCGCGCCAACTTCGGCGGCGAGCGCCTCGAAGCTGCTGTCCCAGCCATATTCTTCCGTGTAAAGCTCGCCATGTTTCTGGATCATCCAGCCGATATCGCCGGGACGATGCGGGCGCAGGCGGAACCCTGATTTTACAGATGGCGTATCTTCTTCAGAGAGAAGCTGCGTGATGGTGTCCATCGCACCGACCAGGCGCGCGCGATCGGCAGGCGCCAGGCGTTCGATCAGCGGGCTGAGCAGGCGGCGCGAGACATCTTCCTGCGGCGCGAAGGCCCTGCGACCCGCCGCAGTCAGACTCAGTACGCTCTGGCGCGCGTCTTCCCTGGCTGCCCTGCGGCTGATCAGCCCCTGTTTCTCGAAGCCGCGCAGCATGCGGCTTAAGTAACCCGCATCGATGCCGAGATCGCGTACCAGATCCGAGGCGGTCACGCGGTCGCGATAGCTGAGTTCATACAGCACGCGGGTTTCGGCCAGCGAAAACGGATCATAGAGTTTGCTGCCTTCGAGCAGGCCGATCTTGTGGGTGTAGAAGCGGTTGAAGCGGCGCATGCGCTCGACCTGCCCGGCAATGTCGGGGGCAGGCTTGCGCTGCGGGGTTTTGCGGGCAGCAGATTTCGGCATGGGCAGGCGCACTCCTCGCTGCCCATCCTGCACCAATACTTGACTAAGTCAACTATATTGCCGGCTAGCCGGCCGCGCCGGCTAGGCCGCCATTCCCGGGCAGCGCCGGCCGGCCCTCGGCCTGCAGGGCGGCGAGATAGGTCTCGCGCCAATGCCCGATGGTGTTGACCTTGAGCACGCCCATCATCGACTCCCAGCGCTGCCGCCGCTCATCCAGCGGCATCACCAGCGCGCGGTGCAGTGCATCGGCGATATGCTCGGTGTCGTAGGGGTTGACCAGCAGCGCGCCCTTCATCTCGCGCGCCGCACCGGCAAAGCGCGACAGCACCAGCGCGCCGGGATCGGCCGGGTTCTGCGAGGCGACATATTCCTTGGCGACCAGGTTCATGCCGTCGCGCAAAGGCGTGACCAGGCCGACGCGAGCATGGCGATAGAAGCCGGCCAGGGTGCTGCGCGGAAAGGCCTTGTTGAGATAGCGCACCGGCACCCAGTCGAATTCGGCGAATTTGCCGTTGATACGCCCGGTGGCGGCATCGAGTTCGTTGCGCAGCTTGCGATACTGCGCCACTTCGCCGCGCGAGATCGGCGCCACCTGCATGAAGGTGACTTTGCCGCGATGTTCCGGCCGGCTGCCGAGCAGATGCTGGAAGGCGTCGAAGCGCTGCGGGATGCCCTTGGAATAATCCAGCCGGTCGACGCCGAGCACCAGCGCGCGGCCGGCCAGGCTGCCGGTCAGGCGCTGCGTCTCATCGCTGTTGGCGCCCTCGGCGGCGATATCGGCGAAATCCTGCGTGTCGATGCCGATCGGGAAGGCGCCGACGCGCAGCTCGCGACCGAAAGCGCTGATGCGCACATCGCTCTCCCCGCTGTTGCCGATTACCGTGCCATCTGCTTCATGCAGGATATATTCGGTCAGGGCGCGCACATCGCCACGGGTCTGGAAGCCGACCAGATCATAGGCGCAGAGATCGCGCACCAGGCGCTCATGCCCCGGCAAAGCCGCCAGCACTTCCGGCGCCGGGAAGGGAATATGCATGAAGAAGCCGATGCGGTTCTGCACGCCGCGCCGGCGCAGTTCGGCGGCCAGCGGGATGAAATGATAGTCGTGAATCCAGATCACGTCGTCGGGCCGCAGCTCGGCCACCAGCTGTTCGGCAAAGCGCGCATTGACGGCGAGATAGCTTTCCCAGGCGGCACGGCGGAAATCGATCAGGCCGAGCCGGTAATGACAGAGCGGCCACAGCGTGCCGTTGGCGAAGTCGAGATAGAAACCCTTATGCTCTTCGGTGGTCAGGTCGAGCACGGCATAGTCGACGCGGCCCTGGCGGGCGCGGCGCGGCGTGGTGGCGACCTCGTCGCTGATCTCGCCGCTCCAGCCGAACCACAATCCGCCATGCTGCTGCAGCGAGTCGCGCAGGGCCACGGCCAGGCCGCCGGCGCGGCTGGCGCGCTCGCGCGGCATGGCAACACGATTGGAAACGATTACGAGCCGCGCCAAAACGCTTCCTCCCAGCTTTTGGACAGTCGCATCGCGCAAACGATCAAACCAACCATCGAATAGGTCTGCGGGAAATTTCCCCATAATTCACCTGTCGCCGTATCGATATCTTCCGACAGCAATCCGAGATGATTGCGCGAGGCCAGCAGCCCTTCGAACATCTGCCGCGCCTCGTCGCGCCGGCCGGTGGCGGCCAGGGCATCGACATACCAGAAGGTGCAGATCGAAAAGGCGTTATGCGGCATGCCGAAATCGTCGGGCGCCACATAGCGCATCAGATGACTGCCGCGTTTGAGATGCTTGCCGATGGCATCCACCGTGCCGAGGAAGCGCGGATCGTCGGCCGCCAGGAAGCCGATCTCCTGCAGCAGCAGCAAAGAGGCATCGAGATCCTCGCCATCGAAGCTTTCGACGAAGCTGTTGAGCTTCGGATTCCAGGCATGTTCCAGAATGGCTTTACGAATGCGTTCGGCATGATCGCGCCAGTAGCCGGCGCGCGCATCGAGCCCGAGCAGGCCGGCAATCCTGGCGAGCCGGCGACAGGCCGCCCAGCACATCGCGGCGGAATGCGTATGCACCCGCGCCCGGCCACGGAATTCCCACAGGCCCGCATCCGGCGTCAGCGCATGCTTGGCCGCCTGTTCACCCAGGCCCTCCAGCTGCTCGAACAGCGCGATATCGCCACGCCGCGGCAATCGCTTGTCAAAGAACATCTGCGCCACCGCCAGCACGATGGAGCCATAGGTGTCGTTCTGGCGCTGCGAGAAGGCAGCATTGCCCTTGCGCACCGGCCCCATGCCGCGATAGCCGGTCAGGCCCGGCATGGTGAGTTCTTCCATCGACGCGGCCGGATCGAGACCATAGACCGGCTGCAGCTCGATATCGGGATGCAGGGCCACCGTGGTGGTGATGTAGCGGAGGAAATCCTCCATCGTCTTGGTGGCGCCGAGGCGGTTCAGCGCCTGCACGACGAAATAGGCATCGCGCATCCAGCAGAAGCGGTAGTCCCAGTTGCGCGGCGTGTCGGCCGCTTCGGGGATCGAGGTGGTGAGCGCCGCCAGGATCGCGCCGGTTTCCTCATAGGCACAGAGTTTCAGCGTGATGGCGGCGCGGATCACCGCCTCCTGCCATTCGAACGGCACCGAGAGATAGCGCACCCATTCGATCCAGTATTCGATGGTGCGTTCCTGGAATTCGCGCGCCATATGGGTGAGCGAGGCCGTGAAGCTTTCATCGGGCCCCAGCACCAGCGTCATCGGATGGGTGAGGGCGAATTCGCTTTCGGCATCGATGAAGGCAATCGGCGCATCGGTGGTAAGGCGGAGCGCAGCACCCGGCGCCGTGAAGCGGATATGATTCGAGCCCAGCGTGCGGCTCGGCCGCGTCATGCCGTAATCGAACAGCGGCCGGATGCGCACGCGCACGACCGGCGTGCCGCTGAGCGGCTCGATGCGACGGATCAGCATGGCCGGACGGTAGGTGCGGTCATACTGTTTGAAGCGCGGGCAGAAATCGGTGATGCGGATGCTGGCGCCGTTGGCATCGATCAGGGTGGTGACCAGCACCGCGGTATTCTCGACATAATGCTGCGAGGTCTGCTGCAGCCCGCGCAGTTCGATGGCAAAGATGCCCTCGCCCTCGATTTTCGGCGTCAGCAGGTCGCAGAAGACCGGATCGCCGTCGAGCCTGGGCGCGCAATGCCAGACGATGCGCGCCTGACGGTCGATCAGCGCGGCAATCACCGAATTGCCGATGATGCCCAGATCGAGCGAGTTTCGCTGTATGGATGGCGTTGTCTTCATGCTGCTGTCTCGTCATGCATGGCGAAATCGGACAGCCATTTGCGCACCTGCGCTGGCGTGGCGAAGGCGGGGCCGCGTCCGCGCTTTAGCGCCAGCTGACCGACCGGAATGGCAAGGCCGCCGCGTTCCTCCACGGCATGGAAGCCGTCTTCATCGGTGCGATCATCGCCGATGAAGACAGCGACGCGGTCGGCAAAGGCCGGCTGCCGCATGAACAGGCCGACGGCAGTGCCTTTCGACTGCTGCGCGTCCTTGATCTCCCACACGGCTTTGCCATGCAGCAGCATCAGGCCGTCATAGCCCGACATCGCTTCGGCCAGACGGCCGCCGATCTCGGAGCCGAAATCGGGCGCATTGCGATAATGCACGGCGAGCGCATGGGTCTTGCGCTCGACCACGATGCCGGGATGCAGGTTGCCGAGTCTGGCCGCCGCCGCATGCAGGCCGGCCGGCAGCGGCGCTTCCGACACCGATTGCGACGCCGCGCCGGGCACCGGCCGCCATTCGCTGCCATGCTGGCCGCTGGCTGCCAGTTTCAGCGGCTCGAACAGCTTGTCGATTTCGGAGATCGGCCGGCCGGAGACCAGCGCCAATGCGCCGCTGAGCTTCTTCTCGGCGGTCTGAAGATCGTCCAGCAAGCGGGCCGGCACCTGCACGCGGTCCGGCGTCTCTGCGATATCCAGCAGGGTGCCATCGATATCGAGAAACAGGGCCCAGTTCGGTTGCGGCAGCGGCGGCGGCTGCAGGGCAGCTGGCTGCCCTGTGAGTGTAGAATCAGTCATATCTCTGCTTCCCCCGCCTCGGATAGGCAGGAATCTCGTATTTTCTCGGTTTTCCGAGAAATACCTAGGAAACCAAACGACCGATTACAACCCTGGTTCCCTGCGCAATTCCCCCTGCCGTCACCAAATTGGCGATATACCGCCAGTTTTGAGGTCAGCCAGCCCGCCGCAGGCCACGGCCGGCGACCCGGGCCGCCATATCGAGGAAATCGATCAGCAGCGGATTGACCAGATCGGGCCTGATCAGCGGCGCCATATGTGCCGCCCCGGCCAGAGTCACGTCGCGCGGGCCGGGCAACAGGCGGCGCAGTTCGGCTACCACGCCGCGCACCGCCAGCGTGGCTTCACTCCCACAGAGCAGCAGCACCGGCATGGTGAGCATCGTGAAGTCGGCGGCCGTATTGCCGACGTCGAACAGCGCGCGGAATTCCGCCGCCACCGCCGGCATGCAGCCCATGATATAGGCCTGCATGTGATCCGGCAGGGCCAGCAGAGCGCCGGGCCGTATCCAGTAATCAAGGAAGGCAATGGCGGCGGCACGCATCTCGCCGCACGCAACCAGTTCGATCTGGCGCTGCCCGAGCGTGGAGATTTCATGCCAGCCGTCACGATGGCTGCTGTCGCGCAGCAGGCCGAAAGCCACCGGCTCATACATCGCCAGCGAGGCGATGCGATGCGGCTGGCGCCGCGCCAGTTCCAGCGCCAGCGCGCCGCCATAGGAATGGCCGACCAGATGCACCGGCCCATCCATCCGCTCCAGTAAAGCCGTAAGTCGTCCGGCTTCTTCCTCCAGCATGGGATTGTCGTGGCCGGGCATCGGGGTTTCGCCATGGCCGATCAGGTCGGGCGCCACGACATGCCAGTGACGGCCGAGATCCGCGATCAGTGCTTTCCACTGCCGGTGCGACGCGGCACCGGAATGCAGCAGCATCAGGTGCGGTGCATCGCCTTCGATACAGCCATTGTCGAAATACGACAGCGGGCCGGTGGTGGTCTCGAGAATGTTCATGATCGGCGCGCCTTTCTCTGATCTGGGGCTCAGAATTTGAGACCGGGGATCAGGGCCGGCACACGACGGCGATAGTCGCGATAGCGGTCGCCGAACTGCGCGATCAGGTCGCGTTCTTCGTAGGCGATGCCGACCAGGATATAGGCACTCATGCCGATGGCGAACAGCAGATGGCCAACCGACATCAGCGGTGTGGCCCAGAAGATGATCAGCCAGCCGGTATAAATCGGATGTCGCATGTAGCGATAAAGCCAGGAGGTGCGGAATTCGTCCTGCGGTGTCGGCAGGCCGCGCCACTGGCGGAACGGCTGCGACAGGCCGAAGAGTTCGAAATGGTCGATCATGAAGGTGGCGACGACCAGCAGCAGCCAGCCGAAGCCGTAAAGCATCCAGACCAGCGTGACGTTGAAGCTGTCCTGCACCTGCCAGAGCACCGCCGGCAGCGGCTGCCACAGCAGGATCAGCAGCACGACGACGACGGAGGTCGCGATCACATAAACCGCACGCTGCAGATGCGCCGGCACCGAGGCCGACATCCACTGTTTGAATCCCGGCCGCGCCATCACGCTGTGCTGCAGGCCGAACAGGGCGATCAGGCCGAGATCGAGCACGCCGGCAAGCCAGGGCGAGAGCAGTGGAAAGATCGAGGCATCGATATGGATCGGCAATCCCAATGCAGCCGCCGGCGGGCCGGCAATGAACAGCGCCAGCGCGACGGCGGCGATGCCAAATCCAAGATAGGCAAACAGGGCAAACACGAGTCCGGCCATGGGTAACTCCTTGCGGGATGAGGTCACGCCTGGCGCCGGTATATATCAATTATATTGATATTATCAATGTTATTGATATTACATTTACGTGAGGCAGGCGCGTCGGCAGCCCTTTCCGGCCCCGGTTATTGCCAGTAGCCCTTTGAAATCCTTTGTGTATGCTCCCTTGGTGTTACGCGGTCCGGGCCTATCGTTTTGCGGCCCAAACCATCGATTGGGACATCTGCCATGCCGGCCCCGAAAAAAAACACGGCCCCGCAAAGCCCGCGCGGCAGCCTGCTCGACTCCCCGTCGCGCGGCGCGGTGGACGAGACGATTTCGCTGTTTTACCTGGGCTATCGCGCCGGCGTGGCTGGGCCCAGGAAAGTGCTCGACAAGCTGGACTTCGGCCGGCCGCATCACCGCGTGCTGTATGTGGTGGCACGCCGGCCGGGCATCTCGATCACCAGCCTGATCGATCTGCTGGAAGTGTCGCGTCAGGCACTGCACCGGCCGATGCGCGACCTGATTGCGCAGGGCTATCTGGTGCAGAAACCGGCGCCGACCAATCGCCGCATTGCGCTGCTGACGCTGACGCCCAAGGGCGCGGCGCTGGAAAGCAAGCTGACCGAGCTGCAATACGACGCCTTCGCCAAAGCCTTCGCCGCCGCCGGGCCCGATGCCGAGCAGCACTGGAAAGCCGTGATGCGCGCGCTGGCCGAGCAGGTACGGCCGGCCTTCACGGTCTAGGCCGCCGCGCGCATCCCATCCTTACGCGTCGCGGTCACGCCGCGACGCGCTCCTTCGACACCGCGAGATAACGCAGCGCCAGCGGGCTTTTCGGCCGCGCATGCAGGCGTTCGCTGGTGAGCGCGCGCAGCAGGTTGTGATCGTCGGCGCGGCGCGCCGCTTCGAGCAGTGTCAGATCAAGCAGATCGCGCTGCGCATGGCTGCCGCCGAAGCGATTGGCAATGCTGCGCAGGCCGCGCAGCCGCGCGATACAATCCTGGTACTCGCCATCCATGAAGGCGGTGAGTGCTTTGGCCACCGGCAGGCCGACCTGTTCGGTCATCGCCGCATTGCTGAAATTGCTGCGCTCGGCCGAGCGATGCAGCGTCTCCATCTGGCGCGCGGCCAGATCGGCGCGGCCGGCACCCAGATACGCGATCAGCCCATGCACATCGTTGAAGGCATAGATGCCATCATCGGCGGTGCCCGACCAGGCCTCGGCCAGTTCAGTCCAGCGCGCCGCGCCGATCTCGACGCCACGCAGGTGCAGCCGCCACAGCATGGCGGAAGCATCGATCAGATCTAGGATCACGGTGGAGCCGCCGCCGCGCACTTTTTCGTCGTACAGGCGCAGCACCTGGGCATGATCATCGCGCTCCAGATAATACAGCATCAGATGCCACCAGTTATGCACCGCCATCATATTGTCGGGCGCCCAGTGCTGTTCGCGCGTGGTGGCCCAGCGGATGCCGTCTTCGATACGGCCCTGCATCTCCATCACATGCAGCACGGCATGATGCGCCCAGGCATCGCGCGGATTGAGGTCGCAGGCGCGCCGGCCGGCGGACTCTGCCGCCGTGTAATCGCCGGTTTCCTCCAGGCCGAAGCCGAGCATGCCCAGCACCGCATGATGATGCGGCAACGCCGCGCTCCAGTTGGGCAGCACGCGCAGCACGCGGTCGCGCAGGTTGCGCGCATCGCCGCGATAGAAATCGAGCAGATGGCCCATCTGCAGCGCGAGGCTGTCGCGTGGATGGCTGAGCAGAATGTCGTCGAAGCGTTCGGACGCGGCCTCGAAACGGCCGCCGGCCCAGGCTTCGGCCGCGCCCGCATGCAGCGTTTCGCGTTCGGTCGTCGCCAGCTTGCGCGCCGCGGCGATGCTCTGCAGGGCCGGTGCGATGCCCGGCGCTTCCATGCCGGAGAGATAAAGATGCGCGCGCAGCAGATGCGCCATGGCGAAATCCGGCGCGGCGGCGATGGCAGCCTCGGCGGTCTCCAGCGGGTTGCCGGTATAGGTGTGGAACTGGCCCAGCGCGGTTTCAAACAGCGCCAGCGCCTGATCGGTGGCGCCGCTGGCGGCATGGCCAGCCTGATCGTGCAGCATTGCTTAGATCTCCATTGAGAAACTTACAGACTAGTCGGTATAAATAAAAGCCGGGCTTCCCGTCAAGGTATACGTTACGGCAGCGCGGCAACCTGCCGGATTTACTGCTTAGCCATTGAATTGGCTATAACTTCCAGGGGTTATGCGGCGCAGTAGTCACAGCCTTGTGAAACCGACCAGCCCGTATAATAATCCGCCAACCACCTCTCAGACTCATGGGAAGGCCTGTTTGCCCCGCGACGGCACCATCACCCGGAAAGCCATCATGGACGCGGCCCAGGGCCTGATCCTGGAGACCGGCTTTTCGGCGGCCTCGGTGGATGCGGTGATCGCGCGTGCCGGCATCACCAAGGGCGCCTTCTTCTATCACTTCAAGAGCAAGGCCGAGCTGGCCCTGGCGCTGGTGCAGCGCGACGCCGAGGCCGATACCGCGCATCTTCAGAGTGTGCTCGACCGTGCAGAGGCGTTGAGCCGCGATCCGCTGCAGCAGCTGCTGATCTGCATCGGGCTGTATGAGGAAGAGACCGCGAAGCTGACCGCGCCGTATCCCGGCTGCCTCTATGCCTCCTTCATCTATGAATCGCAGCTGTTCGACGATGCGACCATGCAAGTGGTGCGCGAGGTGTTCAGCCACTGGACGGCGCGTATCGGCGCGAAGCTGGAAGCGGCCATGGCGATGTATCCGCCGCGCCTGCCGGTGAATGTGACGACGCTGGCCGAGATGAGCCTGGCGCTGGCCGAGGGCGCCTTCATCCTGTCGAAAGTACAGCGCGATCCGGCCGCGCTGGCGGCGCAGTGGCGGCATTACCGCAACTATCTTGAACTTCTGCTCGCGCCGCAGTTACCCAGTGTCGCAGGCGTGAAGCGCGACAAGCTGGACGCGCCCGTGGCGGCCAAATAGGCTGGCGCCATCATGGTGACGGCACGTTTCGAGGATATCTACAGCCGGACCAAGCTGGCGTCTGGCCTGATCCTGTTCACCTTCCTCGCCACCCATCTGATCAATCATACGCTGGGCATCGTGTCGCTGCAGGCGATGGATGCCGGCGCAACTGTGTTCAAGTTCATCTGGCGCAGCTGGCCCGGCACCGTGCTGCTCTATGCCGCCGCGATCACGCATCCGCTGCTGGCCTTGTTCAACTGGCTGCGGCGCGGCCATTACCGCGGCATTCAATGGCAGGGCTGGGTGCAGCTGGCGCTCGGCCTCTGCGTGCCGCCGATGGTGGTCGACCATGTGATCGGCACGCGCCTGCTGCATGAAGCACTCGGCCTGAACGACTCTTACGCCTATGTGCTGATCGTGCAGTTCGTGCAGGAGCCTTCGATTGGCCTGCGCCAGAATATCCTGATCCTGATCGCCTGGGGCCATGGCTGCATCGGCATGTATTACTGGCTGCGGCTGAAAGCCGTGTCGGACCGCGTCTGGCCTGTGCTGTTCGGCGCGGCCCTGCTGCTGCCGATGCTGGCCACCATGGGCTATCTCTCGGCCGGCCGCGCCGTGCTGCTGGCGATGCAGCAGCCCGAATGGATGGAAACCTTCCGCGCCAGCCTCAACTGGCCGGGCCCCGTCGCCAACGACTTCGGCATGCGCAATGTCGATCTCGCCTATCAGACGATGATCGGCCTGCTGGCGCTCGGTATCTTCGGCCGCCTGCTGGCTGCATTGCTGCGCCGCCGGCGCGGCATCGTCACCGTCAGTTATCCCGATGGCCGCAAATTCCGCGGCCTGGCCGGCAGCCTGACCGTGCTGGAAGCCAGCCGCGCCATCGGCTATCCACATGCCTCGGTCTGCGGCGGCCAGGGCCGCTGCTCGACCTGCCGCGTGCGGCTGAGCGGACCCGGCACCGAGGGTCTGCCCGGACCGGAGGCCGGCGAGCAGAAGGTGCTGGACCGTATCAAGGCGCCGCCCGGCGTTCGGCTGGCCTGCCAGATCAAACCGCTGGCCGACCTCAACGTGCTGCCGCTGCTGCCGGCCGGCGTGCAGACGCGCATGGTCTATGGCGCCAACAGTTATGCGCAGGGCTCGGAGCGCCGCATCGCCATCCTGTTCGCCGATCTGCGCGGCTTCACCAAACTGTCGGAAGGCAAGCTGCCTTACGATGTGGTCTTCGTGCTGAACCAGTATTTCAAGGCGATGGGCGAGGCGGTCGACAGCGCCGGCGGCAAGCTCGACAAGTTCATCGGCGATGGCGTCATGGCGCTGTTCGGCATCGATGAAGGCCCCGATGAAGGCTGCCGCCGCGCCGTGGATGCGGCGCGCCGCATGGCCGCCGCGCTGGTACAGCTGAACGACGCGCTGAAGATGGATCTCGACCAGAAACTGCGCATCGGCATCGGCATCCATTGCGGGCCCGCCATCGTCGGCGAGATGGGCCATGGCAGCGCCATGCACCTGACCGCGGTGGGCGATGCGGTCAATACGGCCAGCCGGCTGGAAAGCGCCACCAAGGATTTCGGCGCCGAACTGGTGATCTCGGCCGAAGTGGCTGAACGGGCCGGCGCGACCGCGCTGGCCGAGATGGCCTGGCAGCGCGAAAGCGTCAGTTTGCGCGGCAAATCGCAGGATATCGAGGTGCTGGTGGCCAGGCAGATCGCGCCGGCCCGCGCCGCCGGGGCGCTGACGGTGGCGGCCAGGGCCTAAGCGGCTGCCTTGAGTCCCCGGACCGAACCGGGTTCAATACCACCATGTTCGTGAACCGCGACCAGCCCCGCGCCGGAACCAATCCATGAGGTTGCCGTTTTGTTACCCGACGCAGGCATGGACTGCCGGCGTCCCAGCCGGCCGGAAGGCCGCAGTTTCGGGGGAAGCATGGCGGCCGAGCAGCCGTTGAATCCAGCCATGGCCGAGGACCGGCGTTATCGCCTGATGGTGGATTCCATCACCGATTACGCCATCTACATGCTGGATATCGCTGGCACCGTCATCAGCTGGAATGCCGGCGCGCAGCGCTTCAAGGGTTATACCGCCGCCGAGATCATCGGCCAGCATTTCTCCCGCTTTTATACCGAGCCAGACCGCGCCGCCGGACTGCCGCAGCGCGCGCTCGATACCGCCATGCGCGAGGGCCGCTTCGAGGCCGAAGCCTGGCGGGTGCGCAAGGATGGATCGCGCTTCTGGGCGCATGTCGTGATCGATCCGGTGCGCGACGAGAATGGCGAACTGACCGGTTTTGCCAAGATCACGCGGGACCTGACCGCGCGCATGCTGGCGCAGGAGGAACTGCGCCGCAGCGAGGAGCAGTTCCGCCGCCTGGTGCTGAGCGTGACCGATTACGCCATCTACATGCTGGATCCCGAGGGCCGCGTGGCCAGCTGGAATGCGGGGGCGGCGAAGATCAAGGGCTATACCGCCGACGAGATCATCGGCCAGCATGTCTCGCGTTTCTACACCGAGGAAGACCGCGCACAGAATCTGCCCGAGCGCGGCCTGGCCACGGCGGCGCTGGATGGCCGCTTCGAGCGCGAAGGCTGGCGGGTGCGCAAGGACGGCACCACCTTCTGGGCACATGTGGTGATCGACGCGATCCGCAACGAGGCCGGCATGCTGGTCGGCTTCGCCAAGGTGACGCGCGACATGACCGAGCGCATGCAGACGCAGCAGGCGCTGGAACAGGCGCAGCAGGCGCTGTTCCAGTCGCAGAAGATGGATGCCATCGGCCAGCTGACCGGCGGTGTGGCGCATGACTTCAACAATCTGCTGATGGCGATCATCGGCAGTATCGAACTGCTGAAAAAGCGCATTCCCGAACATCCCCGGGTGACGCCGCTGCTCGACAACGCCATGCAGGGCGCCAGGCGCGGCGCAGCACTGACCCAGCGGCTGCTGGCCTTCGCGCGCAAACAGGAACTCAATCTGCGCAGCATCGACCTGCCGGCGCTGGTGCGCGGCATGACCGACCTGCTGCGGCGCACGCTGGGGCCGCTGATTACCATCGACACGCAGCTGCCTGACTCGCTGGCCTCGATCCAGGCCGATGCAAACCAGCTGGAGCTGGCGCTGCTGAACCTGACCATGAATGCGCGCGATGCCATGCCGCAGGGCGGCAGCATCGTGATCGCCGCGCGCGAGGAAACCGTGCCCGATGGCGGCCCGGCCGGACCGCTGGTGCCGGGGCGCTATGTCTGCCTGTCGGTGACCGATAGCGGCGAAGGCATGGACGAGGCGACGCTGAAACGCGCCGCCGAGCCCTTCTTCACCACCAAGGGCATCGGCAAGGGCACAGGTCTCGGGCTTTCGATGGTGCATGGCCTGGCCGAACAGTCCGGTGGCCGGCTGGTGCTGACCAGCGAGACGGGCAAAGGCACCACGGCCGAACTCTGGCTGCCGCTGGCGCAGGCCGCCGAAGCGCAGACCGTCGCGGCGCCGGCCGATGTGGCGGCGCAGACGGCAACACGGACGCTCACCGTGCTGGCGGTGGATGACGACCGGCTGGTGCTGATGAACACGGTGGCCATGCTGGAAGAGATGGGCCATAGCGTGCTGGAGGCGACGTCGGGCCCGCAGGCGCTGGAGATCCTGCGCCAGCATGCCACGATCGATCTGCTGATCACCGACGAGGCGATGCCGCAGATGACCGGACTGCAGCTGGCCAAGGTGGTGCAGGCGGAACGGCCGGGCCTGCCGATCATCCTCGCCACCGGCTATGCCGAAGTGCCGCGTGACGCCATGCTGCCGAAACTGTCGAAGCCGTTCTTCCAGGAGGATCTGGCACGCGCGGTGGCGTCAGCGATGAACCGGCAGGGCTGATTCTCGGCCACGCCGACAGGCTAGAGAATGCAAATTCTAATTACGCTTGTCGTTTTAAGACCATAGTCAATAAGTTATTTCAATAAATGTCATGGCCGGGCTTGTCCCGGCCATCCACGTCTTTCCTCAAGGGAAATCCCATGAAACGCGACATGGATTTAATAAGGCACATTCTCATGTGTCTTGAAGAAAGCGAACAATCACCGGATAGCTGGGCTGAAATTGAAGCAGATGGCCATACGAGACTGGCAATCTCATATCATATTCACCTTCTGCATGATGCGGGCTTCATTGAAGCAGACGACGTCAGTTCAATAGGCCAGTACGAATGGGAGGCAAAAAGCCTGACGTGGGCCGGTCATGAATTTCTCGATAATGCCCGAAACGAAACGATTTGGCAGAAGGCAAAGGAGAAAGTTGGTACCAGCATTGGGGGCAGTTAGCATAAGTGTTTTCCAAGACGTTCTTGTAGGTCTTTTGAAAGATAAACTTGGAATTTGAAAAGACGTGGATGGCCGGGACAAGCCCGGCCATGAC
>JAGXRD010000008.1 GCA_018336035.1 Alphaproteobacteria bacterium | reverse complement strand
GATGGCCGGGTCAAGCCCGGCCATGACACACTTTATCTTTGTCATCCCCGGGCTTGACCCGGGGATCCACGTCTTACTTGACGTCCGCACCGACGGCGTCGGCAACCGACCTGAACCCGTCGCGCTTCAGCAAAGTCGCCAGCTCGCGCTTGATGCGCGACACCAGCGCCGGGCCTTCATAGACCAGGGCCGAATACAGCTGCACCGCCGAGGCACCGGCGCGGATTTTCGCATAGGCCTGTGCGCCCGAGGCAATGCCGCCGACGCCGATCAGCGGCATGCGCGTGCCGACATGGCCATAGAGCTGTTTCAGCACGGCAGTCGAGGCTTCGAAGACGGGCGCGCCGGAAAGTCCGCCGGTCTCGCCGCGGTTGACACTGCGCAAGGATGCCGGGCGCGCAATGGTGGTGTTGGTGGCGACGATGCCATCCAGTCTGAACTGCAGCGCCAGCTCGGCGACATCGCGGATGTCTTCTTCGGCAAGATCTGGCGCGATCTTGACCAGCAGCGGCGTCTTCAGCTTCTCATGCAGCGGCCGCAGGCGCGTCAGTAAAGCGGCCAGTTCCTCGCGGCCCTGCAGATTGCGCAGGCCCGGCGTGTTGGGCGAGGAGACATTGACCACGGCGAAATCGACCAGCGCCGCCAGGCGTTCGTAGGAAATCGCGTAGTCGCCGGGGCGATCCGCGCTGTCCTTGTTGGCGCCGAGATTGGCAGCGACAATACCGGAACGCCCCCTGCGCGCTTCCAGTCGCTTTGCCGCAACCTCCAGGCCATCATTGTTGAAGCCCATGCGGTTGATCACCGCGCGATCCTCGGGCAAACGAAACACACGCGGGCGCGGATTTCCTAGCTGTGGCTTCGGCGTGATGCCGCCGACTTCGACGAAGCCGAAACCGAGCCGCAGCATGGCATCGGGCACTTCGGCATTCTTGTCGAAGCCAGCCGCCAGACCGACCGGATTGGGCAGCGACTTACCGAACAGTGTGGTGGCCAGCACCGGATCGTCGCTGGCAGCCGGCGGCAACGGCGCACAGCTGAGCAGTTTCAGCGTGGCGCGATGCGCGGTTTCGGCGTCGATAGTCTGCACCAGCGGGAAGATGAAATTACGATAGAGGCTCATGTGACCTTCCCTGGCATCCTGAGGGGTCGCGTTTCGACCGGCTTGCCGCCGAGCAACGGATAGGCAGTCTCGCGCACCACGCTGGCCTGATGCAGCGGGACGTCGATCTGCAGCGGCAATGCCGCAACCTGCGTGGCGAAATCGGCGGGGAACAGGTCCGGCCGGGCATAGCGCGCCAAGGTCATATGGATCATGTCATAGTTCGGCGTGCCGCCGGGCGGCTGCGGCACGTCTGCCTGCATCATGCGACGCAGCGACCAGACGGCCTCTTCAGGTTCGGCGATGGCGATAATGGCCGTGGAGGTGGCGCGCAGCTGGCGAAAGCGCAGGGTGACCGCCGTATGGGTGTCGCACCAGCGGCGGAACACCGACAGTGCCTGCCCGCCATGATCGGCCCACCAGGCGTCCTTGTCGAACTCCGACCGCACCGGCGCGATGGCATAGAGCGAGAGATGGAAGGTTTTGGCCGGCGCGACCAGCAGGTGATCCGGTGAGCCGGCTATCGCAGCAACCCGGTGGACCGCCTGTAGGCTCTGGTCGCGCGCGGCGTCGTCCAGCAGGTTCATCACCGTGTAGGAGATCAGCGGCTGAGCCCAGTAGGGATCGCGGATGAAACCGGTCACGGCAGGCTTTCCGGGAAAACATGCCGGCCGGCGGAATCGAGCGGCAGCTTTTCGACACGATGCACTGCAGAGACCGGAAGCGGCCCGTAGAGATGCGGGAAGAGATCGTCGTTGCGCGACTTTTCCCATTTCAGCGGAGATGCAAGGTCGCTGTCCCGCACATAGAGCAGCAGCAGATCCGTCTTGCCAGCATAATGCTTGGCCGCGGTTTCGGCCGCCTGTCTGGCGGTGGAGAAATGGATGAAACCGTCACGCAGGTCATGCGCCGTGCCGGTGAAGGCGCCAGCGGCCTGCGCCGCCTGCCAGTCGCGTTCTGAGATGATACGATAGATCACGGTCATGGCAGCGACATAGCAGAAGGCGCTATCTGCGTCACCCATCACTTGATTCACCCGCCGACTTTGTCCGCCATCATTTCGACCGTCCTGTCGACTTCTCGAAGCTGCGCAGGCCGGCCATGCCGAGCATCGCCAGCACCAGCTCGAACAGGCTATCGATCTGAATGGCTGGTGGCTGAAGGCTGGGCGACCACAAGGCCGCCGCCCAAAGAAATAGCGGGTGGCCAAGATAGGCCCAGCCGACGCCGAGCGCACAGATCCAGCCCACCGCGGGCCGCCAGCCGGCGACGAAGACCGAACGGTGTGCGGCCTCGATCTTGTTAAGCTCGTGTTCGAACTGGCGGACGAAGGATTGTTCAATCGTCGGCGTCATCTGACGCTCCTTTTCGTCATCGGTTCACAAAAGCCGGTTGCCCCGTGGGACGAACTGGCCGGTTCATGCAGCCCGCAGCGTTGTCCCGTCCGCGAAAGACAGGGCGCTGTCGCCGCCGCGTCCTCCGGCCGCGCCGGGAAATCCCGTTTGCGGTTGTCGGTTGGCGCGTGAAAAAGAGGGCAGCCGGCCACCGCGATGCAGATCTCCCTGCTGTCGTCGGGGCCAGCCGACGCGATCAGCCCGGATACAGCCTCTTGAAGCCGTCTGTGACCTTGGTGAGGAATTCGGGGTCGCGTTTCTTCCAGTAGCGCGGGTCGCGCATCATGCCGACCAGCTGGTCCTCGCTGAGCGCCGCGTCACCGCCCGCGCCGCCGCGCGTGAGCGCCGGATCGCCGTTCTGCATCATCGATTCCAGCGCGCAGATGCCTTCATAGGACGACGCCAGTGCGTTGAAGACCGACTCGGGAAGATTGCGCTGACCCCAGGCTTCGAGCGCGCGCGCGGTCTCGGCGAAACGCGCCTCGCCGCCATAGCGCTGCAGCAGGCGGTCACGCTCGCCACGCAGGCGGTATTCACCTGCCATGCGGCTGAGTTGCGGCACGACATGGTCGCAGGCGAGATCGTAGACCAGCTGCGCCTGGGCCGGGGTGAAGCCGGCCTCATGCAGGCGGCGGTTCACTTCGGCATCCGTCGAAAGCGCGGGATTGGCCAGGGTGATTTCGTAGCCATCGGGCGAGTCCGGCACGCCGAGCGCGCGGTTGAAACGCAGCCGCGAGTCTTCGTCGCTGTCATCGCCCGGCACGGCGACCATGCCAGCGAGCTTCTGCTCCAGCGCGCGATAGGATTTCACCAGCAGGTCGACACGGATTTCGCCGGTGCGCGGATCGCGGAATTTCTCCGGCACGGCATCCACACCACCTTCAGTCTGCGTTTCCGCCTCAAGCAAATTGGCTGTCATTGCGTATCCCTTTCCCAAAAACCTTCAGTGATCCTGAAATGTTCTGTTCACGACCCGAGTTGGCCGCGCGTGACAAGCTGCTGGATGTAGGCGGCGAGATGGCGCTGCCCTTCCAGATGCCGCAATTCGGCTTCGCTGCAGTCGGGCGCCGGGCGGCGTTCGATGGTGATGCGGCGCAGATGCGCCATCACACGCTCGCCGTCATTGCCGCGGAAACAGCGCGCGAAGGCCGAGGCCAGATCGCTCTGCAGCGGATCGTTCGTCATTCCGCTCATGGCATGGCTCCCGGCTGGGATGCCTGGGTCAGTTGCTGCAACATCTGCTGCAGCTGCGGCGCCGCGCTTCCTGCACCCTCGGCCGGCGCCTCGCCCGCCTCGATCAGGAATTCGCCAGGCACGCCGAGCGTGCGACCGAGCCAACGGGCGACGGCGACGCTGTCCACCACCTGCAAAGCCGCCGGACCCAGCGCCTGCAATTGCTGCAGCCAGCTCAGCACGCCCTGCACGTCGCCCTGCGCCTGCAGGCGTGCCAGCGGCGACTGCTGCACCAGTGCCACTTCGCGGCCATCCAGCGCAAAACGCGGGATCTCGCCACGGCGCTGCAGGATCGCCACCGCACGCAACAGCAGCGGATTCAGCAACTCTGACTGCAGGCGACCGAAGGTGGCGCCGAGCTGGCGCGCCATCTCGGCCGAACGTTCCATCACTTCAGTGGCCGTCATACGCGGTGCGTCGACCTGGCCGAGACGGTCGGCCAGCAGGGCGTGGCGGATACGACCGCGCAGATCATCCAGCACAATTTGCGAGATATCGAAACGTCCGGGCGCCGCCAGCGGCGTGAGACCAGAAGAGCCGACCGCCTTGGGAATGATGGCGCCGGGCACCAGCTTCACATTGGCCGGGTTGAGCACGCCGTCATCATCGGCCTGCCAGATGCCGGTGACGGCGATCGAGGCATTCTTGAGCACGAGTTCGACCGTCTTGTTCGCCGTCTTGATGTCGGGCAGCGCCTTCATCACCGGCGAGCGGCCATAGACTTCGCCCGGCGCCTTGAGCCAACGGAAGGCGATGAACGGCACCTGGTCAAAACGTCCCGCAGTGAGCAGGCGCGCGTCATCCGCCAAAGATCCATCTTCCAGCACGGTGGCAAACAGATAGCCGTGCCGTGGTGCGGGAGCGGGCAGCAGACAGTCGAGAATGCCGAGGCGCGCATCGGGTTCGCGCTGGCGCCGCGCGGTGAACCAGGCCTGCTGCTCCAGCATCGGATAGCGCTGGCCGAGTTGTTCGAGCGTGAGTTCCTGGCGGCGAAAGACCGTGTCGAGCCGGCCGCTGCCGCCTTCATCGAGCGCGAGATCGCTGAGTGGCACGGCGCTGAAACGGAAGGCGCTGGTTTCGCCGAGCGGCGCTTCCTCGCAGGCCAGGCAGGCCGTGCCGGCGACGACAAGATCCAGCATGGCCTGGTGCAGCTCGACCGCGAGGTTCGAGCGATCGAACTGCGCCTGCAGCAGTTCCGCGGCACGATCGAGTTCGCTGGCCATGGCGCCGCGCTGCTCTTCGGGCACATCGCGGCCCGGCTGGAAGGCGAACCAGCGCGACCAGGGTGGCGTCAGCTGCGCCAGCAATGTTGCCGCCAGCTGTTCGGCCGCATCGGCCGCGGTGGCGTCGAACAGACGCTCGGCGACACGACCGCTGTTGCTGCCCGGCACAGAACTGGGGCGACGCGACGGCAGCGAATAGTCGTAGCAGTCCTGCCACAGCGCCTCCCAGGCGCCGCGCTGGCTGCGCAGCCGGTCATAGCGGCGACGCAGCGCCTCCGGACGCAGCGGATCCTTTTCAGGATCGTGGTCCGCCTCTTGCCGTATGGTCATGCGGTCTGTTGCCGACATACCTGTTGCCCTCATTCGCCCAGCAGGCGCTTGCTGCGGCTGCTGCTCGCGGCGGCGCCGCCGAGCGTTTCGGTGTCGGTGTCGTTCACGCCACGCCACGAGGTGGCGATGGTTTCGCCCTGGCCGCGGCGGCGGCGTTCCCGCGCCGCCTTCTCGGCGATTTCGGCCGCGCTTTCGACCGGCTCCGGGGGCGGAGGCGGCGGGGGAGGTGGCGGCGGCGGCGACGGAGAACTGAAAATCCCACCCATGGCGGCAAATCCCTTCTGGTGATCGACTAGAGGTGTTTGCTATTTGTTCCTATGAAAACGAGATATAGAACAAAACAAATCCATAATCAAGGGATATTTTCCGCAAATGGAGAAATAGTTCCCATGGGGTTCTGATGGACCAGCTTTGCAGGCCGATCAGGCGCTTCACCACTTCCACGCAGGTAAACGGCAGCGGCGGGGCCAGGCGGCGCGGCGGCGTCAGCACCGGCACGGTCAGCGCGCATTGCCCCAGGCCGCGCAGATGGGCGGCCAGGTCCGCCTCAGCGGGCCAGTCGTAAAACCCTTTGATCTCAGTCATATATGCCAAAGGATCGATCCCGACCCAGCCGCCCGGCATCGCCATATAGGCATAGCAATGGCGAAACCCGGGCTTGAGCCGGCGCAGCTTTGGCAGCCGGGTTTCCTCGGCAAACACCACCACAGCCCGTTCCGGTCTGGCCGGGCCGGAAACGGCATTGGCGGCAGCCGGAATTGGCGAGTGAAGTCCGGGTTTCGCTGGATTTTCGCTCATCTGTTTCACATCCAGACCTGATGCGAGCAGAACACAGGCAACTTTCGCGCCTAACGGCGAGTTATAATTCCTATTATGTTCTCGTGTCAAACCCGGAATCAGAGAATATTCCTGTAGTCAAATCGCGTGATTTGCAAGACAATCTTCCCATGCTGACACATCGTGCCATCTGGGCTGCCATTGATGGCCTCGCCGAACGTTATGACCTGACCGCGTCAGGCCTCGCCCGCAAAGCCGGTCTCGATCCAACGACATTCAATCGGTCGAAACGCATCTCACGCGATGGCAAGCAGCGCTGGCCGTCGACGGAATCGATCGCCAAGGTGATCGAGGCAACCGGCGCCAGCGTGCCGGAATTCATGGATCTCTTAAGCGAGAGCGGCGGCGTGCCGCGCAGCACGCAGCGCGTGCCGCTGATCGGCCTCGCCCAGGCCGGCAAGGACGGTTTCTTCGACGATGCCGGTTTCCCGACCGGCGAAGGCTGGGAGAAGGTGCCCTTCCCCGAGATCGGCGATCCACAGGCTTATGCGCTGGAGATCAGCGGCGATAGCATGCTGCCGGTCTATCGCGACGGCGATATCGTGATCGTGTCGCCGGCGGCCAGTGTGCGCCGCGGCGATCGCGTGATCGCCAAGACCACGCAGGGCGAAGTGATGTGCAAGCTGCTGTCGCGCCGCACGCTCACCCGCATCGAACTCGCGTCGTTCAATCCCGCCTACCCCGAACGCGGCTTCGACGTGCAGGACATCGCCTGGATCGCCCGCATCGTCTGGGCAGCACAATAAGCAGATGACAGAGTCCCTGGCAGCCGCGCTCGGTCGACTGCCGGCGCTGGTGGCCGGCGGCGGTGTTGCCTGGTGGTTCGAGAACGGCCATCTGGAAAAACTGTCGCCTGATGCCGCCGCGCGCCGCGCGCGCGCCACACCGCCACTGCTGGTGCATTTCAAGGCCACGGCCGCAAAGCTGGGCGTCGAGCCCTTCATGGCCTTCGACCTGCTCGACCTGTTCGCCTTTGTGCGGCCGGCGCGGTTCTGCCTGCCGACGCCGCATGGTCTGCTGGAACGCCTGAACCTCGATGCCGCCGATGACGAAGAGGCCGTGCAGTATCTGCATCATGCCGCGCAGATGCTGCTGGAAGATCTGCCACGCCAGCAGCCGCGCGCCTTGCGTCGCTCGATGCGATTGGCGCAGCTGCTGAACAAATCCGGCTGGCCCTGGGCGCCCTATCTGCTGCTGGGTCTCGGGCCGGAAGCCGCGCAGGCACCGAGCGGCGGTTTCGGCGGGCTGGATATCTGGCAGGAACTGCCCGAATGGGTGGATTATGCGCCGCCGCCGCCGCCCGATACGCAATCCGTCTCGCCCTCTGAGGCACGCGAGCGGCTGGCGCAGCTACTTGGCACGACTGCCGAGCTGCGCGAGACGCAGGCCGACTATGCCGCCACCGTGGCGCAGGCCTTTGCGCCGCGCGAGGTGATCGGCATGCCCGAGATGGTGCTGGCCGAAGCCGGCACCGGCATCGGCAAGACGCTGGGCTATATCGCACCGGCCAGTGTCTGGGCCGAAAAAAATGGCGGCACGGTCTGGCTCTCAACCTATACCAAGAATCTGCAGCGCCAGCTCGATCACGAACTTGATCGCCTGTTCCCCGATCCGGCGGAAAAGCAGGGTCGTGTTGTTGTCAGGAAGGGCCGCGAGAATTATCTCTGCCTGCTCAATCTGGAAGACGCGACCCAGGGCGGCGCGGCACGGCCACAGGATATGGTGCCGCTCAGTCTGATCGCGCGCTGGGCCGGCGCGACGCGCGACGGCGACCTGGCGGGCGGCGATTTTCCCAACTGGGCCGCCGACCTGCATGGCCGCAACCGCACGCTCGGACTGACGGATCAGCGCGGCGAATGCATTCATGCCGCCTGCCCGCATTATCGCAAATGCTTCATCGAGCGCGCCGTGCGCAAATCGCGCAAGGCCGAGATGGTGATCGCCAATCATGCGCTGGTGATGATCCAGGCAGCGATGGGCGAGGATGAGTCGCAGAAGCCGCTGCGCTATGTCTTCGATGAAGGCCATCATCTGTTTGAAGCCGCCGATGGCGCCTTCGCCGCGCATCTGACCGGCATGGAAGGCGTCGATCTGCGGCGCTGGCTGCGCGGACCGGAAGGCGGCCGGCGCAGTCGTGCGCGCGGCATCGCCAATCGCATCGGCGATCTGGTGGCGCAGGATGAACGCGGACGTACCGCGCTGGAAGCCGTGGTCGAGATGGCGCGCTGCCTGCCGGGTGAAGGCTGGCTGGCGCGCATGGCCGAGGGCAATCCGGTCGGTCAGGGCGAGAAGTTTTTGGCCAAAGCCCGACAGCAGATTCTGGCACGCAGTGCGCAACCGGATTCGCCTTATGGTCTGGAATGCCCGACCAAGGAACCGGTCAACGGCCTGATCGATGCAGCGATGGACTTCGCATCCGGCATCGACCGCGTGCTGGAGCCGGTCAACACGCTGACGAAGAGTTTAAGCGACATGCTGGCGGACGAGACCGCCGAACTGGATACCGCGACGCGCTCGCGCATCGAGGGCGCGCTGCGCGGTCTGCTGCGGCGCAAGCTCACACTGGATGCCTGGCGCAGCATGCTGCTCGACCTGCAGACCGAAACGCCATCGAGCTTCGTCGACTGGTTCGGGCTGGAACGCATCGACGGTCGCGACCTCGATCTCGGCCTCTATCGTCACTACCTCGATCCGATGCTGCCTTTTGCTGCAGCCGTGCTGAAACCGGCGCATGGCGTGGCGGTTACCTCGGCCACCTTGCGCGACATCGCACCGGCCAAGGCCGATGCCGCGCCGGAACTGGCCTGGGACAGCGCCGAGATCCGCAGTGGCGCGCGGCATCTGCCGCAGCCGGCGCGCCGCGCGGCATTCCCCTCGCCCTTCGATTACGCCAACCGCACGCGCGTCTTCGTCGTCACCGATGTACGGCGCGATGCGATGGATCAGGTCGCCGCTGCCTATCGCGAGCTGTTCCTCGCAGCAAACGGCGGCGCGCTCGGGCTGTTCACCGCGATCTTCCGACTGCGCGCCGTGCAGAAGCGTATCGTCAGGCCGCTGGCCGAAGCCGGACTGCCGCTCTACGCACAGCATGTCGATCCGCTCGACAATGCCACGCTGGTCGACATCTTCCGCGCCGAGGAACATGCGTGTCTGCTCGGCACCGATGCGATGCGCGACGGCGTCGATGTACCGGGTGCCAGTTTGCGCCTGGCGGTGTTCGACCGCGTGCCCTGGCCGCGACCGGACCTGCTGCACAAGGCGCGCAAGGCGGCCTTCGGCGGCCAGGCTTACGATGACCTGCTGACACGACTGAAGTTGAAACAGGCCTATGGCCGGCTGCTGCGCCGCGCCGACGATTACGGCGTCTTCGTCGTGCTGGATGCGCAGCTTCCCTCGCGCCTGCTGTCGGCATTCCCGGCCAGCGTCGAGGTGAAACGCCTCGGCATCAAGGAAGCCGTTGCTGAAACATCGGCATTTTTGAATACGATGCGCGCCGGCACTGGCGGCCAGCAGAATCTCGCGTAAGCTTGGGTCATTCTTTCGCCGTATTGTCCCGTTAGGCGGACTTTCCCCGCTCAAGGAAAACAATTCCCCATGTCGACCATCACGCCACAGAATGCCCTGATCTATGCCATGGTGATTGCCGCCGTGGCCGACGGAAAACTGAAGGATACCGAGGTCGCCGCCATCGACGCCGCCGTGCGGCATCTGCCGATCTTCCGTGGCTATGGTCTGGATGCCATGCAGGTGGCGGTGGGCGACTGCGTGGCTTTGCTGGATCAGGATGACGGTATCGATGCCGCGCTCGGTCTGGTGAAGGAAGCCCTGCCGCAGGACTGGTGCGAGACGGCTTACGCGCTGGCCTGCGACATCGTCGCCGTCGATGGCCATGGCCGCCAGGAAGAACTGCGCTGGCTGGAAATGCTGCGGCATGAACTGCGCGTTGAGCGCCTGCATGCTGCTGCCATCGAACGCGGCGCCGGCGTGCGCTACAAGCGTCTGCCAGGCGACATCCCGAAGCACTGACCTGTCGTCAGTCTATCTGCTAGTCTATTTGGGGCGCCTTGAAGTTATAGGCGCGCTCGACCTTGGCGATGCGGATCTCGTAATGCGAATACCAGACCTCGCGGCCTTTCTGCCGTGCGGCGGCATGTTCCATGTTGCGCTTCCAGGCGCGGATGTTTTCTTCCGAATCGAAATAGGCCACGGTCATGCCGAAGCCATCGGCGCCGCGCGTGCTTTCCATGCCTAAAAAGCCTGGCTGCTGCGCGGCGAGTTCCGCCATGCGGTCGGCAGTGGCACCGTAGCCATTGTCGCCTTCAGTACGTTGCGAGGAAAAGATCACCGCGTAATAGGGCGGTTTTGGCGTGCTGGCAAAGCCGGAGGCGGACATGGTGGCGAATCCCCTGCTGGAAGGATTTAGTCTGCCGCCGTCTCTATCACATTCTTTGCCAATGCGCTGTCCTTGGGCAGGATCAGCGGAATGGGCCGGCTGCCGATCCTGACATGCGCTGGCAGCGTGGCGGCGATATCGCCATCGGCCTGCACCGGTTCCCCATCACCACGGGTGTCGATCCCTGAAATCGTGACGTCGCGCCCGCGCACCAGTTCGATCTCGGGCAGTTTCTGCAGCAGACCGAGCGTCAGCGCCACGGTCGCACGCGCCGCGCCGATGCGACCGCCCTTTTTGAACAGGCAGACTTCAAACGACGGATCGTCCAGCCGTGCATTTGGCGCGCAGATGAATTTGCCGCCATAGAAATGCCCCTTGGCGACGACAGCCGAGGCGCAGTCATAGTCCCTGCCATCGATGGTGACGCGATAGCGCGGCACTTTGTACGCGGCAAGCTGGCGCAGACTCTCGATCACATAAGACGCCTTGCCGAGCCAGCGCTTCATCTGCGGTGGCAGGTCGCGCACCACATGCGCGTCGAAACCGACGCCAGCCATGATGGTGAAGAGGCGATCATTCACAAAGCCCGGCCAGATCATGGTCTGCGGCCCATGCAGCACGGCGCGCATGACAGCGGGCGGATCGAGCGGCAGGCCGATCTCCATCGCCAGCACATTGGCGGTGCCGAGCGGAAAAATTCCGAGCGGCGCGCTCTGCGCCGGCAAACCATTCGCCACTTCGCCGATGGTGCCATCGCCACCGGCGGCCACCACGGCATCGTATTTTCCAGCGCCGGCTTCGGCAGCAAAAGCTTCGGCGTCGCCGCGCCTGGTGGTGGGACGGAATTCCACCGCACAGCCGGAATCTTCCAGCAGGTCGAGATAGGCTTCGAGCCGCGCACGCTTGCGCCGCCCGAGCTGGCCGGCACCAGCGGTCGGGTTGTAGATCACCAGCAGGCGCCGGCGGTAGGTCGCATGCGGTGACCCGGTCATGGCGGCCGGATAGCAGATTTTCCCCGCCGAAGGCAGCAACGGTTTTATGACAGTGGCCTGGGGCAGGATCTCTGGGCCGGCATATCGACGTATGCTAAGCCGGCTGCATGACATGGTATGCGATTCGGCTAGCTGTCCTAGCCCTGTTACTGACCGGCCACGCCCTGGCGGCAAACCCCGAAGCGCGGGTGCTGGACGGCGACACGATCAAGATCGGCAAGGTGAATTATCGCCTGCATGGCATCGATGCTCCGGAAAAAGCCCAGCGTTGCCAGCGGGATAACCTGGACTGGCTCTGCGGCCAGGAGGCCGCCGCCCACCTGCGCCGTCTGATCGGCGGCCGGCCGGTGACCTGTATAGAGAAAGATCGTGACCGCTATGGCCGGGTGGTAGCGGTGTGCCATGCCGGCGGCGAGGATCTGAACCGCGCCATGGTGCGGGCCGGGCTGGCCTGGGCCTATCTGGCCTACAGCCGGGATTACGAGGCCGCCGAATGGGAGGCCCAGCTGCTCGGCAACGGCGTCTGGGCACCTTCCGTTCAGGCTGAACCGGCCTGGGACTGGCGTCGTCAGAGGCGGGCAAAACCGGCCAATGACAATGCGACAAACCCCGCCCGAATCCGGGGTTGACAGCCCCTTCCCCCCGGTTATAGTGCGCGCCTCGAATTCAGGCGGCACCGGACGGCCGGCGCTGCCACTTTCTTATGGAATATCAATATGTTCGCAGTGATCAAGACCGGCGGTAAGCAGTACAAGGTGGCAGCGGGCGACGTGCTCGAGGTCGAACTGGTGGCCGGCGAAGCGGGCGACAAGATCGAATTCGGCCAGGTGCTCGCCATCGGTAATGGCGGCGATGTTAAGCTCGGCAAGGATGTTGCCAATGCCAAGGTGACGGCGGAAGTCGTCGGCCTGACCCGCGGCCCGAAGCTGATCATCTTCAAGAAGCGCCGTCGTCAGAATTCGCGCCGCAAGAACGGCCATCGCCAGCGCTATACCGCTGTAAAGATTCTCGAGATCGCCGCCTAAGGCGCTCGACCAGATTTAAGGAGACAGTTCCATGGCACATAAAAAAGCTGGCGGCTCTTCGCGTAACGGTCGCGACTCTGAGTCCAAGCGCCTCGGCGTCAAGAAGTACGGCAGCGAAGCCGTTGTCGCCGGCAACATCATCGTGCGTCAGCGCGGCACCAAGGTGCATGCTGGCAAGAACGTTGGCATGGGCAAGGATCACACCCTGTTCGCCACGGCCAATGGCGTCGTGAAGTTCCACGAGGGCAAGGGCAGCCGCTCGTATGTTTCGGTGCTCCCGTCGGAGGCGTAAGTACACGCGCCTTCCCGCAAGCATCACAATCGATCAAGGGGAATGGCGCAGGCCATTCCCCTTTTTTCGTTTCTACACCAAGTGAAACTTCCCGATGAAATTCCTCGATCAGGCCAAAGTCTATGTTGAAAGCGGACAGGGTGGACCCGGCTCCATCAGCTTCCGCCGCGAGAAGTTCATCGAGCATGGCGGCCCGGATGGCGGCAATGGCGGCAAAGGCGGCGATGTCTGGGCGGAATGCGTGGACGGCCTCAACACCCTGATCGATTACCGCTACCAGCAGCATTTCCGCGCCGCGCGTGGCGGCCATGGTTCGGGCCGGCAGCGCTCTGGCGCCAATTCCGAAGACGTTGTGTTGAAAGTGCCGAAGGGCACGCAGATATTCGCCGAGGATAACGAGACGCTGCTCGCCGACCTGACCGAGATCGGCCAGCGCGTACTGCTCTGCAAGGGCGGCGACGGCGGCTTCGGCAACGAACATTACAAGTCGGCCACCAACCGCGCGCCGCGCCGCAACACGCCCGGCTGGCCCGGCGAGGAAAAGTGGATCTGGCTGCGGCTGAAGCTGATCGCCGATGCCGGCCTGGTCGGTTTGCCGAATGCCGGCAAGTCGACCTTCCTGAGCCGCGTCAGCCGCGCCAAGCCGAAGATCGCCGATTATCCTTTCACGACATTGAAGCCGCAGCTCGGCGTGGTGAAAGCCAACGACCGCGAATTCGTGCTGGCCGATCTGCCCGGACTGATCGAGGGCGCCGCCGAAGGCGCTGGCCTCGGCCACCGCTTCCTTGGCCATGTCGAACGCTGCGCCGTGATCCTGCATCTGCTGGATGGCACCTCGGACGATCCGGTGCGCGACTGGAAACTGGTGCGCAAGGAGCTGAAGGCCTATGGCGGCGGGCTCGACAAAAAGCTCGAGATCATCGGCCTGAACAAAATCGATGCGATCCCGGCCGACGAATTGAAAGAGAAGATCACCAAGCTGAAACGCTCGGCCAAGCGCCCGGTGCTGCCGCTGTCGGGCGTCACCGGCGAAGGCGTCGAGGCCGTCACCTCGCAGCTGTTTGCCATCATTGCCGAAGCGCGCGCGGCCGAGAAGGCCGCCGCAGGAATTGAGGTTGGCGAGGTCGAGGGTGGTGATGAGTAATCACCTGGAGAAAGCGCGCCGCATCGTCATCAAGGTCGGCTCGTCTCTACTGGTCGATGCCGAGAAGAATGAATTGCGCGGCGACTGGCTGGCCGCGCTGGTGGAAGATATCGCGACGCTGCGCGCCGACGGCAAGGAAGTGCTGGTGGTGTCGTCCGGCGCCATCGCGCTGGGCCGCCGCATCCTGGGCCTGAACGGCAAGGCGCTGCGGCTGGAGGAAAGTCAGGCTGCGGCTGCCGCCGGCCAGATCCGGCTGTCGTCGGCCTGGCAGGATGCATTGGCCAGACATGATCTTAAGACCGCGCAGCTGCTGCTGACTCTGGGCGACACGGAATCGCGCCGCCACTACCTGAATGCGCGCGAAACCGTGAATACGCTGCTCAAGCTCGGCACCGTGCCGGTCGTCAACGAAAACGATACCGTTGCCACCGCCGAAATCCGCTTCGGTGATAATGATCGCCTGGCCGCCCGCGTGGCGCAGATGATCTCGGCCGACTGCCTGGTGCTGCTGTCGGATATCGACGGGCTCTACACCGCCGATCCCGGCGTCGATGCGAGTGCAACATTCCTCGCAGAGATTCCGGCCATCACGCCCGAGATCGAGGCGATGGCCGGCATATCGCGTTCAGGTTTAGGCCGGGGCGGCATGATCACCAAGATCGTCGCCGCCAAGATCGCGGTCGGCGCCGGTTGCGCCATGGTGATTGCCAATGGCAAGCAGATGCATCCGGTGAAGAATGTCCGCGATGGCGGCCGTTGCACCTGGTTCCATGCCCATGCGACGCCCAGCGCCGCGCGCAAGCAGTGGATCGCCGGCCATCTCAATCCGCAGGGCACGCTGACGCTGGACGATGGCGCGGTGAAGGCGTTGCGCTCAGGCCGCTCGCTGCTGCCCGCCGGCGTGACCCATGTCGATGGCCGTTTCCAGCGCGGCGACCTGGTGCGTGTTTGCACCACCGATGGCACCGAGATCGCGGTCGGCCTGTCGGCTTATGCCGACGAAGATGCGCGTCGCATCAAGGGGCACAAATCCGGCGACATCGAAGAGATTCTCGGCTACCGTGGCCGCGACGAAATGATCCATCGTGACGAACTGGTGCTGCGATGACGGCCCATAGTGCAATAGACACTGCCGCCCTGATGAATCAGATGGGCGCAGCCGCCAAAGCGGCCGCCCGCGTGCTGGCTATCGCTCCGACCGCACAGAAGAATGCCGCACTGAAAGCTGCCGCTGCCGCACTGCGCAAGAACGAGAAAAAGATTCTCGCTGCCAATGCCGAAGATATGGCGGCCGGTAAGGCGAAGGGCCTGACGGCTGCCCTGCTCGACCGCCTGATGCTGGATGGCAAGCGCATCGCTGCTATCGCGCAGGGCCTGGAAGAGATTGCCGAACTGACCGATCCCGTCGGGGGCGTGATGGCCGACTGGACGCGGCCGAACGACCTGAAATTCGAACGCGTGCGCACGCCGCTGGGCGTGATCGGCGTGATCTATGAAAGCCGGCCCAATGTGACAGCCGATGCCGGCGGGCTCTGCCTGAAAGCCGGCAATGCCTGCATCCTGCGCGGCGGCTCGGAAAGTTTCCAGTCCAGCATGGCCATTCACGCTTGCCTGGTCGAAGGCCTCCGGGTAGCGGGTTTACCTGAAGCGGCGATCCAGCTGGTGCCCACCACCGACCGCGCCATGGTGGGCGCGATGCTGGCGGCAGCAAACTGGCTCGATGTGATCGTGCCGCGCGGCGGCAAGTCGCTGGTGGCACGCGTGCAGTCGGACAGCCGCGTGCCGGTCTTCGCGCATCTGGAAGGCAACTGCCATGTCTATGTCGAGGCCTCGGCCGCGCTCGACATGACGATGTCGATTGTGAAAAACGCCAAGCTGCGCCGCACCGGCGTCTGCGGTGCCGCCGAGACCTTGCTGGTCGAACGCGCAGCCGTCAAAACGCATCTGACGTCGCTGGTGAAGATGTTACTGGATGCCGGCTGCGAAGTGCGCGGCGATGCGGAAACGCAGGCGGTGGATGCGCGCGTAAAGCCTGCCACCGAAGAGGACTGGGCCACCGAGTATCTCGATGCCATCATCGCCGTGCGCGTGGTGGACGGTCTGGATGCCGCCATCGAACATATCGCCACGCATGGCTCCAGCCATACCGAAGCGATCCTGACCGAAAACGCCGATCACGCCGCAGCTTTCATGAACCGGCTCGACAGCGCGATCCTGCTGCACAATGCCTCGACGCAGTTCGCCGATGGCGGCGAGTTCGGTTTCGGCGCCGAGATCGGCATTGCGACGGGCAAGATGCATGCCCGCGGCCCGGTCGGTGTCGAGCAGCTGACCACCTTCAAATATCGCGTCTACGGCAACGGCCAGATCCGGCCGGTGTGAGCAGGCAGCAAGCGCGGCGCATGATCCCCATCCCCGGCTCGCGCCAGCATCTGCGCATCGGCCTGCTCGGCGGCTCGTTCAACCCCGCCCATATGGCACATCGCGAAATCAGCCTGACCGCGCTGCATCGCCTGGAACTCGACCAGGTCTGGTGGCTGGTTAGCCCGCAGAACCCGCTGAAAAGCCGCCGCGGCATGGCATCTCTGGCCCAGCGCCTGAAGCAGGCCGAAACTGTGGCCGACCATCCGGGCATCCAGGTGACCGACATCGAGCAGCGGCTGGGCACGCGCTATACGGCCGATACATTAGACCGCATACGTCTGCATTATCCGAACATGCGATTCGTCTGGCTGATGGGCGCCGACAATCTGGCGCAGTTCCACCGCTGGCATCACTGGCGGGGCATTGCCCGTATTATGCCGATTGCTGTTCTCGACCGTCCCGGCTTTAATCTGATGGCGGCCCGGACCCCGGCAGGACAATGGTTGTCCCGTTACCGGATCGCGCAGCATGATGCAGGCACATTGGCAGATCTGGTCCCGCCGGCCTTCCTGCTGCTGAAGTCGAAGCTTAATCCTCTGAGCGCAACGGCGATCCGCGCCCAGAGAAAACCGGGAGGACGCGTATGAACAGCTTTCTCGTGACCTACGATTACGGTTCCGCCGGCCTGTGGGCCATCGTCAAGGCGCCCGACAAGGCCAGCATCACCAAACGCTTCCCCAAGGTGGAAGTGCTGGAGGACAAGCCCACCAACATGACCGCCGTGGAATACGGCAAGCTGATCACCTACGACCTCGGCGGCCAGCTGCCGCAGTGGCTCGCCGAACTCGAAGCGAAGTAATCCTCAGCCGATCTTGATGACCACCTTGCCGGTGGTCTTGCGCGAGAGCAGCGCCGCCATCGCCTGCGGCACCTGATCGAGCGCGAAGCTCTGCGAGACATGCGGCTTGAGCCTGCCATGCTCGTAGAGCGCTAGCAGCGCGGCGAAATTGGCGCGGTTCTTTTCCGGCTCGCGTGCGGCAAAAGCGCCCCAGAAGACACCGACGATGCTGCAGCCCTTGATCAGCGCCAGATTGGCCGGCGCTTCCGGAATGCGGCCCGATGCAAAGCCGATCACCAGCAGGCGACCATCCCAGTTGATACAGCGCAGTGACTGGTCGAAGGCATCGCCGCCGACCGCGTCGTAGATCACATCGGCGCCGTTGCCGCCGGTGAGTTCCTTCACGCGGTCCTTGATGCTTTCCTTCGAGTAGTTGATCACGTGCGCCGCGCCGTATTCCTTCACGATGGCGGCCTTTTCATCGGAGCCCACCGTGCCGATCACGGTGGCACCGAGTTCGCGGCCCAGTTCGACGGCATTCAGCCCGACGCCGCCAGCGGCGCCATGCACCAGCAGAACCTCGCCCGGCTTCATGCGACCGCGATCGACCAGCGCATGATAGGTGGTGCCGTAGGTGATCGGGAAACCGGCCGCGATCTCGTAGGGCATGCTGGCGGGAATCTTGAACACATTGGCGGCCGGGCAGTTCACCTGTTCGCCGAAGGCACCATTGCCGGTGGTGGCCATCACGCGGTCGCCGACCTTGAGATCAGTCACCTTCTCGCCGACGGCGGCGATCTCACCGGCGCATTCCATGCCGGGCGCGAAGGGGAAGGCGGGCTTGAACTGGTATTTTCCGGAGATCATGAGCGTGTCGGGGAAGTTCAGCCCGGCGGCATGCACCTTGATGCGCACGTCCTTCGGGCCGAGCGCCGGCAGCGCAAGATCTTTGAGCACCAGGGTCTCGGGCCCGCCCCAGGCTTCGCAGACCATCGCCTTCACGTTCACCGCTGCCGACATCACGCACTCCCTGTTTTCGGATTTTCTTATGCTGCAGATACAGAAATGGCGCCGATTTGCATCGGCGCCACATCATGAACTTTGATTACTTCGGCGACATAACCATGGTCATCTGTCGGCCTTCCATCTTCGGATACTGCTCCATCTTGGCCTTCTCACCAAGATCTTCGCGCACCCGGTCGAGCAGCTTCATGCCGAGTTCCTGGTGGGCCATTTCACGGCCACGGAAGCGCAGGGTGACCTTCACCTTGTCGCCTTCTTCCAGGAACCGCACCATCGCCCGCATCTTCACGTCGTAATCATGCGTGTCGATCATCGGACGGAGCTTGATCTCCTTGATCTCGATGATCTTCTGCTTCTTGCGGGCTTCGGCTGCCTTCTTCTGCTCCTCGTACTTGTACTTGCCAAAATCGAGGATCTTGGCAACGGGAGGCTCGGCATTCGGAGAGATTTCGCAGAGATCGAGACCAGCCTCTTCGGCCAGACGCAGGGCTTCGCGGATCGGGACAACACCGCGGTTTTCGCCAGCGGCATCGATCAGGCGGACGTTCGGGACGTCGATCTCAAAATTGATCCGCGGACCGTCGGTTTTCGGCGTCGGCGGGGCATTGAACGGGGGACGGGCTATGACGCGCTCCTAAAGCAGTTGCAAGGGTAGTTGATTAGGGAAATCAGTGAGTTAAGGCGGCATCCTGCAGAATCAAGGCTTTGCTCAACCCTGCGGCATCCGGGCCTCGGCCGACAATCTAGCAATCGCGTCGGCCAACGCAATGGTTTCCTGCTGTTCCGAGCCGAGGCGACGCAGGGTCACGGTACCCTGTTCCGCTTCCTTTTTGCCGACCACCAGGATGACCGGAACCTTGGCCAGGCTGAGTTCGCGGATCTTGTAGTTGATCTTCTCGTTGCGCAGGTCGGTATCGACGCGCATGCCGGCGGCATCGAGCTGGTCGGCCACCTGCTGCGCGTAAGCATCGCAATCCGACACGATCGGCGCGACCACGGCCTGCAGGGGCGACATCCAGAGCGGCAGACGGCCGGCATACTGCTCCAGCAAGATGCCGATGAAGCGTTCGAAGCTGCCGAGGATCGCGCGATGCAGCATCACCGGACGATGACGCGCACCATCGGCGCCGACGTAATCGGCATCGAGGCGTTCAGGCAGCACGAAATCGACCTGCAGCGTGCCGCACTGCCAGTCGCGACCGATGGTATCGCGCAGCACGAATTCCAGCTTCGGGCCATAGAAGGCGCCCTCACCAGGATTGAGCGTATAGTCCAGACCGGAGGCAACGCAGGCATCCTTCAGCGCATTCTCGGCCTTGTCCCAGGTCTCGTCCGAGCCGGCGCGCTTGGCCGGACGGTCGGAGAACTTCACCTTGATCTCGGTGAAGCCCATATCCTTGTAGATCGACTGCAGCAGGTCGCAGAAGATTTTGCTTTCCGAGATGATCTGGTCTTCGGTGCAGAAGATATGCGCGTCGTCCTGCGTGAAGTTGCGCACGCGCATGATGCCATGCAGCGCACCGCCGGGCTCGAAACGGTGACAGGAGCCGAATTCGGCCATGCGCAGCGGCAGGTCGCGGTAGCTCTTGAGGCCCTGGTTGAAGATCTGCACATGGCAGGGGCAGTTCATCGGCTTCAGCGCGAAGATGCGCTCGTCCGGATTTGCCGCGAAGTCGCGGATGCCCTCTTCGTTTTCCGCGATATACATGCTCTCGCGGAATTTCTCCCAGTGGCCCGAGGCTTCCCACAGCTTGCGGTCGACCAGCTGCGGCGTCTTCACTTCCAGATATTTCGCCTTTTCCAGGCGCTGGCGCATATAGGCTTCGAGGGTGCGGTACAGCGTCCAGCCCTTCGGATGCCAGAATACCATGCCGGCGGCTTCTTCCTGCTGGTGGAAGAGGCCCATTTCCTTGCCCAGACGGCGATGATCGCGCTTCTCGGCTTCCTCGAGGCGCTTCAGGTACGCGTCGAGTTCCTTCTGGTCGCGCCAGGCCGTCGCATAGATGCGCTGCAGCTGGCGATTCTGGGCATCGCCGCGCCAGTAGGCGCCCGACACTTTCATGATCTTGAACACCGGCGGCAGTTTGCCGGTCGAGGGCAGATGCGGCCCCATGCAGAGGTCGAGCCAGCTATCGCCCTGGCGATAGATCGAGATCGCCTCGCCGCGTTTCGCAATCTCGGCGACCCATTCGGCCTTGTAGGTCTCGCCGATCGACTTGAAATACTCGACCGCCTTTTCCGGCGCCCATTCCTCGCGGGTGATCGGCAGATCGCGCTTCACGATCTCCGCCATGCGCTGTTCGATCTTGGTGAAGTCGTCGGGCGTGAAAGCCTCGTCGCGCACGAAGTCGTAATAGAAGCCGTCGTCCGTTGAAGGCCCGAAGGTGATCTGCGTGCCGGGGAACAATTCCTGCACCGCCTGCGCCATCACATGCGCGCCGTCATGCCGGATCAGGTCGAGCAGTTCGGCCTCGTTCTTGTCCTTCATAGTGACGATCTCGAGCTTCGCATCGCGCGTGATCGGCGTCTTGAGGTCCTTCAGCACGCCGTCCAGACGGATGGCGAGCGCCGCCTTGGCCAGGCCGGCGCCGATGCTGGCCGCCACATCCGCGCCAGTGCTGCCGCCCGCGTAAGTTCGCACACTGCCATCGGGCAGGGTGACGCGGACTTCGGTGGCGGAAATGGCTGGATTCGACATGGTTTAGGGGACCTCCAAGGGGGCGCAGCCTAGCCGCCCTGCCCCCTCTGTCAAGCGCGCCACCCGGCCCCCTCGGCCGGTTTGCAGGCAGAGGCCGGGCCGGATTGCCGCTTTCGACGCCAGCGGCCGGCGGCCAACCGGAATCTGCTGGGCCAGACGCCCGGAACGGGCTGGCATGGACCTCGCATAACCAGACAGGTCAACCGTCGCATCTCAGGGGGCAATCCATGCGTATCAGAACCATTCTCGCGGCCATGCTGGCCACCGCCGGCCTGGCGGCCACCAGCCCGGCCGCTCTGGCCGGGCCCGTCCTCGACGGCGTCCGCGCCAAGGGCTTCGTGCAATGCGGCGTCAACGGCAGCGTCGCCGGCTTCTCCGCACCCGACAGCCAGGGCATCTGGACCGGCATCGACGTCGATATGTGTCGCGCCGTGGCCGCTGCCGTGTTCGGCGATTCCAGCAAGATCAAATACACCGCGCTGACCGCGCAGCAGCGCTTCGTCGCGCTACAATCGGGCGAGATCGACGTGCTGACCCGCAATGTGACGCAGACGCTGCTGCGCGATGTGTCGCTGGGCCTGCGCGAGGCCGGCGTGAATTTCTACGACGGCCAGGGCTTCCTGGTGCCGAAGAAGCTGGGCGTCAAATCGGCCAAGGAGCTGAACGGCTCGACTGTCTGCGTGCAGCCTGGCACCACCACCGAGCTGAATCTCTCGGATTATTTCCGCAAGATGAATATGACCTTCAAGGCGGTGGTGATCGAGAAGGTGGATGAAAACATCGCCGCCTTCGCCTCGGGCCGCTGCGATGTCTACACCACCGATGCCTCGCAGCTGGCCGCCATCCGCATCACGGCGCTGAACCCGCCGGACGATTACGTGATCCTGCCCGAACGCATATCCAAGGAACCGCTGGGCCCGATGGTGCGCCAGGGCGACGAGCAGTGGTACCAGATCGTGAAATGGGCGCTGCTGGCGCTGAAGGAAGCCGAGGAACTCGGGATTACGCAGCAGAATATCGACGAGATGCTGAAGAGCGAGGATCCGGTGATCAAGCGTTTCACCGGTGTCACGCCAGGCTATGGCAAGGCGCTGGGCCTGGACGAGAAATGGGCCTACTGGATCGTCAAGCAGATCGGCAATTACGGCGAAAGCTTTGAGCGCAACCTGGGCAAGGGCAGCCCGGTGAAGCTGGAGCGCGGCCTCAATGATCTGTGGACCAAGGGCGGCCTGATGTACGCCATCCCGCTGCGGTAAGCATCTCTCACAAAAATCGTCACCCCGGCCTTGAGCCGGGGTCCCATTTCATTTCTGTCGTAAAAAATGGGATGCCGGGTCAGGCCCGGCATGACGGCTTTTGCGGACGTGCTCACTTCCCGTGGTCGGGGAACAGCAGCCGCGTATAGACCTTGATATAGGCCTCGCACATCGCATCCACCGTGAAATTCTCACTCACATGGCGGCGGGCACGTTCGGCAATCTGCACGCGCCGCTCCGGCGTCAGGTGCAGCGCTTCATCCAGCGCATCGGCCAGCGCTTCGGCATCGCCGGGTTTAACCAGCCAGCCGGTCTCACCGCCCGGCAGTACGGTTTCGCGCGAACCGCCATGATCGGTGGCGATCACCGGCTTGCCCATCGCCTGCGCTTCGACTGCGACGCGGCCGAAGCCTTCGGGGAAGGTGGAAGCTGAGACCACCACATCGGCCAGCATATAGGCGGCCGGCATGTCCTTGCCGTCGCCCGGGATGCGCACGCTGCGGTCCAGCCGGTACTGCACGATCAGGCTTTCCAACTCGGCGCGATAGCCCTCGCGGCCCGAGCCCAGCAGTACGGCGGTGAAATCCTGCCTGCCGTCATGCCGCTCGGACAGGATCTTGAGCGCCTTCAGCAGAACAGTATGTCCCTTCCAGCGCGTCAGCCGACCGGGCAGCAGGATCACCGGCAGACCATCGGTCAGGCGCCACTGCTGCTGCAGCATAGCCATGCGCTCGGGATAGATGCGATTGGGGTCGAACTTGACCAGATCGGTGCCGCGCGGAATGGTGACCAGGCGCGCCCGCGGCACGCCGAAGGCCGAATTGGCGTAGTCGGCGACGAAATCCGAGATCGCCACCACGACATCGCCCTTGGCCATCGGGCTGGCCCAGAGCTTCTTGAACCAGTTATGCGACTTATAGGCATTGTGAAACGTCGTCACGAAGGGCACGCCGCAGCGCTCGGCCGCCGCGGTGGCCGACCAGGCCGGCGCGCGTGACCGCACATGCACCAGATCGACTGGCAGCGTGCGGATCAGCTCTTCCAGCCGCGCCGTGTTCTTGCGGATGGTGAAGGGATTCTTGCTGTTCACCGGCAGGGTGATGTGTTTGGCGCCGGCGCGTTCCAGCTCGCGCACCATTGGACCGCCAGCGGACACCACGTAGGAGGTCCAGCCCGCCTTCGCCAATGCCTTGGCAGTATCCACCGTGCCGCGTTCGACGCCACCGGTGACCAGCGCGGGCAATACCTGCATGACGGCCGGCGGTCTTCCCGAACTGGGCTGGTCTGCAGTAGAAATCGGAATATCTGACATCTATGGCGCTGAAAGGCGGGAGGGAGGCAAGTATAGGCCGCCTGCCGGGTAGCGCAAAGCCGCGCGGCTGGCAAGGCCGCGCATGAGGAATACAGCCGTGCAGCCAGCAAAAAGCCTGATCCGGCGGGGTGCGAAGACGATGGCGGCGGCGTTCGTGCTGGCGACCGCCCTGCTGCTGGCCGGCTTCGGCAATGCCGTAGCCCTGGTTCAGGCGCCCAGCCTGACACCCACGCATGAGGACATCCTGCGTGGTTTCGATGCCAGCGCGCTGTCGGCCAGTCGCGAGGATGTCGCCTATGGCGGCGCTTACGATCCGGTCGGGATGATCGTGAAGTGGCAGAAACCGATAGTCTACAGGATCGAGGGCCTGCGCTCGCGACCCGATGCCATCAACCTTGCCATCGCCACCCTACAGCAGCAGGCCGCGCTGGCCGGAATCGAGGTGCGGGCCGCCAAGGCGCCGAGTGAGGCCAATTACACGATCGCTTTCGGCAATGCGACGGGCTACAACCTCGGCGACCGCAAGGCGGTCTGCTTCCTGACCTACAATTTCAACACCAGCGGCCATATGCAGTGGGCCAAGCTGCAGATCAATCTGGCGGCGCCCAGCCTGGAACGCTGCGTGCGGCATGAAATCCTGCATGGCTTCGGCCTGATGAACCATCCGCACCGGCTGCATTCGGTGCTGAGTTATCATGTCGGCGACCATATGGCCGAGATCACCGAAGCCGATATCGTGATGCTGCGCAGCCTGTACGATCCGCGCATCAAGCCGGCGATGTCGCGGCTGGCGGCGCTCACCGTTGCCGATGGTCTGATCGAGGCCAATCGCCGCGCGCTGAATCCGCGCGCCCCGGCGAAGACCGATCCGGCGCCGGTGCTGCGCGACGTGATCGCCGATCTCGACAAGGCGGCGGCCAGCGGCAATGTGCGCGCCATGATGTATCTGGCCGAAGCGGCGTGGCAGGGCTACGGGATGCCAAAGGACCCGGCGCGCATGACCGCCTGGATCGAGCGCGCCTCGGCCAGCCGCGATGTCGTCGCGCGGTTCGATCTCGCCCATGCGCTGGGCAGCGGACGCTACATGCCGAAGGACGAGGCGCGTGCCGCCGCACTGTATCGCCGCAATGCCGAACTGGGCCATGCGGTGTCGCAGAACAATTACGCCGTCATGCTGCGCGACGGTCTCGGCGTGCCAGCCGACCCAGTGGCGGCGCTGGCCTGGTTCACGCTGGCGGCACGCGGCAATGTCGCCTCGGCCGAGCGCAGCCGGCAGGCGCTGATCCAGCGGTTGCCGCCGGCCGGGCAGCAGGAGGCCGCCCGGCGCGCGGCGGCATGGCGTCCGGCCGCCGAAGCCGCTAGATAAGACGGATGAGCGATCTCAAATTCCCACCACAGTTCCTCGGCCGCCCCGATGGCACCCGCCTCGCCTATTGCGCCACGCCGGCGCGCCACCCGCAGAAGCCGGGCATCCTGTTCTGCGGCGGCTTCCGGTCCGATATGACCGGCACCAAGGCGGTGGCGCTGGAACAGGCCGCACAGCAGCATGGCCTGGGCTATGTGCGCTTCGACTATTTCGGCCATGGCCAGTCGGACGGCGCTTTCCTCGACGGCACCATCGGCCGCTGGAAGGAAGATACACTGGCAATGCTGCGCGAAGTCTGCGGTCCGGCCCCGCAGATCGTGGTCGGCTCCAGCATGGGCGGCTGGCTCGCCACGCTGGCGGCGCTTGCGCTGCCCGACCGCACGGCGGGGCTGGTGCTGATCGCGCCGGCACTGGATTTCACCGAAGACCTGATGTGGGCGGACATGACCGAGGCGCAGCGCGCCGTGCTGCTGCGTGACGGCATCCTGCGCGAGCCGTCGCAATATTCCGACCAGCCCTATGAATATACGCTCAAGCTGATCACCGAGGGCCGTGACCACATGATCCTCAAGCCCGGGATCGTCTACGACAAGCCGGTGCGCATCCTGCAGGGTATGGAAGACCCCGACGTGCCCTACATGCATGCGGTGAAAACAGCAGCCGCCTTCCAGGGCGGCGATACGCGGCTGACCCTGCTGCGCGACGGCGACCATCGCCTGTCGCGGCCGCAGGATATCGAGCTGCTGACCAGCACGGTGCTCAGCCTGATATGAGCAGTCTGGAAACCGCGCGCGTGCGCCTGCGCCCGCTGCGGGTGACGGATGCGCCTGCGGTGTCCGCCATGATGACGCCGAATGTCAGCCGCTGGGTTGCCACCTGGCCGAGCCCGTTCAGCGTCGAGGCCGCTGCCGAGCGCCTGACCCGCGCCATCGCAGGCAACGACGCGGGGACAGCTTTCAGCCGCATCGCCGAGCGTAAATCTGACAGTGCCGCGATGGGCTGGCTCGGCATTGCCGTGATCGACGAGGCCGAACGCATCGGCAGCATGGGCTACTGGCTCGGCGAGGCCTATCACGGCCAGGGGTATTTGAGCGAAATCCTGCGGCCCTTCGTGGCCGGCGCCATTTCTGCCTTGCAGCTGAAGTATCTGGATGCCGGCGCGCAGGTTAACAACATCGCTTCGCTGGCAGCCCTGCGCCGGCTCGGCATGCAGTTTGTCGAGGAACGCATGGACCAGACACCAATCCGGCCCGATCCCGAACTGGTGGCCTTTTACAGGCTCGACTGCAGCGCCTTCAGCCCTTCACGGTAGGTCGGGTATTTCAGCGTCACGCCCAGTTCTGTCTTGATGCGGTCATTGCGCACGCGGCGATTGTCGGCATAGAAGCTCGCCGCCATCGGCGAGAGCTGCGCCTGCGCGAACGGCACTTCGGGCGGCACCGGCAGGTTCAGCAACTCCGCGGCATAGGCCACCACATCCTGCGGCGGCGCCGGTTCGTCATCGGCGAGATTGTAGATCGCGCCCGGATTGGGCCGTGCCATCGAGGCGCGCAGCACCTGCGCGATATCCTCGACATGGATGCGGCAAAATACCTGGCCGGGCTTCACGATGCGATGCGCGGTGCCGCGCTTCACGCCTTCCAGCTGGTTGCGGCCTGGGCCGTAGATGCCGGCGAGCCGGAAGACATGCACCGGCACGCCATGCTCGGCCTGCAGCCGCAGCCAGGCGGCTTCGGCATCCGTGCGGCGCTTGCTGCGCGCCTGGTGGGGATTGACCGGCGTGGTTTCATCGACCCAGTTGCCGCCCGTATCGCCATAGACGCCGGTGGTGGAGAGATAGCCGAGCCATTTCAGGTTCGGCAGTTTGGCGATATCGGCGCCATGCCAGCGCAGCACGGCATCGGCATCGTCATCGGCCGGCACCGAAATCAGCAGATGCGTCGCCGGCAGCAGCACGGAGGCATCGCTGAGCGGCGTCAGTCCGTCGAAGACGTGGCTGTCATAACCCAGCGCCGCAATGTTGGCGGCTTTCTCCAGACTGCGGCTGGTGCCGATCACGCCCCAGCCCTGGGCGTGCAGCTGCGCCGCCAGCACTTTCGCGCTGAAGCCCAGTCCGAAACAGAAAAGGTTGCCTGTCATCTCGTGTACATGCCTTGCTTTTGCCACAGCGCCTCGCCACTCTGCCGCGCCATGATCTCCAGCTTCAAGATAGTGTCTCCGGCGCTGTTCGCCAGCCTCATGGCAATCGCTCTTCCGGCCGTGGCGCAGCAATCGCTGCAGGGCTCGACGGTTCTGCAGGATGCGGCCTATCAGGACTGCCTGTCGCTGGTGCGTCGCAATCCTGAAGACGGCTTCAGCCAGGCGCAGTTGTGGCAGGCGACCGGCGGCGGGCTGCCGGCGCAGCATTGCGCGGCGCTGGCGCTGGTCGAGATGCGGCATTACGGCGATGCGGCCGACCGGCTGGAAAAGCTGCTGCCGCTGGCCGAGAAGCAGGCGCCGCATCTGACCGTGGCATTGCTCGACCAGGCCGCCAATGCCTGGCTGCTGGCCGAACAGCCGCAGCGCGCGAAACAGTTGCTGGACATTGCATTGAAGGCGGCGCCGGAGACAGGCGACCTGCTGATCGACCGCGCCCTGGCACTGGCGGCCCTGAACGACTATGCGGCGGCGAAGCGCGATCTCGATCTGGCGATCCGCGTCGATCCGACCCGCGAGGATGCACTGGCGCTGCGTGCCGCGGCGCGGCGGCAGACCGGCGACATGGCCGGCGCGCTGGAAGATGCCGAAACCGCACTCGCCATTCAGCCGCGCCTGCCTGAGGCCCTGCTTGAGCGCGGCATCCTGCGGCTCAACAAGGGCGACAAGACCGGTGCGCGGCGCGATCTGCTCGAAGTGCGCCTGATCGCGCCCGACTCACCGGCCGCAATCTCCGCCGGACAATATATCGAGCAGATGGACGTAAAGCAGGATTAGGCTGCCGCCAGTCTTGTCAGCGCCTGCATCGCCTGCTGGCGCACCACCTCGGCAGAATCATTCGACAGACGCTCCAGCACCGGCCGCATGGCGGCATCGCCGCTGTTGCCGAGTGCGATACAGACATTGCGAATGAAACGGTCGCGGCCGATGCGTTTCACCGCGGTGGTGGCAAAGCGGTCGCGGAAGCCGGCATCGTCGAGCACAGCCAGATCGCGCAGCATCGGTGCATCGAGTTCGGGACGCGCCTGCAGGGTGATTTCGCGTGCCGTGCTGGCGAATTTGTTCCACGGACAGACGGCGAGGCAATCGTCGCAGCCATAGATGCGGTTACCCATGGCCGTCGCAAATTCCTCGGCGATCACGCCGTCATATTCGATGGTCAGGTAGGAAATGCAGCGCCGGGCATCGAGCTGATACGGCGCGGGGAAAGCATTCGTGGGGCAGATGTCGAGACAGTTGCTGCAGGTGCCGCAGTGATCGGTCTCGGCGTCATCCGGCGCGATCTCCGCGGTAGTAAGGATCAGGCCGAGAAATAGCCAGGAACCGAAGTCGCGCGAGACCAGATTGGTATGCTTGCCCTGCCAGCCGATGCCAGCCTGAGCGGCGAGCGGCTTTTCCATCAGCGGCGCGGTATCGACGAAGACTTTTACGTCGTTGCCAGCATGGCGGTGCAGCCAGCCGGCCAGCGCTTTTAGCTTCTTCTTGACGACGAGATGGTAGTCGCGGCCTTGCGCATAGACCGAGATCGCAGCGCGATCTTTCTCCAGCAGCACCTCGAGCGGATCGCGTTCGGGACCGTAATTCAGACCGAGTGCGATGATGCCGCGCGCCTCGGGCCAGAGCGCATTGGGATGGCGGCGGCGTTCGGCCTTGTCTTCCAGCCACTGCATGGCGCCATGACGCTTGAGCGCCATGAACTCATCCAGCCGCTCGGCCAGTTCGGGGCCGATGCGGTCGGCCGATGTGAAGCCGACCGCATCGAATCCTTCCGCCAGCGCGCGCTGACGGATCAGCTCTTTCAGGTCGGTTTTATCAACCGATGGCGGCAATGCAGGCGATCTCGACCTTGTAGTCCGGCGTCGCCAGCTTGGCTTCGACGGTGGCGCGCGCCGGCGTGTTGCCCTTCGGCACCCAGACATCCCAGACCTTGTTCATGTCGGCGAAGGTCGACATGTCGGCAAGCCAGATATTGGTCGACAGGATCTTGGTCTTGTCGGTGCCGGCTTCCTTCAGCAGGCGGTCGATCTGCGCCAGGATCTGCTCGGTCTGGCCGGAGACATCGGCCTTCGGGTCGGCGGCGACCTGGCCGGCGAGATACACGGTGTTGCCATGCACCACGGCCTGGCTCATGCGGGGACCGACATCGATACGGCGAACGGACATGCGGTAGTCTCCTTTGTTGTCACTTCTTTTTGTCATGCCGGGCTTGACCCGGCATCCCATTTTAATGGGACCCCGGCTCGCGCTGCGCTTGGCCGGGGTGACGGTTGCGGACGTCAGAAATCCAGATCGGCGTAATGCTTCGGCGGCGGCAGGCCGGGGATATGGTCGGCCAGCAGCGGACGGAAACTGGGCCGCGACTTCACGCGGGCATACCAGTCATGCGCGCCGGGATGGTCGGCCCAGGGAATGTCGCCGAGATAATCCAGGCAGCTGACATGCGCGGCGGCCGCGATATCGGCCAGCGAGAAGTCGTCGCCGGCGAGCCAGTTGCGACGCTCGGTGAGCCAGGCGATGTAGTCGAGATGGATTTTCATATTCTGGTGCGCGATGCGGATCACGGCCGATTCCGGATGGCCCATGCCCATGAAGCGCTTCATCACTTTTTCAAACACCAGCGGTTCGGAAACTTCTGGGCCGAATTTGTGATCCCACCAGGCGACCAGCCGGCGCGTTTCGGCGCGGCTCGGCGGATCGAAGCCGATCAGCATCTTGTTGGGATAGACCTCATCGAGGTATTCGCAGATCGCCTGGCTGTCGGCAAGGCTGCGGCCGTCATGCTCGACCAGCACCGGCCCGTTGCCGCTCGGGTCCATGGCGAGGAATTCCGGCCGGCGCTCCCACAGCTTCTCGACCTCAAGGTCGAATTCCAGGCCCTTCTCCTTCAGGAGCACGCGGACCTTGCGGGACTGGGGGGAAAGCCAGAGATGGTACAGCTTGCGCATGGGGCGGGAGTCTAGTCGTATTCGGATGAATGAAAAAGCTGGAGAGGACAGCGAATCAGCATGATGAAGATATGGGGTCGCGCCAGTTCTTCCAATGTCCAGAAGGTTTTGTGGGCGGCCGACGAGCTGGGGCTGCATTACGAGCATATCAGCGTCGGCGGCAAATTCGGCGGCAACGACACGCCGGAATACCGCGCCATGAACCCCAATGGCCTCATTCCGGTATTGCAGGACGTCGATGGCAGCATCCACTGGGAGAGCAACAGCGTGGTGCGTTATCTCGCCGCACGCCATGACGCCGCCGGCACCGGCCTGTGGCTGGCCGATCCGGCCGACCGCAGCCAGGCCGACCGCTGGATGGACTGGGCAACCAGCCTGATCGGCGAGCCGATGCGGGTGCTGTTCTGGGGCTTCGTGCGCGACCCGGTGAAGGCCGACCTCAATGCCATGACCAGAGCCGAGATGCAGGCGGCGGACTACTGGGCCCGGCTGGACGGCCATCTGGCCAGCCGGGCTTTCGTGGCCGGCGACCGCCTGACCATCGGCGACATCCCGGCGGCCTGCCAGCTGCACCGCTGGCTCAGCTTCCCGATCACCCGGCCGCATCTGCCGAACCTGCTGGCCTGGCATGGCCGGATGACCGAACGGGCCGGCTACCAGGCCCATGTCATGCCGCCGATGGAGTAAGGCAGCCGTTCAGACAGGGTTTACGACGGTATCCAGCTTTGTCCAAAACCCGGTTTTAGCCCCTGTTTTCAGGGAAATTTGGGCCAAAAATGGCCTGTTTCGACAGAAACAAGCTTAAAATCGGGTTTTAAACGGGCCTTGGCCGGCTTTTTTGCCCAATCAGGGCGGTTTTCGACCCCATTCCAGAGCATTTTTCCTCGTTTCGGCACCAAGATTGCCGGCTTTTAGGCTCAAACTATCCTCGGCCGGGATGCAGCCGGCATTGCTCAGGCATCCGCCGTCTCGCCTTCCCAGCCGCCTTCTGTCGCATCCAGCGTGCCGCGGGTGATCACGCTGTCCTGCACTGCTATATCGGCGGCACCGAAATCCGGCTGGCCGCGCAGCTGAGCATAGAGCGGCGTGAAATCCGGCCGCGTCGCCTCGAACAGCTCATCGAAGCTGCGGATCACAAAATAGCTCTTCTGGAAGGTGTCGATGCGGTAGCGCGTGCGCATCACACGCATCAGGTCGAAGCGGATGCGGTTCGGCGCATTGCTGTCGAGGCAGAAGAGGCTTTCAGTTTTCGACGAGAGAATCCCGCTGCCGTAGATGCGAAGATCGCCGTTTGACTGCTCGATCAGGCCGAACTCCACCGTGTACCAGTAGAGCCGCGCCAGGTGATGCAGCGCGTTCAGTCCCGCCGCCTTCAACCCACCTTCGCCATAGGCCTGCATGTAATCGGCGAAGACCGGATTCATCAGCAGCGGCACATGGCCGTAGATGTCATGGAAGCAGTCGGGTTCCTGCAGATAGTCGAGCTGCGCGCGCTGGCGGATCCACCAGGTGACCGGAAAACGCCTTGCGGCCAGATGACCGAAGAAGATGTCGTCGGGCACCAGGCCGGGCACGCAGACGATGCGCCAGCCGGTGGCTTTCTCCAGCACATCCGACAGGCGCTCGAAATCGGGAATGCCGTCAGCTGCCACGCCGAGCCCCTTCAGGCCATCGAGGAAGGCGTCGCAGGCCCGGCCGGGCAGCAAGGCGGCCTGGCGGCGGAACAGGTCACGCCAGACGGCATGATCCTCGGCCGTGTAACGCTCCAGCGGCTGGTCATGCGTATAGTCGGGGCGGAGGACGAGATCGTCGTGCCGTTCTGCGCCAATCTGCTGAACTACGGCCATGGCTGCCTCCTAGCTTCCGCAAGGATATCGCGTTACCGCCGCAAGGACCCTGCATCTGGCAGAACAACGTCGTGATATCTGCAAGAATCTGGCGGTATTAATGATTTAATGCCAGAATGATGCATGGCTGCCGATCTGGATGTTTTCGACCTGCGTCTTCTCACCGCGCTTCAGCGCGAGGGCCGCGCGCCCAATGCGGCACTGGCGGAAACCGTGGGCCTGAGCGCCAGTCAGGTCAGCCGCCGGCTGGCACGGCTGGAGGCCGAGGGCGTGATCGCCACTTATGCCGCCCTGCTGAAGCCCGATGCCGTGGGCCTGACCGTGCTGGCCTTCAGCAGCGTGTCACTGGAGCGCCAGGCCGAGGCGATGGACGGTTTCGAGGCAGCGGTGCTGCGCTTTTCGGAAATCCTCGAATGCTATTCGGTGACCGGCGAGCAGGATTTCGTGCTGCGCATCGTGGCGAAGGATCTCAAGGCCTTTGCCGACTTCCTCTCGGATCGCCTGCTGCGCGTGCCCGGCGTGCGCAGCGTGCGCTCCTCGATCGTGCTGCACACGATCAAGCAGACCACGGCGCTGCCGTTGGAGAGTGTCATATGAAGACGCAACTTCTGCTTTTTACTCTTCTCCTCGCGGCATCATCTGCTACGGCACAAGGCGCATCCATTTCAGCCAAGTGTACTCTTGCTATCGACGCGGCCCTTCAACATGCAAAATCAAGGCATGAGAAAGTTCAGAAATCGCCTCATGCTGAAAAGATCGAATTCGAGAACATGTTTTTGAAGCGTTATGCCGACGTAACATGCAGAGAATTCGAAAATGGATTTCAGGTTATATTCGTCGTGCATGGTTATACGACGATGATGACCGGCGGTGGTTACTACTATGAAGTGAATCCTGACTACACCATCCACGTCGCCAGTCCGCAACGATAGAGATTTCTGAAAATTGTCATGGCCGGGCTCGTCCCGGCCATCCACGTCTTCGTCTCAACGATAAGAAAGGCGTGGATG
>JAGXRD010000007.1 GCA_018336035.1 Alphaproteobacteria bacterium | reverse complement strand
CGGCCAGCGGCTTGTCGGGCAGCCGGGTGGAGGCGAGCCGCGACGGGATCAGGACGATGGGGTTTTTCGGAGTCGCAGCGGACATTCAGATTTAAGCCTTGAAATAGCAGCAAGATCGGAGAGGCAGGGGGAACCGGCCTCGGCGTTGTCCCAGGCACCATCCCGGTGCGGCACTTCGCCGCAGCCGGAGCCGCCGCAGGCCCAACTGGTGCGGATATATACGGGTTGCGAACGGGTCGGGGAAGCCGGTAATCTCCCGGCGATTTTCCAGCCGTTTCACGGCCCTACCAGCATGCCGTTCCCGGGAGTCCGACCCAATGAATAGTTTCGAGCTCAACAAGATCGCCGGCGCAGTCCTGTTCTGCCTGCTGATCATCATGGGCGTCAGCCAGGTTGGCAACATGCTGATCGCGCCCAAGAAGCTCGCCGAGAATGCCTTCAAGATCGAAGTGGCCGAAGAGGCCCCCGCCGCGGGCGGCGCCGCCAAGGTCGAAGAGCAGGATCCGCCGGTCGCCACCGTTCTGGCCTCGGCCAATGTCGATGCCGGCAAGAAGGCCTTCGGCAAATGTGCCTCCTGCCACAGCGTGGACAAGGGCGGCCCGTCCAAGGTCGGTCCGAATCTTTATGAGATCGTGATGGCGCCGAAGGGCCACATGGCTGGCTTCGCCTATTCCGACGGCCTGAAGAAGACCGGCGGCGAATGGACCTATGACAGCCTCTACGCCTTCCTGAAGAACCCGAAGGCCTATGCCCCGGGCACCAAGATGGCCTATGCTGGTTCGAAGAGCGCCAAGGAGCGTGGCGACCTGATCGCCTATCTGCGCAGCCTGTCGGACAGCCCGAAGCCGCTGCCGAATTGATCGAGCATTCACTTTCAAAGGGCCGGGACCTGTCATGACCGACATCCCGGCCCTTTTTGCATCCAAAGCTGATGAACTGGTCGCCTTCGCGCACCATCTGGCCGAGCTGGCCCGCGCCGAGATCCGGCCGCATTTCCGCACCGGCTTCGATGTGATCAGCAAGGCCGATGCCTCGCCCGTCACCATCGCCGACCGCAATGCCGAAGCCGCCATGCGCCAGGCCATTGAGGCGCAATATCCCGATCATGGCATTTTCGGCGAGGAATTCGGCCAGGTCCGTGATGACTCGCCCTGGCGCTGGATCCTCGATCCGATCGACGGCACCAAGAGCTTTGTCTCCGGCCTGCCGATCTTCGGCACGCTGATCGCACTGACCTTCGAGAACCGCCCGGTGCTGGGCGTGATCGACCAGCCGATCATGAGCGACCGCTGGATCGGCGCCGCCGGCCGCCCGACCGAATTCAACGGCAAGCCCGCCCGCACCCATGCACAGCGCAGCCTCAAAGATGCCGTATTGATGACCACCTATGTCGACAGTTTCAGCGAGGCCGAGCTGGCCGCGTTCACGAAATTGCGAAAGGCCTGCCGCATCAATCGTATGTCCGGCGACTGCATTGCCTATGGTATGCTGACGTCAGGTTTCGCCGACATCGCGATGGATGGCCGGATGCAGCCTTACGATTATGCCGCGCTGACGCCGATTGTGGCCGGTGCCGGTGGCGTGATCACCGACTGGGAAGGCCAGCCGCTCGATATGCGGGGCCGTTCCCGCGTTCTGGCTGCGGCAAATCCGGCGCTGCACCAGGCGGCCATGGACTACCTGTCCGGAGTGTGACGCTGACTGGAGCAAACTGATGCGATCCGTACTGCTGCCCGCCGCCCTTCTCGCGCTCGCACTGTCCGCACCCATCTCCGCTCAAGCCCAGTCTGGAAAAGTCAGCCATGCCCTCACGCTGGGTGACGCGCCGAAATATCCAGCCGGCTTCACACAGCTCGATTATGTGAATGTGAACGCGCCCAAGGGCGGCGAACTCAAGCTGTCCACGCCGGCCGGCTTCGACAGCCTCAATCCCTTCATTCCGAAAGGCGACGAAGCACCGGGCCTTGGCATGGTCTACGAGACGCTGATGTCCTCGCCGCCGGATGACGACCTGTCGGAATACGGCCTGATCGCCGAGACGGTGGAAGTGCCCGACGACCTGAGCTGGATCGTCTTCAACCTGCGCGCCGAGGCGAAATGGGCCAATGGCAGACCGATCACCGCCGAGGACGTGGCCTGGAGCTTCGAACAGATCAAGCTGAACGGCGAGCCGATGCTGCAGCATTATTACGCCAATGTGCAGAAGGCCGAAGTGCTCTCGCCGCGCAAGGTGAAGTTCCATTTCAGCGGGCCTAAAAACCGCGAACTGCCGCAGATCATGGGCCAGTTGCCGGTGCTGCAGAAAGCCGACTGGGAAAAGCGCGGCTTCGACAAGGTGACGCTGGAAAAGTGGGAAGGCTCAGGCCCCTATCGCATCGAGAGCGTCGAGCCCAACCGCACCATCACCTATACGCGCCGCAACGACTGGTGGGCCAAGGACCTGCCGCTCAACAAGGGGCGCTATAATTTCGACCGCATCCGCTACGACGTCTATCGCGATCAGACGGTGGCGCGCGAAGCCTTCAAATCCGGCCAGTATGATTTCCGTGGCGAGAACAGCGCACGCGAATGGTCGGTCTTCTACGACTTCCCCGCCATGACGCAGGGCCTGGCGAAGAAGCAGGAATTCAAGCATGAACGCCCCGGCGGCATCGGCGGTTTCATCTTCAATACCCGGCGCGACAAGTTCCAGGATGCGCGCGTGCGCAAAGCGCTGGCGCTGGCCTGGGACTTCGAGTGGTACAACAAGAACATGGCCTATGGTGCCTATTACCACCCGAACAGCTATTTCGATAATTCCGAATTCGCCGCCCGCGACGAGCCTTCCGCGGACGAACTGAAGCTGCTGGAGCCGCTGCGCGACAAGCTGCCGAAAGAGGTCTTCGGTCCGGCCTGGAAGGCGCCGAGTTCGGATGGCTCGGGCCAGGATCGCAAAAACCTGCGCGAGGCGACCCAGCTGCTGAAAGCGGCCGGCTGGGAGGTCAAGAACGGCAAGCTGGTGAATGCCAAAGGCGAGCCTTTCGTGCTGGAGCTGCTGCTGCGCGACGCCACCTATGAACGCATGGGCGGCCCCTGGGCGCAGGCGCTGCAGCGTTTGGGGATTACGCTGAACATGCGTACGGTGGACAGCGCGCAGTATGTCAACCGCCTCCGCAGCTTCGACTTCGACGTGATCTATTCCGGCTGGGGCCAGTCGAATTCGCCGGGCAACGAGCAGCGCAGCTATTTCCATTCGACCGCCGCCGACAATCCGGGCGGTCGCAACTATGCCGGCATCAAGAATCCAGCAATCGACGCGCTGGTCGAGGCCGTGATTGCAGCCCCCTCGCGTGCCGCGCTGATCCCGGCGGTGCGTGCGCTGGATCGTGCGCTGACCTGGAACTGGTATATCGCGCCCACGCTGGGTCACAATGCGGACCGTATCGCCTATTGGGACAAGTTCGGCATGCCCGAGAAGAATCCCAAGAACGGCGTGGACTTTATGTCCTGGTGGATCGATCCCGCCAAGGCCGCCAAACTTTCCAACAGCAGGCAGTAAAGACGTCATGACCTGGTTGAAGCCCGTCACCCTGGAAGACAGCGGCGTCGCGTTAGTCCCACTGAGCCACGATCACCGTGAGGCGCTGGTGGAAGCCGTGCAGGACGGCGAGCTGTGGAACCTGTGGTACACGCTGATCCCGAAACCGGACGGCATGACCGCCGAGATCGACCGCCGGCTGGGCCTGGCCGAAAAAGGCTCCATGCTGCCTTTCACCGTGCTGGACAAGACGCAAGGCTCCAAGCCGGTCGGCATGACCACCTATATGAATATCGATGCCGCCAACCGTCGCGTCGAGATCGGTTCGACCTGGTATCGCAAGAGCGTGCAGCGTTCGCCGCTGAATACGCGCTGCAAGATTCTGCTGCTTGAATACGCATTCGAAAAGCTGGATTGCATCGCCGTCGAGTTCCGCACGCATTTCTTCAACCACCAGAGCCGCGAGGCCATCGCCCGGCTCGGCGCCAAGCAGGACGGCATCCTGCGCAACCACCAGCTCGGCGCCAACGGTTCGATGCGCGACACGGTCGTCTTCAGCATCCTGCCGAATGAATGGCCGGCAGTGAAAACGCATCTGCAGTCCCGGCTCGACCGGCTGGTGAAGGGACAATCGGCGTGAAGCTGCTCGGCGCGATCTGCCTGCTTTCCTGCCTGATCGCACCGGTCGCCACTCCTGTTGCCTGGGCCCAGCCTCGTCATGGTTTATCGGCCTTCGGCGACCTGAAACATCCGCCCGGCTTTAAGCATTTCGACTACGTCAATCCCGACGCGCCAAAGGGCGGCGAGCTGCGCAGCTGGCAGCTCGACTCCTACGACAATCTCAATCCGCTGATCCTGAAAGGCGTGATGGCGCGTAACCTGTCGCTGACCTTCCAGGGCCTGATGGCGCGCGGCATGGATGAGCCCGACGCGGTCTATGCCGATCTGGCCGAAAGCGCCGAACTGGCCGAGGATCGCAGCTGGGTCGCCTTCAACATCAACCCGAAGGCGAAGTTCAGCAACGGCATGCCGGTGACCGCCGAGGATGTGGTCTTTACTTTCGAGGCGGCCAAGAAGGACGGTCATCCGGTCTATCAGCTGGTGCTGCGTGACGTGGACAGCATCACTGCCGAAAGCCGGTTGCGCGTGGTGTTTCGCTTCGCCGAAACCGAAAGCCGCCGCGATCTGCCGCTGACCGTGGCGCAGTTGCCGATCCTGCCGAAAGCCTGGTTCGCCGGCCGCGACTTCGCCAGCCCCACCATCGAGCCGATCCCCGGTTCCGGACCGTATCGAATCAGCCGCGTTGATGCCGGCCGCAGCCTGACCTATGAGCGCGTGAAGGACTGGTGGGCGAAAGACCTGCCGGTCAATCGCGGTCGCTATAACTTCAACTGGTATCGCGACGATTATTACCGCGACCGCGATATCGCGGTCGAAGCCTTCTTCGCCGGCGAATACGACTTCCGCGAAGAGGTGATCGCCCGCGTCTGGGCTACCGGATATCAGGGCAAGCCGCCTTTCGATCAGGGCCGCGTCAAGCGCGAGGTGCTGAAGGACGAAACGCCATCGGGCGTGCAGGCCTGGTTCCTCAATAGCCGCAAGCCGCATCTGGCCGACGCCAGAGTGCGGCAGGCGATCAACCTGGCCTATGACTATGAATGGGCCAACAAGACGCTGTTCTACGGGCTGTACAAGCGTACGCGCTCGATGTTCGAGAATTCCGACCTTGCCGCCACCGGACTGCCTTCGGCGGCCGAGATCGAACTGCTCGCGCCTTATCGTGACCGCCTGCCGCCGGAACTGTTCACGCAGGAATTCCAGCCGCCGCAGACCGACGGCTCGGGCAACAACCGTGCCAACCTGAAGAAGGCGCAAGCCCTGCTGCTGGAGGCCGGCTGGAAGATCAGCAACGGCAAGCTGGTCGATGCCAGGGGCAATCCCTTCGTGCTGGAATTCATGCTCTACGAGCCGAGCTTCCAGCGCATCATCAATCCCTTCGCGCGCAACCTGGAGCGGATCGGGATCGACATCTCGATCCGCGTGGTCGATATCGCCACATTTGAAAACCGCATGCGCAGCTTTGACTATGATGTGATGTCGCGTCGCTTCGTGCAGCCGCTCACCCCCGGCATCGAGCAACGGAATTACTGGGCCTCGCGTTCGGCCGGCACGGTGGGCAGCTTCAATTTCTCCGGCGTCAACGATCCCGTCGCCGACGACCTGATCGAGCATATCGTTAAAGCCCGCAACCGCGATGAACTGCGCGCCGCCACCCGGGCGCTGGATCGCCTGCTGATGTGGGGCTGGTATGTGGTGCCGCACTGGTATAGCGGCACCTTCAAGCTGGGCCACTGGGACCGCTTCCATCGCCCGGCGAAGAAGCCGTTCTACGATGTCGGCCTGGTCGACACATGGTGGATCGATCCCGCCCGGGACAAGGCATTGAACTTGCCGCGCCAGAGATGACAGACTAGGGTCTGTATCCAATATGGCAGGGTCCGTGACGATGGATATTTTTAGTCTGGCTAGGAGAAAATCCGAAAGCGATGTGGGGCATCGGTGAGGATTTTCGACAACGCCAGACTAAAAATATCCATCGCCCGAAGGATCCGATCCGGTAAGGCCGCCTGCTGCGTCGGGAATTTTGGCCGTAGCCCCACTACGACCTGCAATTCCCTTCTTGCATTCGGCCTTACCGGATCGGATCCCGGGCCCTGCCATATTGGATACAGACCCTAGCCCGATGCTTGCCTATATCCTCCGCCGCCTGCTGCTGATCCTGCCGACCCTGCTCGGCATCATGGTGATCAATTTCGTCATCGTGCAGTTCGCGCCCGGCGGCCCGGTCGAACAGGTGATCGCCCAGGTCACCGGCACGGCGGCCGACAGCACCGCACGCATATCGGGCGGCACAGGCGGCGAAACCGGGGGTGCCGTCGGCGGCGGCGCCTTTGCCCAGGCGGCCGAGGGAGCTAGCGCGCGCTATCGTGGCGCCCAGGGCCTCGACCCGGAATTCATCAAGCGGATCGAAAAGCAGTTCGGTTTCGACAAGCCGGCGCATGAGCGCCTGTGGCTGATGCTCAAGCAGTATGTCCAGCTCGATTTCGGCGTCAGCTATTTCAAGGACCGGCCGGTGACCGAACTGATCCTCGAGAAACTGCCGGTCTCGATCTCGCTCGGCCTGTGGACCACGCTGATCGTCTACCTGATCTCCATCCCGCTCGGCATCGCCAAAGCGGTGCGCGACGGCAGCCGCTTCGATATCTGGACCTCGGGCGTCATCGTGGTCGGCTATGCCATCCCCGGTTTCCTGTTTGCCGTGCTGCTGGTGGTGCTGTTCGCCGGCGGCAGCTTCGTGCAGTGGTTCCCCTTGAGAGGCCTGACCTCGGACAACTGGGCGCAGCTCAGCCTGATGGGCAAGATCCTGGATTACTTCTGGCATCTCGTGCTGCCGGTGACCGCCATGGTGATCGGCGGCTTCGCCGGGCTGGTGATGCTGACGAAGAATTCCTTCATGGAAGAGATCAACAAACTTTACGTGCTCACCGCCCGGGCCAAGGGCCTGAGCGAGCGCCGCGTGCTCTATGGCCATATCTTCCGCAATGCCATGCTGATCGTGATCGCCGGCTTCCCCGGCGCCTTCATCGGCATCCTGTTCACCTCCTCGCTGCTGATCGAGGTGATCTTCTCGCTCGATGGACTGGGCCTGCTCGGCTTCGAGGCGGCACTGAAGCGCGACTATCCGATCATGTTCGGCTCGTTGTTCATCTTCACTTTGCTGGGCCTGATCGTGAACCTGATCTCCGACCTGATGTATGTGCTGGTCGATCCGCGCATCGACTTCGAGAGCCGCGACGCCTGATGCAGATGGCCCGGCTCAAACTCAGCCCGATCAACGCCCGTCGCTGGCGCAACTTCTGCGCCAACCGGCGCGGTTTCTGGTCGCTGTGGATTTTCCTCATCCTGTTCACGCTCAGCCTGTTTGCCGAATTCATCGCCAATGATGCACCGCTATTGGTGAAATACGATGGCGGCTATTACGTGCCGGTGCTGAAAGCCTATCCGGAAACCGCCTTTGGCGGCGATTTCGAAACAGAAGCCAAATACCGCGACCAGTTCGTGCAGGACCTGATCAAGGAGAAAGATGGCTGGATCCTGTGGACGCCGATCCGCTACAGCTATCGCACCATCAACTATGACCTCGGCCGCCCGGCACCCTCGCCGCCGACCAAAGAGAATCTGCTCGGCACCGACGACCAGGGCCGCGACGTGATGGCGCGGCTGATCTACGGCTTCCGCATCAGCGTGCTGTTCGGCCTGGTGCTGACCGTACTGAGTTCGGTGATCGGCGTGATCGCCGGCGCCGTCCAAGGTTACTTCGGCGGCAAGACCGACCTGATCTTCCAGCGCTTCATCGAAGTCTGGTCCGGCCTGCCGACGCTCTACCTGCTGATCATCCTGGCCAGCGTGGTGCAGCCGAATTTCTGGTGGCTGCTCGGCATCATGCTGCTGTTCAGCTGGATGGCGCTGGTCGGCGTGGTGCGTGCCGAATTCCTGCGCGCGCGCAATTTCGGTTATGTCCGCGCCGCCCGTGCGCTCGGCGTGTCCGACATCTCGATCATGTTCCGCCATCTGCTGCCCAATGCCATGGTGGCGACCTTGACCATGATGCCCTTCATCCTGAACGGCTCGATCACCACGCTGACGGCGCTGGACTTCCTCGGCTTCGGCCTGCCGCCGGGCTCGCCCTCGCTAGGTGAGCTGCTGGCGCAGGGCAAGACCAACATTCAGGCGCCCTGGCTCGGCATTACCGCTTTCGCGGTACTTGCCGTGATGCTGAGCCTGCTGATCTTCATCGGCGAAGCGGTGCGCGACGCCTTCGACCCACGCAAGATCTTCAAATGACCGATACAGCCCTTCTTTCGGTCAAAGACCTGAGCGTGCGCTTCGGCGACTTTGAGGCCGTCAAGCATGTCTCCTTCGAGATCGCGCGCGGCGAAACCCTGGCGCTGGTCGGCGAAAGCGGCTCGGGCAAATCGGTAACGGCACTGTCGGTGCTGCAGCTGCTGCCCTATCCGCTGGCGAGTCATCCGAACGGCTCGATCCGATTCCATGGCGACGAGATGGTGAATGTATCGCCGGACGCGCTGCAGCGCATCCGCGGCAACCGTATCGCCATGGTCTTCCAGGAACCGATGACCTCACTCAATCCGCTGCACACGATCGAGCGGCAGATCAACGAGGTGCTGTTCCTGCACAAACGGCTGAACAAGGCAGCGGCCCGTGCGCGCACGCTGGAACTGCTGCAGCTGGTCGGCCTGCCCGAAGCCGAGAAGCGCCTGGGCGCCTATCCGCACCAGCTGTCGGGCGGGCAGCGCCAGCGCGTGATGATTGCCATGGCGCTGGCCAACGAGCCCGACCTGCTGATCGCCGACGAACCGACCACCGCGCTGGATGTCACCATCCAGGCCCAGATCCTGAAACTGCTGAAAGACCTGCAGCAGAAGATGGGCATGGCGCTGCTGTTGATCACGCATGACCTGAATATCGTGCGTAAAGTCGTTGACCGCGTCTGCATCATGACCAACGGCGAGATCGTCGAGCAGGGTCCGGTCGCCCAGGTCTTCGGCCAGCCGCAGCATGCCTATACGAAAAAGCTGCTGGCTGCCGAACCCAAGGGTGTGGCAGCCGTGGCGCATGCCGATGCACCGGTGGTGATGGAAGCCCGGGATGTGAAAGTCTGGTTCCCGATCACCGCCGGCCTGCTGCGCCGCACGGTGGGTCACATCAAGGCAGTGGATGGCATTTCGCTCAGCGTCCGCGCCGGCGAGACGCTGGGTGTCGTGGGCGAGTCCGGCTCCGGCAAGTCCACTCTGGCCTATGCGCTGCTCCGCCTGCAGCGCAGCGAAGGCAGCATCCGCTTCCGCGGCGAAGAACTGCAGGGCCGCAGCTGGGGCGACATGCGCCCCCTGCGCAAGGACATGCAAATCGTCTTCCAGGACCCGTTCGACTCGCTTAGCCCACGCCTGTCGATCTTCCACATTGTCTCGGAAGGCCTGCAGGTGCATGACATCGGCGCCAACGAGGCCGAGCGCCGCGCCATGGTGGCCGAAGCCTTGCGTGAAGTCGGCCTCGATCCTGCCGCCATGGACCGCTATCCGCATGAATTCTCCGGCGGCCAGCGCCAGCGCATCGCCATTGCCCGCGCCATCGTGCTGAAGCCGAAATTCATCGTGCTGGACGAGCCGACTTCGGCGCTCGATATGAGCGTACAGGCCCAGATCGTCGACCTGTTGCGCGACCTGCAGAAAAAGAATGATCTGGCTTATCTGTTCATCAGCCACGACCTGCGCGTGGTGCGCGCACTGTCGGACCGCGTGATGGTGATGAAGGATGGCAAGGTGGTGGAAGAAAACAGCGCGAAGCAGATTTTCGAGGCGCCGCAGACCGACTACACCAAGGCGCTGATCGCTGCCGCCTTCGATATCGCGGTACGCCACGAAACAGCGGTTCGCGGCTGATATGGCGCTGCTAATCTATACCAAAGCCCATGATCCGCAGATCTGGGCCGCCGAGATCCAGGCGCTGGCGCCCGGTCTCGATATCCGGATTCACCCGAATACGGGTAATCCGAACGAGATCGAGGCCGCGCTGGTGGCCAAGCCGCCGCCGGGCCTGCTCAAGAGCTTCCCGAACCTGAAGCTGATCCATGCTTTCGGCGCCGGCGTCAATGCCATCCTGGCCGACCCGCATCTGCCCCGTGATGTGCCGCTGACCCGCGTAATCGACGACCGCCTGACCCTGGCGATGACGGAATATGTGCTGCTGCATGTGCTGCGCTTCCACCGTCAGGTCGATACCATGGCGGTCAACCAGCGCAACCGGGCCTGGAAATGGCTGCCACCGGTCGATGCCTCAGAGCGCGTGGTCGGCATCATGGGCATGGGCACGCTGGGCATGGCGGCGACGCAGAAACTGTCGCAGTTCGGTTTCCAGCTGGTGAGCTGGAGCCGCGGCCTGAAAGCGGTCGATGGCGTCACCAGCTTCCATGGCGACGAACATCTCGACAGTTTCCTGCGGCTTTGCAACATCCTGGTCTGCCTGCTGCCGCTGACGCCCGAGACGCGCGGCATCATCAACCGTCGCACATTGTCGCTGCTGCCGCGCGGCGGCTATATCATCAATGCCGCACGCGGCGGCCATGTGGTGGAAGCCGACCTGCTGCATGCGCTCGATTCAGAGTGGCTGTCGGGCGCGACGCTGGATGTGTTCGACGAAGAGCCGTTGCGCGACAACCATCCCTTCTGGACACATCCGAAGGTGACGGTGACACCGCATAATGCGGCCGACAGCATCCCGGCCCAGGTGGCGCCGCAGATCGTCGACAATATCCGACGGATGCAGCAGGGCCTGCCGCTGCTGCGGCTGGTGGATTACAAGCGGGGTTACTGAAATTCTTCGTCGCTCCCGCGGAGGCGGGAGCCCAGACTGCAAGGCTCAGGCTGTTCAGAAACTGGATCCCCGCTTTCGCGGGGATGACGAGGGCGGGGCTATTCCCACTTCTTGAAAACGTCGACGAACTTTTCCTCGCCGCAGGCGACGAAATAGCCGCGCAGCACGCAGTTCTCGGACTCGCCCAGCCGCTGGCGCACGGCCTTGAGCGCCGGCAGCATTTCCTTGGCGATCTGCTTGTCGCGGAAGCGCATCACTTCGCCCTGGGTGCGGGCGCCATCGTAGATCACGCCGATGCTTTCTTCCGAGTTGATCTCAGGGCGGCGCTTCTGAAATGTATTGAGGCTCTTCAGGCCGCCGGTCTTCTGAATGAACTGCTGGAAATTGCTGAGAGAGCTGTGGCGCTGATCCGGCGCCGTTTCCTTCGCTTCAAAGCAACCCGACAACAGGCCGAGGGCAAGCAGAGCCGCGCCGAGCGCCGGCAGACGTTGATACCGCATGGGCAGTTTCCCCTAAAGGCGGCCCATTCCACACCCGGCCGCACGCGGACACTTTAAAAACCCAAGCTCTAAAGAAAGCTATAAGGATCGATATCGACCGTGCGCTTTACACCCGACGGTAGTTTTGTTTTTGCCATCCATTCCCGTAGGGCGGCAGGCACGTCGATCTCGCGTTCGGCCTTGAGCAGCAGGCGTTCGCGGAAGCGGCCGCGCAGGTAATGCAGGGGCGCCGGTGCTGGCCCCAGCACCGATAACCCTGCGCCACGCGGTGCCGTCCGGGCCAGGGCCCGCGCCGCCTGCTCCACCTCGGCCTGATCCGCCCCGCTGACAATCACGGCGGCCAGGCGACCGAATGGCGGCATGCCGGCGCGCTGGCGCTCCGCCATCTCGGCGGCCAGGAAGCCGGCGGTGTCATACCGGCTCAGTGCTGCGATCACCGGATGGCTGGGATCGAAAGACTGCAGCAGCACGCGACCGGGATGCGCGGCGCGGCCGGCGCGGCCCGCCACCTGGGTCAGCAGCTGATAGGTGCGCTCGGCGGCGCGCGGATCGCCGCCGGCCAGCCCTAAGTCAGCGTCGATCACCCCCACCAGGGTCAGCAACGGAAAGTGATGGCCTTTCGCCACGATCTGCGTGCCGACCAGAATGTCGATCTCGCGCCGCTCCATGCGTTCCAGCATTTCGCTGATCTGCTTCGGCGAATTGGCGGTATCGGATGCCATCACAGCCAGCCGCGCATCGGGAAACAGCATGGCGGCTTCCTCGGCCAGCCGCTCGACGCCGGGACCGCAGGCCTTGAACTTGTCTTCCGCCTCGCAGGCCGGGCAGTGTTTCGGCAGGCGCTGCTGATGGCCGCAATGATGGCATTGCAGATTGCCATGCCGCTTATGCTCGACCAGCCAGGCTGCACAGTTCGGGCATTGCAGGCGATGGCCGCAGGCGCCGCAAAGCGTCAACGGCGCATAGCCACGCCGGTTCAGGAACAACATGCCCTGCTCGCCGGCGGCAATGGTCTGCGTCATCGCGGCGGCCAGCGATGCGGAGATGAAGCGCTGCGACGGCAGCTTCTCTTTTCGCATATCCACGATCCTGATGGCCGGCAGGCTGGCAGCATTGTGGCGTTCGGGCAGTACGGCATGGGCATAGCGCCGCCGCGCCACGTTATGCAGGCTTTCCAGCGATGGCGTGGCTGAGGCGAGCACCACCGGAATGCCCTCCAGCTTGGCGCGCACCACCGCCATATCGCGCGCGTTATAGATCACGCCTTCTTCCTGCTTGTAGGAGCCATCGTGTTCTTCATCGACCACCACAAGGCCAAGATCGGCATAGGGCAGGAACAGCGCCGAGCGCGCACCGATCACCACTTTGGCTTCGCCACGGCTGATCGCGCGCAAGGTGGCGGCGCGGCGCCCCTCGGCCATTTCGGAATGCCAGGCCCAGGCCGGCGCGCCGAAGCGCTGCTCGAAGCGGTCCAGCGATTGCTGGGTCAGCGCGATTTCCGGCAAAAGCACCAGAACCTGCCGGCCCATCTGCAGCGCCGCCGCCACGGCTTCGTAATACACCTCGGTCTTGCCTGCGCCCGTCACGCCTTCCAGCAGCGTGACCGAGAAATCCCGCGCTTCGGTGGCGCTGCGCAAGGCTGCCGCCGCTTCGCCCTGCAGTGTATTCAGCTTGCGCCCGGCACGCTGCCAGTCCGGCGGTGGGGGCGGACGAAAGGCCGGCACCTGATCGGCCTGCAATGCGCCGAGTTCGACCAGCTTGCGCACCACCGCCTGCGAGACTGCTGCAGCCTCGGCTAGTTCCGTCACCGTCATGCCCGGCTGTTCACGCACGATCTCTAGTACGCGCTCACGCTGCTCGCTCATCTTCACGCCAGCGGCGTCACCGATGCGCAACACGGCGCGTAACGGCGGCGGCTCGACCAGCGCGCGCGGCTCGGGCAGGCACATTTTCAACACCGCGCCGGTGGGGTTGAGCGTGTAGGACGCGACCCAGTCGACCAGCTTGCGCAACATGGGCTGGATCGGCGGCGCATCGCAGCGCCGGATCACATCCTTCAGTTTGGCCTTTTCCGGCAGCGGCGCGGGCGTGCCATCCCAGACCACGCCGAGCGAAATGCGGTTGCCGATCGGCACTTCCACGATATCGCCGGGCGCAAGCGGGCCTGCCGCGTCGCCGACCCGATAGGTAAAGGGCTCGGCCAGCGGCAAAGGCAGCAGCACATGGATCAGATCGGCAGGCGTCAACGTTGTACCAGCGAACCATCCGGCTTTGGCTGGCAGCACCAGCCTCGGTCGGGTATTGTTAACCATCCTGCTTATAGCATCGGCGGCTGATTCGGGCAGAGCCCGGGCCGCCCCAAGGAGTGATCAGGACATGAAATTTTTCGTCGATACAGCCGATATCGCCGAGATTGCCGAGCTGAACGAGACCGGCCTGCTGGATGGTGTGACCACCAATCCGTCGCTGGTGGCCAAGACCGGCAAGGACTTCGTCAGCACGATCAAGGAAATCTGCAAGATCGTGAAGGGCCCGGTCTCCGCCGAGGTGACCGCCACCGATCACGCCACCATGCTGGCCGAGGGCCGCAAGCTGGCCGCACTCGCCACCAACGTGGCGGTGAAGGTGCCGCTGACAGTGGACGGTCTGAAGACCTGCAAGGCGCTGTCCGATGACGGCATCATGGTCAATGTGACGCTCTGCTTCTCGGCGGCCCAGGCGATCCTCGCCGCCAAGGCCGGCGCGACCTTCATCTCGCCTTTCGTCGGCCGGCTCGACGATATCGGCCAGGATGGCATGCAGCTGATCGCCGACATCGTGCAGATCTACAATAACTACCCCGACTTCAAGACCGAGGTGCTGGTCGCCTCGATCCGGCATCCGATCCACCTGATCGAATCCGCCAAGATTGGCGCCGATGTCGCCACCCTGCCGCCGAATGTGCTGAAGGGCCTGGTGAAGCATCCGCTGACCGACAGGGGCCTGGAAGCCTTCCTCGCCGACTGGAAGAAGACCGGCCAGTCGATCCTGGACAAGTAGGAATATCCGATGGCCGACGGCATCACCGCACCTGTTTCCGATAACGCCGGCCAAGCCGCATCCTTGGCAGAGGCAGATGTGATCGAATGGCTGAAGCAGAATCCCGACCTGCTGACGCGCAATCCGGCCCTGTGCGAAATCCTGCTGCCACCGACCGCGCCGCGCGGCGGCGACAATGTCGTCGACCTGCAGCGTTTCATGGTGCAACGCCTGCAGGGCGAGTTGCATCGCGTGTCGCATGTCGGCAATGAACTGCTGGATGCCAGCCGCCAGAATCTGTCGCTGACCCAGCGCGTGCATGCCGCCGTGCTGATGCTGCTGGAAGCCGGCAGTTTCGAGCATATGATCCATATGGCGACGCAGGACTGGACCGACCTGCTGGAAGTCGATGTCATCAGCCTCTGCGTCGAAGGCGACCCGGACCGCATGAAGGAGATCGCCACCGGCGGCGTCTTCGTGCTGCCCAACGGCACCATCGATACGCTGCTGGGTGCCCTACCCGCCGTGGCGCGCGACAATGCCGAAGCCGCCAGCTGGCTCTATGGTCCGGCGGCCTCGCTGGTGCGCTCGGATGCGCTGGCGCGGCTCGATTTCGGCCCGAATTCGCCGGCGGCAATGCTGGCGCTCGGCTCGCGCGAGGCCGACAAGTTCCAGCCGCATCAGGGCACGGAGCTGCTGCAGTTCCTGTCCGGCGTGCTCGGCCGTTCGGTACAGGCATGGCTCGACCTGCCGCCCAAGTAAAAGAAACCGAAGACCGGCTGCCCTTCTTCCTCGCCGCCGAGGATGTGAAGGCCGCCGCCGAGGGCTGGTATCTCTGGCTTGCCAAGGAAAAACGCTACTCGCGCCACACCTTGCGCGCCTATGGCCAGGATCTTTCCGGCTACCTCAGCTTTTTGAGCGAGCATCTTGGCGAACCGGCTGCGATGCAGGATCTGCAATCGCTGCGGCTTGCCGATTTCCGCGCGTATTTAAGCCATCGCCGCAACGATGGCGTCGGCGCCACCTCGCTGGCCCGCAACCTCAGCGCCATCCGCAGCTTTTTCCGTCGCCTGCAGAAGGATGGCCGCATCGACAATGCCGCGGCCAATCTGGTGCGCACGCCGAAGCGACCGCACAGCGTGCCGAAGCCTTTGGCAGTACAGGCTGCGCGGCAGGTGATCGAGGCGGTGGATGAAGGCGACACGCTGCCCTGGCTGCAGGCACGCGATGCCGCCATTCTGACCTTGCTCTGGGGCGCCGGCCTGCGCCTGGGCGAAGCGCTCGGGCTGAATGGCCAGGATATTCCGAAAGGCGAGAGCCTGACGGTGACCGGCAAGGGCAACAAGCAGCGGCTGGTGCCGATCCTGCCCGTCGTGCGCGACGCCATCGCGGCTTATGTGAAACTCTGTCCCTATGCGATTTCCAGCGGCACGCCGCTATTTTATGGTGCGCGCGGCAAGCGGCTCGACCCCGCCATCGTTCAGAAAGTCATGCGCAACACGCGGCGCGCCCTGAACCTGCCGGAAACCGCCACGCCGCACGCCCTGCGGCATTCCTTCGCCACGCATCTTCTGGCCGGCGGTGGCGACCTGCGTACCATCCAGGAACTGCTGGGCCATGCGTCGCTGGCGACCACGCAGCGTTATACCGAGGTGGATGCCGAGGCCCTGCTGCGGGTTTACGACAGTGCCCATCCCAGGGCGCGGATTTAAAGAGAAACCGTCACCCTCGGCCTTGTGCCGAGGATGACGATCTTTGATGTATCCGCGATCACACCTCCGGGACCACAACAGTCCTGACTTTGCCATAATCACCGAACATCCTATGTTTGCACCTGAAGGCAGACATGACATTCCGCACCCGCCCCCTGATCCGCAATCTCCTGATCGCCGTCGGCGCGCTGATCGCGCTGCCGCTGATGGCCAGCGGTGCCTCCATCGCCACGGCCGAACGCAAGCACTGGTCGACCTCGCGGTGGGACAGCGCCGGCCTTGCCCCCGATCCGGTCACCGTGAAAGACGCGGTGATCCAGGTATATGCCGCCCGAGTCTGGGGCTGGCGCGGGGCTTTCGCGGTCCATACCTGGATCGTGGTCAAACCGGCCGGCGCGCCCAGCTACACCCGTTATGAGGTGGTCGGCTGGGGCGGCTCGCCGGTGCGGATCAGCAACCGCACGCCCGATGGCTACTGGGCCGGCAATGCGCCCGAACTGCTGCACGACCTGCGCGGCGACGCGGCGGCGGCTGCCATTCCGCTGCTGATCTCGGCCGCCGAGCGCTATCCCGGCCGGGAAGGTTACGTGATGTGGCCGGGGCCCAACTCGAACAGTTTCGTCGCCTACCTCGCTCGTGAAGTCCCAGAACTGGGCCTGGAACTGCCGCCCACCGCGGTGGGCAAGGACTGGCTCGGCGCCACCACCGTCTTTGCCCCCGCCCCGAGCGGCACCGGCTATCAGGTCAACCTGTTCGGCCTGGCCGGCGTGACGGCTGCCGCCCGCGAGGGTCTGGAGTTGAACCTGCTGGGCCTGACCATCGGCGTGGACATCCTGCGCCCGGCGCTCAAGCTGCCCGGCATCGGCCGGGTCGGCCTGCCGGCGACCTCAGCCGTCGCCGAGACCAAATCCCCCATAAGTAACCAGTAGTTGCGGATTCCGCCGCGATCACGCGGCGGGTATTTTTCCACCGGCAGTGCTACACTGGACGGACAGGCACGAGCTGGCAGGCCCGCGTCTCAACGCAGCAACTGACGAGCGTGCATCCGGTCGCCATGACGGAGCAAAAACCCATTGCCGCGCCCCCTGACCGGGCCGCCTTCCAGAGCCCGGCCGGCGTGCCGGCCCCGGAACGCGTCGGCATCGGCCTGCGCCCGCCACATCATGAAGACCTGCTCGAGACCCGGCCGCCACTCGGCTGGCTGGAAATCCCTGCCGAGACCTATATGGGTGGGGGCGCCAACCGCCATTACCTGGAACAGGTCCGCGCGCTCTGGCCAGTCGCCGTGCAGGGCACCGGACTGGGGCTGGGCGGCGAGGAGCTGCCAGATCCCGACCATCTGGACCGCCTGGCGCGCCTCGTCGACTGGCTGCAGCCGGCGCTGGTCTCGGAGCATCTTGCCTGGGTCGGTGTCGAGGGGCGCTATTACAACGATCTCCTGCCGCTGCCCTACACCCTGCAGACGCTGGAAAGCTGCCGCCGCAATGTCGATATCGTACAGGCGCGGCTGAACCGACCGATCCTGATGGCCAATCCGGCCAGCTACCTGCGGTTCCGCGAAAGCCAGATCGCCGAAGCCGAGTTCCTCAGCCGGCTCAGCGAGCAGAGCGGCTGTGGCATCCTCTGCGACGTCAACAATCTGTATGTCTCCAGCGTCAACCATGTCGGCCGCGAAGCTGCGCCGGCAGTGGCCGAGGCCTATCTCGACAGTTTGCCCGGCCCAGCGGTGCATCAGATCCGCATCGCCGGCCACAGCGAATGCGAAACCGACGGCAGGCCAATGCTGATCGACGACCATGGCGCGCTGGTGGCCGAACCGGTCTGGCGACTCTATGCCAGCGCCGTGCAGCGCTTCCCGCATGCCGCCACCTCGCTGGAATGGGATGCCAACCTGCCGCCGCTCGCCCATCTGGTGGCTGAAGCCCAGCATGCCGAACGCCAGCGTGCCGCCGCACTCAGGCCAAGCTCTCTCCCTAACGACCCAATCACTGAGGCTGATGGCGATGAGCGCGCTGCTTGAACGTCAGCGCGAATTCGCCGATGCGCTGACCGGCTCGCTCTATGGCATTGCCGAGAAGGTGATCGGCGATGCCATCCCCGCCGAAGGCCGTCTGCAGATCCATGCCAACCGTTTCCGCGCCAGCCTGCTGGAGGTTCTGGCCAATACCTTTCCGGTGACGCGCGGTCTGGTTGGCGAGGCTTTCTTCGCACAGACGGCGCGCGCGTTTCTCATTTTCGATCCGCCGCGCTCGCCGCTGCTCTGGCAATACGGCCACGGGTTCCCGACATTTCTCGCGGCGTTACCCGATCTCGCCGGCCACCAGTATCTGCCCGATATCGCAGCGTTTGAATGGGCGCTGAACCTGGCCGAGCATGCCGAGGATGTCGATCTGCTGCGGCCGGAAGACCTGCCTGATGCCATCGAAACACTGACGCTCACGCTGCATCCTTCAGCGCAGCGGCTCTCCACGCCCTTCCCGATCAGCGAAATCTGGCAGGTGCATCAGCCGGAAGCGCCCGCTGTGGAACGCATCCAGCTGGCCGGCGGCGGTGAACGCCTGCTGGTCTGGCGTCGCGGCATCAAGGTCTGCTGGCACAAGCTTAATCACGGCGAGGACCGCCTGCTGGCCGAACTGGCCAACGGCGTTCCGCTCGAGGCTGCCATGCAGGCGGCCAACGTGCATGAGGATTTCGATTTTCCCGCCAGCTTCAGCTGGATGCTGGATGGCGGGATTTTCGCACGGCCAGCGAATCCACCGGATTAATGTGTTTGGATATTTCCAAATTCGTCGCGGAATGTGAGCTTGCCCGGCCACTCTCTCTCGAATGCTGCAACTAGGTCAGCAATTACTTGGGTGTGGCCTGAATTCTCGCGCAATTCATACACCATGATTGGTATGCCATAACCCATAACCTATGGCACAGTCATCCTGCTCCATCTTTGACTATTGACGGAGATGTTTAGTCCCAAGTCATTGCAAAGACTGAGCGACGTGATGTCCACAATATCGGGTCTGACGTCACTTTTATTGCGCAACACCATGTGATGCGCCTGCCCTACAGTCTCAAAGACTTCAACCATCCTCGGGACATCTTCCGGGGCGATCTCAAGGTACATCCTGACGCGCGGTGAGACCGTAGATCGCCCATCGCGTAACATGTTGTGACAGGTCTTATCGATCTGTGTTTCCACAGTCGTCAGACCACCACCAGCCACCGAGAGGGCGAGAACAATCAATCCAAGTCCAGGCAGGTTGCGCATCCATTCGGATCGAACAGATTTTGCGAAGAGCTCAGCCGCACGGATTGTCAGCCAGAACGCAAATCCGCCGGCTACACCGAAGGCGGTCGGATAGAGTAAAAATTCGAAATAACCAATCCAACCGGCCAGGGTTGGAATGCCATCGACGACCATTGGAATACCATTGGTCGAGGAGCTTCCACCGAACGGACTCAATGGAAAGGTGATGAGACCGATCGGCAGGGCGCCAATGGCAGCGCCCGCGATCAGTGACGTGATCACATTGAATTTTCCCTTCCCCTCAATCTTGATGAAGACTGGAAGACCGAGAAGCAGCGCATGACCCGCGGCGATGAGAAAAGCCGTCGGCGCGAGCAAAAAGTCCCGCACCAGAATCGAATAAAGAGTTGCCGGCGCAAGTGCAGAAAAAATCAGCGCAGCGACACAATTTACCAGACGCGGCAGAAGCATATTCCCGTCGCTGTGCTGCCCGGGCTTTAATCCAGCCACGCATAAGACGCCGCCAGCATCGCCTCGACGCCGGTGCGCAAGGTCGGATGCAGCATCGGCGCATAGAAGGGCGAGTGGTTGACCGGCATCACGCTGGGGTCTTCGCCATTCTGCACACGGGCGAACAGTTCCGGGTCGGTGCCGCCGATCACCCAGAAGACCGACGGCACATTCCACGCCGTGCCAAACAGGCCGAAATCTTCGCTACCCGATGCGGCTTCCACCGTCACCACGCGCTCAGTGCCGAAGAAGGCGCTGATGCCTTCCATGGTGCGCTGGGTGGCGGCTTCATCATTCACGGTGAGTGGGAACTGGCTGATCACCGAATATTCCGGCGGCTTCGGCGCGCCCGAGGCCTGGGCTTCAGAGTCGATGATGCGCTTGACCGAGGCCAGCACGCGCTGGCGCACGTTTTCCTTGAAGGTGCGGATATTGAGGCGCAGCAGCGCTTCATCCGGGATCACGTTTTCATTGAAGCCGCTCTGCAGCGTGCCGACGGTGACCACGGCACTATCAGCCATCGCCACTTCACGCGAGACGACGGTCTGCAGCCGCATCACGGTGGAAGCGGCCATCACCACGGGATCGATGCTGTTCTGCGGCTTGGAGCCATGCGCGCCGCGGCCGAACAGTTTCACTTCCCAGCTGTCGGCGGCCGACATGGCAACGCCTGATTTGTAGCCGATGGTGCCGGCCGGCATCGGGATGACATGCTGGCCCAGCGACACTGTCGGCTTGGGGAAACGCTTCACCATGCCGTCTTCCAGCATGGCGCGCGCACCGGCGCCGATCTCTTCCGCGGGCTGGAACACCGCCATCACGGTACCCTTCCAGGTGCCACGGTTCTCCGACAGCAAACGACCAACAGCCATCAGCCAGGTGACGTGAAAATCGTGGCCGCAGGCATGCATGATCGAGACGGCCTGGCCGAAACGATCCGTGCCGGTCTGCGTGCTGGCATAATCGAGGCCGGTCTTTTCCTTCACCGGCAGGCCATCCATATCGGCGCGCAGCAGGATCACCGGGCCATCGCCATTCTTCAGCAACGCCACCACACCGGTCTTGCCGACCTGCTCATGCACCTCGAAGCCGTATGTCTTCATCCAGGCGGCAGCGATGCCAGCCGTGCGCACTTCCTGCATCGAGAGTTCGGGATTCTTGTGCAGGTCGAGATAGATCGTCTCGAGTTCCGGCATCAGCGCATCGATCTGCTTGAAGATCGCGGCCTTCTCGGGCGACAGGGTACGGTGCCGGGGTGCATGCATGATTTTGTCTCGATTCTAGATGGAAGACTTAAACATAGGACTGGAACTGCGGGACGCTGCCCGCTCGCAAACGAGGAAGACCGCATTTCGGGGCATCGGGATCGGCTTCGATCTCGCCAAGCAGGACGAGGATTTCCTGGCCGACGCGCATGGCGTCAGCCGGCGGCAAAGCTTCCGGATTCTCGACAAGGGCAAGAAGATCGAGGATACGCTGCTGGCGCTTGTAACGACGGCGGATCGCGGCGGCCTCATCCTCGGGCATCGCGATCAGGTCCACATCCGGTGGCAATTCGCAGCGGTCGCACATGCGGAGAAGTATAGACCCGGTTGGGCCATGAGGGTCAACGAGCCATTATGATTTTGGCTGTAGACCTTTGCCGGTGCGAACCAATGCCAGCGGACCAATCAGCGCACCCAGGCCCATCACCGCCAGACCAATACCCCAGGTCACGACGGTCTGTTCGCCGGCCACATATTGCGCCGCATCCAGGGCGAAACCGACGAAGAGCGGCCCCAGCACCGAAACGCCGAAGCCCAAGGATGAGTGCAGCGCCATGGTCGAGGCGCGGTGTTCGGGTTCAGCGGCCGCCATCATGCCCGAAGTGAGCGCGCCGGAATCGCCGCAGATGAAAACGAAATAGACGGCGCAGAACAACAGCACAGCCCAGACCGGCAGCCAGGCGGTGAAGCCGAACAGCAGCCCCATCACGGCCGAGATGGTCATGATCGCGACCAGCGCACGGCGGCGGCCGAATTTCAGCGCCAGTTCATTGCCCAGCAGGCTGGCCGGCAGGCCGATCAGGGTGACGATAGCCGCCAGCACCGTCGCGCTGGGCAGCAGGCTGGCCACCTGCGGGTCGCGCGCCAGCACGAAGACCAGAAACGCCGTGACCCAGGCACGCATGGCGGTGAGTTCGAAGCCATGCGCGGCATAGCCGATGATGTAGCCCATCGCATCGCGATTGCGCAGCACCGGCCGCAGCGCAAAGCCGCTGGCCGGCTTGCCGGCGGAGGATGGCCGATACGGCGTCAGTATGCGCCAGGCCAGAAGTCCGGCAGCGAGGCTGAGCAGCCCCACCACGGCAAAGCTCCAGCGCCAGCCATACCATTCAGCCAGCAGCCCGGTGACGCTGAAGCTGGCAGCGACAGCGATGGAATAACTCGCCGTGTAGAAGGTGACGGCGCGGCTCTGTTCGCCGCCCTGCAGCCGGTCGGTCAGCGCACGCAGGCCGGGCATATAGACCGCCGCCTGCCCGACACCGCCGATGGCGCGCAGGGCCAAACCCGACCAGAAGCCGTCGGCCAGGACCGCAAATCCCACCGTGCTGATCCCGGTGAGCACCGCACCGGCAGCAAATACCAGCCGGGCATCGAAGCGGTCGGTCAGCATCACCGCATGGGTGACCACCAGCATATAGCCAAGATAGTAGATGCCCGCGATCCAGCCGGCCTCGGTGTTGCTCAACCCCCAGAGGGCGATGAACTCCGGCATGAGGGCGGGGAAGCTGGCAATTGGCAGGATGGCCAGCACTTCGAGCGCGGCCAGCATAAAAATCAGGTTACGCGACGACATGGCGGGAAAATCTTGGTGATGACAAAGCGATGACGCAGTATTCACTCAACTTGCATCGACCGCCAGAGTATCGTCACATTTCCAGGCGATAAGTCTGCCGAGTCGTCCAGAAAAACTGGCCATCAGAACCAGGACCCGTCATGCCCATCAGAATCCAGCCCACCAAAATCCAGTCCGGCCTCAATCGCCGCCACTTCCTGGCCGGCACCGCCGCCCTCGGTCTCACGCCGCTGCTGGCCTGCGCGCCGCAGTCGCGCGACACCGCCACGCCGGTACCGCAGTTCGATGCCTATCCGCCCATCGTCTTTGTGCATGGCAACGGCGATACCGCCGCCTTGTGGCATACGACGATCTGGCGCTGGGAAAGCGCCGGCTTCCCCGACAAGCGGCTGTTCGCCATCGACTTCCCCTATCCGCTGGCCCGCAGCAACGATGCGGAATACCAGGCCGGACGGTCCTCGACGCAGGACCAGATGGAGCAGCTTTCCGAAGCCGTGCAGTTGGCGCTCAAGCAGAGCGGCGCCGGCCGGGTCGCGCTGGTGGGCTCATCCCGAGGCGGCAATGCGATCCGCAACTACCTCAAGCACGGCCCGGGCCCGGCCTTTGTCAGTCATGCCGTGCTGTGCGGTACGCCCAATCACGGCGTGATCATCTCGAACGACCGTCTGGTCGGCAGCGAGTTCAACGGTGCGAGTCCCTTCCTGCGCGGCCTGAATGCGGGGTCTGAGATCGTGCCGGGCGTGAACTGGCTGACCTTGCGCAGCGATGCGCTCGACAAATTCGCCCAGCCCGATGGCGCCGGCCTTGGCATGCCGGGCGTCGCCACTGGCGTGACGGCGGACGGCCCGGCGCTGGCGGGCGCCAAGAATCTTGTGCTGCCCGGCCTGGATCACCGCGAAGTCGCCTTCCATGAGAAGGCCTTTGCCGCCACCTGGGAGTTCATCATCGGCCAGCCGCCGGCGACCAGCAAAATCCTGCCGGAAACCCGTCCGGTGCTGAATGGCAAGGTCAACGGCATGGCGCGCGGCGTGCCGACCAACCTGCCGGTCGAAGGTGCGACCGTGGAAATCTGGGAGACCAATCCGCAGACCGGCGCTCGCCTGCATGCCCAGCCGGCGCATCGCAAGGTGACGGGGCCCGACGGCTACTGGGGTCCGTTCAATACCTCAGGTCCGACTGCGACCTATGAATTCGTGCTGACGGTGCCGAGCCAGACCAAGACCCATATCTACCGCTCGCCCTTCCCGCGCTCGTCGGCGCATGTGCATCTGCGCACCGCTGTGGTGGCGGATCGCGACCGCCAGGCCGGCTCCATTGTGACGATCAGCCGGCCGCGTGGCTATTTCGGGCCGGGCCGCGACATCGTCACCTTCGATGGCCAGCCGGCACCGGGCATTCCGGCCGGCGTGCCGACGAACTCCACCTCGACGCTGGCGCTGCCGCGCGGCACGGCGCAGCGCACCGTGGTCTGTCGCTGCAACGACGAGACCATCGCCGTACAGAGCTGGGATGCCAGCGATGACCGCGCGGTGATCGCGGAGTTGCATTACTAGGATTGTGTCAGGCTGGCGGTTTGCTGCGGATCAGCAGCAGGCCGCCGGCGACGATCAGCGCCGTGCCGAGCCAGGCGGTGAGGCCGGGCAGCGTGCCAAAGACGACCCAGCCGATCAGCGCGGCGAAAGCCACCGAAGCATAAGTGAAGGGCGCCAGCCAGGCCGCGTCCGCGATGCGATAGGCCATCACATTGCACATCTGGCCGGCTATCGCCATCGGGCCGATCAGGCAGAGCAAAGCCAGCGTCAGCGGCTCGACCGGTACCCAGAGAAACAGCATCGCGCCACTCAGCAACAGCGTGGCGAAGCCATTCACATGCAGCAGCATCGACAGCATGCTTTCATGCCGCGACAGCACCTTGATCAGGATCACCTCGCAGGCGGTGAGGAAGGCCCCGGCCAGCATGGCGAGCGGCGCCCAGGGATTGCTGAGCGCATCGGGATCGACCGGCGCACCGGTATTGCCGCGCACGATGATCAATGCACCCAGCACGCAGAAGCCGGCCGCCACACCCTGCAGCAGGACAATGCGTTCGCGCAGCAGCATGACTGCGAGCCCCATGGTGAACACGCCCTGCAGCAACGCCAGCGCCGAGGCATCAGCCAGCGGCATGTAGGTGGCGCCCCAGATCGAACAGGCGCCGCCGCCGACGCCACAGCAGGCGCGCAGCAGATGCAGGTGCCGCCGCCCGCCGGCCAGCAAGTCGCGCAATGGCTGGCGCCGCGTCAGCGCGATGCCGCTGACGGTTGCGAAGCCGCTGAAATAGCGGATGAAGACGATCTGGATCGCGGGCACCAGGCCGCCGGTCAGCTTGCCCGAGGCATAAAGCAGCGAGAAGGCGAAGGCCGCGCCCAGCACCCAGAAGGCGGCCATGGCTTTTGAATCGAGGCGGGAGATCATTGGTCCATCATGAATGAAAAAGGGCGGCCGTGAAGGCCGCCCTTTCGCACAAATATACCTGCAATCAGATCGTGATCGTGTGGCCGTCGACCGCCAGCGCAGCTTCCTTCACCGCTTCGGTCAGGGCCGGATGGGCATGGACGGTGCGGTAGATGTCCTCCGCCGAAGCGCCGAATTCAATCGCCATCACCAGTTCCTGGATCAGATGGCCGGCATCGGCACCGATGATATGCGCGCCGACGATCTTCTTGGTCTTCTCGTCTTCGAGGATCTTCACGAAGCCGTCGGTCATGGTCATGGCGCGAGCGCGGGCATTGGCCGTGAAGGGGAACTTGCCAACCTTGTAAGCAATGCTGGCGGCCTTGAGTTCTTCTTCGGTCTTGCCGACGCTGGCGACTTCCGGCCAGGTGTAGACCACACCCGGAATGGCGTCGTAGTTGATATGCGGCTTCTGGCCGGCCAGGATCTCGGCCAGCACCATACCTTCTTCATCCGCCTTATGCGCCAGCATCGGACCGATGATGGCATCGCCGATGGCATAGACGCCCTTGGCGGTGGTGTTGAAGTGACCATCGGTCTTGACGCGGCCGCGCTCGTCGAGTTGCACACCGGCAGCTTCCAGGCCGAGGCCGGTGGTGAACGGCCGGCGGCCGATCGAGACCAGCACAACATCGGCCGTGACCTCTTCCTTGTCACCGCCCGCAGCCGGCTCCATGGTCAGGGTCACGCCGTTCTTGCCCGGCTTGGCCGCGGTCACCTTGGTGCCCAGCTTGAACTTCATGCCCTGCTTGGCAAGGACGCGCTGCATCTGCTTCGAGACTTCGCCGTCATTGGTCGGCAGGATGCGGTCGAGGAATTCGACCACGGTCACTTCGGCGCCGAGACGCAGCCAGACCGAGCCGAGTTCGAGCCCGATCACGCCACCGCCGATCACGACCATGTTCTTTGGCACCGACGGCAGCTTCAGCGCGCCGGTGGACGACACCACCTGCTTCTCGTCGATTTCGATACCCTTGAGCGGCGTCACTTCGGAACCGGTGGCGATGACGATGTGCTTCGCCGAATAGGTGCCCTTGCTCTCGCCGTCCACTTCGACCTTGCCGCCACCCAGCAGTTTACCGAAGCCCTTCAGCCAGGTGATCTTGTTCTTCTTGAACAGGAATTCGATGCCTTTGTTCGAGGCGGTCACCACGCTCTGCTTCTGCGCCATCATGGCAGGCAGGTCGATGTCGATCTTGCCCGCGATCTTAATGCCATGCTGGGTAAAGCCGTGCGCGGCCGTGTGATAGAGCTCAGACGAATGCAGCAGCGCCTTGGACGGAATGCAGCCGACATTGGTGCAGGTGCCACCGAGGCCGGCATCTTTCTCGACCACCGCAACCGACATACCGAGCTGGGCGGCGCGGATCGCCATGGTGTAGCCGCCGGGGCCGGCGCCGATGATGATGACGTCGAAAGCCTGTTCACTCATGGATGATCCTCCGAAAACCTAAACCGGCCCAAATCTTCAAATTGGTAAGGGGCCATATATGCCGCCGCCGGCAAAATTCAGCTTTTTGACCCGCTGGTCGCCGAGCAATAGCCCGCTGGCGACCAGGTCGGTGAGAATGGCGCGATAGACGGTGGAGTCTTTCACCGCATCCACGGCCGCCGCATCGCGCCAGAAGGTGATGGTGCGCCATTCCTGTTCGTCATGGGTGAAGAAGCAGGCAAGGCAGCCATCCTGGTCGCGGAAGAAAGGCTGCAGGCGCTGGTCGGCGAAGGCGATGAAATCCGCGATCCGTCCCGGCGCGTAGCCTGTGCTCCAGACGCGGACGATCATCGCCCTGCCTCAGTGCCTCACATCTCAAACAGCAGGCGCTGGGGATCCTCGAGGCATTCCTTGACGCGCACGAGGAAGCTGACCGCCTCGCGGCCGTCGACGATGCGGTGATCGTAGGTCAGCGCGATATACATCATCGGGCGGATCACGACCTGGCCGTTGATGGCCATCGGACGGTCCTGGATCTTGTGCATGCCCAGGATGGCCGACTGCGGCGGATTGATGATCGGGGTCGACATCAGCGAGCCGAACACGCCGCCATTGGTGATGCTGAAGCTACCGCCCTGCAGCTCGTCGATGCCGAGCTTGCCGTCGCGGGCGCGCTTGCCGAGATCCGAGATGGTTTTCTCGATGCCAGCGAAGGACAGCTGGTCGGCATCACGGATCACCGGCACGACCAGGCCGGTCGGCGTGGAGACGGCGCAGCCGATGTTGAAATAGTTCTTGAAGACGATCTCATCGCCCTCGATCTCGGCATTCACGGCCGGGAATTCGCGCAATGCCTGTACGCAGGCCTTCACGAAGAAGGACATGAAGCCGAGGCGAACGCCGTGCTTCTTCTCGAACTGGTCGACATACTGCTTGCGCGCCGCCATCAGCGCGGTCATGTCGACCTCGTTGAAGGTGGTCAGCAGCGCTGCCGTGTTCTGGGCTTCCTTGAGGCGGCGTGCGATCACCTGGCGCAGCTTGGACATGCGCTGGCGTTCTTCGCGGTCGCCATTCGCGCGTGGGCCAGCCGGCACCGACGGACGCGCAGCAGGCGCAGCGCCGCCACCCGAGGCGAGCAGATCGGCGACATCACCCTTGGTGACACGACCGTCCTTGCCCGAACCGGTGACACCGGACAGGTTCACATTCTTTTCGGCAGCCATCTTGGCAGCGGCCGGCAACGCCTGACCGGCGGCAGGCGCCGGAGCGGCTGCGGGCTTCGCGGCGGGAGCCGGAGCAGCGGCGGCAGGCGCGGCAGCAGCGGGCTTGGCGGCGGCCGGCTTAGCGGCACCAGCACCCGGGGTCAGCGTCGCCAGCAGATCGCCGACCTGCACAGTGGCGCCTTCCGCGGCCAGCACTTCAGCCAGCGTGCCGGCTTCCTGCGCGTTGACCTCGACGGTCACCTTGTCGGTCTCGAGTTCGACCAGCAGCTGGTCGCGGGCGACCGCATCGCCGGCCTTCACCGACCACTTGCCGACGGTGGCTTCGGAGATCGATTCCGCCAGTTGCGGGACGCGAATTTCGACTGCCATGGTAACTTTCCTTCGTTTAAAAACGCCCCTCGAAACCTTCAGGCCCCGGCGGCGTCAGCCGCCAGAGCCAGCCCGACCGCTTATGCAGTGAGGGCTTCGTCCACCAGCTTGGCCTGCTGCTGGCTATGCTTGCTCATCAGGCCGGTGGCCGGCGACGCGGCCGCCAGACGGCCGACATAGAGCGGCCGCTTCATCTTCAGGCCCAGCTCGGTCATCACCGCCTCGACACAAGGCTCGACGAAGCTCCAGGCGCCCATATTCTTCGGCTCTTCCTGGCACCAGACGACCGTCTTGGCATTCTTGTAGCGGCTGAGTTCCGTCATCAGCGCCTTGTGCGGGAACGGATACAGCTGTTCGACGCGCAGGATCACAGTGTCCTTCAGTTCGCGCTTCTGGCGCTCCTCGAACAGGTCGTAATAGACCTTGCCCGAGCACAGGATCACGCGCTTGATCTTGGCATCGTCATGCGGCGCATCGTCCCACAGCACGCGATGGAAGGTCGTGCCAGACGCCATCTCTTCCAGCTTCGACACCGCCAGCTTGTGACGCAGCAGCGACTTCGGCGTCATCAGGATCAGCGGCTTGCGGAACTTGCGATGGATCTGCCGGCGCAGGATGTGGAAGTAGTTGGCCGGCGTGGAGCAGTTCGCCACCTGCATATTGTCTTCGGCGCAGAGCTGCAGATAGCGCTCGAGGCGGGCCGAGCTGTGCTCGGGGCCCTGGCCTTCATAGCCATGGGGCAGCAGCACGGTCAGACCCGACATGCGCATCCACTTGGCTTCGCCAGAGGAGATGAACTGGTCGAACACCACCTGGGCGCCGTTGGCGAAATCGCCGAACTGGCCTTCCCACATGACGAGCGTATTCGGCTCGGCCAGGCTGTAACCGTATTCGTAGCCGAGGACTGCTTCTTCCGAGAGCAGACTGTCGATCACTTCGTAATTGGCCTGACCTTCGGCGATATGGTTGAGCGGCACATAGCGCTCTTCCGTCTGCTGGTCATGCCAGACGCTGTGGCGCTGGCTGAATGTGCCGCGGCCGCAATCCTGGCCCGACAGACGCACGCCCTTGCCTTCCAGCTGCAGCGAGCCGAAGGCCAGCGCTTCCGCGGTGGCCCAGTCGATGCCCTCGCCGGCCTCGATGGCCGCGCGGCGGTTGGCGGTGTTGCGCGCCAGCGTCTTGTGGATGTTGAAGCCGTCCGGCACCGACGTGATCGCCAGACCGACCTTCTTCAGCGTCTCAAGCTCGACACCGGTGGTGCCGCGGCGCTCGTCGCCCGACGCCTCTTCCAGGCCGGCCCACTTGCCTTCCAGCCAGTCAGCCTTGTTCGGCTTGAACGACTTGGAGGCTTCCAGCTCGCCTTCAAGCTTGTTCTGGAACTCTGTCACCATCGCCTCGGCATCGGCCTCGGTGATCGTGCCTTCCTCGATCAGCCGCTTGGCATAGATCTGGCGCGTGGTCGGATGCGTGGCGATCGTGCGGTACATGATCGGCTGCGTGAACGACGGATCGTCGGTCTCGTTATGGCCATGGCGGCGATAACAGAACAGGTCGATCACCACGTCCTTCTTGAACTGCTGGCGGAATTCGGTGGCGATCTTTGCCACATGCGTCACGGCTTCCGGATCGTCGCCGTTGACGTGGAAGATCGGCGCCTGCACGACCTTGGCGCCATCCGACGGATAGGGCGAGGACCGCGAATAGGACGGATTGGTGGTGAAACCGATCTGGTTGTTCACGATGATGTGGATGGTGCCGCCGGTGCGGTAACCGCGCAGCTCGCTGAGTGCGAAGCATTCCGCCACCACGCCCTGGCCGGCAAAGGCCGCATCGCCATGCAGCAGCACGGTCATGACCTGGCCGCGCTCGGCATCGTGCATCTGCGTCTGCTTGGCGCGCGACTTGCCGAGGCAGACCGGATTGACGATCTCGAGATGCGACGGATTGGCGGCCATCGACAGATGCACCTTGTTGCCGTCGAATTCACGATCCGACGACACGCCGAGATGGTACTTCACGTCGCCCGAACCCTGGAAATCGTCCGGGTGATAGGCCATGCCCTTGAATTCGGAGAAGATGGCGCGATACGGCTTGGCCATCACGTTGGCCAGCATGTTGAGGCGGCCGCGATGCGGCATGCCCAGCTCGATATCCTGCAGGCCGAGCTGGCCGCCGCGCTTGATGATCGCTTCCATCGCCGGGATCAGCGCTTCGCCGCCTTCGAGGCCGAAGCGCTTGGTGCCGGTGAACTTCATGTGGCAGAAGCGCTCGAAGATCTCGCCTTCCACCAGCTTGTTCAGGATCGCCTTCTTGCCCTCGGGTGTGAAGTGGACTTCCTTGTCGCGGCCTTCGATGCGCGACTGGATCCAGGCCTTCTGCTCCGGGTGGTAGATGTGCATGAACTCGACGCCGATGGTCGAGCAGTAGGTGCGGCGCAGGATCGCGAGGATCTCGCGGAGCGTGGCCGTCTCCAGACCCAGCATGTTGTCGATGAAGATCGGGCGATCCATGTCGGCTTCGGTGAAGCCGTAGGATCCCGGCTCCAGCTCCGGATGCGCGCCCGGCGCCTGGATGCCGAGCGGGTCCAGGTTGGCCATCAGATGGCCGCGGATGCGGTAATTGCGGATCAGCATGGCGGCGCGGATCGTATCCAGCGCTGCATTGCGCGCGTCAGCGGGCGAGGCGCCACCCTTGGCGGCGCGATCGGCCGACTTGGCGGCCTTGCCCTGCGCGCCCAGCAGGCCTTCGTCCTCCATCGGCACCAGCGCGGTCGCCGGCGCCCAGGACGGACGACTCAGCGCCTGCTTCGGCTGGCTGAAGTCGTCGCCCAGAGCTTCGAAGAACTGCTTCCAGGAAGCATCGACGCTGTCGGGGTTCGCCACGTACTTGGCGTACAGCTCCTCGACGAAGGTGCTGTTGCCACCGTAGAGGAATTGCGTGCGTTCAAGCTGCGCCGTCATCGATGTCGTGGCGCCGCTTGTTGGCCGGCGCCGCCCCTCTGTGTTCCTGTTACTTGCCGTTCAACAGATCGACCAGGGTGGTGCCGAGCGCTGCCGGGCTTTCCGAAACTCGGATGCCGGCCGAACGCATGGCCTCCAGCTTGGTATTTGCATCGCCCTTGCCGCCCGAGATGATCGCGCCAGCATGACCCATGCGGCGGCCCGGAGGCGCGGTACGACCGGCGATGAAGCCGACGGTCGGCTTCTTCACCTTTGACTTCATCAGGAATTCGGCAGCTTCTTCTTCAGCCGAACCGCCGATTTCGCCGATCATGATGATGCACTCGGTTTCCTTGTCGCCAAGGAACAGGTCGAGCGCGTCGATGAAATTGGTGCCGTTGACCGGATCGCCACCGATGCCGATGCAGGTGGTCTGGCCCAGGCCAGCCGCGGTCGTCTGCGCGACGGCTTCATAGGTCAGCGTGCCGGAACGCGACACGATGCCGACCTTGCCGCGGCGGTGGATGTGGCCCGGCATGATGCCGATCTTGCATTCGCCCGGCGTGATGACGCCCGGGCAGTTCGGGCCGATCAGGCGGGTCTTGGAGCCGACGAGGCTGCGCTTGACCTTCACCATATCGAGCACCGGGATGCCCTCGGTGATGCAGACCACCAGCGGGATTTCTGCGTCGATGGCTTCCATGATCGAATCCGCGGCGAACGGCGGCGGCACGTAGATCACCGAGGCATTCGCGCCGGTGCGCTCGACGGCTTCGCCGACGGTGTTGAACACCGGCAGGCCGATATGCGTGGTGCCGCCCTTACCGGGCGTCACGCCGCCGACCATCTTGGTGCCGTAGGCAATCGCCTGTTCGGAGTGGAAGGTACCCTGGCTGCCGGTGAGACCCTGGCAGATGACCTTGGTGTCCTTGTTGACGAGAACAGCCATTTACTTGGCTCCCTTCACGGCCTTCACCACCTTCTCGGCGGCGTCGGCGAGATTGTCGGCAGAGATGATCGGCAGGCCGCTCTCGGCCATGATCTTCTTGCCCAGATCGACATTGGTGCCTTCGAGGCGAACCACCAGCGGAACCGCCAGCTTCACTTCGCGGGCCGCTGCCACCACGCCTTCGGCGATGATGTCGCAGCGCATGATGCCGCCGAAGATGTTGACCAGGATGCCCTTCACGTTCTTGTCGCCAAGAATGATCTTGAAGGCCGCCGTGACGCGCTCCTTGGTGGCACCGCCGCCGACATCGAGGAAGTTGGCCGGCTCGGAGCCGTACAGCTTGATGATGTCCATGGTCGCCATCGCGAGGCCCGCGCCGTTGACCATGCAGCCGATCTCGCCGTCCAGCTTGACGTAGTTCAGCGACCACTTGGCGGCTTCGAGTTCGGACGCGTCTTCCTCGTCCGGATCGCGCATGTCTTCCACATCCTTGTGGCGGTACAGCGCGTTGTCGTCGAAGTTCATCTTGGCATCCAGCGCGATCATCTCGCCGGCGCCGGTGACGACCAGCGGATTGATTTCAACAATGGAGGCGTCGAGCGCCGTGAAGGCCTCGTACATCGCCAGCATGAACTTGGTGGCCGAAGCGATCTGCTTGCCTTCCAGACCAAGGCCGAAGGCGATGCTGCGGGCGTGATGTGGCTGCATGCCGGTCGCCGGGTCGATGGCGACCTTCAGGATCTTTTCAGGATGCGAAGCGGCAACCTCTTCGATCTCCATGCCGCCCTCGGTCGAGGCCATCACGGTGATGCGCGAGGTGGCGCGGTCGACCAGGAAGCTCAGATAGAGCTCGCGCTTGATGTCGCAGCCTTCCTCGATATACAGGCGCTTGACCAGCTTGCCCTCGGGACCGGTCTGGTGCGTCACCAGGGTCATACCGAGGATCGCCTTGGACTGGGCAGCCACGTCGTCGACCGACTTGACCACCTTGACGCCGCCACCCTTGCCGCGGCCGCCGGCATGAATCTGGGCCTTCACCACCCAGACCGGACCACCGAGCTGCTTGGCGACAGTGACGGCCTCCTCGGCCGTGAAAGCGACGCCGCCACGCGGCACGGCGACACCGTATTTCGCGAGCAGGCTTTTCGCCTGGTATTCATGGATGTTCATGCTGACCTACGGGTTGTAAAACCTGGGGCGAAAAGCCCCGGTTTCTCTGATTGCCGTTCGGGGCCGAGGTTATAGCAGCCTTCCGAAAGGCCGCAACCTTTGCGGCATGGAAAATCAGGGTTTTGGACGAAAGTTCACAGACTTGCGAGCCCAGCTACCCAACTGGTTACCACGCCGGCAGGCGGTGGATTTCTGCCTCGGATGGCAGGCCGGCGCGGCCCGGATGCAAAGCTACCCCGCCGGGCAGGCCGTAGCGTCAGCGGCGCTGCTGCAGGGCCCGGCCGGCGGCCGTCCCGTCGCCATAGTTGTAGAGACGGGTACTGATCGCGGGTGACGGGTTGAAATCCATCTGCGACAGGGTGATGGCGGTATCCTTGCCCTGGGCGTCGGTGACGATCCAGCCGGCAAATTCCAGCGGCTTGTCGCCGAATACGATGGTGAGCGCGCCTTCCTTGGGGCGATCCGGCGCAAACAGCGTCACGCGCAGGATGGCAGCGCCGCGCTCGACCTTGGCGATGCCAACGTCCTTGTCGTCGAAGCTGACCTGGTCGCGCAGCAGCAGATCCAGCGGCGTGGCGCCCAGCGGCACACGCTCGACCGATCTCAGCTCCTTGTCTTCCATGATGATATAGGCGCCGTCCGACACGATCAGCATCGGCACCGGCGGATCGAATTCGAAGCGGAAGCGGCCCGGCCGCGTCATGTAGATCTTGCCTTCCGAGGCGCTGCCATCGGGCGCCACCTGCAGGAAGCGGCCACGCATGCTGCGCACGGTATTGAAGTAATCCGCGATGCGCTTGAGATCGGCCCGGTCGGCCGCGGTGAGTTTGGCCGCGCCGGCGGGCGCGGCGGCATAGGCGGCGGCGAGCGGCAGTTTCGCGGCGGTGGCCGCGACGGCCATGGCAAGCAGGAAGGCTCGACGGTTGGTCATGGCGCCAAGCGGTATCTCCGGCAGATGGCGAAATCAAGGCATCCTGCGTAAACTGTGGACATTGCCTGCACCGATCCGGAGTGGAAATCATGATCCTGACAACGACCGACAGCGTGGAAGGCCGCAAAATCGCCGGCTATCTTGGCATCGTGGCCGGCGAGGCCGTGATGGGCACCAATATCTTCCGTGATTTCTTCGCCGGCATCACCGACATCCTCGGCGGCCGTTCGGGCAGCTACGAAAAGGAACTGCGCAAGGCCAAGGCGCTGGCGCTGGAGTCGATGATCGAGGAGGCCCGGACGCTCGGCGCCGATGCCGTGGTCGGCATGGACCTCGACTACCAGCAGATCGGCGGCACGGATAAGCAAATGTTGATGGTCGCGGCAAGCGGAACTGCGGTAAAGTTGGCCTGAGGCCGGGAGCTGCGCCCCCGTCCATCGGGGGAATCAGACAATAGAATCGCGCTTTACCAGCTTCGTCGGCGGGCCGACGGGGCCGTGGAAGATTGTTTCGATCAAGGCCATCAGCGGCGACGGCATCACGCCCGCCAGCCATCTCGACCTATGCGAGGGGCTGAACGAGGTCGAGGACGCGGTCTGGCAACTGTGCGGCGTGGCCAGCAACCTGCGGTACACGAATGAGGGCGAGCGCAAGGCGCTGGCGTCCATACAGCCCGGCCTGGGCCGCGCGGAGGCCCGCTGCGCCGCACTGATCCCGATCCGCAAAACCGCCGCCTGGTGGCTGCTGGCACAGGATGAGCGCCGTGCGATCATCGAGGAGCAGTCGCGCCATATCGCCATCGGCATGGCCTATCTGCCTGCCGTAGCGCGCAAGCTGTTTCATGCCCGTGACCTGGGGGAGCCATTCGACTTTCTGACCTGGTTCGAGTTCGCCCCCGGCGACAGCGCGGGCTTCGACAGCCTGCTGACGGCACTGCGCGCCAGCCCGGAATGGGACTATGTCGACCGGGAAGTCGAAATCCGACTGGAACGGGTTCGTTGAACCAACAAAAATCCACACTTGAAAATCGAACGACCGTTCTTTATGGTGCGAATAATCCTCTGATCTGAAGGTGCGCCATGGCCCGGACGGCCAAAACTTCTTATGCTAAAAGTACGAATGTTCGTTCTATGATTAATGCATTGCTCCGCCGCGAAGCGATCCGTTTCGGCTTCCGGGTCGCGCCGGGCTGGGCCGCCGGTTATGCCGCGCGCCTGTTCCTGCAGCCCTGGCGACGCCCGGGTACCGACCGTTCTCTCTATGTTTCACGTGAAACGCCTTTCGCGGCCGAGAACGAGCTGGGCCCGGTCGCGGCCTGGAGTTTCGGTCCGACGCAACCTGGCACGCCCACGGTGCTGCTGGTACATGGCTGGGAGGACGATCACATCAGCTGGGCGGCGCTGATCGACCAACTGGTGGCGCGCGGTTACCGCGTGATCGCGCCCGACCTGCCGGGCCATGGCCGCACGCCGGCAAAGCTGACCTCGATCCCGGTGATGGCGGCCGGCGTCGCCGCCGTGGCGCGCGAAGCGGAAAAGATCGGCGCGGTTTCGGCCGCGCAGCCCTTCCATGCCGTGATCGCGCATTCGCTTGGCGGCACCGCCACCCTGATCGCAGCTGCAGAGATGGGACTGAAAGCCGAGCGCTTCGCCATCCTGGCGGCACCGAACCATCCGCGCCTGTTTGCCGGCGCGATGATGCAGATGCTCGGCCTGAATGTTGCCCAGACACGGCTGGTCTTCACTACGATCGAGCGCCTGATCGGCCGCAGCATGGACTCGCTCTACCTTCCGCCGAAGCTGCGACAGTTCACGACGCCGGGCCTGATCCTGCACAGCCGCGACGACCGCGTGGTGCCACTGCAGCACAGCCAGGAGAATGCCGCCGCCTGGCCGCGCGCCGAGTTCCGCATCCTCGACGGGCTGGGGCATCGTCGCCTGATCAGCGATGCGGGCGTGCAGGCCATGCTGCTGCATTTCGTCGCGAGCAAGGCGCCGAAGGATGCCTATGGCTTACGGACGGATGCAGCCGACTGATCAGCGCCGCAGCTGCTGCGCGTGATGAGCGATATGTTCGCCGATGAAGCTGGCGATGAAATAATAGCTGTGGTCGTAGCCGGCCTGCAGGCGAAGGGTCAGCGGAATGCCGGCCGCGGCGGCTGCATTGGCGAGCAGTTGCGGCTTGAGCTGCTTCTCCAGGAACTCATCCGCCATACCCTGGTCGATCAGCACCGGCTTGCGCCAGTCGGTCTGTGACGCGAGCACGGTGGCATCATAAGCCGCCCAGGTACTGCGATCCGTGCCGAGATAACCGGTGAAGGCTTTCTCGCCCCATGGCACCTGACTCGGCGCCACGATGGGCGCGAAGGCCGAGACCGACTTGTAACGCTGCGGATGGCGGAAGGCGCAGACCAGCGCGCCATGGCCGCCCATGGAATGGCCGAAGATGCCGCTGCGCGCCGTATCCGCGCCAGGGAAATGCTCGGCGATGAGCGCCGGCAGTTCCTCGGTGACGTAAGAATACATGCGGTAATGCCTGGCCCATGGCCGCTCGGTGGCATCGACATAGAAGCCGGCACCGGAACCGAAATCATACGCCTCATCTTCACCGGCGATATTCACGTCGCGCGGGCTGGTATCGGGCGCCACCAGGATCAGGCCATGTTCGGCGGCATAGCGCTGCGCGCCGGCCTTGCTGACCATATTCTCCCAGGTGCAGGTGAGGCCCGAGAGATAATACAGCACCGGCAGTTTTGCAGTCTCGCTGGCCTGCGGCGGCAGATAAACGGCGACTTCCATGCTGCAGCCCAGCGTGGACGAGCTGTGTTTCCAGACCTGCTGCTGGCCGCCGAAGCAGGCCCAGTTCTTGATGCGCTCCATGATCAGAACGTGACGACAGAACGGATCGACTCACCCTTATGCATCAGGTCGAAGGCGTCGTTGATCTTGTCCAGCGGCATCACATGGGTGATCAGGTCGTCGATATTGATCTTGCCATCCATATACCAGTCGACGATCTGCGGTACGTCGCTGCGCCCGCGCGCCCCACCGAAAGCCGAGCCCTTCCAGACGCGGCCGGTGACCAGCTGGAACGGACGTGTCGAGATTTCGGCACCCGACGGCGCGACGCCGATGATGATGCTTTCGCCCCAGCCCTTGTGGCAGCATTCCAGCGCCTGGCGCATCGTCTTGGGATTGCCGATGCATTCGAAGCTGAAATCGGCACCGCCCTTGGTCAGCTCGACCAGATGCGGCACCAGTTCCTCATCCTTCATGTCTTTCGGATTGACGAAATGCGTCATGCCGAATTTCTCGGCCATCGCCTTGCGGGCGGGATTGATATCGACGCCGATGATGCGGTCGGCACCCACCATGCGCGCGCCCTGGATCACGTTGAGCCCGATGCCGCCCAACCCGAAGACCACCACATTGGCGCCGGCCTGAACCTTGGCGGTATAGACCACCGCACCGATGCCGGTGGTGACGCCGCAGCCGATATAGCAGACCTTCTCAAAGGGCGCGTCGGGGCGGATCTTGGCCACCGCGATCTCGGGCAGCACGGTGTAGTTGGCAAAGGTGGAGGTGCCCATGTAGTGCCAGACTGTCTCACCGCGGCATTTGAAGCGGCTGGTGCCATCGGGCATCTGTCCGGCGCCCTGGGTGATGCGGATCGACTGGCAGAGATTGGTCTTGCGGCTGAGGCAGTAGTCGCACTGACGGCATTCCGGCGTGTAGAGCGGGATGACATGGTCGCCCTTCTTCACGCTGGTGACGCCGGGGCCGATATCGACCACCACACCGGCGCCTTCATGGCCGAGGATGCAGGGGAACTTGCCCTCAGAGTCGAGGCCCGACAGCGTATAGGCGTCGGTATGGCAGACGCCGGTGGCCCTGATTTCGACCAGCACTTCGCCGGCCTTGGGCCCTTCCAGCTTCACCGTCTCGATGCTGAGCGGTTTCTTGGCCTCGAAGGCAACGGCGGCGCGCACATCCATGACGGTTCTCCTGCGGAAAATGACTCCGCAGGAGAATAAAGGTCGGGACTGCCGCTGGCTAGGCTGCCAGCTCCACCGCGATGGCCGTGGCCTCGCCGCCACCGATGCAGAGCGAGGCGATGCCGCGTTTGCCGCCCGAACGCTGCAGCGCATTCAACAGCGTGACGATGATGCGTGCGCCGGTCGCGCCGATCGGATGACCCAGCGCGCAGGCGCCGCCCAGCAGATTCAGGCGGTCATGGCCGATATTGAGATCGCGCATCGCGGCCATCGGCACGGCGGCAAAAGCCTCGTTGATCTCGAACAGGTCGACATCGTTGATGGTCCAGCCGGTTTTCTCCAGCAGCTTGCGCATCGCCGGGATCGGTGCGGTGGTGAACCAGTCTGGCGCCTGGGCATGCACGCTGTGCCCGACAATGCGCGCCACGATGGGCAGGCCTTTGTCCTTCGCGGTGCTCTCCCGCGCCAGCACCAGGGCAGCGGCACCATCGGCATTGGCCGAGGAACTGGCCGGCGTGATCGTGCCATTTGCCTTGAAGGCGGCCTTCAGTGTCGGAATTTTTTCGGGATTCACTTTCAGCGGATTCTCGTCGCGGCTCAGCGTCTCGGTGCCCTTGGCCTGCGGCGTGACCGCGATGATCTCGGCATCGAACCAGCCGTTCTCGACCGCCTTGCGGGCACGGGTCAGCGTCTCGATGGCATAAGCGTCCTGCTCCTGACGCGTAAAACCGTACTTCTCGGCGCATTGCTCGCCGAAGGTGCCCATGGCGCGGTCGCGCTCATAGGCATCTTCCAGACCGTCCATCATCATATGGTCGATCACCTTGGTATGGCCGGCCTTGTGGCCGAAGCGCATCTGCGGCAGCAGATACGGCGCGCCCGACATGCTTTCCATGCCGCCGGCCACCATGATCGTCGCCGAACCGGCCAGCAGCATGTCATGCGCCATCATCGTGGCGCGCATGCCTGAGCCGCAGACCTTGTTGACCGTGACGGCGCCGACATGATCGGGCAGCCCGGCCTTGCGCGCCGCCTGACGCGCCGGCGCCTGGCCCTGTCCGGCCGGCAGCACGCAGCCCATCAGCACTTCATCCACCTGCTCGCCCTTCACGCCAGCGCGGCTCAGCGCCTCGCGGATCACCACGGCGCCGAGTTCGTTGCCGGCCACGCTGGCGAGCGCACCGCCGAAACGGCCGAGCGGGGTGCGGATGGCGGATGCGATGACGATGGGGTCTTTAGACATGGCGGCTCTCCTGATTTCTCTTGCCGCCTGAATTAGATGATTGCTATCATCTATCCGTCAAGCGCTATTTTGCAGCCGCGAAAGAGACCCATGCGCCGTTCGGCCGAGGAAAAAGCGGAAACCCGCCTCCAGATCGTCAGGGCTGCCGGCCGGATGATCCGCGATCGCGGCCTGGCTGAAACGGGCGTAGCCGATGTGATGGTCGAGGCCGGCCTGACGCATGGCGGCTTCTACCGACATTTCGACTCCAAAGAGGCGCTGGCTGCTGCAGCCGTCGAAGCCGCCTTCGCCCATATGCGGACGCGGCTGGAACAGATCACCGCCAAGGCAACGCCGAGCAGGAAGATGGTCGCGCTGATCGACACCTATCTGACCGAGGCGCATCGCGACCAGCCACAGCATGGCTGCGTGATGGCCAGCGTGGGCATGGAAGCCCAGCGCGCCGGCGGGCTGGTGCGAGAGGCTTACGAAGAGGGCATCGCCAGATTGCTGGCGCTGTTCGCGGCCCAGATCGACGCGCCAAACCGGCAGCAGCGCGACGACCGCGCGCAAGCCGTGTTGTCGATCATGGTGGGTGGCTTGTTGCTGGCGCGGGCACTGCGCGGCGATGCGACAGCCTCGAAACGCGCATTGAAGAATGCACGGAATGCCGCATTGAGACTTGCCCACGAATAGTGCCCGCCGTCATTCCCGCGAAAGCGGGGACGACAAAAGATGAAAAAAGCCCGGCATCGCTGCCGGGCTTTTTTACAATCCTGACTGGCGAAAACCTACTCCGCCGCCTCGATGTTCCGCGCCAGCACTTCGCGCTTGCCGACATGGTTGGCGGCGCCGACCACGCCTTCCTTTTCCATGCGCTCCATAATGCGGGCGGCGCGGTTGTAGCCGATCTGCAGGTGGCGCTGGATGAAGGAGGTCGAAGCCTTGCGTTCACGGCAGACCAGCGCGACCGCCTGGTCGTAGAGCGTGTCTTCCTCGCCGCCTTCGCCGCCGCCGGAGCCCGGTGCGCCGAATTTGCCGCCGTCGAGATCGGCAGTCACCGCTTCGACATAGACCGGCTCGGCCTGATCCTTCAGCATCTTGACCACGCGTTCAACTTCCTCGTCCGAAACAAACGGACCATGCACGCGGCTGATGCGGCCGGCACCCGGCATGAACAGCATGTCGCCCATGCCCAGCAGCTGCTCGGCACCCTGCTCGCCCAGGATGGTGCGGCTGTCGATCTTTGACGTCACCTGGAAGGAGATACGCGTCGGGAAATTCGCCTTGATCGTGCCGGTGATAACATCGACCGACGGACGCTGCGTCGCCATAATGAGATGAATACCGGCAGCGCGCGCCATCTGCGCCAGGCGCTGGATCGCAGCCTCGATATCCTTGCCGGCGACCAGCATCAGGTCGGCCAGCTCGTCGACGATCACGACAATGAAGGGCAGTGGATTGAGATCGATCGGGCGTTCTTCGTAGATTGGCTTGCCGGCCTCGTCGAAACCGGTCTGCACGGTGCGACCCAGCGTTTCATCCTTGGCGCGCGCCACCGCCAGGCGCTCGTTGTAGCTGGCGATATTGCGCACGCCGAGTTCCGACATCTTGCGATAGCGGTCTTCCATCTCGCGCACGGTCCATTTCAGCGCGACGACCGCCTTGCCCGGTTCGGTCACCACAGGCGCCAGCAGATGCGGGATACCGTCATAGACGGAGAGTTCCAGCATCTTGGGATCGACCATGATGAAACGGCACTGATCCGGCGTCAGTTTGTATAACAATGACAAGATCATTGTATTGATAGCGACCGACTTGCCCGAACCGGTGGTGCCGGCGACGAGCAGATGCGGCATCTTGGTCAGGTCAGCGATAATGGCCGAACCGCCGATATCCTTGCCCAGGGCCAGACCCAGCTTGGTCGACGGGCTCTCGAATTCGGCCGAAGCCAGCAGTTCGCGTAAGTAAACCGTTTCGCGCTTGGCATTCGGCAGTTCGATGCCGATGGCGTTGCGGCCGGGAATGACGGCGACGCGGGCCGACAGCGCACTCATCGAACGGGCGATATCATCCGACAGGCCGATCACGCGGCTCGATTTGGTGCCGGGCGCGGGTTCGAGTTCGTAGAGCGTGACGACCGGGCCGGGGCGCACCTTGGTGATCTCACCCTGCACGCCGAATTCGCTCAGCACCGATTCAAGCATGCGGGCATTCTGCTCCAGCGCATCCTCGTTGATCTTTTCACGGCCGGCATCGGCCGGCGGCGGCTTGAGCAGCGACAGTTCCGGCAGTTCGAAATCGCCAGCATCGCCGAGGTTGAGCGTGGTCTGCGCCTCGCGAATGGCGCGGCTACCGGTCTTGGGCTTTTCGATGCGGCGGGTGACACGACCTTCATCGACCTTTTTCGCGGTCGGAAGACGCGGCATGTCCTGCTCATCGTCCTCGTCGGCATCGACCTCATCGAGATCGTCCGGATCGACGTAATCCTGTTCACTCGCCGCCGCCTTGCTTTTGGCCTTGCCAAAGCTCGGTTCGGCCTTGCGGATCACCGGCTTCTCGTCTGCGTCGTCGCGGGTGAAGACAGATTTCAGGCGGGCGAAGAATCCTTGCGTTTCCTGGCCGGCGCGCATGGCAGCCTTGCCACCCTGATAGATGCCCTGTGCGGCCAAGCCGGCAGTGGCCGCCGCGCCGAAGCCGAGGCCGGCGCCCATGCTGCGCCATTCACCCATGCTGAGGCCCGAGGCGAAATAGAAGCTGAGCACGGCGAAACCGAAGCAGACCACGGCCGGCAGCACGGCCGAAATCGGCAGGCCGAACATGACGCCAAACGGCACCAACTGGTGATAGAGGATGAAATCACCGACCACGCCGCCGAGACCGGCACGCAGCGCCCAGGTGGTTGGTACCGGCAGGGCAGCGGCAAAGGCGGCGAACAGGATGAGTGTGAGCGGCACCAGCGCCACATTCAGCCACCAGCGCGGCAGGCCGCGATGCGACACGATGCGGAAACCCCAGGAGGCCAGCAGCAGCACGAACAGCCAGGCCGAGAGGCCCAGCGTCTGCAGCAGCACGTCGGAGGTATAGGCGCCCGGCAGGCCGAGCCAGTTATGCGGCGCCTTGGGCGTGGCATGATTGAAATTGGGATCGGCCGGATCGAAGCTCGCCAGCGCCAGGGCCAGCAGGAAACCCAGGCCAAGGATCAGGATGCCGCCGCCTTCGCGAGCGCGCAGGCGCAGGAAATCGTCGAAACCTTCAGGGAAGAAAGACCGCTTCTTCTTGGACCTGGCAGCCATGCCGTTCCTCACAGGATTAACCATACCGGCGCGCAAACACAGTCGCCGACCCGGGCCGATTCGCCCTAGCCTGCTTAGTTAAGCCCCGAGAACGTTACCAATGCGTTGAAGCGCAGCCTTCGTGGCCTCCAAATCTGCCACTAAAGCTATGCGGAGATAGGACTTTCCGGCCTTTTCGCCGCCATTTTCCGGCCGGGTCAGGTAATTGCCCGGTAGGGTGCGCAAGGCCGCCTCGCGCCACAGCTTGAGCGCCATGGCCTCCGGGTCGCCCACATCGAGCCAGAGATAGAAGCCGCCGGCCGGGCGGAAGAAGCCGAACCGGTTGCCCAGCACGTTCTGCGCCATGTCGAATTTCTGGCGGTACAGCGCGCGGTTCTCCTCGACATGCTTTTCATCGCGCCACAAGGCAGCCGAGGCCGCCGCCACCGGCATCATCATGCCGGTGCAGCCATAGTTGCGCAGTTTGATGAAGGCCTTGGTGATCTCGTGGTCGCCGGTGCAGAAGCCCGACCGCAGCCCCGGCGCGCTGGAGCGCTTGGACAGCGAATGGAACACCACGATGTTCTTCAGTGCACCCTGGCCCACCTTGGCCCCAGCCAGATGCAGCGCGGCGTCCAGCCCGCCTGGCGGCGGCACCTGATCGTAAATCTCGGCATAGCATTCGTCGAAAGCCACGACGAAGTCGTGCCTGCGCGCCAGTTCGATCAGATGCGCGAGATATTCCACGCTGGCCACCGCGCCCTGCGGATTGGCCGGCGAGCAGATATAGACCAGTGCCGTGCGGTCCAGCGTGTCCTTGTCGAGCGATTTAAAGTCAGGCAGGAAGCCGTTTTCGGCATAGGCCGGCAGGAAATAGGGATCGGCGCCGGCAGCGACGGCCGCGCCGACATAGGTCTGGTAGAAGGGATTGGGCATCAGCACCAGGGGGCGCTCGCCTTTCGTACCCTTCTTCTGCGGCACAATCACGTTGGCGATCATGTAGAGGCCTTCGCGCGTACCGGTCAGCGCCACGATCTGCGTCTCGGGCTCGATCAGGGTTTCCGGCAGCTTATAGCGGCGCGTGATCCAGGCGGCACATGCGGAACGGAATTCCGGCGTGCCGTTGATGGTCGGGTAGCGGTTCAGGATGCTCAGATCCGCGGTCATCTGTTCGATCACCATCGGCGGCAGCGGATGGTTCGGCTCGCCGATGGAAAGATTGATCATGGGCATGCCGGCCGGCAGCGGCTCGGAATCGAGCAGCGTGCGCAGACGGGCAAAGGGATAGTCGCTGAGTTCGTCGATACGGGGATTGAGCATGGCGGGTCACGGAATGGGCCCCGGCGCAAACCGCCGAATCGGGCAATGGATTGATGTTCGCAATCTACGGGGCGGCGAGTCCCTCGGCAAGACCGTCACGGGGTGGCGGCGAATCGGGATTTGGTTGACAGAACAGGCAGTTCGCCGGGCTGTTGGGCCAAAAACCGGTGGCGCGGACCCCTCAGGATTGCTAGACCCTCCTTATACGCTGCGTTTTATATGCAGGACGCAATCAGCGCAAAACGCTGATCATTGGGGGGCCATCGCGGCAGGCCAGGCCACGCGGCGGCGATTGGGGAATGAAAGACCAGAGCACGGGTTACCAGACGCGGCCCTGGCCGATTGTGCGCAACGCCCTGATCAGCGTGCTCAAGCAGCATCGGCCACATACCGTCTATGGCTTCGGAGAAGTCGATATCACCGAGGCCCTGGAGCGGATCAGCCGGTATCGGCGGGACCTGCGCATCGCCGTTTCGCTCCACGCCTTCGTCGCCTACTGCCTGGTGCAGGCCGTACAGAGGCATCCGGTGATGCATACGTATCGTCGCGGCAAGGACCTGATCTGCTTTGACGACATCGACCTCGGCACTGCCATAGACCGTCGCCTGCCCGGCGGGGTGCGACTGGCCGTCGGCTACACGATCCGGGCCGCCCAGCGCAAATCGCTGGCTGAAATCAATATGGAACTGCGTCATGCCACAAATATCGACCTGGGCAGCGACGACACCGTAAAGCTGCGCCGGCGCGTCGCAGCTCTTCCTGGCTTTATTCGCAACATGATCTCACGTCGCATCATGCGCGATCCCACCCTGCTCAAGCGCTTTCACGGCACACTCGGGCTGACCAACCTGCAAAGCCCCGGCGTACCGAATGCCTTCCATGCCCTGCCGCCGAACATTTTCACTTACACGGCGGCCATCGGCAGCATCGTCGATCGCGGCGGACGCAAGATTCTCTGCCTGTCAGGCGGCGCCGATCACGCGATCGTCGATGGACTGCCATTGTCCCGCTTTGCCGCCACCCTGACCCACCTTCTGCAATCCGCCGCGGGTCTGGATGACTCCTTCGTAACCGAGACGCGTCGCCTCCTGGTCGCCGAGAGCCAACCGGGCACCACGGCATGAGCACGACCATTCCCGCCTTTGCCGGCACTCACTGGCTGTTTGGCTCGGCCGCGCCTTTCATGGCGACACCGCATCTGTTGCCAGCCCAGGCGGGGTTGCAGCATGGCGGCCTCGCCTGGTTCCGCATCCTGCACAAGCGTTTCCTTGCCGTCACCGATGCCGACTTCACCCGGCAGGCGCTGGTCACGCGGCATGAGCGCTACGAGCGCAGCTTCCATTACCGGAACGGACAGGCGATCCTCGGTTTTGGCCTGCTGTCCACCGACGGTCCCTTCTGGCTCAAACGCCGCCGCCAGATCCTGCCCGGCTTCCGGACCGACAGCCTGCAGCGACTGGTGCCTGTCACGCGGGATGCGACCCATGCCATGCTGAAACACTGGGAACAGCAACGACGCACCGGTGCAGCCGTGCCGGTGCTGGCAGATACCCAGCACCTGACGCTCACGATTATCGGTCAGGCCCTGCTCTCCACCGATGTCGGACGCGACAACAGCGAGCGCTTCGGTACAGCGGTGCGCGAGAGCCTGCACCTGATGCGGGCGCGCAATACCTCGTGGTTCGCCGCCCCGCTCTGGCTGCCGACCCGGAAAAACCGTTACCTGCATGGCACACGGCGCATTCTCGACGACTACGTCAACGGGCATATCGCCGAACGCAAGGGATGCCCGGTGCAGCACGATATCCTGCAAACCATGCGACAGGCGCGTGATCCCGAGACGGGCGCCGGCATCGACGATGCGGGCTTGCGCGATGAGACCAAGACTCTGTTCCTGGCGGGCTTTGAAACGACCGCCACGGCGTTGGCCTGGGCGCTGTATGCCCTGGCGCAGCGGCCTGACCTGGCCGAGCGGATGCACGAGGAGCTGCAGACCGTGCTGCGCGGGGGCGCGCCGGATTTCGATAGCCTGAAACGTCTGCCGCTGACCTCGGCCGTGGTGAACGAAACCCTGCGCCTCTATCCGCCCGTCTACAATGTGGCACGCCAGGCGGTTGCCGATGACGAGTATAACGGTCACCGCATTCCACGCGGCACCATACTGCTGTTTTCGGTCTACGGCATGCAGCGTGATCCAGCTCTGTGGGGCGCGGACGCCAATGACTTCCGACCGGAGCGTTTCCTGGCGGCCGACTGGCCGAAACAGGCCTTCATGCCTTTTGCCATCGGCAAGCATGTCTGCATCGGCAACCATTTCGCCGTCACCGAGATGACTGTGGCGCTGGCGATGATCGTGCAGCGTTACCGCCTCGCCCTCCAGGACTCCCATCCTGTAGGCATGGTCGGACGCATCACACTGGCGCCTGACCGCGACATCAACCTGCAGCTGACTCCGCGATGACGCCTAACGCCTGCTTCGAATTGCTGGACGCGACAGACCCCGATGCCGTCGCTGCATACGAGCGCAGCTTCTACGATGCCTTTGCCGGCCTCACCACCAACCGGCTGATCCGCTGGCTCTGGCTCTGGGATGAAGACAAGCGCAGGCTGGCGACGCGCATTCCCTATGCCGACCAGTTAATCTATCTGCAGCGCACGGCTGACGGTCGCATTGCCGCCGCCCTGGCCGTCAATGTCGCCCTGCGCCAACTCCAGGCCGGCGCCTTCGGGTTCCGTCTGCCGCCAGGTGACGGACTATGCGAATTCCTCACCGTTTTCGTGAATGCGGACCACGATTTAAAAAGTCGCCATGCCTTCTGGTCGGATACCTTCGCCGACCTGCGCCGACGCGGCCTGCACTCGGCCTATGCCACCACGGCACGGCGCCCCCTCCTGCTCTACCGTCGCCTTGGCGGCATTGTCGCTGACAGCGCGACAATCGAGACTGAAGAACGCTTCCTGCTGCATTTCACCCTGACGCGCGACTATATCCGGCGTCGCGATTCCGCTGCCGCGGCTGCGGCAGCGGAATAAAGAAGCCTGGCCGGGCATACCCGGCCAGGCCGATCGGCGCCCGCTGGATTACTTCGCGGCCAGGAAATCCTTCACCTCGAGCAGCACGAATTCGTTGTCGTCGCTCCTGCCGAGCTGGCGACCGGACGAATACGGCAGGTTGTTGTCGTTGCCGACGATGATATGCGCGGCATCGACCACATCGACATTCTCGATGGTGAAGAAGGGGAAGGTCAGGCGCTGGCCGCCTTCGCCCGGCTCGCCGCCCTGCTTCGCCTTGCGGTTCGGGTCGGCCATGTCCATCAGATCGATATAGCCGATCTTCTTCGCATAGCCATCGGCATCGACCTGGCTGAGGTCGATCTTGTAGATGCGCTTGAACTTCGCCGGCACATTGAAGCAGTCAGGCTTGATCTCGCCCTTGCAGGCCTGCGCCGCATTGCCCTCGGTGTCGTCGCGCTCGATGATCAGGCCGGTATTGGCATCGATCATGTTGAAATCGCCGATGCTGTTGCCGTTGACCTCAAGGCGATATTTCCAGTTGCGCCCGCTCCAGTCGCTCTTCGCCAGATCGAATTCCAGGATGCGCAGATATTCTTTGCCATCCGCGCTCTTCTCGGTGGCATTGGCCGACGCATCCCACAGCGCGCCTTCCAGCAGCGGATAGAGGAATTTGCCGTCCTTGCTGGCGGCCATTCCTTCGAAACCCTTGCTGCGGCGGACATCGAAACTCATTGCCGCCGGCGCGCCAGGACTACGTACAGCGTAATGGTCTGGCGAACGCGCCAGCTTGCCATTCACCTTGGTCTCGACGACCTGCTTCACCTTGCCCTGGTGATCGGTGGCAATCAGATAGGGGCCGAATTCCTCGCCGAACCACAGCGTATCGCCAGCCACCTGCATGGACTCCAGATCGAAATCGCCGCCGGTGAGATAGCGCTTGTCGGTCGCCTCGTTGACGATCAGGAACGGCACCTTCCTGTCGGGATCATGCAGGAAGAGCGTTTCCTGACGCTGAATCTGATTGCTGGTGAAATCGATCTTCATGCGATGGAACATCAGCATGGCGTCGGGTGAATTGGCCTTGTTGCCAAAACCGTTGTCGGTGACGACAAGGAATTCGCCATTGCCCAGCGCCTTGATGCCCGAAAATCCCTGTACCGGCTGGCCGTCGAAGGGCAGGCTGATGCCGATCTTGCGCGGTGCGCTCTTGTCCGACAGCGCAGAGATGCCTTCCACGCTGCCCAGCTTGCCGTTGCGCGCAGCTCCGGTAAACTTACCCGAGGTCTTCAGCAAGGCCGGCGCATCAGCCGGTGCCGGCACGAAGCTTTCGGCCGGCAGCAGCACATGGCCAGCGACAGTGGCACGGAACGGCCTGGCATCCTGGGCCAAAGCAGTGCTAGCCATGAAAGTGGCGGAGATCAGTGCATAAGCGATCGGTTTCATATCCGATTCCCCCTGTTGGTTGTCCGGGAGGAGAGTCGGTAGCGAAGATCCGTGACAGCGCGATGCCGCCGCGGTGACAGCTGGGTGACGACAGGAATTCGTTTCCGCAGTAAACTATCGGGATGGACAAGCCGAACCCGCCGAGTTCGACCACCTGCAGCCTGGACGAAGCGCCGGATGCCTGGCGCGGTTATCTGTCCGCAGCCGAACTCGCCGCCGAACTCGACAAGCTGTTGCCGCGCATCCGCGACGATGCCCTGCATGCGAGACTGAAGGCGATTCGCGATAGTCTTCCGGATTGAAAGCTAGCTGGTTTTCGGCCCCGGCTTGTCTGCCGCCGGCTTGCCTGCTGGCGGTTTTTCCGCAGGCGGAGTGCCGTCCTTCGACTTCGCCGCCTCTTCCGCCTCCTGCTCAAGACGACGCTGCTTGCGCTCTGCGCGCTCGTCGTCTTCGTCATCATTACGCTCGATCAGCACTGTCTGCGCCATCGGGATGACAATGCCGCGCTCATCGAAGCAGACTTTCATGCGGCGGTAGAATTCGCGCTTCACGCTCCACTGCCCGCCAGCCACCGTCTTGAAGCGGACACGGATGACGACGCCAGCCGCGGCAATCTGCTCGACGCCGATCACTTCCAGCGGCTCGAGAATCTTGGCCTGCCATTCCGGCTCCTTGCGCATTGCTTCCGCCAGGCCCTGAAGAGTCTTGATGACGGTGTCGACATCTTCCTGATAGGCAACATTGGCGTCGATCACGGCATGGGCGAAGCCGCGGGTCATGTTCTTGACCTTGTTCACCGCGCTGAACGGAATGATGTGGACAGTGCCGTGCATGTCGCGCAGCCGTATGGTGCGGATCGAGATATCCTCCACCACGCCGGAATTGCCTTCCAGATCGATCACATCGCCGACCGAGATGGTTTCTTCGGCGAGGATGAAAATACCGGTGATCACGTCTTTCACCAGCGTCTGGGCACCGAAGCCAATCGCCAGGCCGATGACGCCGGCGCCGGCGAGCAGTGGCGCAATGTTGATGCCGAGTTCCGACAGCACAATGAGCGCGGCGATCAACCCCAGCACGATGGAGACGAAACGCCGGAGCAGCGGCAGCAAGGTGCGGACGCGGCCCGAACGCATGGGTGGCGTGCCATCGACGCCCGGCCGTGTGAGGTAGTATTCAATGGCGGCCCCGGTGGCTTCCCACAGCACCAGCGTGACCACGATGACCAGCACGATGGTGGTGACGCGGCCGGCGAGGTTGCGACCGGTCGAACTGCCGAGCCAGGTCAGTGTATCGATGCCCCAGGCCTGCAGAATGGCGAAGGCGGCCACGACATAGAGCAGCAGCCGCAGCGAGCCCAGCAGCAAAGGCAGGTAGCGGTTGGCGCGGGCTTCCAGACCCGGGAAGCGATGGCTGGCCTCCGGCCGCACGGCGAAAAGACTGCCCAGGCCATGTTCGATGGCGAACAGGATCACCCGCACCAGGATCAACACGCCGAGTGTGACCAGCGTACCACGCAGGATCAGCGCGAAACCGCCAGCAACGTCGAAGGCCCACACCGTGAAAGTGGCGCCGATGTAAAGCAGCGCCAGTACATGCCAGATATCGCCGGTGCGGTGGCGCAGCAGGCGGATCGCGTTGCTGCGCGGGGAGGTTGGCTCGGTGCCGGCCGATGATGTTTCGCTGCCACGGATTCGCGCCGCCACCGCCACGCGATTCTGCAACACCAGCACCGCCAGCAGAAGGGCAAAGATAAATCCGGCCAACGTGGCGATGGCATCCACACCGTCGGCTGGAATGCGGACACGCTGGGCGATGCGCACAACGGCATAGCCAAAAATTCCCACCGCGCTGAGTCGCCGCAGCCAGACATGGATATAGGCCGCGGTTTCACCATCCAGCCGTAACAGTCGAGATAGCGCAGCATCTGGCGCCAGCAGCAACTGGCCACCGATATCGACAGCACGGGTGGCAACGAAGGCGAGCACTATAATCTGTGCGATGTCGCGCGTGAGGTTATTGGGCGCCAGCACCGCCAGCGTGCCGTAGGCCGCAAGCGCAAAGACTGCCGTTGGGATGACGGCGACCATGATGCGCAGCAGCAGGAAGACGAAAGCGAGCCAGAGCGGATTCGACTTGCGGACCTCCAGAGCGGCGAGCGGCCGACGGATCAGCAGGAAAGCGATAGCCTGGAACGCAATACCCACAACGAGGGTGGCGCCCAGCTTGAGCAGGACGTCCGTCCACAGCGCGCGGCGCTTGGGATTCTCCCATTGCTGGATCAGCCATGTCTGCAGGGCCGGCAGATCGGAAAACACGGCGCCCAGTGCCGCCATACCCGAGCCGGCGCGCTGCACCTGTTCGACGACGGTATCGACAATAGCGGCGCCGGGATCATCCGCGGCTGGCGCCTCGGCCGGCTTGGTCGGTTCTGGCGCTTTGGCCGGCGTCGGCGCGGACTGAGCCGGCGCTGGTGCTGGCTGGCCGCTCCTTTGCGCCGCCGACAATGCACGCAGGGTTTCGATCAGCCTGCGGCGCTCGGTTTCGTTTTCCAGCTGGTCGGCCAGCGTATTCAGTTCGGCAGCAGTCATGCCGGCAGCGGGTGCGGGCGCCGGTGCGGGCTGCTGCGCCCCGGCCGGAGCGCTGGCGAATCCGGCGAACAGAAGAATGAGGATCAGGAGGGGGCGCAGGGACAGGCGGGTCATGCAACAGGTCGCAGTGAAGGTGTCGCCGACATGGCTGCCGACGCTGACACGTATTCAACATTTCTGGAAGGAAATGGTGCCCAGGGCCGGAATCGAACCAGCGACACGAGGATTTTCAGTCCTCTGCTCTACCAACTGAGCTACCTGGGCACACCCGTATCTACAGATCGTCCGTAAGATACCGCCGCTACGAGGTTAAATCCCGTAACGGCGGGCGGTTATAGACAGATTCCCCACCCCTGTCCAGCCCCGGGCCAGATGGCCGTGGCAAGGCCGGAAAGGGCCCGGATTTACATGAATTTGGCCACGATATCTGTGGTCGAGACCTTGCCGAGATCGTCGTAGTGGCTGGCCAGGAAGTCTTCAGCCTTGCCGCGGCCGAGATCGCGCAGATAGCACAGGAAATCCCAGTCCGGATTGAGCTTGGACGAGACGCTGAACTTGGCCAGCGTTTCCTCGGCATCGACGCTGTGGATGAAGACGCGCGGGTATTTCTCGCGGTTCAGTTCATTGGTATCGAGCAGATTGGTGACGAACTGGATCGCCCGCATCTCGCGCATCAGACTGGAATTCCAGCTCAGCGTGTTGATGCGGTCGAGGATCGCCGCGGCCGTGGTCGGCACCTCGGGCATATTCACCGGGTTGATCTGCACGATCAGGATATCGCTGGTGCCCTTTTCGTAAATCAGCGGGAAGATCGGCGGGTTGCCGCAATAGCCGCCATCCCAATAGTGGTTGCCGTCGATCTCCACCGCCTGGAACAGGAAAGGCAGACAGGCCGAGGCCATCACCGCATCGGGCGTCACTTCGTCGCGATTAAAGACGCGGATGCGGCCATTCTTCACATTGGTGGCGCAGATGAACAACTTCGCAGCGGCCTTGTTGGCACGCAGCGCTTCGAAATCCACCACCTCGGCGATGATGTCGCGCAACGGATTCATGTTGCTGGGATTCAGCTGGTAGGGCGACATCACCTGCGACAGCGAATTGAAGAAATGATACATCGGCGAGAAATCCATGTTGCCGATGCTGAACAGCTTGTCGATCGGGCTGGGCTGCAGCGGGCCCTTCTTGCCGGCCTCCGAGGATTTGCGCCAGAACAGTTCGAGCAATTCCTTCGCTTTGGCCGGACCGCCCTGACCCAGACCATAGGCGGCCACGGCAGCATTCATCGCACCTGCAGACGTGCCGACCAATGCCTCGATCTCGATGCGGTCATCTTCCAGCAGCCGGTCAAGGACGCCCCAGGTAAACGCGCCATGGGCACCGCCGCCCTGCAGAGCCAGCTTCAGACTCTTTTTCTTCTTCGTCATCGACTCATCCCCCAACACATAAACAATCAACCGCCCTGCAACGTTGCGGGCGGCTCCAGATGCACAAATGCTTCATTGCGGGGCAGATATGCCCCCAGATCGCCGCCACGCAGGGCCGTATAGATGGCCAGCAGCACCTGTGCCTTCATGACGACGATACGGGCGAAGTCGTCGGTGAAGAAATAGATGCGCCAGAGCATGGTGCCGGCGCGCAGCTCATGGAGGGTGACGATCGGCGCCGGATCAGCCAGCACCCCGTCGACAGTGACCGCTGCATTCTTCAAGAGCGGCAACAGCGCGGCTTCATCGACACCGTATTGCAGTATGACATCAACGAAATCCAGATGCCGCACTTGCGGCCGGCTGTGATTGAACAGCTTGGCGCGGCCGATCACCGCATTGGGCACCACCAGCAGGTCCATCGTGCGGGTGCGCAGATGGGTGGAACGCCAGTTGGTCATCAGCACCAGACCCTGGATGCCATCCATGGTGATCCAGTCGCCGGCCTTGAAGGGTCGTTCCAGATTGAGCGCCACACCAGCAAAGATATCGGCCAGCAGCTGCTGCAGCGCAAAGCCGAGAATAATGGCGACGACGCTGGAGGTAGCAAAGACGCCGGTCGGCTCCAGATCGAAGGTCTGGATGGCGATGAAGCCGGCAGCGGCCACATAAAGCGCCACATTGAACAGGTCGGTGAGCAATTTGCGCTGGCGCGGCACGCCAGCCAGACTCTGGCCATACATACGGCGCCAGACAAAAAGCTCGAAACCGGTGGCGATGACCCAGGCAACGCTGAACCAGGCAAGGATCGCCAGCGGCTTGTCCAGCCAGACCGGCAGATAGGGCGAGATCAGCCATGTCCACATGAACGGCACGTGGCGCGGTTCGAGCACCGCATAGACCAGGCAGATCGAGATCAGGAGCGCCAGAAGAAAGCGCCGAGTTTCGCGCGACATGGGCCGGACGTTAGCGTTTTGTCGCACAGGGAGCCAGCCTTTTCAGAGAGATGACAGCCATGCATCGTCACTAGCCAGGACTGGACAATCCCGCATGGTGCGCCTTATCTCTTCGCTTCACATGACTGAAACATTCATCCCCACTGTTCCAACCGCCATCGCCGTGGCTGGCCTCGCCAAAACCTATGGCGAAGCCGACAAGCCGGTCCATGCTGTGGCCGGAATCGATTTCAGCGTGCCAGCCGGGAGCGTGACGGCTTTGCTGGGCGGCAATGGCGCCGGCAAGACCACCACCATCGCCATGCTGCTCGGCCTGCTGAAACCCAGCGCGGGCAGTATCCACATTCTCGATACCGACATGCTGCGCGACCGGCATCACGTGCTGCCCCGACTGAACTTCTCTTCGCCCTATGTCGACCTGCCGCATCGCCTGACCGTGCGGCAGAATCTGATGGTCTTTGCCGGGCTCTATGCCGTGTCGCAGGCTTCCAGACGCATTGAGCAACTGGCGGAGGAGCTGAATTTCGCGACGCTGCTGGATCGTCCCGCCGGTGCGCTGTCGGCGGGCCAGAAAACCCGTGTGGCGCTGGCCAAGGCGCTGATCAATCAGCCGGATGTCCTGCTACTGGACGAGCCGACTGCGTCGCTCGATCCCGACACCGCCGACTGGGTGCGCAGCCTGCTGGAGAAATATCGCGCCGAGCGCGGCGCCACCATCCTGCTCGCTTCGCACAACATGAGCGAGGTCGAACGACTCTGCGACCAGGTGCTTATGATGAAACAGGGCCGTATTGTCGATCGCGGGACGGCGCCGGATCTGGTGGCGAAATATGGCCGGCAAAATCTGGAGCAGGTGTTTCTCGATATCGCGCGCGGCCAGGGCAAAGCTGCAGAGCTGGAAGGACTGTCGGCATGATGCGGGACATCAGCTGCAGCCTGCAGCGCATTTTCGCCATGCTGCGCCGCCACTGGTATCTGCTGTCGGGCTCGTGGACCCGCGTCGTCGAGCTGATCTACTGGCCGGCCGTGCAGATGATCATGTGGGGGTTCCTCACTCAGTTCCTTGCCGCCAAAACCTCGTATGTGGCGCAGGCCTTCGGCGTCTTCCTGGCCGGCATGATGCTGTGGGATTCGATGTTCCGCGTGCAGCTCGGCGTGGCGATCTCTTTCCTCGAGGAAATGTGGTCGCGCAACTTGGGAAATCTGTTCGTCAGCCCGCTGCGGCCGGGCGAATTTGCCGCCTCCGTGCTGCTGATGGGGCTGTTGCGCACCCTGGTCGGCATGGTGCCGGTCAGCTTCATGGCCTGGTGGTTCTTCGATTTCTCGGTTTATGCGATGGGTCTGGCGCTGGCCGGTTTCTTCTTCAGCCTGATCATGTTCGGCTGGGCCATCGGCATCTCGGTCTGCGGCCTGATCATGCGCCATGGCCTGGGCGCCGAAAGCGCCGCCTGGGGCGCCATGTTCCTGATCCTGCCCGTGGCGGCCGTCTATTACCCGGTCGCGGTGCTGCCGGGTTGGCTGCAGGTGATCGCCTGGTCGCTGCCGCCGGCTTATGTCTTCGAGGGCATGCGCGCCCTGCTGGTCGATGGCGTGTTCCGCCAGGACCTGCTGCTCGGCGCCTTCGCCCTGAACCTGCTGTATCTCGCGCTCGGCTTCTGGGCCTTCCAGGCCTTCTTCGAGGCGGCGCGCCGCCGCGGCCAGTTACTGGGCCAGGGAGAGTAAGGCTACGCCTTCCGTCATCAGCCGCCCCAGCAGGCGCATCGGCAGCAGCGTAAACAGTCCGGGAACCACCAGCGCGCCGAAAAACAGCCCGATCATGGCAGCGCGATGCCGCTTCACCTTGCCGCGCCGGATTGCCAGCACCGCGAGCGGCACCGAGATCAGCACCACCACGCTGAGGATATGAATCGGGCTGAAGCCGCCGCTCCCCAGCCCGGTGATCCAGAAGGAGCTGACCGCGGCCGTCAGCATCAACCCGACCCAGATCCAGCCCAGCAATCGGTGCGAGACCGTACCCTTGCGCCGAATCAGCATGAAAGCCCCCAGTGCCAATGCCAGAATTGTGGCGGCAAGATGGATATGGACGGCGGGACCGGCATTCAGGAGGGGCATATAATTCATGGGCGGAGCCTGCCCCGCCCCCTGCAAACCGGCCAGCGGCTTGCTATATTGCTGTGATCGTGATCACCGGTTTTCCGGCACTTTCACACAGCTCGGCCGTTAACACTGACCTTTCTACGATCCAAGGACCTCCCGTGAGCGCGACGATTGCCCTGGTCGATGACGACCGCAACATTCTCACCTCGGTTTCGATCGCCCTCGAAGCCGAGGGCTACAAGGTGCGCACCTATAACGACGGCGCCGAGGCGCTGCGCCACCTGACGCAGCAGATGCCCGACCTTGTCATCCTGGATATCAAGATGCCCCGGCTGGATGGCATGGAGACGCTGAGCCGGCTGCGCCGCGTCAGCCAGGTGCCGGTGATCTTCCTCACTTCGAAGGACGAGGAGATCGACGAGGTGCTCGGCCTGAAGATGGGTGCCGACGACTACATCACCAAGCCGTTCAGCCAGCGCCTGCTGATCGAACGCATCAAGGCCGTGCTGCGCCGCGCCGAAGCCAATCGCCCGGGCGCGGAGGAGACGTCCTCCGACAAGCTGGTGGTGCGCGGCGCCCTGACGCTGGATCCGGCCCGGCATCGCTGCACTTGGAACGGCCAGGAAGTCGTCCTCACCGTAACCGAATTCCTGCTGCTCGATGCGCTGGCGCAGCGTCCGGGTCATGTCAAAAACCGTGACCAGCTGATGGATGCGGCCTATGACGACAATGTCTATGTCGACGACCGCACCATCGACAGCCACATCAAGCGGCTGCGCAAGAAGTTCAAAATGGTGGACGACAACTTCGATTCCATCGAGACCCTGTATGGCGTCGGCTATCGCTTCAAGGAGCCGGCGGCCTAAGCAGCGTCGCGCCAGCAAGGGGATGTTTGGGATGGAGGGCAGACGTTGAACGATCTGTCTCCGCGTCGGCGGCTGATGTCGCCGCTGACGCGCCGCATCCTGCTGATCAATCTGGCAGCGCCCATCGCGCTGGTGCTGGCCTTCTTCTACCTCGACCAGTTCCGTCTCAGCCTGATCGACACGCGCCTCACCGCCCTGCGCTACGAGGCCGGACTGATTGCCGGCGCATTGGGTGAGTCGGCGATCAGCCCGTCGGAATTCAGCCCCACGCTGGAACCCGAACTGGCGCGCCAGCTGCTGCGCCGCCTGTCGGCCCAGTCGAGCGCACGCGCGCGGCTGTTCGATGCCGATGGCGAGATGATCGCCGACAGTCGCCTGCTGCTGGCGGCAGGACGCGGCGTGGTGACGCGTCAGCTGCCGCCGCCGAATATCGATACGCCTTGGGAACAGGCTCTGATCGGTCTTTACGACCGGATCAATGCCTTGTTCATGACCACGCTGAACCTGCCAAAGTATGTCGAGCTGCCGTTCACCCATGCCAACGATTACCCGGAAGCGCGCCGCGCCCTGAGCGGCGACGAGGGCAACCAGCTGCGCGACCTGTCCGACGGACGCATCATGCTCTCGGTCGCCGTGCCGGTGCAGGGCCTGCGCAAGGTGGTCGGCGCCCTGCTGCTGAATGTGGACAGCGCCGAACTGGATGCACGCGTGCGGGAAGAGCGTCTGGGCGTGCTGAAGGTATTCGCCGCCGTCCTCGGCTTTACCGTGCTGGCTTCGCTCTATCTGGCTGGCGCCATCGTCCGGCCGATCCATCGCCTGGCCGAGGCTGCCGAGCGTATCCGAGCTGCCAAGGGTCGCATCGCTCATCTGTCGTTGCCGGATTACTCACGCCGCGAAGACGAGATCGGCGATCTGTCCAGCGTACTGCGCGCCATGACTGCCGCACTGTCGCAGCGGCTCGACGCCATCGAACGTTTCGCTGCCGATGTGTCGCACGAGATCAAGAACCCCCTCACCTCGCTGCGCAGCGCCATGGAAACCTTCCTGCGGACAGAAAAGCCGGAGCTGCGCGAACGCCTGCTCGCCGTGATGCAGGATGATGTGCGCCGCATGGATCGCCTGATCACTGATATTTCCGGCGCCTCGCGGCTGGATGCCGAGCTGGCACGCAGCGAAGCCGCACCGCTTGATATTGCGGCCATGCTGCAATCGGTCGTGGGAACCTATACGGCGCGTTTGTCCGAGACCGGACCGAGGATCGAACTGGTCCGCGTCGAGCCCGGCCCATATATGGCTATCGGCTTCGAGGGCCAGTTGGGCCAGGTGGCCCGCAACCTGATCGACAACGCGATTTCCTTCAGCCCGCCGAATGGCACAATCGTCGTCGCGGTAAAGCGTGAGCCGCGGCATGTGACATTCAGCGTGACCGATGAAGGCCCCGGCATTCCGGCGGATAACCTGGAATCGATCTTCGAGCGCTTTTACAGCGAACGTCCGGCTGGCGAGGCTTTCGGCCTGCATTCCGGCCTTGGCCTGTCCATCGCGCGACAGGTCATACAGTCACTCGGTGGCGATATCCACGCCGAGAACCGCGACGATGGCAGGACGGGTGCCCGCTTCGTGGTGCGCCTGCCGCTTTAGGTGGCAGGCCGTTAGCCAAAGCAAGCCTAATCATGGAAGCCTGCACCGTCATCGAAGCGTGTATTGACTCTGGTGGGACGCCCCGGCAGGCTGCGCGGCCATGCTGACCATCCATGCAAGCTGTGTGTCGATTGAAGGCGTAGCACTTCTGTTGCGCGGCCCATCGGGCACTGGAAAATCCGATCTGGCGCTGCGCCTGCTGGACGCCGGCGCCGAGTTGATCGCCGACGATCAGACCTGCCTGCGACATGATAAGGGGCTGCTGATCGCAAGCGCGCCGGAGCGTCTGCGTGGCCTGCTGGAAGTTCGCGGCCTCGGTCCGGTGCGCGTCCTGGCGGCGGCACCCGCGCCCGTGGCATTGATTCTCGATCTCGTGGCCCTGCAGGACGTGCCGCGCCTGCCCGAACCACGTTACGAAGACATCCTCGATGTCACGCTGCCCTGCCTGTCGCTGCATGCCTTCGAGGTCAGTGCCGCGATCAAGGCGGTCTGGGCGTTGGCACGCGCCATCGAAGGTCGTGTGTTCGAGCCGGACGAAATCGCGGCGACGCCCAGCGCCACCATCACTGAACTCTTCAAGCGCAAGGCCTGAGTGGATGAGCGCTGCCGAACCGATCCGTTTTGTCGTGGTCAGTGGCCTGTCGGGCGCCGGCAAGACCACGGCGCTGAAACTGCTGGAAGACCACGGCTACGAGGCGGTCGACAATCTGCCGATGCCACTGCTGCGCCGACTGGCAATTGCCGACGATATAGAAACCAGTGGCGCCAAATCGCAGCCGCGTCGCGCCATCGCGGTAGGTATCGACAGCCGTACGCGTGATTTCCAGCCCGACCAGTTGATCGCACTGCTTGGCGAGTTGCGCCAGCGCGACGACCTGGCCGTGCAGCTGCTGTATTTCGACTGCGAGGATGAAGTGCTGCTGAAGCGCTTCACAGCCACACGCCGCCGACACCCGCTGGCCAGCGATCGCCCGATCGCCGATGGCATCGCAGCGGAACGGCGCCTGATGGCACCGCTGCGCGCGGCCGCCGACCTCGTGATCGACACGTCGATGGCGGCCTTGCCGGAATTCCGCCAGACCCTGGCGGCACAGTTCACGCTGGACGCCCAGCCCGGCCTCAGTATCATGGTGCTCTCGTTTTCCTATAAGCACGGCCTGCCGCGCGAGGCGGATCTGGTGTTCGATGTGCGCTTCCTGCGCAACCCCCATTATGACGACGCCCTGCGCCCGCAAACCGGCGACAACCCGGACGTCGCCGCCTATGTGCAGGCCGATCCAGGCTATGCCGATTTCTTCGGACGGCTGCGCGACATGATCGATGCCCTGCTGCCGCGATATGCCCAGGAAGGTAAGCGTTACCTCACCATCGCAATCGGTTGCACAGGCGGGCGTCACCGCTCCGTTGTGGTTGTCGAGGCCCTTGGCAAGCACTTGCGCGAAGCCGGGCAACGTGTCGATATCCGTCACCGCGACCGCGATCTGGCCCCAGCCTGACCCCTGACCGACCGTCGCCGCCGAGGAAGCTTCACTGCATGACCAGCCACAAGATCGATAGCCTCTCATGATCGGTATTGTTGTCGTCACCCACGGCCGTCTTGCCGAGGAATTCATCCATGCGACCGAGCATGTGGTGGGGCCGCAGAAGAATATGCGCGCCGTCTGCATCGGCCCGGACGACGACATGGAGCAGCGCCGCCAGGACATTCTGGCCGCCGTCGCCACCGTCGAGACCGGCAAGGGCGTGATTGTGCTGACTGACATGTTCGGCGGCACCCCGTCCAATCTGGCGATTTCGATCATGGACCAGGCCAGGGTGGAAGTGATCGCCGGCGTGAACCTGCCGATGCTGATCAAACTGGCCAGTGTGCGCGGCAAGGCCGAAATGGCCGCCGCTGTCAGCGCCGGTCAGGAAGCGGGCCGCAAATACATCAATGTGGCTTCAAAGCTGCTGGCCGGAGAGTCGGCCTGATGAACGAGACGGTGTCGAAGGACGCGCCGCTCCAGCGCAGCGTCACCATTCCGAACCAGCGCGGCCTGCATGCCCGCGCCGCGGCCAAGTTCGTCCAGGTGGTGGCCCGCTTCCCGCAGGCCAGGATCCAGGTGTCGAAGGACGGCCAGACCGTGAACGGCGAGTCGATCATGGGCCTGATGATGCTGGCTGGCACCCAGGGCAGCAGTATCGACATCACCGCCTCCGGCGCCGAGGCGGCAGCCGCTCTGGAGGCCCTGATCGCCCTGGTCGAGGGTAAATTCGGGGAATCCGAGTAGCCGACCTTAAAATCTATATACCTATATAAAGATTTCTTTATATAGAGCTGGACAGCCCGCCGGCTGCCCTGCTATATCGGCGCCCATTAAGCACAATGCTGTGTAGAATCTCGCCAACTGGAGCTGCCGACATGACCGCGGATTACATCGTTAAGGATATTGGTCTGGCCGACTGGGGCCGCAAGGAACTGGATATGGCCGAGACCGAAATGCCCGGTCTGATGGCCACCCGCGCCGAATTCGGCAAGGCGCAGCCGCTGAAGGGCGCCCGTATTGCCGGCTCCCTGCACATGACCATTCAGACCGGCGTGCTGATCGAGACCCTGAAGGCGCTCGGCGCCGACATCCGCTGGGCCTCGTGCAACATCTATTCGACCCAGGACCATGCCGCCGCCGCCATTGCCGCCGCCGGCATCCCGGTCTTCGCGGTCAAGGGCGAGACCCTGGAAGAATACTGGGACTACACCCACAAGATCTTCGAATGGGCCGATGGCGGCACGCCGAACATGATCCTGGACGATGGCGGCGACGCCACGCTGCTGATCCATCTGGGCATGCAGGCCGAGAAGGACCCGTCCGTCATCTCCAAGCCGACCAATGAGGAAGAAACCGTCCTCTATGCGGCAATCGCCAAGAAGCTGAAGTCTTCGCCGGGCTGGTATTCCAAGATGGGCGCCGCCATCAAGGGCGTGACCGAGGAAACCACCACGGGCGTGCATCGCCTGTATGTCATGGCCAAGGAAGGCCGTCTGCTCTTCCCCGCCATCAACGTCAACGACAGCGTCACCAAGTCGAAGTTCGACAATCTCTATGGCTGCCGTGAAAGCCTGGTCGACGGCATCCGCCGCGGCACCGACGTGATGATGGCCGGCAAGATCGCCGTCATTGCCGGCTATGGCGACGTGGGCAAGGGCTCCGCCGCCTCGCTGCGTAACGCCGGCTGCCGCGTGATGGTCACCGAGATCGACCCGATCTGTGCCCTGCAGGCCGCCATGGAAGGCTACGAGGTCGTGACCATGGAAGACGCCGCCCCGAAGGGCGACATCTTCGTCACCGCCACCGGCAACCTGGACGTCATCACCATCGACCACATGCGCGCGATGAAGCATCGCGCCATCGTCTGCAACATCGGCCACTTCGACAGCGAGATCCAGATCGGCGCGCTGAAGAACATGAAGTGGCACAATGTGAAGCCGCAGGTGGACGAAGTGGAATTCCCCGACAAGAAGCGGATTATCGTGCTGTCGGAAGGTCGCCTTGTGAACCTTGGTAATGCCACCGGCCACCCCAGCTTCGTGATGAGCGCCTCCTTCACCAACCAGGTGCTGGCGCAGATCGAACTCTGGACCAACCCGGGCAAATACGAGAAGCAGGTCTACACGCTGCCGAAGCATCTGGACGAGAAGGTCGCCAGCCTGCATCTGGAAAAGGTCGGCGCCAAGTTGACCAAGCTGACCCCGGTGCAGTCGAAGTATCTCGGCATCGGCGAAAAGGGCCCGTTCAAGCCGGACCATTACCGCTACTGATCGGAACGAATCGTTCCACAATGCAAAGGCCGGGTTCAGACCCGGCCTTTGTCGTTTTAAACGTCCCCTCTTCGGCCCCTAAAACCTTGTTTTGACCCGCCGGGCTGGCCGATAGTGGCGCCATGTCTGGGGAAATCGCGTGAACGATGTCTGGGGGTTCGCGGCACTAGCGGCAGCTGCCGGCCTCGCCGGCTGGCAGGCCCTGCGCGCGCAGGGGCTGGCCGAACGGCTGCGCCGCGCCGAGGCCGAAATGGCGGCAATTGCCATTGCACGCGACGGGGAACGCAAGGCGGCCGGCGCGCTGCAGCAACGCATCGACAGCCTGACGGCCGAGAACGAACAGCTGCGCCGGGCCGAGGCGCAGTCCAGCGCGCTGCTGGATGCCGCCCCCTTCCCGATCTGGCGACGTGACGCCGATGGCCGCCTGCTCTGGGTCAATGCCCGTTATGCCCTCATGGCCGAAACCACGGCGCGCGATGCCGTCGAACGCGGCCTCGAACTCGCCTCGGCGCACGATCTCGATCAGCCGCGCGACCTCGCGCTGGCCGCACAGGCCGCCGCCACGCTGAAGTCGCAGGAACGACGCTTCGTTGCCGAAGGCGACCGACGCAATTACCGCATCTTCGAACTGCCCGTCGGCGACGGCACGCTCGGCTTCGGCCAGGACATCACGCCCGAAGCCGATGCGCGCGGCCAACTGCGCCGCCATATGGAAGCCCATATGGAAGTGCTGCGCACCATCTCCACTGCGACTGCCATTTACGGACCTGACAAGAAGCTGCTGATCTGGAACCGCGCCTATGCGCGACTTTGGCAGCTCGACGAAGCCTGGCTCGAATCCCGGCCCTCGTTTGGCGAAGTGCTGGAGCAATTGCGCGTGGAGCGCCGGCTGCCCGAGCAGATCGACTGGCAGACTTATAAACGCGGACAGCTTTCGCTGTTCACCACGGTGATCGAGCGGCAGGAAGAACTGATGCACCTGCCGGATGGTTCGACGCTACGGCTGGTGATCAGTGCCTATCCCTCGGGCGGCCTGCTGTTTGCCTATGACGACGTGACGCGGCAGCTGACACTGGAACGCGCCACCAACACCATGATCGCGGTGCAGCGCGCCACGCTGGATAATCTTTACGAAGCCGTCGTGGTCTACGGCTCAGATGGGCGGCTGTCGCTCTATAACCGCGCCTTCGCCCAGCTGTGGGAAATCGACGTCAACCTATTGAACCGCCAGCCGCATATCACCGAAGTGGTGGAAGCCGTACGCCCGTTGATGCAACGCAGCCCCGACTGGGGCCAGCAACGCCAGCGCCTGATCGATAGCTTCTCCAGCCGCAAGGGCACGCGCGGCCGGTTGGAACGCGGCGATGGCACCGTGATCGACTATGCCTCCGTACCGCTGCCCGATGGCGCGGTGCTCTATACCTATCTGGATGTCAGCGCCAATATCCGCATCGAGCGGGCGCTGCGCGAACGCAACGAAGCGCTGGAACGCACCGACCGCATGAACGCGGCCTTCATCAGCAACATCACGCACGATCTGCGCTCGCCACTCGGCACCCTGATCAGCATGACCGAAGTGCTGTCGCAGGGCATTCTCGGCCCGATGAATCCGCGCCAGGAAGAATACTGCGCCGACATTATGACGACGTCGCGCGATCTGCTGAAGCTGCTCGACGACATCATCGCCATTGCCACGATCGAAGTCGGCCAGATGGCGCTGGACCCAAAAGAGCTGTCGCTCGATATTTTGTGGAATGACGAGGCGGCGCAGTGGCGCGAGCTCGCCGATCGTCGTGCCATCGGCCTCGACCTGCCTGCCCATGCCGGCAGCGGCACCGTGATCGGTGACGGCCAGCGGCTGCGCCAGGCGCTGGACAGCGTGATGACCGCTGCACTGGACGGCACGCCCCAAGGTGGTCGCGTTGTCCTGTCGCTGTCCGTAGATAACGAGTCCTATCTGGGCCTGCGGGTGGAATGCCACAATGGCGGCCTGAGCCCGGTGCAGCCACGCCAGTTCTTCGCCGACCTGATTGATACGCCCGACCAGCGGCGGATGGATGCAGATCTGTCTCTGATCGTGGCGCGCGGCCTGTTCGATTTGCACGGCGTGCGCTTGAAGCTGGACAACGACGACGGCATGCAGGCCGTCGAGATTCTCCTGCCCCGCTATCCGCTGCCCGAACCGGGCCCGATTGCGGCGCTGCTGGCGCGCCAGTGAGGGCCTGCGCCATGCCGATCATTCGCCGCTATCAGCTACCTGATGAGGCAGCGACCGCTGCCTTGGCCATCCTGCTGGCCGACCAGCTACAACCCGGCGATGCAATCCTGCTCGATGGCGCGCTGGGCGTCGGCAAGACCTGCTTCGCCCGCGCGCTGATTCGGCGTCTGAGCGGTAGCGACACTGAAGTGCCGAGCCCGAGTTTCAACCTGGTTCTGACTTACGATATCCCGCCCGATCGCTTTAAGGGGGGAATGCTCTGGCATTTCGACCTCTATCGCGTCAGTCATCCGCGTGAACTCGATGAGCTGGGTCTGGATGACGCCCTGCGCGAGGGTGTAACCCTGATCGAATGGCCTGATCGGCTTGGACCTCAGACGCCGGCACATGCGTTAAAGGTGTCGCTCTCCCTGCTGACCGATGCCGCAGGGCCTCGTCAGGCCGAGTTGCAGGGCGATGCCGCCTGGGCCTCGCGCCTTTCCGATTTACCCGAAAGTTTTGCCCACGATGCCAATGACTGACCGCGCCAGCCTCTCTCATGCCTTTCTGCAGCGCGCCGGCTGGGACGATGCCGTGCGGTCGAAACTCGCAGGCGACGCCTCGTTCCGCAAATACGAACGCCTGAATCGCAATGGTGAACCAGCCGTTCTGATGGATGCGCCGCCACCCCAGGAGGATGTGCGACCTTTCCTCCGCATTGCCCGCCATCTGGAAACGCTGGGCTACAGCGCACCACGCATCCTGGCCGAGGATACCGAACACGGTTTCCTGCTGCTGGAAGACCTCGGCGACGATCTCTTTGCCCGCCTGCTGCAGCAGGGCGGCAACGAGACAAAGCTCTATGAAGCCACCATCGACTTCCTGCTCGATCTGCACCGGCATCCTGCGCCCGCCGATCTGGCGCCCTATGATGAAGACCGCCTGATCGATGAGGCGGAGCTTTTCATCGACTGGTATCTGCCGGCCCTCACCGGGCGCGAAACGCCGAGCAACATCCGTCAGGCTTTCCGCTTCCTGTGGGGCATCCTCGCGCCTGAAGTCGGTATGGACAGTACGCCGGAGCGGCGCGTTCTGGTGCTGCGTGACTTCCATGCCGAGAACCTCATATGGCTGCCTGAACGTTCCGGCGCCGCGCGGCTGGGTCTGCTCGATTTCCAGGATGCCGTCGCCGGTCATCCGGCCTACGATCTGGTCTCCTTGCTGGAAGATGCGCGCCGCGATGTCGATCCCGATCTCGCCGAGGCAATGCTGCAGCGTTATATCGCCGGCAGCGGCGTCGATGATGCCGAATTCAGACGCAGCTATGCAATCCTGGGCGCGCAACGCAACATCCGCATCCTCGGCGTCTTCACACGGTTGTGGAAGCGCGACGGCAAGCCACACTATCAGGCCTTCATGCCACGCATGTGGGGTCTGGTGGAACACGACCTGGCGCATCCGGCACTGAACGATCTGCGTGGCTGGTTCGATGCCATGGTGCCGCAGGAACTGCGGCGCCAACCCTTGCCCGGCCTGTGATGCAGTCTGTGCCGCAAACCGCCATGGTTCTGGCTGCCGGCTTCGGCACGCGGCTCAAACCCATTACGGATCACACACCCAAGCCGCTCATCCCGGTCGCCGGCCGTACGCTACTGGATCGCTGTCTCGACCGACTGGCGGAAGCCGGCGTGCTGCGCGCCATTGTCAACATCCACTGGCTCGGCAGCCAGATCCGCGAGCATCTGAACAGCCGCCACGACATGGAGATCGTCATCTCCGACGAAACCGACCTGTTGCTGGAAACCGGCGGCGGTATCGCCAAGGCCCTGCCGCTGCTCGGCGACGCACCATTCGTCGCGGTAAATGCCGATCTGATCTGGCGCGATGACGGCAACCAGACGGCGATACAGCGGCTCGCCGCCAGTTTCGATCCCGCCAGCATGGACGGCATTCTGCTGCTGCAACCGCGCGAAAGCGCCGATGGTCATGGTGGCCCCGGCGATTTCTTCCGCGAAGCCGATGGAAAGCTGCGCCGGCGCGACACCCACGCCACGGCACCATATGTCTATACCGGCGTACAGATCCTGCAGCCGTCTATGTTCCGCGATGCGCCGGCCGGCGCATTCTCGCTCAACATTCTTTATGACCGCGCGATTGCCGCTGGCCGCCTGCATGGCGTCGTGCATCGCGGCAGCTGGATGGATGTCGGAACGCATAACGGGCTGAAGCACGCCGAGGCAATGCTGCATGGCGCGCGCGGCTAGTCCCTCCGTTTATACGATCGCGCCGGGTCGGCCGTTTCTCGACCTGCTGGCGGCTGGGATCCTGCAGCAACATGGCTCCGATCCGCTTAACCTGTCGCGTGTCACCATTCTGCTGCCGACACGGCGCGCCTGCCGCGCGCTGGCCGAGGCATTTCTACGCCAGAGCGAGGGCGTAGCCCTGCTGCTGCCTGTCATCCGCCCGCTTGGCGATGTCGATGAGGACGAACTCGATCTGCGCGGCATTGGCGATGCGCGCGACGACGCCCTGCCCTTCAGTACGCTGGAACGCAGCCTGCTGCTGGCCCGGCTGGTGCAGGCTTCACCGCTGGCTGGCGGCGACAGCGCCAATGCGCTGCGACTGGCGCGCGAACTGGGCCATCTGCTCGATGCAGCCGCCACCGAGGAAGTCGGCCTCAACCGCCTGCCCGATCTGGTGCCGGCCGAACTAGCCGGACACTGGCAGCAGACACTGGATTTCCTCAAGATCGTTCGCGAGGCCTGGCCAGCGATCAAGGCCGAGCAGGGCCGCAGCGACAGCGCCGAGCATCGCCAGCGCGCCACCCAGCGCTGGATCGACCACTGGCAGGCCGCACCACCCGAACATCCGGTGATTGCCGCGGGCTCCACCGGCACGATCCCGGCCACGGCGCGACTGCTGAAACTGATCTCGCGCCTGCCGCAGGGCAGCATCATCCTGCCGGGCCTCGACCGTGAACTAGATGAAGCCGCGTGGAAAGCTGTGCATGACGAGCCGACCCATCCACAGCATGCACTGGCGCGCCTGCTCGACACACTGGGCGTTCTGCGCAGCGAAGTCGTCGACTGGGCCGATGAGGGTCAAGCAGACCAGGACCGCGCTGGACTACTGACAGCTGCGCTCCTGCCACCGGCAGAAAGCCACCGCTGGCGCGACCTGCGCGGCAAGATCGCCAGCGATGCACTGGCCGGCCTGCAGCGTATCGACGCCCCGGGCCCGCGCGAGGAAGCCCTCAGCATCGCGCTGGCCATGCGAGAGACGCTGGAAACGCCCGGACGGACGGCCGCACTCATCACACCCGACCGCATGCTGGCGCGCCGCGTCAGCCTGGAACTGGCACGTTATGGCATTGCAGTGGATGACTCGGCCGGTATTCCGCTGATCCAGACCGCGCCTGCCGTGTTCCTGCGCCTGCTGGCCGCCGCCGTGGCCGAGGATTTTGCAGCCGTTCCGCTGCTGGCATTGCTCAAACACCCCTTCTGCCGGCTTGGTATGGCGCGCGGCGATCTGCTGCGCTGGACGCGTCGCATTGAACGCAAGCTGCTGCGCAAAAGCCGGCCGACCGTCGGCCTGAAGACACTTGCTGCCGATCTGGCGACCGAGCCCGATCTGCTGCCACCGCTGGCCCGCCTCGCCACCATCGCCGAGACGATGCGAAGCGAGGACGGCCAGACAACGACGCTCAAAACGCTGGTGGAGGTGCAAACACTCGCCGCCGAAATGTTGACGGTCGCTCCCGATCAGCCGCCGCCGCTCTGGCAGCATGAGGCCGGTGAGGTCCTGCATAAGCTGGTGGTGGATTTACTGGATGCGTCAGACCAGTTCGGTGCAGTGACACCGGCCGAATGGCCGCGCCTGCTCGATGCGCTGCTGGAAGGCCAGGTGGTGCGGCCACGCCGACCCTCGCATAGCCGGCTGGCGATCTGGGGTCTGCTCGAAGCGCGCCTGCAGCAGGCCGACCGCATCATCCTCGGCGGCCTGAACGAAGGGACCTGGCCGCCGCAGGCCAAGGAAGATCCCTGGCTCAGCCGGCCGATGCGTGTAGCTTTGGGTCTCAGCAGCCCGGAATTCCGGCTGGGCCAGACCGCACATGATTTCGTGCAGGCCGCCAGCGGCCAGGACGTGATCCTGACGCGGGCCGCCAAAGTCGATGGCACGCCGACCGTGCCAGCGCGCTGGCTGCTGCGACTGGAAGCACTGCTTGAGGACAAGGACCCGCGCTGGACCGGCAGTCTGGCACCACAGTATCTCGCCTGGGCCGAGCAACTCGATACGCCGGCGCAGAGCCTGAAAGTCGATCCGCCGCGACCGATGCCGCCGGTGACAGCGCGGCCGCGCACGCTTTACGTCACCGCTATCGAGACCTGGATCCGCGATCCATACGCGCTTTACGCCCGGCGCATCCTGAACCTGCGCCACCTTGATCCGCCGGACCAGCCGCCCGATGCGCGGCTGCGTGGCGACGTGATCCACAGGGTACTGGAGATTTTCCAGCAGCGTCATGCCGAGACCCTGCCCGAAGATACTGTGGCACTCGGCGAACTGCTCACGCTCGGCCGCAGCGAATTTGGCGCCTGGCTGGAACAGCCCGAGATCGCCGCCTTGTGGTGGCCACGTTTCGAACGCGCCATGCGCTGGTTCCTGGCATACGAGCGCAAGCGCCGTGCCGGAGGTGTCCGCCCTGCTTTGCTGGAGCAGGAAGGACAGCTTGAGATCGCAGCACCGGCTGGTCCTTTCACGCTGAAAGCCAAAGCTGACCGCATCGACCGGCATGAGGTGGACGGCCGCCTGGCGATTCTGGATTACAAGACCGGCAATCCGCCGACACCGAAACAGGTGAACAGCGGATTGTCGCCGCAACTGGCACTGGAAGCCGCCATTGCACAGGCCGGTGGTTTTGCCGGCCTGTCGCCGGCTGACATCGCCGAACTGGTCTACATCCGCCTCGGCGGCGGTGCCGAGCCCGGAGAGGAAAAGCGCATTGAAGGCACAAGCCGCACCGAAATTCCGCCAGCCGATGAACTGGCGCGCGAGGCATTGGCTCGCTTGAGCGGCTGGGTGGCGCGCTTCGACGATGCGGCAATCCCCTATCTGTCGCGCCCGCGACCGCAATTCGTCGATTACCCCGGCGACTATGATCATCTCGCCCGCGTGGCCGAACGCGCCGAAGGCACCGGAGAAGGCCAGTGAAGCCGGATTCCGAACTCGAGGCGCATCAGACCAATCAGCGCGTTGCCGCCGATCCAACATTATCAGCCTGGGTGGCGGCGAATGCCGGCTCGGGCAAGACCCGCGTGCTGGTGGATCGCGTCACACGCCTGCTGCTGATGGGCACACGACCCAGCGGCATCCTCTGCCTCACCTTCACCAAGGCCGCTGCCGCCGAAATGCAGCTGCGCCTGACCGACCGGCTGGGCAAATGGACCACGCTGGCGGACGCCGCATTGAAGGCCGAACTGTTCGAACTGCTCGGCCGGCCGGTGACGGATGCGGATATGGACGCGGCGCGGCGGCTGTTTGCCCGTACGCTGGAATCGCCGGGCGGCTTGCGGCTGCAGACCGTGCATGCCTTCTGCGAGGCGCTTCTGAAACGCTTCCCGGTCGAAGCCGAAGTCCCGCCGGGCTTTGCCGTCGCCGATGAGGGCGTCACAGCCGATCTGTTCGAGAAAGCCCGCCGGCAGGTGCTGGGCGATGGCCTGAACGACGCGGCTTTCAAACCGGTAATCGATTTCTTCGCGGCACGTGTGGACGACGGCCGTTTCGCTGATCTGCTAAAGGCATTGCTGGGGCGCCGCCGCGACCTGGCCCTGCTGCTGGACGCGCATGACGGCGCGGCAGGTGCCATCGGCGCGCTCTATGCGCAACTCGAACTGCCGCCCGACGCCACGCGCGACCTCTGCATCCAGCTTCATATTCAGTCCATGCGCATCGACGAACTGCGCCGGGCGGCGGCAGCGTTGTGCGGTGGCAGCGCGACGGACCAGAAGATTGGTCAGCCGCTGGCCGACTGGCTGGCGGCGGATCTGCCGCTGCACAATTTCGAGACCAACTGGTCGGCCGGTTTCTTCACCGCCGAAGGTAAACCGCGCGCCAAAATGGCGACAAAGAAAATCCCTGCCGATTGCGCCGATATTCTGGCCGAAGAACAGAGCCGCCTGATCGCTCTGCAGCAGGAGCTGAACAAACTGACCGTGGCCGAAGCCACCGCCATGCTGCTGCGGCTCGGCGAGCGACTGCTGACCGCCTATGCGGCACTCAAAACTGCTTATGGCCTGCTGGACTACGACGACCTGATCCTGCGCACGCGCGACCTGCTGGTGGAACCGAGCCAGGTGCCTTGGGTGATGTTCAAGCTGGATCGCGGCATCGACCATATCCTGGTGGACGAAGCGCAGGATACCAGCCCGGACCAGTGGTCGGTGGTGGTGGCGATAGCCGAGGAGTTCTTTAGTGGCTTTGGCGCCGGCGAAAACCGCCGCACTGTATTCGCGGTCGGCGATGTGAAGCAGTCGATTTACAGCTTCCAGGGCGCCAAGCCGCAGGCATTTCTGGATACATACCAGTATGTAAGACGCCTGGCCGAAGGCGCTGGTGAGCGCCTGGCTCGCATTCCGCTGGAAATGTCATTCCGCTCGGCCCCCGCCGTGCTGCAGTTGGTCGATGCCGTCTTTGCCGAAGACGCCGCCAAGCCCGGGGTGGTGGAGCCTGGGCAGGAACTGCAGCACAAGGCCAAGCGTCGCGATGAGGCCGGTCGTATCGAACTCTGGCCGCCCTTCAAGCCCGATCCGAAGGCGCAGAGCGAGCCCTGGGAAGCACCGCTGGACTATGTCGGTCAGAAAGACCCGCGCAAACGCCTGGCCGAAGAGATCGCCGCACAGATCAAGCGCTGGATGGACAGCGAAGAATTGCTGCCCAGCCTGGGCCGCCCCATGCAGCCGGGCGATGTGATGATCCTGGTGCGCCGTCGCAATGTGTTCTTCGAGGCGATGGTGCAGGCACTCAAAACCGCCGGCGTGCCGGTGGCCGGCGCCGACCGTATGAAACTGGCCGAACAGATCGCCGTACTCGACCTGCTGGCGCTCGGCGCCTTCTGTTTGCTGCCGGAAGACGACCTGACACTGGCCACGGTGCTGAAAGGCCCACTGTTCAATTTCAGCGAAGAGGAGTTGTTCGAACTGTGCTGGAACCGCCAGCAGCCGCGCGTCTGGCACGAACTGCAGCGCCGCGCAGATGAGCGCCCGCTATGGCGCGCGGCGAATGACGAACTGCACAAGTGGCTCGGCCGCGCCGACCTGGTCACGCCTTTCGCGCTCTATGCCGAACTGCTGGGTGCCGGTGGCGGACGGCAGCGGCTGGTGGCCCGGCTGGGGCCGCAGGCCAACGAACCGATTGATGAATTCATTGCCGCGACACTGTCCTATGAGCGTGAAAACGCGCCCAGCCTGCAGGGCTTTCTGAGCTGGTTCCCGCGGCATGCCGGCGAGGTGAAACGCGACCTCGATCAGGGCCGCAACGAGGTGCGCGTGCTGACCGTGCATGGCGCCAAGGGACTGGAAGCACCGATCGTGATCCTGCCCGATACCTGCGACCTGCCGCAGGAGCAGGGCGGCAGCGGCCTGCTGTGGGGTGAAGCGCCCACGCCGGAAGTGCGCGCAGCAGGCCCGGCGGCGGCCCGCGTCGTGCCGCAGCTCTACTGGCCGATGCGCAAGGACAACGACACGGCGGTGACAGCCGGTTTGCGTGACAAACGCCAGGCCGAGCAGCTGGAGGAATATCGCCGCCTGCTGTATGTCGCGCTGACACGCGCGCGCGACCGGCTTTATGTCTGCGGTTATCTCGGTATCCGCAATGCCGATAAGGGTCCGCCGCAGGGCAGCTGGTACGACCTGGTCGCGTCCGGTTTCGACCACCTCCCTTCCGTTCAGAGTATTATCCTGCCCTGGGGCGATGAAGCGCGACGCTTCGAGACAAATCCCGACAGCCACAGCGAGGCCAAACCGGCCGAAGCCGTGATAGAAGCCCATGCCGCGCCGGACTGGCTGCGGCAGCCGGCACCGCCCGAGCCGATCCCGCCACGCCCGTTGAGCCCGTCACAGCCGAGCCGTCCTGATCCGGCACCCTTGAGCCCGACCACAGCCAGGAATCAGGATGGTCTGAAGCGTGGCCGCCTGATCCATCGCATGCTGCAGACCCTGCCCGATCTGCCCGAGGCCGAACGTGTGCCGGCAGCGATACGCTTTCTTGCCCATCCGGGTCACGCGCTGGACCCCGCCAGTCAATCGGCACTGCTAAAGGAAGTGACCGCACTTCTGAATGACCCGCAATTTGCCGCGATCTTCCGCCCGGAGGCGCGCACCGAAGCGCCGCTGGCTGGCCGGATCGGCACCAGGATGGTGGTCGGCCAGGTCGACCGGCTATTGATCACCGAGGAGACGGTGCTGGTGGTTGATTACAAGACCAACCGACCGCCACCTTCGCTGGTGAGTGAGGTCGACGCCGCCTATCTTGACCAAATGGCGCTGTATCGTGGCCTGCTGGCCCAGGTTTTCCCCAGCCACCGGATCGAGGCGGCGCTGGTCTGGACCCATGTCGCCCGCCTGATGCCGTTGCCGAATGATCTGCTGGATCAGCGCCTTGCCGCTTTCACCGCAACGTGAGTAGTCGTAGGCTGTTGGCATGCCTAGCTTGACCCCCATGATTGGATCAGCCCCAAATCTTCGTTCTGCGCTCCGTCGGGCCGCGCTTGCCATGCTTTTGGTGCTGGCTGGCACGGCATCGGGCCATGCGCAGCCACAAACGACGCCTGTCGTGCTGGAGCTGTTCACCAGCCAGGGCTGCAACTCCTGCCCGCCGGCCGACGCACTGATGCAGGACTGGCTCAAGCAGCCGAATGTCATCGCGATTTCGCTGCATGTCGATTACTGGGATTATCTCGGCTGGAAGGACACGCTGAGCCGCAAAGGCCATGGCGTGCGTCAACAGGATTACGCCCGTAATTCAGGCAAGCGCGACATCTATACACCGCAGGTGGTGGTGAACGGCAAATTCATGGTCGTCGGCTCCGACCGCACAGCGGTCGAGAAGGCACTCGAAAAAGGCCGTCGCATGCCGTCAGTCGCCATTCAGGCCGAGAAAAGCAAGACCGGCAACTGGCAGATCAAGGTGCCGGCGATGGCCGGTTTCGAGGGTGAGGCGAAACTGGTGCTCTGCCGTTATGACATGCAGCATGAAGTTGCCATCGAGCGCGGCGAGAATTCCGGCAAGACGCTCAATTATCTCAATGTCGCACGCAGCTGGGGCGATCTTGGCCGCTGGAAAGGCCAGAGCGCCAGTTACGATGTGCCGGACCTGACCGGCACCGACTGGACCCGCCAGGGCGCTATGGTGATGCTGCAGATCGTCACCAGCGAAGGCGTCGGGCCGGTGCTGGGCGCCATTGACATCAAAGGCGGCGATATCAAAGCCGGCAAATAGCCGGACCTGCAAAGGTTACACCCTCTGCGGTTGACAGGCTGGCCGGTGCGCCCGATGGTTTCCCCATGACATCCGTTTCAGGCAACCGGCCCGCCAACAGAATCCAACATCGCCTGCGCCCGGCTGATCGCAATGACCTGTATCGCCTGCAGGAAATTGCCCGCACCACCCTGCCCGATAGCACCAGCCTCGACCTTGCCGCGCTGGAGCGCGATGGCAGCCTGTTCGTTGCCGAATGGCGCACCGCCATCGATGCCTTCATCGTATTGCTCCCGCTGCAGAGCAGCCTGCTGATCAGCCGGCTGACAGTGGCCGAAGAGGCGCGCGGCCAGGGCCTGGGTGCATGGCTGCTCGACTGCGCCGCCATGCATGCCCGCGGGCTCGGCCTTATCGCCATCGAAATCCAGCGGCCGGAACATGATACGCCGGGCATCGCCTGGCTCGCCAAGCGCGGCTTCGCGCGCCTGCCGCATGGCGGCAACAGGGTCTATCTCACGCGCGACGTCTAATTCAGAAAAGAAGTGGGGAAACACCGATGAGTGAAGCAAAGAACGCGCTGCGCCCTTCCAGCACCGTGCTGATGGTGCGCGACGGCGCCGCCGGGCTGGAAGTCTTCATGGTCAAGCGCAATCACGCCATCGACTTTGCCTCCGGCGCCCTGGTATTTCCCGGCGGCAAGCTGGCCGATGGCGACAGTGATCCGGTGCTGATGGGTCGCCATGCCCGCCCCGGCGCTTTCGATCCTGCGCTGACATCCTTTGCCTTTGGTGCGATCCGCGAGGCGTTCGAGGAATCCGGTCTGCTTCTGGCACGGGCGAAAGGCAACGGCGCATTACTGTCGGCCGCGCGCGTCGAAACCCTTGGCCACTGGCGCGAACCGCTCAATCGCGGCGAGAAGACCTTGCGTGACATGGCCGAAGCCGAAGGCCTGGACTATGCACTCGATACGCTGGTGCCGTTTGCACACTGGATCACGCCTGAGGTGATGCCCAAGCGTTTCGACACCTGGTTTTTCCTGGCCCCGGCGCCGGCCGACCAGATCGGTGTGCATGACGGTTCGGAATCGGTGGAATCCGAATGGGTTGGGGCACAGGCGGCGCTCGACGACTGGGAAGCCAAGACCCGCACCATCGTGTTCGCCACCCGCATGCAGCTGGTGAAACTGGCGCGCTCCCGCAACGTGGTCGAGGCCCTGGCCGCCACGAAACGCGATCCCATCGTCGATGTGATGCCCGTGCTGGACAAGACCAGCTTCTCCGAGCCGCATCTGCGCATTCCCGCCGAAGCCGGCTACGGCGTCACCGAAGTGCCGCTGAGTCGCGTGGGAATGTAAAGGCTAGATTGCCTTTTCCATCAGCTTGGCCAGCCGCTGCGCGAATTGTAGCGGGTCGGCCGGCGGTTCGCCCTCCACGAGGCGGGCCTGATCCAGCAGCAGATGTGCGGCATCTTCCAGCGCATCCACGGCACCGGACTGCTGGGCCCGCGCCGACAATGCCCGGATCAGCGGATGGCCGGGATTGATCTCGAGAATGCGCGTCGTGGCCTTGTCGAGCTGTTTGTGCTGGCGCAGCAGGCGCTCCAGATGCATGTCCATATCGCCTTCGGCCGCACTGAGGCAAACCGCGCTGTCGGTCAGACGCTTGGATTCCCGCACATCCTTCACCGAATCGCCCAGGATCTGCTTCAGTGCTGCAATCAGCGTTCCCAGCGCAGCGTCGTCCGGGCGCTCTTCGGATTTTTTCTCCTCCGCTGAACCGGCGATGCCGTCGAGGTCAGCGCCAGCGCGGCTGGCCGATTTGATCGGCTTGCCGGCATAGTCGCGCACCACCGAGAGCCAGAAATCGTCGACCGGATCGGTCAGCAGCAGAACTTCCACACCCTTGGCGCGGAAACCCTCCAGCTGCGGACTGTGCTTCAGCTGGTCCGCCTGCTCGCCGTTAATCACATAGATGGCGCTCTGGCCCTCTTTCATGGCGGCAATGTAGTCATCCAGCGAGACCCAGCCATCGCGCTGCGACGAGCGGAAACGCGCCAGCTTCAGGATCGCCTCGCGATGCTCGGGGTCTTCGTAAAGACCCTCCTTGAGCACCGGGCCGAAAGCCTCCCAGAATTTTTCATACTCGGCCGCATCCTTGCCGGCCTTCTTTTCCAGCTCGGTCAGCACGCGCCGGCTGATCGCCTGCTTGATCCGCGCCAGCACCGGATTGTGCTGCAGCATCTCGCGGCTGACATTCAGCGGCAGGTCGGCGGAATCGACCACGCCACGCAGGAAACGCAGCCACGGCGGCACCAGTTCGTCGCAGCGATCCGTGATGAAGACGCGACGTACATACAGCCGCAGCGCCGATTTGCGCGCTGGATCGAACAGGTCATGCGGTCGCGACGACGGCACGAACAGCAGCAGGCTGTAATCCAGCTTGCCCTCGGCCCTGGCATGCAGCGTCAGCCAGGGATCGTCGAAGGCATGCGACACATGATGGTAGAAGCTTTGATATTGCTCTTCCGTCACTTCGGATTTCGGCCGCGCCCAGAGCGCGCTGGCACTGTTCAGCGTCTCGGTTTTACCCTCCGCCTCCAGCACCACCGGCAGGGCGATATGGTCCGAATAGGTGCGGACGATATGACTGAGCCGCAGAGCTTCGAGGAATTCCTCTTCGCCCTTGCGCAAATGCAGGATGATCGTGGTGCCGCGGGCGGCGCGCTCCGCCTCGCCGATGGTGAACTGGCCGGAGCCGTCGGAGGTCCAGCGCCAGGCCTGGGTTTCGGCGGCCTTGCGCGAGATCACTTCCACCTTCTCTGCGACCATGAAGGCGGAGTAGAAACCAACGCCGAACTGGCCGATCAGCGCCATGTCCCTGGCGGCATCGCCGGTCATCTTGGCCGCAAATTCACCAGTGCCGGACCGCGCGATGGTGCCGAGATTACCGACCAGCTCATCCCGGCTCATGCCGATACCGTTATCGGAGATGGTTAGCGTGCCTGCTGCCTTGTCAGGCGTGAGCACGACTTTGAGATCACTGTCGCCGGCCCAGAGATCAGCCTCGGTCTGGGCTGCGAAGCGCAGCTTGTCGCAGGCATCGGAAGCGTTGGAGATCAGCTCGCGAAGGAAGATTTCCTTCTGGCTGTAGAGCGCGTGGGTAACGATATGCAGCAGCCGGGTAACTTCGGCCTGAAACTGCATGGTCTGGTCGGTCATGACGGCACCTCCAGTAAATAATCAGCCTTTCTTTTCGTCGTCTTTCTTTTCCGGCTCGATCAGGTCTTTCAGCCGGCGGGTCAGGTCGCGCGCGGCATAGTCGTTGACCAGATAGGCCCAGCCATCCATGCGCGCCATCGCTTCCTTCACCTGCTTCTCGGCCTCTTCAGGCTTCAGCAGATCCTTGTTGGCATCGCTGGGCTTGGCCAATGCCGCATCGTAACTGGCCGAGATCACGATCCAGAATTTCTTGTCCTCTTCGGCCGGAATCGTGCGCACCACGGCCTTCACGCCATCCAGAGTGACGATCTCGGTCACGGTTGCCTTCGAGAAGTCGTGCTCGCTGGCCTTGCCGACATCTTCGAAGCCAAGATAGGCGAGACCACCGGCGACCGCATTTACATCGAAGGGCGAGCCGGCCTTCATGCCCTTGGGCATGTCGGGCAGCACGAAATCGACCGGCGTATTGTCGGGCTTCTCGGGGCCGCGATGGACCTTGAGCACTTCGCCATCGGGATGCGTCACGGTGGCGAAGGCCACACGGCTTTTGTCGATCTTGATCAGGTCCTTCACGAGCCACTGCACCGGATCGGCCGGCAGTTCCAGCGTGCCCTGAGCCAGCCAAGCCCGCGCTTCATCCGGCTTGCGCACCTGTAGCTGGCCGGGCTTGCCGCCGGTGGGATAGCTGCGCGTCTTGCCGACGATCACGGCCGCCATCGACTTGGCATCTTTGTCGACCAGTCGGATCAGGATCGGACCGGGATCTGACTTCGCCGCATCATCGACGGGCTTGTACTGGTCCGGCTCCGAGACCTGCAGCAGGTTGTAATTCTCCGGCTTGTCGCTGCGCGGCTCGATAGTTTCAAGGCCCGCAACACCCAGCACATTCTTGCGCACCAGATCGGCGCGCACCGGATAGTCATGCCGGCTCGGCAGGGTCCACTGGTCGGCCGTTGCGCCGCGTTCAATGCGGAACAGCGACTTCACCGTGGCGATCTCCAGCGAGGCGACGTCATTCACCTTCGAGGTCAGGCCGGGGAACATCGGCTTCGGCGTGAAATCCGCCTGCGCCGCCTTATCGCGCGAAACAGCCACCCACCAGCCAGCGCCGCCCAGGACGACGGCAGCGGCGACCAGAATTGCCCAGCTCTTGTTGCGCAGCTTCATGACCCTACTCCGGTAGTATGCTTTAGCCTTCCAGCGCGCGGCGGATACGCCGCTGACGCCAGACGATGGCCAGACCGACCGCCACCAGCGCGGCGAGGAGCGGCATCAGGCCGATATTGATGAACTTCACCAGCACCTGCAGGCTTTCGATGTCGCGGTTCAGCTCGCGCTGCACGCCGCGCAGCTCACGCCGGGTGGAGAGCAGATCGTCGCGGAAGGTGGTCATCGCCGCTTCCTGTTCGGCACTCAGCAGGGCATTGGACTGGTCCTGCGCCTTGCTCTGCAGGTCGGCCAGCTGCTTCTGCGTGGTTTCCAGCTTCTGCTCCAGCGCCTTCTGCCGGGCGAGGAACTGCTGCTCGGCCTGCCGGCGCATATTGTCGATCACCTCGAACGGACGCTGCGAGCGGCCGCGGCTGCGCAGGCCGATCAGGTCGCCCGAGCCCGACATGTTGTCGATCGCATTGACCAGCAGATCGGCATTGGCGGCGATCGGCACATACATATTCTGGCCCATCATCTGCTGGCTGCGCACCCAAAAGCGGTCATCCAGCAAATCGGCATCAGCCACCAGCAGGACGTTGATCGGCTTGGCGCTCTCGACCACATGCGGGGCAGCAGCCTTCGGCGCTTCGCCATCCTTCCTCTCGGCAGGCGGCGCACCATTCGGGAAGGCCGATTTGACCGTACCGCTGATGCGGGCGGCCAGCATGTAAGTCTCCCCGGTCGGCTTGAACTTCTCGGCCAGCGCCTGCGGATTCGGATCGCCGTCGAGATCCTTCACGTCCATCAGCATCGCCTGGTTCGACGAGGTGATCAGCGGCGTGACGGTCGTGGTGGCGCCATCCAGCTTGCGGATCGAGCCCATCGAGGCAGCATTAATCTGTGTCAGTTCGGCGGTCACGACATCGTCGCGGCTGAGCCGCTCACCCGGGATCGCCAGCCAGGGCACGTAGTCGACCACGGCAGCCGCGCCACTGCGGCCGGTCTGCACACGCTGCGCCAGCGCCAGGTCGGCGACGAACTGGTTCGGCGCGACCTCGATGCCCCAGGCCTTGAACAGCTCGGGCAGCAGCGAGGACTGGTCGCCGCCCGGCATCGGCCGGCCGGTCATCGGGTTGGGCATCGCCGCCATGGTTTCCGAATAGGGATCGGCAAAGACGATCAGTCGGCCACCCTTCAGCACATACTGGTCGATGGCATACTGCGCCTGCGGGCTCAGGTCCTTCGGATGCGCCAGGATCAGCGTCGAGATTTTCTCGTCGATCTCTTCCGGCTTGACGGGATCCAGCATCTTCACCTGGAAGAATTGCTTGATCTGCTCAAGGATCAGATAGGGCTGCGCCTGGTTACGCATCGCCGCCATCATGCCGCCCGGGCCGTATTCCAGGGGCAGGGCGCCAAGGATGCCGACCGTCGGCTTGGTCGGGTTGCTCAGGCTGTAGACCAGCTTGGTCAGGTCATATTCGAGGAACTGTTCCTTGTCGGCCTGGAAGAAGGCAATGGTCTGCTGCTGGTCCAGTGCATTGGTACCGACCAGGCCGAAATACAGCGATCCGCCGGGCAGCTGCGCGCCCTGCAGGCCGGCCTGCACCGCGCGGTCTTCCGCTTCAGTGAAGGGCTCGGGGTCGATCACTTCGAGGCGAATCTTACCGTCCGCGAGCGAGGCATAGCGCTCGAGCAGTTCGCGCACACGATTGCCATACTGCTTCAGCTGCGGCGCATTGCCGGCCAGCTTATCCGAGAAGAAGAAGCGCAGCGTGATCGGCTCGGGGATCGTCTTCAGCACGTTGCGCGTGCCATCCGACAAGGTATAGAGCCGCGCCTCGGTCAGATCGATCCGCGCATCGCGCAGGCCGTTATTGACCAGGACATTGAAGCCAAAGAACAGGGCAAACGCGGCGACCAGGCCGGTGCCGGTGAGAAGGGCTTTGCTGCCGGTTTTCATGACTTAGCCAGCCTTCTTGAGGTCGACGATGACCGCGTTGGCATAGAGCCAGACCGCGATGAGCGAGAGGAAGAAGACGAGGTCGCGGATATCGATCACGCCCTCGGTGATGGCGTTGAAATGCGCCAGGAAGCTGAACGAGGCGATGGTGTCGACGATCAGCGCCGGCGCCCAGCCCTGGAAGAAGCTGAGCACCATCGGCGCGCCCGAGACGGTAAAGATGAAGCAGACCAGCACGCTGAGCACGAAGGCGATCACCTGATTCTTGGTCACCGCCGACATGCAGCTGCCGATGGCAAGGTAGGCGCCCGCCATCAGCAGGCTGCCGATATAACCGGCGAGGATCACGCCGTTATCGGGATTGCCGAGCCAGTTGACGGTGAGCCAGAGCGGGAAGGTCAGCGCCAGCGCGATGCCGGCAAAGGCCCAGGCGGCGAGGAACTTGCCAAGTACTGCAGCCCACAACGGAATGGGAAGAGTGAGCAGCAGCTCAATGGTGCCGGCCTTGCGCTCTTCGGCCCATAGCCGCATGGCGATGGCGGGCAGGAAGAACAGGTAAAGCCAGGGATGGAACAGGAAGAAGGCCTTCAGGTCGGCCTGGCCGCGTTCGAAGAACTGACCGAGATAGAAGGTGAAGATTCCCGCGGTGAACAGGAACACCACGATGAAGACATAAGCCACCGGAGTGGAGAAATAGCCGCTGAATTCGCGGCGCAGAACGGCAAGCATCGGTTTCATGGTCTGGTAATTCCTGCTTAGGCGGCGCGCGCTTGCGTGATTTCGCGGAAGGCGGCATCGAGTTTGCCGGGCCCGGCGAGCATTTCGCCGATGCGCCAGCCAGCAGAGCCTTCGGGCTTGCCTTCGGCCAGGATGCGGCCACGGGCGATGATGATGGCGCGGCTGCACACCGCTTCCACTTCCTCAAGGATATGCGTCGAGATGATGATCGCCTTGTCGCGCGACATGGCCTGGATCAGGCCGCGCACCTCATGCTTCTGGTTGGGATCGAGGCCGTCGGTCGGCTCGTCGAGTACCAGCACCGGCGGATCGTGCAGGATCGCCTGGGCCAGGCCGACGCGGCGCTTGTAGCCCTTGGACAGCGTATCGATCGGCTGGTCCAGCACATCCTTGATGTTGACCTGGTCAACCACCTTGTCGAGGCGCCACTGGCGGTCCTTGCCGGCCAGTCCGCGTACATCGGCGATGAAATCGAGAAAGCCGCGCGCCGTCATGTCGGCATAGGTCGGTGCGCCTTCCGGCAGGTAGCCGATGGCGCGGCGGGCGGCCAGCGGCTCGGCCTCGACGTCATGGCCGCAGACCGAAATGCTGCCCGAGGTGGGGTTCAGGAAACCGCAGAGCATCTTCATGGTGGTGGATTTGCCGGCGCCGTTCGGCCCCAGAAAGCCCAGCACCTCGCCCTTGGCGACGCTGAAACTGATATTATCGACGGCGGTGAATGGCCCGAACTGCTTGACCAGATTCTTGATGTCGATCATCGTTTTAGTTGATCCCTGCCCCACATGGCGGCCCCTGCCGCTTCAGCGCCCGCTAGATAAGAGTGTCCCCCACCATGGTTCAAGTCCCCGGCCAAGATTTGCGGTGCTTCACCGCGCCGGGAATGCCACATTTTAGCCATGATTGACGCGCGCCCCCCCACTTCAGACCCGGCGCTGGCTGACGAGCCGCCGCCGTCGCCCTGTAACAAGGTCTGCACCATCGACCGCAAGACCGGCTGGTGCCTGGGCTGCTGGCGCACGGGCGAGGAAATCGGCGCCTGGCCAACCATGACTGCGCCGGCCAGGCATGCCCTGCTGGCGCAACTGCCCGCCCGGCAGCGGGCCGCAGAAAGCGGCAGGCAGTAAATGACCGCCTTCCTGCTCAAGCGCCTGGTCACCCTGCTCGCCACCCTGCTGGTGACCTCGGTGATCGTATTCCTGGTGCTGGAAATCCTGCCCGGCGATCCGGCTTTGCTGGTGCTGGGCATCGATGCCACCGACGAGCAGCTGAATGTTTTCCGCGAGGAATACGGCCTGAACAAGCCGGTCCTCGACCGCTACCTGCTGTGGATCGGCAATTTGCTGGTGGGCGATTTCGGCATTTCCTATGCCTACAAAACGCCGGTCTGGCCGCTGATCGCCGAACGCCTTGCGCTGACCTATCCGCTATCGCTCGGCGCCATGCTGCTGACCGTGATCCTTGCGCTGGGCCTCGGCGTCTACGCCGCCGCGCAACACAACAAGCCGGGCGATCTCGTGATCATGGGAATCAGCCAGCTTGGCATCTCGATTCCGAATTTCTGGTTCGGCCTGCTGCTGATCCTGCTCTTCGCCGTCAATCTCGGCTGGTTCTCGGCCGGCGGCTTTGCCGGCTGGGCTGATGGCCCTGCCGGCGCGATGAAAAGCCTGATCCTGCCCAGCATCTCGCTCGCTGTGGTGCAGGCCGCGATCCTGGCCCGCATCACGCGCTCTTCGGTGCTGGAAGTGCTGCGCGAGGATTTCGTACGTACCGCGCGCGCCAAGGGCCTCAGCCGCCAGGCCGTGCTGTGGCGCCACGTCCTGCGCAACGCGCTGATCCCGGTGATCACCGTGATCGGGCTGCAGTTCGGCAACCTGCTGACCGGCACGATTGTGGTGGAGCAGGTCTTCTCGCTGCCCGGCCTGGGCCGCCTGATCTTCCAGGCGATCAGCAATCGCGACATCGAGGTGGTGAAAGCCGCCGTGATCCTGCTCGCCTTTACCGTGGTGGCCGTGAACTTCATCGTCGATGTGCTTTACGCGGTGATCGATCCGCGACTGAAGGCGCATGATGTCTAGCTTCCTGAAGCGCGCCCTCCGCCATCGCAGCTTCGTGGTCGGTGCGGCGCTGACCGGCCTTGTCGTCGGCATGGCTTTGCTGTCGCTGGTCTGGACGCCGTATTCGCCGACCGCCATCAATATCCGTCGCCGTATGCAGATGCCCTCGGCCGATTACTGGCTTGGCACCGACCCCTTCGGCCGCGACGTGCTGTCGCTGATCCTGGCCGGCGCGCAGAATTCGCTTACCGTCGGGTTGCTCGCTGTTGGCGGCGGCCTCGTGATGGGCTGCACGCTCGGGCTTCTAGCTGCCGCCCGGCGTGGCTGGATCGAAGAACTGGTGATGCGTTTCGCCGATTTCACTTTCGCTTTCCCGGCAATTCTCTCGGCGATCATGCTGGCCGCCATCTTCGGCCCCAGCACGATGAATTCCATCGTCGCCATCGCCATTTTCAACATTCCCGTTTTCGCCCGCGTGGTGCGCGGCTCGGCCAATGCGATCTGGGCGCGCGACTATATCCTGGCCGCCCGCAGCGCAGGCAAGGGCGCCTTCCGCATCACCATCGAACATGTCCTGCCCAATATCCTCGCCGTGATCGTGGTGCAGGCCACCATCCAGTTCGCGCTCGCCATCCTGGCCGAAGCCGCGCTGTCTTATCTCGGTCTCGGCACCCAGCCGCCGACGCCCAGTTGGGGCCGCATGCTGAACGAAGCGCAGGCCATGGTCTTCCGCGCGCCGTTCTTAGCTGTCTTTCCCGGCATCGCCATCGCCATTGCCGTGCTCGGTTTCAACCTGCTGGGCGACGGCTTGCGCGATCTGACCGATCCGCGCCTGTCGAGGCAGCGCTGATGCCAGAGACACAAACAGGTGGGCCTCTCCTTTCTGTGAAAGACCTCCGAGTCGCGCTGCAGACCGCACGCGGCCCGGCCGAAGCGGTACGCGGTATCGGCTTCGGGCTTGGCAAAGGCGAGACGCTTGGCATTGTCGGTGAATCCGGCAGCGGCAAATCGCTCACCGCACTGGCCCTGATGGGCCTGCTGCCCGATGGCGCCCGCACCACCGGCCAGGTGACCTATGCCGGCCGCAACCTGCTGACCGCCAGCGAGCAAGACCTCTGCGGCCTGCGCGGCAATCGGCTGGCGATGATCTTCCAGGAACCGATGACCTCGCTCAATCCGCTGTACCGGATCGGCGACCAGATCGCCGAACCGCTGCGGCTGCATCTGGGATTGCGCGGGGCACAGGCGCGCGAGCGAACTGTTGAACTGCTGGATCGCGTCGGCATTCCCAATCCGCGCAGCCGGCTCGATGCCTATCCGCATCAGCTGTCGGGCGGGCAACGCCAGCGCGTGATGATCGCCATGGCGCTGGCCTGCGACCCCGACATCCTGATCGCCGACGAGCCGACCACCGCGCTGGACGTCACCATCCAGGGCCAGATCCTCGACCTGATCCGGCGCCTCGTGGATGAGACCGGCATGGGGTTGGTGCTGATCAGCCACGATCTCGGCGTGATCGCCGAAACGGTGGATCGCGTACTGGTGATGTATGCCGGCCGGGCAGTGGAGTCCGGCCCGGTGCGCGAGGTGTTTGCCCGCATGGCGCACCCTTATGCGCGCGGGCTGTTCTCGGCCATGCCGCGCATCGCACCGGGACTTTCGCATCCGCGCCCGCAGCTGCCGACGATTCCCGGCATCGTGCCTGACCTGCACGATCTGCCGGCGGCCTGCGCCTTTGCCGACCGCTGCAGCTTGGTCGAGCCGCGCTGCCGCGCCGAATTCCCGCCCAACGCCGCCATCGGCCCGACGCATCAGGCCGAATGCTGGCGCACCGATATCGCGGTTGGGGCCGCGCCATGACCGCGCTGGTCGAGCTGACAGACATCCATAAGACCTACACGCTGAAACGGGCGACGCCATTTTCGGCTGCACAGCTGGTCTTCGCCGTGAATGGCGTGTCGCTGACCGTACAGGCCGGCGAAAGCCTCGGCATCGTCGGTGAGTCCGGCTGCGGCAAGTCCACGCTGGCGCGGCTGGTGATGGCGCTGGAGAAGCCGAGCCAGGGCCGCATGCAGTTTGCCGGCCGCGATCTGAATGCGCTGTCGACCGAGGAGCTGCGGGCGGCACGGCGCGATTTCCAGATGGTGTTCCAGGACCCTTACGGTTCGCTCGATCCGCGCCTGACGGTGGAGCGTATCGTGGCCGAGCCGCTGGATGTGCTGGAGAAACTGTCGAAGGCCGAACGCAAACAGCGCGTGGCGGAAACGCTGGCGACCGTGGGGCTGCGCGCCGGCGACATGGAAAAATATCCGCACGAGTTTTCCGGCGGCCAGCGTCAGCGCATCGCCATCGCCCGCGCCCTGATCACACGGCCGAAGCTGATCGTGGCCGACGAAGCCGTGTCGGCGCTGGATGTCTCGGTGCAGGCCCAGGTGTTGAACCTGATGGCCGAGCTGCAGCAGCGCTATGGCATCACCTATCTGTTCATCAGCCACAATCTGGCGGTGATCGATCATCTCTGCAGCCATGTGGCGGTGATGTATCTCGGCCGCATCGTCGAGCAGGGCAGCACGGCGACGATCTTCGCCAAGCCTGCGCATCCCTATACCCGCGCATTGCTGGCAGCATTACCGCAACCGGTGCCGCCGCCACCAGGTCAGGCGCGCCGCCGCAGCCTGCTGCAGGGCAATCCGCCAAGCCAGACCGCGCTCAGGCCTGGCTGCGCCTTGGCTGACCGCTGTGTTTATGCTGATGAGCATTGCCGGAGTACGAACCCTGACCTGCGTGAATTGCCGGATGGCCGCAAGGTGGCCTGCCACAAGGCCGAAAGCGTTCTGGAAGAACCGCTAACGCGGTGAGGCCACGGCCTGCAGGCGATAGCCGCGCTCGCGCATGCAGTAATCGGTGAACTCCGCCTCACGCGGGCCTCGGTCGAAATAGGACGGCGTGCGCGGTTCGCGCCAGGGTGCGCCAAAGCTGTTGAAGCCGGTGCCAGTCCAGGGCGGATACAGCGGCCGCGTCGATGAGCTTTCATCAAGCGCCTGTTTCCAGGCGATGTTGCGACAGTCCTTGTAGTCGCTGTCGCGCTGTACGATGCCGGTATCGCTGCGCACCCATTCGGTTGGCGTCGTCGCGCAGGCTGCCAGTAACAGCAGGAGCGAAATGCCTGCAAAACGCTTCATGGCTTTTTTGCTATGGGCTGCAGATGATAGCCACGCTGTTCCATGCAGTAGATCGACAGCTCATACATGCGCGGCCCCCGGCGACTGTAGGATGTGGTGCCGGCGCTGCCATCCTCGCCGCCCGATTCCAGGAACTGCGTGTCGCGATACGGCGGATAAATCGGCCGCGACTTGTCGCTTTCATCCAGTGCCTGCCAGCTGGCGATATCGTGGCATTCCTTCTCGTCCGTCTGGCGCTGCTCGGGCGATGTGCCGTGCCGCGCCCATTCCGTGCTGGGCGAACAGGCAACGACACCGAGAAACAGTAAGGCCGCGGCGGGTCGCATCACGAGCCCTGTCCCGGCACCGGCACCGGCACCGGCGCCAGGTGATAGCCGCGGGCGCGCAGGCAGAAATTCTGCAAATCGCCCTCGCGCTGCTGGCGCCACATGAAGGAATCATGCCGGTAACCATAGGGTCCCGGATAAGGCCCGAACCGCGAGGGCCAGCTGCCGTAGCCATAGTAGCCCGGATAGCCATAGGGCCCGCCAAAGAAGCTTTCGCGGAAGGCCTGGTCGCGCGCCAGATGACTGCAGTCGCGACTGTCGGCCTGGGCCTCGGCCATGGTCACACCGGGCTTCTGCCAGGCCATCGGCGGCCCGCAGGCAACCAGCAGACCGGCGATGCCCAGCATCAGAAACGATGGGCGGGCTAGAATGGCAAAGGGTGTGTTTCTGCCCATATCGGCGCGACCTCCGGGGCCATGATAACTGCGCAGCCTATCCGCGAGTTGCGGCGGAAATACGGCCAGCGGTCACACTGGTGTTATTCCTGGCAGGGGAAGGCATCCGTCATGGCCAGCCGCACGGCCTGGATCGCCTCCTGCCCCATCTGGTCGCCGTTTTCCTTGGCCCATTCGACGAATTGCTGGCGCAGCAGCACAGCCGGCGCCTCGCGCGGCGCGCAGAACCAGGTGAGTTCCTTCTCCGCCACCGCCAGCTCATACATCGCCACCGAGGCCTGCAGATAACGCAGGCAGCCGGCCAGGCGCGCACTGCCTTCGGCGCCATCGCATAGCGCCTGCAGATCGCGCGCGAGGAATTTCGGCGGCGGCGCCAGGCTGCCGCCCGGATTCTGCTGCGCAACAGCCGCGGACGCGAAAAGACCGGCGACTAGGCCGGCAAGCAAGAACTGACGCATCAGACGATCTCGTTCTCGAAAGGCTCGCCGCCCATGCGGCGGAAAATGGCATACATCGCGTCGGCGGCGGCATCCAGCATGCTGCGATCCGTGGAGCGCATCACGATGGCGGTTGAGGCGCGACCGCCGCGGAAGGCCGGATAGGAACCCATATCCACATCGGGATACTGCTTCTGCAGCGCGCCGAGATCCTCGGCCACCGCGCCCTCGGGTACCAGCGCCAGTATGGTGCGCGACAGCAGCTTGTCGCCGCCGGTCAGCGTCGGCGCCACGCTGGCCACCATCGCCTCGAAAATCTTCGGCACACCGGCCATCACCATGACATTGCCGATGCGGAAGCCCGGCGCGGCCGACACCGGATTGTCGATCAGCGTGGCGGTGTCGGGAATACGTGCCATGCGCAGGCGCGCCGCATTCAGCATGCCGGCCTCGTAATGCGCTTCCAGCCGGCGACGCGCCTCAGGCTGGACATCAATATTCACGCCAAAGGCTTTGGCGATACAGTCGGCGGTGATGTCGTCATGCGTCGGGCCGATACCGCCGGATGTGAAGACATAGTCATAGCGCGCGCGCAGGTCGTTCACGGCGGCAATGATGGTGTCTTCGATATCGGGCACCACGCGCGCCTCGCGCAGGCGGATGCCAAGCTCGGTCAGTTTGCCGGCGAGGAAATGCATGTTGGCGTCGCGGGTGCGGCCCGAGAGTATCTCGTTGCCGATCACCAGCATGGCAGCCGTAACGATTTTGGGTGCGTCTGTCATGCGACAGGAAATAGCACGCGCTGGACGTGCAGACCAGCCGCCGTTATAGGCGGGGGATGCAGTTTCCCGAGCCCCTGACGCCGGCCACCCTGGTCCGCCGCTACAAGCGGTTCCTTGCCGACATGCAGTTCGACGATGGCCGCATCGAGACCGTGCATTGCCCCAATCCGGGACAGATGCTGGGTCTGACCGAGCCGGGCAGCCGGGCCTGGCTCAAGCGCGGCAAGGGTAAGCTGAACTGGGGCTGGGTGATCGGCACGGCCGATAACGGCAGTCTGGTCGGCATCGACACCGGTCTGGCCAACCGGCTGGCCGCCGAGGCGCTGCAAGTGGGCATGATTCCGGAGCTTGCCGGCTACAGCCTGCACAAGCCGGAAGTGAAATATGGCGCCAGCAGTCGTGTCGACTTCCTGCTCACGGCCGATGACAGGCCGCCCTGCTATCTCGAAATCAAGAATGTGCATCTAAGCCGCCAGCCGCCGCTGGCGGAATTTCCCGACTGCGTCACCGAACGCGGTGCCAAGCATCTGCGCGAGCTTTCCGCCATGGTGGCGGCCGGTCGCCGGGCCGTGATGCTGTATGTGGTCCAGCGCGACGATTGCAGCCATTTCCGCATCGCCGCCGACTGCGCCCCCGGCTATGCCGCCGGCTTCATCGAGGCTAGGAATGTCGGGGTAGAGGCATTATGTTACGCCTGCAGCGTGACGGAGGCCGGCATCGCGATTGCCCGCCGGCTCCCGATTTACCCGTAACGCACTGAAATAACAGGAAATTTACAGCTCGTGAACCAGACCCAGGCCCGCGTAATCGAGACCGACGAAGACGATGATCTCCAGCAGGGTGCCGTACGCCTCCACCGGCCGGAGGATTTCGTCGGCATGCGTGCGGCCGGCAGGCTGGCCGCCGAAACGCTGGATTTCATCACGTCCCATGTTGTGCCCGGCGTCACCACCGGCAAGCTGGACGAACTGTGCCACAACTACATCGTCGAGCGCAGCGCCGTGCCCGCGCCGCTCGGCTATCGCGGCTTCCCGAAATCGATCTGCACGTCTGTGAACCATGTTGTCTGCCACGGCATCCCGGGCGACAAGGTCCTGGAAGATGGCGACGCGCTCAACATCGACGTCACCGTGATCCTCGATGGCTGGCATGGCGATACCAGCCGCATGTTCTATGTCGGCGATGTCGGCGTGAAGGCACGCCGACTCAGCGACATCACCTATGAAGCCATGATGCGCGGCATCGAAGTGGTGAAGCCCGGCGCGACGACGGGCGATATCGGCCATGCGATCCAGAGCTTCGTCGAGAAGGAACGCTTCTCGGTGGTGCGCGATTTCTGCGGCCATGGCCTGGGCCGGATTTTCCACGAGCCGCCGAATATCCTGCATTACGGCGAGCCGGGCACCGGCGTCCCGCTGCAGACCGGCATGTTCTTCACCATCGAGCCGATGGTGAATGCCGGCAAGTGGCAGGTGAAGCTGCTGTCGGATGGCTGGACCGCGGTGACCAAGGACCGTTCGCTCTCGGCGCAGTTCGAGCATTCGATCGGCGTCACCGAGACCGGCTACGAGATTTTCACGCTGTCGCCCAAGGGCTGGCACAAGCCGCCATACGCATAGACCGCCAGAGACAGGAACTGATTGGCAGAAGCGGGCGAAACCGAAAAGCCCCATTTCCACGGCCATCGCGCAAGGTTGCGGGCCCGCTTCCTTGAGAGTGCCGGCGCCGGCATACCGGATTATGAAATCCTCGAACTGATCCTGTTCGGTGTCTTCCGCAACGGAGATACCAAACCGCTGGCGAAAGCATTGGTCAGCGAATTCGGCTCGCTCGCCGCCGTGCTGGCCGCACCGTCCGAACGTTTGGGCAAGGTGCCGGGTTGCGGCGAGGCGGTGATCGCGGCGCTCAAAGTCACGCGCGAGGCCGGCCTGCGCATGCTGAAAGCAGATGCGATGCAGCGACCGGCGCTGTCGAACTGGCAGGCATTGCTGGACTACTGCCGCGCCCAGTTGCAGCACGAGCCAATCGAGCAGTTTCGCATTCTTTTCCTGGACAGGAAAAATCAGGTCATTGCAGATGAGCAGCAGCAGCGCGGCACGGTGGACCACACACCGGTCTATCCACGCGAGGTGGTCAAACGCGCGCTGGAACTGAATGCCGCGGCCCTGATCCTGGTTCACAACCACCCCTCGGGTGATCCGACGCCGAGCCGCGCCGATATCGAAATGACGAAACAGGTCGCTTCCGCCGCCGCCACGATGGGCATTGCGGTACACGATCACCTGATCATCGGCCGCAGGGGCCATACCAGCTTCCGCGAGAAGGGGCTGCTGTGATCAGCGTGGCAGGAATGGCGCGATTGAAGACAGTAGCGCAGCGGCATACCGCCGATGCCCTTCTTCATTAAGATGGCCACGCCCAATCTGGAGGCCGAAGCCGTACAGGTGACGCAGGTCGGCGGTTGAAGCCTCACCACCACCTGCAATAAGGCGGCTTTCTAGATCAATAAAAATTATGCCGCGCCTACCGAGCAGTAGCTCGATAGCCGCAATCAATTCTTTGCGTTGCTTCCTTGCAGCGTAGCATTCCGCAGGGGGCATCGGTATTTCACGCAGGGCATAAAGCAGCTGCACCGGGCGTCCCGATCTGCTAGCGGCCAACTCATCAAAAAACTTGTTTAAAACCTGCCAGTCCGCTTCCGGGCGGCCAAACTGCCAGAGCTGCTGAAGCCGATCGAGATTGGCCGTATGACAAACATCTGGAGCCACCGACGAAGGAGCAGCGGGGCGTGCCGCCGCCTGAATACCGAACAGTAGAGGAAGCGGCTCACGGCTGCGGAGGTAGAGCAGGCGTGTCACATCCACCTGCTGCAATGTCCCGACAAACAGCCTGCCCGCGGGAGTATCGGCATTGCGCACCGAGAAGCGGTTACGGAAGGCGTAACCACGCGTCCACCCCCCATCTCCATCCGGTACATAGCCTGGATTGATACTATCGGTACGCATTTCGCCGGTAAGGAAATCAAATGGACCCGTCACCGACAGAACAATATCCGGATCAAAACTGTAACCGCGCTGTTCGAGCCGCACCAGTTGGCGGAGCGGGCCGTTACCGGCCATAGCAAAATTGATCACATCGATGCCGCGCCCGGTACGGTCGAAATGATCCTGCATCTTGGCGCTGAAGGTCTCGGCGTAATCAACCTGAAGTCCCTCGGCAATCGAATCACCGAGCAAGGCGATGCGTTGCCTGTCCGCAGGTTTTTCGACGGTAATTTCGGCGGGACCGCGGAGTCCAAGATCAGTGATCTTCAGTGCGGCGCGATTTTCCCGCGTCCAGATACCGCTGACGCCCGGAGTGAACACGTAGCCGGTATCCCAATCCGGCCGACCCAGGATTGGCTCGATCACCGGCAATACGCGCCAGAGCGGCGTTGCTGCGATTGACTTGAGTCCTGCCTCCATCGTCAACGCTGCACAGATAACCCCGGCGAGGAACAGTGCGATGGAAGTGATGCGCCCGCTCATCGTTCCACCTCAGAAGCGGAAATAGATGAAAGGATTGGCATTGGTACTGGGCAGCAGAACCAGCAGCACCGACAGACCGACGCATAATCCCCACAGGAATGGACCATTCCAGCGACGCAGCAGATACAGCGTTTCACGCCGATTGATCCGGTATTCCGTCGCATGCAGCACAAACAGACTGGCCACACCAAAGCCAGTCAGCCACGGTGAGACAGCGCCCGTCGGCACTTGCCAGGATGAAAAGTCCAGCATCGTAGCGAGATACTGCAACGCAAAGTCAAAGCTTGGCGAACGGAAAAGCACCCAGAGCAGGATCACGATCGCCATATGCAATGGCCAGCGCAGCAATAGCGGAAGGGTGATGCGACCACGCATCGATCGGCAGATAAGAATGTACAGCCCCCAGCCCGCACCCCAGACCACAAAAGTGCCGTTGGCGCCGTGCCACAGACCGGCCAGGGCCATGCTGCCTACCAACACGGCGGCAGCACGCAACCAACTGCCACGGGCGCCGCCGAGCGGAATATAAAGATAATCGCGAATCCACGTCGACAGGCTAATGTGCCAGGACTGCCAGAATTCGCGCGGACCGGTACTCATATAAGGCGTCCGGAAATTAATTGGCAGGCGCAGACCAAGCAAATAGGCCGCACCGATGGCAATATCGGAATAGCCGGAAAAATCGAAATAAATCTGGAAGGCAAACAGCACTGCACCGAGCCACGCCAAATAGGCCGATGACGGCGGGGCCGCGAAGATCTCGTCGACGATTGGCGCAATGCTGTCGGCTAAGACCACCTTCTTGAATAGACCGAGCAGACAGAGGGACAGACCATAGGCGATGAGCCGCATACGCCGCTTCTGGCCGGAGAACAGTCGCTCGATCTGTGGCAAAAACTGCGGTGCGCGCACAATCGGCCCAGCGACCAATTGCGGGAAGAAGCTCTTGAAGAGGAAGAAGGACGCCAGGCTTCGCGCCGGCGGCGTTTCACGGCGCACAACATCAATATGGTAGGCGAGCGCCTGGAAACAGTAGAAGGAAATACCAAGTGGCAGGCCAGTATCGGTGTAGCTGCCGGCCATGCCACCGCCGAAGATGAGGTTCTTGTATTTGAAAGCGACGATAAGACCTATGTTCAGCACCACGGCAGCCGTTATGCGCCAACGTGGTGTTACGACAAACCGCTGAATCAGCCAGTTCAACAGAACGGTCACCAGGAAAACCGTAGTATCGAGAGGTCCCGCAAACAGATAGAAGACCATGCTGGCTGCGATCAACGCATAAGCCGGGTTCCGCAGCCGGACAACCAGAAGCCAGCTGACAAAAAGCAGGATCAGAAATGCGAGGGAGTTGAACGGCATGACGACTCTATGGCCGAAGCGGCCGCGAGCTAGCCTATAGCACGCCGGGCCCGGTGCCCGGAAGCGTCACCGTCAGGGTGCATTTTTGCCCTAGTGCGCCGCGCCGCCAACCTGCACCCGGCGCAGCATCACCATGGCCAGTACCGCGCCCACGGCGGCGATCGCCGCGCAGGCCAGCACGCTTAAGAAGAAACCTTGCGAGAACGCCAGTCGCGCAGCCTCCAGCAATGCGGCGCCTATCGCGGCCGGCAGATCGGCGGCCACCGTCACCGCGCCGCCCAAGGTGCTGCGTGCCGCCTCCTCCGCTTCCGGAGAAAGCCCGTGCGGCAGCACCTTGCCAATGGTGCTGCGATAGGCCGCCGCCGCCAGGCTGCCGAGCACGGCGATGCCCATCGCACCGCCGAATTCGGCGGCGGTTTCCGACAGGGCCGAGGCGGCACCGGCGCGTTCCGGCGGCGCCGTGCTGACCACCAGATCGGTCGTCAGCGTGAAGACCGGCGAGAGCCCCGCGCAGAAAATGATGGAGCCCGCCATCAGGAAGAGGAAGCCATGCGGCCCGCCGGCGCGCGCGATCATCACATAGCCCAAGGCTGCCAGCGCCAGGCCGAGTGCCAGAACCGTGCCCGGCCGCAGGCGGCGGATGGCCATCGGCGCCACCATCGATCCGATGATGAAGGTGATGCCCATCGGCGCCATCCACAGGCCCGCCTCCAGCGCGCCCATGCCCAGCACCAGCTGGAAATACTGCGCCAGGAACAGGAACATGCCGAAGGCGATGAACACGCCGATGATGTTGATCGCCAGCGCCGTGCTGAACGCAGCCGAGCGGAACAGCGTCATGTCGATCATCGGATCGGCCAGTCGCAACTGGCGGCGCACGAAGATCGCGCCCATCACGAGGCCGAACAGGATCAGCGCGGCCGACGGCCAGTTCAGGCCGTTCTCGGCCAGCCGCTTGATGCCGTAGATTGCCGGCAGCACAGTGGCGAGCGACAGCACCGCGCTGAGGATATCGAGCCGGCCGGCCTTGGGATCCTTGTATTCAGGCAACAGAACCGGGCCGAGGATCAGCAGCAACGCCATCACCGGCAGGGCGACGAGAAAGACCGAACCCCACCAGAAATATTCCAGCAGCACGCCGCCGATGACGGGCCCGATGGCGCCGCCGGCCGAGAAGCTGGCGACCCAGATGCCGATGGCAACGGTGCGCTGCTGCGGGTCGTGGAACATGTTGCGGATCAGCGACAGCGTCGACGGCGCCAGCGTCGCTGCCGCAATCCCGAGCAGCGCACGCGCCAGGATCAGCATGTCTGCCGTGGTGACGAAGGCGGCGAAGACAGATGTGAGGCCGAAGGCCACGGCCCCGATCAGCAGCACGCGACGGCGGCCGATGCGGTCGCCCAGCGTGCCCATGGTGACCAGCGAACCGGCCACCATGAAACCGTAGATATCGACGATCCAGAGCAATTGAATACTGCTCGGCTTCAGATCGGCGCTGAGTTGCGGCACGGCCAGGTTCAGCACCGTGAGGTCCATCGAATACAGCAGGCAGGGCAAGGCCAGCACAGCCAGGCCGATCCATTCGCGCCGGCCGGCCTTGGCTGCAGGCACAACATCCATCGTTTGCTCATGCGCAGACATGGGGAGACTTTCTTACTTTTGGCGAGACGCGTCTTGCAAAAACGTAACCTGGGCCGATGACAATGAGCGGCAGCAGTTGACCAGCTTCCCTGCCTGCGCCACCATTGCCCTTACCGAGGGGGGCGCCGCTAGGGCGCTGAGATTCGGCCGGCAGACCTGAACAACCTGCAACGCCGTGACCCTAAGAACCTGATCCGGGTCATGCCGGCGGAGGGAACGGTCGTTCAGTCGCCCAGAATGCAGACCCCGTGTCTCGTGATTCTCCGCGCCTGTATTCCGCGAACATCCACCACATCCCGGATCTCCTGATGCATTCGCTATGGAGATCCTTATGGACAAGATTACCGACGCCCCCAATTTCACGATCACTACAGGCCCGCTGCCCGCCTCGCGCAAGGTTTATCAGCCCGGCGCATTGCACCCTGACATTCGCGTGCCGCATCGCGAGATCGCGACACATCCCTCCGCCAATGAGCCGCCGCTGCCGGTCTACGATACCTCGGGGCCCTATACCGATCCCGATGCCGAGATCGACATCAACCACGGACTGCCGCGCTGGCGCACGAAACTGATCGAAGCGCGCGGCGATGTGGAAGCCTATGACGGCCGTATCGTGAAGCCGGAAGATAATGGCGGTGCCAGCACCGTGCCTGCTTTCCCGCAGCATCCGCGCCCGCTGCGGGCCAAGAGGGGCGTGGCGGTGACGCAGTATGAATATGCCCAGCGCGGCGTCATCACGCCGGAGATGGAATATGTCGCGATCCGCGAGAACGAGGCGCGCAAGGAACTTGCCAAACGGGACGGTGAAGATTTCGGCGCGGAGATTCCCGATTTCGTGACGCCGGAATTCGTGCGTGATGAAATCGCCCGCGGCCGCGCCATTATCCCCTGCAACATCAACCACCCTGAACTGGAACCGATGATCATCGGCCGCAATTTCCTGGTGAAGGTGAATGCCAATATCGGCAATTCCGCCGTCACGTCGTCGGTGGCCGAGGAAGTCGACAAGATGGTCTGGGCGATCCGCTGGGGCGCCGATACGGTGATGGACCTCTCGACGGGCCGCAACATCCACAATATCCGCGACTGGATCATCAGAAACTCACCGGTTCCCATCGGCACGGTGCCGATCTACCAGGCGCTGGAGAAAGTGAATGGCAAGGCCGAGGACCTGACCTGGGAGGTTTATCGCGACACGCTGATCGAGCAGGCCGAGCAGGGCGTGGATTACTTCACCATCCATGCCGGCGTGCGGCTGGCCTATATCCCGCTGACCGCCAATCGCGTCACCGGCATCGTCTCGCGCGGCGGTTCGATCCTGGCGAAATGGTGCCTGGCGCATCACCAGGAGAATTTCCTCTACACCCATTTCGAGGAAATCTGCGACATCATGCGCGCCTATGACATCAGCTTCTCGCTCGGCGACGGCTTGCGTCCGGGCTCGACGGCGGATGCCAACGATGCCGCGCAGTTCGCCGAACTGGAAACCCTGGGCGAACTGACCAAAATCGCCTGGGCCAAGGGCGTGCAGGTGATGATCGAAGGGCCGGGCCATGTCGCCATGCACAAGATCAAGGCCAATATGCTCAAGCAGCTACGCACCTGCGGCGAGGCGCCGTTCTATACGTTAGGGCCGCTCACGACAGATATCGCGCCGGGCTACGACCACATCACCAGCGGCATCGGGGCTGCGATGATCGGCTGGTATGGCTGCGCCATGCTCTGCTATGTCACGCCGAAGGAGCATCTCGGCCTGCCGGATCGCAACGATGTGAAGACCGGCGTGATCACCTACCGCATCGCCGCCCATGCCGCCGATCTCGCCAAGGGCCATCCGGGTGCGGCGCGACGCGACGATGCCTTGAGCCGGGCGCGGTTTGAATTCCGCTGGGAGGACCAGTTCAATCTCGGCCTCGATCCGGAGACCGCCGCGCAGTTCCACGACCAGACGCTGCCGAAGGAAGCACACAAGACCGCGCATTTCTGCTCGATGTGCGGCCCGAAATTCTGCTCGATGAAAATCAGCCAGGAGGTGCGCGACGCCGCCCGGATGCAGAATGATGTTGCCCAGAAGGATATCTCGGCCGGCATGAACGACATGGCCGAGCGTTTCCGGCAGCAGGGTGGTGAAATTTATCGGTAATACCGCCCAAAATACTGCAATGCAAAAGCGGCAGCCGGGACTTGCGACTCCGGCTGCCGCTGCTTACATCTGAAGGCATAAATTCGGCATAAAAATCCGAAACCGCTTTTACAGGGGCAGGCAAACCATGAAACGCAAACCGACCTCCATTCTCGTTACCATTCTGGCCGCCGGCCTTGTGCTGCTGCCGGCTCTGGTCGAGGCCAAGGCCGGTCGCGGCGGCAGCGTGGGCAGCCGCGGCACCCGCACCTACGACGCCGCCCCCGCCACGCCGACCGCGCCCTCAGCCGCACCGGTCCAGCGCAGCGCCACGCCGCCCACCCAGCAGGCTGCGCCGTCCACCGCGGCCCGTCCGGCCACCGCCGGCGCGCCTGCCGCCGCGCAGCCGGCAGGCTTCTTCAACCGCCCCTTCATGCCGGCCCTGATGGGCGGCCTGATCGGCATGGGCATCGGCGGTCTGCTGTTCGGCGGCGGCCTGTTCGGTGAAGGCGGCCTTGGCGCCATGGGCTTCGGCGGCATCGTCGGCCTGCTGCTGCAACTGGCGCTCGTCTTCTTCATCGTCCGTCTTGCCATGAACTTCTTCCGTCGTCGGCAGCAGCCGGCCATGGCGGGTGGCCCGCAGGACTATCAGCAGCAGTATGACCGCGCGCCGGTGACCGACATTCCGTCGGCCGAACCCCAGGCACGTACTGGCGCCATGCTGGGTGGCGGCGCGGCGCCGATGCTGCAGATCAGCGACGCCGATTTCGAAGCCTTCCAGCAGTCGCTGGGCGAGATCCAGACCGCCTGGTCGAAGGGTGATCTCGAGGCTTTGCGCAGCCATGTCACGCCCGAGATGCTGGGCTATTTTGGTCGCGAACTGTCGCTGCTGGCCAGCCAGGGCCTGACCAACCATGTCGCCGAGGTCAATCTCGAGCAGGGCGACCTGGCCGAAGCCTGGAGCGAAGACGGCATCGACTACGCGACTGTCGCGATGCGCTGGAGCGCGCTGGATTACACCACCGATGCCAGCGGCGCGGTCGTGGAAGGCAGCAAGACCGAGCGCGGCGAGAGCGTCGAGACCTGGACCTTCCTGCGCGCCGGCAATGGTGGTCGCTGGATCCTGAGCGCCATCCAGCAGATCTAAGGCGTGACGACGCCGCCGGTCTTCGACGCGGCCTTCCGGGCCAAGCTGACCGAGCTGATGGTGTGGCGGCGCGACGTGCGCCGCTTCATCGCCCATAAACCCGTATCGCCCGACCTGGTCGCCGAGCTGCTGGAAACCGCAGCCCTGGCGCCCAGTGTCGGCAACAGCCAGCCCTGGCGCTTTGTGCTGGTGGAAGACGCGGCGCGCCGCGCCAAAGTCATCGCCAATTTTGAGCGCGCCAACAAGGACGCGCTCTCAGACTACAGCGGCGAGAAGGCAAGGCTATATGCAGGCCTGAAACTCGCCGGGCTGAAAGAAGCGCCGGTGCATCTCGCCGTCTTCGCCGATGAAGGCACCGGCCAGGGCCATGGGCTCGGCCGCCGCACCATGCCCGAGATGCTGGATTACTCGGCTGTCATGGCGGTCTACGGTTTCTGGCTGGCGGCCCGCGCCGTGGGCCTGGGTGCCGGCTGGGTCTCGATCTTCGAGCCGGAAGCGCTCACGCGCGACCTCGATGTGCCGGCCGACTGGAAGCTGGTGGCCTATCTCTGCGTCGGCTGGCCCGAAGAGGAGCAGGCGACGCCGGAACTGGAACGCGCCGGCTGGGAACACCGGCGCAGCGTAGATCAGCAGATCCTCAAGCGGTAAAGTAGCCCTCAACCCAACTTTGTCATGGTCGGGCTTGACCCGACCATCTCAGGCAGAACTGCGCGAGATCCTCGGGTCGAGCCCGAGGATGACGGCATTTTTCTTATTCACGATGACCAACAGCGATCAAGAACAAAAAAGGTACACTGAAATCAAAAATCAAGGCCGGTTTTGACACCGACCTTGAGACGTGGATGGCCGGAACAAGTCCGGCCATGACACTTAAAAACGCTGGCGGCCGGGCCGCCCTTACGCCGCCGCCTCGAGCATGGCGGTGTATTTCTCGACCCGCGCATTGGCGCGGGCCTTGGCGTGGTCGTCCTTGGCGTCCTCGAAATCCTCGCGGGCGTCCTTGAGCGCGGCTTCCACCTTCGCACGATCCAGCTTCGACACCGGGGTGGCCTCTTCGGCCAGAACGGTCAGCTTGTCGTTGGCCACTTCGGCGAAGCCGCCGGCCACGAAGATGCGCTCGGTGACGGCACCATTCACCGTCACTTCGATGACGCCGTTGCGGATGGTGGAGATCAGCGGGCTGTGACCCGGCAGAACGCCGAAGTCGCCGGCCTCACCGGGCACCACCACCATTTCGGCATCGACCGCGAGAAGCAGCTTCTCGGGCGAGACCAGTTCGAACCTGACGCTGTCAGCGGCCATGGTCTAACTCCTGTGCGCGAGGACCTTAGGCCGCTTCGGCGGCCAGCTTCTTCGCCTTGGCAATCGCCTCGTCGATGGTACCGACCATGTAGAAGGCCGATTCCGGCAGATGGTCGTGCTTGCCGTCGACGATCTCGCGGAAGCCGCGGATGGTCTCGGCCAGCGGCACCTGCACGCCCGGCGAACCGGTAAAGACCTGCGCCACGTCGAAGGGCTGCGACAGGAAGCGCTGGATCTTGCGGGCGCGGGCCACGGTCAGCTTGTCTTCTTCCGACAGTTCATCCATGCCCAGGATGGCGATGATGTCCTGCAGCGACTTATAGCTCTGCAGGATATTCTGCACCTTGCGGGCGATCTCGTAATGCTCTTCGCCGACGATGCGCGGATCGAGAATGCGCGAGGTCGAGTCGAGCGGATCCACCGCCGGGTAGATGCCCAGCTCGGCGATCTGGCGCGACAGCACGGTGGTGGCGTCCAAGTGCGCAAACGAGGTGGCCGGCGCCGGATCGGTCAAGTCGTCGGCGGGCACGTAAATCGCCTGCACCGAGGTGATCGAACCCTTGTTGGTCGAGGTGATGCGTTCCTGCAGCTGGCCCATGTCGGTGGCCAGCGTCGGCTGGTAACCCACCGCCGAAGGAATACGGCCGAGCAGCGCCGACATTTCCGAACCCGCCTGGGTGAAACGGAAGATGTTGTCGACGAAGAACAGCACGTCCTGGCCTTCCTGGTCGCGGAAATATTCCGCCAGCGTCAGGCCGGTCAGCGCGACGCGGGCACGGGCGCCCGGCGGCTCGTTCATCTGACCGTACACCAGGGCCACCTTCGAGCCCGGGCCGTCGGTCTTGATGACGCCCGATTCCATCATTTCGTGATAGAGATCGTTGCCTTCGCGGGTACGCTCGCCGACGCCGGCGAACACCGAATAGCCGCCGTGGGTCTTTGCGATGTTGTTGATCAGCTCCATGATCAGCACGGTCTTGCCGACGCCGGCGCCGCCGAACAGGCCGATCTTGCCGCCCTTCGAGTAGGGCGCGAGCAGGTCGACGACCTTGATGCCGGTGACCAGCACCTTCTGCTCGGTCGACTGGTCAACGTAGTCCGGGGCCGGCGCATGGATCGGGGCGGCGCTCTTGGCGTTGATCGGGCCGCGCTCGTCGATCGGCTGGCCGATCACGTTGATGATGCGGCCCAGCGTCTCCTGGCCGACCGGCACCGAGATCGGGCTGCCGGTGTCGGTGACTTCCATGCCGCGGACCAGACCGTCGGTCGAGTCCATCGCGATGGTGCGAACCGTCTGCTCGCCCAGATGCTGCGCCACTTCGAGCACCAGATGGTTGCCCTGGTTGGTGCAATGCAGGGCGTTCAGGATCGCCGGCAGGTAACCGTCGAACTGCACGTCGACGACCGCGCCGATGACCTGGGTAATGCGACCCGTCTTGTTCGTAGCCATGATGCTGCTCCGCTCTCTCTTTTCCGTCTCGTCCAGCGCGCGGTCTTAGACCGCCTCGGCGCCGGAGATGATTTCGATAAGTTCTTTGGTGATCTGGGCCTGACGCGACCGGTTGTAGACGGTCGTGAGCTTCTTGATCATCTCGCCGGCATTGCGCGTCGCATTGTCCATCGCGGACATGCGGGCGCCCTGTTCGGAGGCCGCATTCTCCAGCAGCGCACGATAAATCTGCATCGACAGATTACGCGGCAGCAGCTGGTCGAGAATGGTCTCTTCGTCCGGCTCGAATTCGTAGATCGCGCCATTCAAGTCCGGGCCCGCAACAGCGGTATCGCCGCCAGCCACCATGGCCGGGATGATCTGCTGCACGGTCGGGACCTGGCTGATCACCGACTTGAAGTTGTTGTAGAAGACATGGGCGACGTCGAATTCGCCGGCCTCGAACATCGCCAGCGCACGGTCGGCGATTTCCTGGGCCTCGGCAAAGCCGACGCGCTTGGCCTTCGACAGATCGACGGTGTCGATGATCTTCGAAGCATGGTCGCGACGCAGCTGGTCGCGGCCCTTCTTGCCGACGCAGAGGATTTTCACCGTCTTGCCGGCAGCCGTCAGCTCTTCCACCTTGCGGCGCGCGAGCTTGACGATCGAGGAGTTGAAAGCGCCGCAGAGGCCGCGTTCGGCGGTGGCAACGATCAGGAGATGAACCTGATCCTTGCCGGTGCCGATCATCAGCTTGGGCGCGGTGTCGGAGCCCGTCTGGGCCGCCGACAGCGAAGCCATGATGCTGGCCATACGCTCAGCGTAAGGACGCGCCGCTTCGGCGGCCTCCTGGGCGCGGCGCAGCTTGCTGGCTGCCACCATCTTCATCGCCTTCGTGATCTTCTGGGTCGACTTGACCGAGTTGATCCGAACGCGCAGTGACTTGAGGCTAGGCATGAAGCTCTACCCTTGGTTCAAGCGGTTCAGGCGAAGGTCTTGGCCAGCTCTTCGAGCACGGCCTTCAGCTTGGCTTCCAGATCCGGGGTCAGGGCCTGCTGTTCGCGGATGCCCGACAGGATGTCAGCGTTCTTCGACTTGATCGTGCTCAGCAGGGTCTGCTCGAAGCGACCGACCTGGGCGACTGGCAGCTTGTCGAGATAACCCTTCACGCCAGCATAGATCGAGACGACCTGCTCTTCGACCGGCAGCGGCTGGTACTGCGGCTGCTTCAGCAGCTCGGTCAGACGCGCGCCGCGGTTCAGCAGGCGCTGGGTCGCCGGATCGAGATCCGAACCGAACTGGGCGAAGGCGGCCATTTCGCGATACTGCGCGAGTTCCAGCTTGATCGAGCCGGCAACCTGCTTCATCGCCTTGATCTGGGCGGCCGAACCGACGCGCGACACCGACAGGCCGACGTTGATCGCCGGGCGGATGCCCTTATAGAAGAGTTCGGTTTCCAGGAAGATCTGGCCGTCGGTGATCGAGATGACGTTGGTCGGGATGTAAGCCGACACGTCGCCCGCCTGGGTTTCGATGACCGGCAGGGCGGTCAGCGAACCTGCGCCCATCTTGTCGTTCATCTTGGCGGCGCGCTCGAGCAGGCGCGAATGGATGTAGAAGACGTCGCCCGGATAGGCTTCGCGGCCCGGCGGACGGCGCAGCAGCAGCGACATCTGGCGGTAGGCGACGGCCTGCTTGGACAGATCGTCATACACGATCACGGCATGCATGCCGTTGTCGCGGAAATACTCGCCCATGGCGCAGCCCGTGTAGGGCGCCAGGAACTGCAGCGGCGCCGGCTCGGAAGCCGTCGCGGCGACAACGATCGAGTATTCCATCGCGCCGGCTTCTTCCAGGGTCTTCACGACCTGGGCCACCGTCGAACGCTTCTGGCCGATGGCGACGTAGATGCAGAACAGCTTCTTCTTGTCGTCGCCGGCGTTGGTGGCCTTCTGGTTCAGGATCGCGTCGATCGCGACGGCGGTCTTGCCGGTCTGGCGATCGCCGATGATCAGTTCGCGCTGGCCGCGGCCGACGGGCACCAGGGCGTCGAGCGCCTTCAGGCCGGTCTGCATCGGCTCATGCACCGACTTGCGCGGGATGATGCCCGGGGCCTTCACTTCCACGCGGGCGCGGGTGACGTCCTTGAGCGGGCCCTTGCCGTCGATCGGGTTGCCGAGCGCGTCGACAACGCGGCCGAGCAGGCCCTTGCCGACCGGCACGTCAACGATGGCGCCGGTACGCTTGACGGTGTCGCCTTCCTTGATGCCGCGATCTTCACCGAAGATCACGACGCCGACATTGTCGGTTTCCAGGTTCAGGGCCATGCCCTTCACGCCACCCGGGAACTCGACCATCTCACCGGCCTGGACCTTGTCGAGGCCATGGACGCGGGCGATGCCGTCGCCGATGGACAGAACCTGACCCACTTCCGAAACTTCGGCTTCGGCGCCGAAATTCTTGATCTGGCTCTTCAGGATTTCAGAAATCTCTGCGGCGCGGATATCCATCACGCAACACCTTTCATGGCGGTCTTCAGATTATTGAGCTTGGTTTGGACCGACGCATCGATCATGCGCGATCCGAATTTGACGATCAGGCCGCCGATCAGCGAGGGATCGACCTTGGCGTTGATCACGACATTGCCGGCGGTGGCCGACGACAACGAAGACTTGATCTGGGCGAGCTGGGCATCGTTCAGCGCCACGGCCGAGACGACTTCGGCCAGCGCTTCGCCGCGATGATGGCTGAGCAGCTTCTTGAAGCCGGCGATCACATCGGCCAGCACGAAGAGGCGGCGGTTGGCAGCAGCGACGCCGAGGAAACGGCGCACCAGATCGCTCATGCCGGCCTTTTCGGCGACGGCGGCGATCGCCCGGGCCTGGTCTTCGCGGCTGAAGACCGGCGAGCGGACCAGACGGACGAGATCGGCCGAGTCGGCCAGCATGGCCGAGAGCTGATCGAGATCCTTGGCGACAGAGTCGAGCTGACCGGCGTCACGCGCCAGATCGAACAGCGCTGTCGCGTAACGGCCGGCAATGCCGGTAACGAGCGAGGATTCCTGAGCCACGAAAGCCCCTTCTTCTTCATGGACCGGAGCGTCGGGACCGGACTCGCCGCATGCAGTTGCGGCCAGCCCTCCGGCGCTCCTCTTAAGACATTGACCGACTTAAGGAATTTTCGGGGAGACTATAGCTTTTTTACGGCCCCCCCGGCGCGAAAGCCGCGTTTAGTTAGCATACGGGTATTAGCGGCGCAACGGGCAGCGCCGCACTGCAAACCGTGCGATTTGCCGCAGCTACCCGCGGGGTCATAAAGCGTGCGCTCCGCGCACGGATTTCGCGCTGGCAATGGCCTGCCCGATGCGGACAGAGGTCCGTTTCATGCGGACTCAGGTCCATTTGGTGCTGACTCAGGTCTATTCGGTACCGAGTCAGGTCTATCCGGGTTCGACTCAGGTCTAATCCGGACGCCGGATGACCGGCGGCTGCCAGAAATCGGCAGCGGCCAGCATATTATCACAAGTACGAGAACATTTATAGTACTTGTCAGCGCGTCAGGACGCGCTGCACAGCCTTTTGCCAGCCGGCATAAAGCTGCGCGCGGGTCGCCGCATTCATGCGCGGCTCGAAGCGTCGTTCACAATGCCAGCCATAGGCGACCGCATCGAGCCCGGCATAGACGCCGGTGGCCAGGCCGGCGAGATAGGCGGCACCCAGCGCGGTGGTCTCGATCACGCGCGGGCGTTCGACCGCAACATCCAGCATGTCGGCGAGGAACTGGCAGAGCCAGTCATTCGCCACCATGCCACCATCGACGCGGATCGCGGCCGGCGAAGGCGCGCCATCGGCCTTCATCGCCGCCGTGAGGTCGCGCGTCTGGTAGCCGACCGATTCCAGCGTGGCGCGTGCGATATGCGCCCGCCCGGCATCGAGCGTGAGGCCAAGGATGGCGCCACGCGCATCCGGGTCCCAGTAGGGCGCGCCGAGGCCGACAAAGGCCGGCACCAGATAGACGCCGTGATTCTCTGGCACCTGGGCTGCCAGCGTGGCGGTCTCGGCCGCGCCCTCGACGATCTGCAATCCGTCGCGCAGCCATTTCACGGCGGCACCGGCAACGAAGATCGAGCCTTCCAGCGCGTAAGTCGTCTTGCCGTTCAGACGATAGGCCACCGTGGTGAGCAGGCGGTTGTTCGACTGCACCGGCCTGTCGCCGATATTGACCAGCGCGAAACAGCCGGTGCCGTAGGTGGATTTCACCATGCCGGGCTGGAAACAGGCCTGACCGAAAGTGGCAGCCTGCTGGTCGCCGGCAATGCCGGTCACAGGAACCGCATGGCCGAGGATATCGGCAGACGCGACACCGAATTCGCCGCTGCAATCCAGCACTCTGGGCAGCATCGCCGCCGGCACGTTGAAAATCTTCAGCAGCAGCTCATCCCAGTCCTGTGCCACGATATCGAACAGCATGGTGCGCGAAGCATTGGTGGCATCCGTCGCATGGACTTTTCCACCCGTGAGGCGGAACAGCAGGTAGCTGTCGATGGTGCCGAAGCAGAGGTCGCCCTTCTCGGCCCGCGCGCGCGCGCCGGGCACATGATCGAGCAGCCAGGCGATTTTGGTGGCGGAGAAATAACTGTCGATCAGCAGGCCGGTTTTCTGCTGCACGACATTACCGAGGCCATCCGCGACCTTCTGGCGGCAGAGTTCCGCCGTACGGCGATCCTGCCAGACGATGGCGCGATGGATCGGGCGACCGCCGTCGCGCTCCCACACCACGGTGGTTTCGCGCTGATTGGTAATCCCGATACCGGCAATGTCGCTGCCGCGCAAACCGGCCTTGGCGACCGCCTCGCGCATCAGGCTCTGCACATCGCGCCAGATTTCCTCGGCATCATGCTCGACCCAGCCGTCAGAAGGATAATGCTGCGTCAGTTCCTTCTGCGCGGTGGCGACCGGCAGACCGGACGCATTGAAAACGATGGCGCGGCTGGAGGTCGTGCCCTGGTCGATGGCAAGGATGTATTTTGCCATGTCGCTATTTACTCAGCTGCCATTCTACTCAGCAGCCTGGGCGCAGCCTTCGGCCTTGAACACGCGTTTGCTGCTGGCAGGGAATTTCACCAGCTTCGACGCCGGGCGGATCGGTCGCGCCACCAGATTGCCGGTGCAGTTCGGGCAGCGGCCGTTCAGAATATTGTCGGCACAGTCGGCGCAGAAGGTGCATTCAAAGGTGCAGATCCGCGCCAGGTCTGACTCCGGCGGCAGGTCGCGGTTGCAGCATTCGCAGTTCGGGCGCAGCTCGAGCATGGCTATTGTCCTTTCGCGATCTGGACGGCTTTTTTCGCAATCGCCGTAATCCCGGCCCAGTCGCCCTTTTGCAGCAGCTCCTTCGGCGCCAGCCAGGAACCGCCGGCGGCGAACACATTGGGCAAGGACGTGTAGCTGCGCAGGTTGGCTTCGGTGATGCCGCCGGTCGGGCAGAATTTCATCTCCGGGAAGGGTCCGCCGAAACCTTTCAGCGCACCGATGCCGCCCGAGGATTCAGCCGGGAAGAATTTGGCGCGCAGGAAGCCCTGCTCCATGGCGCGCATCACTTCGGATGCTGTGGCGACCGCCGGCAGATAGGGCAGGCCGGTATCCTTGGCGGTGTAATACAGCGCCTCGGTGGCGCCGGGCGAGATGACGAATTTCGCCCCGGCCAGCTGGGCGGCGGCGAACTGCGCCGGATTGAGCACGGTGCCGGCGCCGACCACGGCGTCGGGCACCTCGGCGGCGATGCGCTGGATGGCGTCCAGGGCCGCCGCCGAGCGCAGGGTGATTTCCAGCACCGGAATGCCGCCGGCGATCAGCGCCCGGGCCAGCGGCACGGCCTGCGCGGCGTCTTCCACCACCAGCACCGGGATGACCGGGCTGCGGGTCAGGATGGCGTCCAGCGCAGCGGTGCGCTCGGTCAGCTTTTCGATGGCCTTGTCCGGCATGTGTCCTCCCTTGTTTGCGGGAAGGATACGCGCGGGATGCGGCCGGCTTCAAGCCGTCCGAATTGCGGAGGCAGCAGGTTGGGTCGCGTTCAGACCTGCTCCGTCAGCTTGCCGCGGTGATAGCGCCGGATCACGGTGTCATCCGGCGGGAAGTGCTCCGGCTGCAGCGCGGTCAGCTGCGCCTGGATGCACAGCCAGCGCTCGTCTTCCAGAATGTAGGTATCAGTATAGAAGGTCATGCCGGATTTGGCGCTGTCGCCGTTGCGCCGCGTGTAGCAGGTGGTGGCGCTGACCAGGGCGACGGAGTCGAAAATCTCGATCCGCTCATCGCGATAATCCCAGTAGGTGATCACCTCGGGATCGAACCCGGTCGCCCAGAAGGCGAGATAATCGGCGCGATACATGCGGCTGCCATCCGGCATGATGCAGAGAAAGCGCGGATGGATGATCGCCGAATGCGACATCACATCGTTGGTGACGAAATTATGGATGAATGTGGCATTTAGCCGGCGCAGCGCGACCAGCCTGGTATCCTGCAGCATGAGACCTCTCCCCTTCTCCGGTGCCGATGTCTCTGTATCGGCGATGGGAGGGAAGCGGCGCAATTACGCGCGGCGTCAATCCAGCAGCGAAAACTCAGGCTCTGCGGCCAGTTTGCGCGCCAGCTGCGCGGTGGCGTCATCGGCCGGGAAGAAGCCTTCGATCTTGATCTGCTGCAGAGTGACATCGCGCGGCATCGCAAATGTCGTCAGCGTGACGAAGAAGCTCAGGTCATGTTTGCCGATGCGCAGCTGCATCGGCACGACGGGATTGTCCATCTGCGGACTGGCGAAGGCCGCCGGCATGTCGGGATAGCGCAGCAGCTCTTCGCGCAGTCTTGCGGCGGCATGGCTCAGGCCCTGTGTCGCCTCGCGATGCAGCACCTGCAGATAGGCGGCGGTGAACTCCTGCCAGTTCGGCATGAAGCGCCGCATGCCGCCGGGATGACACATCACATGCATCACATTCTGCGCCAGTTCGGCCGGCACGGTGTAGAACGGCCGCAGCGCGCCGAGGATGCGGGTGGCGGCCGTATTCCTGTGGCGCAGGTTCCAGGCCTCGTCGACGACCAGCGCCGGGAAAGGTTCCTGCTGCGCCAGCATGAAGTCCAGCGCCTGCTGCACCGCGGAAAGCTCCGGCGCATCGAGCCGGGCTTCGGTGAACAGCGGCGCGAAACCGGCGGCGATCAGCAGGGCATTCTGCGCCGCCAGCGGGATATCCAGCACGCTCGCCAGCAGCACGACCATCTCGCGGCTCGGCTGCGAGCGGCCCTTTTCGAGGAAGCAGAGATGCCGCGTGGAAATGCCGGCCTCGGTGGCGAGCGCCAGCTGGCTCATGCGGCGTTCCATGCGCCACTGCCGCAGCAGGTCGGGGAAAGCGGCGCGCGCGGTCCGCGCCGGTGCAGACACCAGCATCTCGTTCATGCCGGGCAGCCTAGACCCGACAGGTAAAGCCGACAATTACCTTTGAGGTTAATGGGCGGCCGGGACTGGCTCCGGCCCCAGTGGATCGGGGCCATAACGATTCGGGCCCAGCGTGCCGGGAATGAAAATAATTGCCAGTCCGAAGATCGCGCCGACGATGGGTATCAGCGCGATCAGCACCGCCCAGCCGGTCCAACCAAAATCCCGACAGCGCTGCGCCGCCACGATAGCGAAAGGAATTGCGAGCATAAAATGCGCCAGCAGAACCACGCCGACAAGAACGTCCGATGCGCTGACAACGCCCCCGATTACGGTTAGGCCCACTTGAACGGCGACCACCGCGATCAGGAACATAAAATAGGATTTCCGATTACGGCGGCCCGAGAGTCGGAAGAGATCAGAAAATACCGGCTTCGACATCGGCTACTCCCTCAACCCACCGCTTTTCAGGATGAAGTCGGCGATCTCGGCGACGCCTTTTTCCGCCTTGAGATTGGCGAAGATGAACGGCCGCGTGCCGCGCATCTTTTTGGAGTCGCGATCCATCACCTCGAGCGAAGCTCCCACAAGCGGAGCAAGGTCGATCTTGTTGATCACCAGCAAGTCCGAGCGTGTGATGCCGGGGCCGCCCTTGCGTGGAATCTTGTCGCCGGCCGAGACGTCGATCACGTAGATGGTGATGTCGGCCAGTTCGGGCGAGAAGGTCGCGGCCAGGTTGTCGCCGCCGCTTTCGACAAAGATCACGTCGAGGCCGGGAAATTTCTTCTGCATGTCGGCGACGGCGGCGAGGTTGATCGACGCGTCTTCGCGAATGGCCGTGTGCGGGCAGCCGCCGGTCTCGACGCCGGCGATGCGCTCCGGCGCCAGCGCATTGGCGCGCGTCAGGAATTCGGCATCTTCCTTGGTGTAGATATCATTGGTGACGACGGCGATGTTCCAGTCGTCGCGCAAATATCGGCAGAGCCGTTCGACCAGAGCGGTCTTGCCCGACCCGACCGGGCCACCGATGCCAACGCGGAGTGGATTGGAACTCATGAGCGGAACAGCCTCGTATACTGGGTTTCGTGCATCATAGAGGTGAGATCGACCATCGGCGAGGCCGTGCCGCAGTCTTCCACGGCACAGGCGAGCGCACAGGGCACGATGCTCTCGACCACCGGCATCAGGGCAGCCAGCGTGCGCTGGCCATCGGTCTGGCCGAGCGGGATCAGGCGCACGGCGGCCGAGACCAGGTTGGCGGCAAAGGCATGCAGGTAAGCACCCAGCACGGTTTCGACACTGAGCCCGTGCGCGCCAGCCGCTACGCCGACGGCGATGCAGAGCGGCACCGGTTTGTCTTCGCGGAGCGCGGCAAAGGCGTCGAGTTGCGAAGTTTGGCCCCAGGCGGCGCGGGTGACGCTCAAATACGAGCCGCCCTGCTGCGTGCTTTCCAGCGCCATTTCCGCCGCGCCGCGCCAGGCAGCGGCGAGATCGGCCAGTTCATCGAGCCTTGCTAGGTCGTCGGCGGCGGCGCGCGCTTCCTTCAGCAGCACGGCATCGACCCAGCCGGCACCATGACGCAGGATATGCGCGATCCATTGGGTGAGCGTGGCGACATTGGTCACCCGGCCAGTCTCGACGGCATATTCGACGCCATGGCTGTAGGAAAAGGCACCGATCGGATAGCTCGGCGAGAACCAGGCCAGCAGCCGATACAGTTCAGTGCTTGTGGTCATGGTCGTGCCCGTGACCCACGATGTGGTCGTGCTCATGGCCGGGATCGTCGGCATGAGAATGCACATGGGTATGGCCACCATGGCTATGTTCCTGCTTGCCGTAGCGCGAGCCGAGCCCGTAGGGATGCGAGGGATCGTGATTGTGTTGGCCGTAGGCGCCGCCTTCGGGATCGAAGGGCGCATTTACCGCCTGCACCTGCGCGCCGAGACCTTTCAGCATGTCGACAATCACATGGTCGTCGCGGATCAGGATGCGGTCGCCGCGGATTTCGGCCGGCAGATGCCGGTTGCCGAGATGCCAGGCGAGCCGCGCCAGCAGTTCGGGCGTCGGCGCCGAGACTTCGATCAGCTGTTCCGGCGCCGCCTGCACTTCGATATAGCCGCCGCTCTCGAGTTTCAGTCCGTCGCCGTGGCGCAGCACGGTGGCTTCCGCCAGATCGAGCAGGAAGCTGGTGCCGTCATCAGCGGTGAGGCGGATGCGGCGGCGATGCCGGTCGTGATGCGCCAGGGTGACGGTGGCGCGGCGCTCGGGTGTGGGCCAGCGGCCGGACGAGACGACTTCAGTTGCTTTCAGCATGGGCACTCGCAATACAGATCGTCATCCTCGGGCCCAGGAACGATTCTTGGCCGAGGACCTTTCGCAGTCCTGCCCGAGATGGTCGGGTCAAGCCCGACCATGACGTTCTCTGTGTAGATGACGGGCATCCTCAAAACAGGAAATACCGCTGCGCCATCGGCAGCACCTTGGCGGGCTCGCAGGTCAGCAGCTGGCCGTCGGCGCGCACCACGTAAGTCTCCGGATCGACCTCGATCTTCGGCATGTAGCTGTTATGCACCATGTCCTTCTTGGTCACGCTGCGAGTGCCCCTGACGCCGACCAGCGGGCGCTGCAGGCCGAAGGCATGTGCAATGCCTTCCTCGATACCGGCCTGACTGACGAAGGTGAGACTGGACTGCACCATGTTGCGGCCGAAGCTGGCGAACATCGGGCGGTAATGCACCGGCTGCGGCGTCGGGATCGAGGCATTGGGATCGCCCATCGGCGCCGCCGCGATGCTGCCGCCTTTCAGGATCATGTCCGGCTTCACACCGAAAAAGGCCGGCGACCAGATCACCAGATCGGCGAATTTGCCGACCTCGACCGAGCCGACCTCATGCGCCACACCCTGGCTGAGCGCCGGATTGATGGTGTATTTGGCGATGTAGCGCTTGGCGCGGACATTGTCGTTGTCGCCTTTTTCTTCCGGCAGGCGGCCGCGCTGCTTCTTCATCTTGTCGGCGGTCTGCCAGGTGCGGATGATCACCTCGCCAACACGGCCCATCGCCTGGCTGTCGGACGACATCATCGAGAAGGCGCCGAGATCGTGCAGGATGTCTTCGGCGGCAATCGTCTCGCGGCGGATGCGGCTGTCGGCAAAGGCGACGTCCTCGGGGATGCGGGCATCGAGATGATGGCAGACCATCAGCATGTCGAGATGCTCGTCCACGGTATTCACCGTATAGGGCATGGTCGGATTGGTGGAGCTGGGCAGCACATTGGCCAGCCCGGCCACCTTGATGATATCCGGCGCATGACCGCCGCCGGCGCCCTCGGTGTGGAAGGCATGGATGGTGCGGTGTTTGAAGGCCGCAATCGTGTCTTCGACAAAGCCGCTTTCATTCAGCGTGTCGGTATGGATTGCCACCTGGATGTCATGCGCGTCCGCCACGTTCAGGCAGTTGTCGATCGCAGCCGGAGTCGTGCCCCAGTCCTCATGCAGCTTGAGGCCGCAGACGCCGGCCTTGATCTGCTCGACCAGGCCCTCGGGCCGGGCGGCATTGCCCTTGCCGAGGAAACCGATATTCATCGGGAAGGCTTCGGCGGCCTGCAGCATGCGCATGATGTGGAAGGGCCCCGGTGTGCAGGTGGTGGCGCTGGTGCCGGCCGCCGGCCCGGTGCCGCCGCCCATCATGGTGGTGACGCCGGAATAGAGCGCTTCCTCGATCTGCTGCGGGCAGATGAAATGGATATGCGCATCGAAGCCGCCGGCGGTGACGATCTTGCCCTCGCCCGCGATGGCTTCCGTGCCCGGGCCGATGATGATGTCGATGCCGGACTGGATATCGGGATTGCCGGCCTTGCCGATGGCGTGGATGCGACCGTTCTTCAGGCCGATATCGGCCTTCACGATGCCCCAGTGATCCAGGATCAGCGCATTGGTGATCACGGTGTCGACCGCGCCGGCGGCATTGGTCACCTGGCTCTGGCCCATGCCGTCGCGGATCACCTTGCCGCCGCCGAATTTCACTTCCTCGCCATAGAGCGGCGTGTTGGCGGAATAGCCGCCCTCGCCGGCTTTCGCGGTCGGCGGCATCGAGGTGAAGTCTTTCTCGACCTCGATGATGAGATCGGTATCGGCCAGCCGCACCTTGTCGCCCACTGTGGGGCCATACATGCCGGCATAGGCCTTGCGGGGAATGCGGTTTGCCATCTCTACATCCCTCTTACAGCTTGCCCATGATGTCGGCGCGGAAGCCGTAGACTTCGCGCTTGCCGGCGAACGACACCAGATTGACGGTTCGTGTTTGTCCCGGCTCGAAGCGGACAGCCGTGCCGGCCGGAATATCCAGCCGCATGCCGCGCGCCTTGGCGCGGTCGAATGTCAGCGCCGGATTGGTCTCGAAGAAATGATAATGGCTGCCGACCTGGATCGGCCGGTCGCCGGTATTGGCGATCTCCAGCGTCACGGTCGGCCGGCCAGCATTCAGTTCGATCTCGCCGTCGGGGGTGATGATTTCACCGGGGATCATAGCACACCTCTTCCACCCTCATTGTCATGGCCGGGCTTGACCCGGCCATACACGTGCGAGGGTTCTGCAGAACGGTTCCGGTCCGGGACAAACAGTAAGGCGTGGATGGCCGGGTCAA
>JAGXRD010000006.1 GCA_018336035.1 Alphaproteobacteria bacterium | reverse complement strand
CATCCACGACTTCCCTTTTTCGGGAACAGTCAAAGACGTGGATGGCCGGGTCAAGCCCGGCCATGACAGGTGATGTTTAAACAGCGTACAGCGCCGTACTCAGATATTTCATCCCGGTATCGCAGGCGATGGTGACCACCGTTTTTCCCGGCCCGAGGCGTTCGGCGATGCGCAACGCCGTCAGTACATTGGCGCCCGTCGAGGTGCCTGCGAAAATGCCTTCTTCCCGTGCCAGCCGCCGCGCCATGGCCATCGCATCATTGCTGGAGACCTGCGCGATCGCGCTGGCCAGTTCCGGTCGCCATTGCGGCGGCACGAAACCCGGGCCGGTGCCTTCGATCTTGTGGCTGCCGCTTGGCCCGCCCGACAGCACGGCGGATTCGGCCGGCTCCACTGCAATCGTCTGCATCTCAGGATTCAGTTCACGTAACCGCGTGGCAAGACCGCGGAACGATCCTGATGTGCCGACGCTCTGCACGAAGGCATCGACGCGCCCGCTGGTCTGGCCCCAGATTTCATCGGCCATCTTCGCATAGCCGGGCAGCACATCGGTGTTGTTGAACTGGTCGGTCCAGAAACTTCCCGGTGTTGCAGCCGCGATGGCTTTCGCGCGCGCAATCATCTCCAGCGTCAGTTCCTTCGTTGTGCCGCCGGTCGGGCTATGGATCAATGTCAGCCTCGCACCCAGCGCTGCCATATGGTCGCGCTTCTCTTTGCTGAAAGCTTCCGAGGTGACGAGTTCGAGCGGAATGCGTTTCGCCGCACAGATCAGGGCGAGCGACACGCCGGTGCTGCCGCCGGTATATTCCACCACGGTTCCGCCCGGCTGCAGCCTGCCGTCGCGTTCGGCCGCCTCCACCATGGCCAGCGCCATGCGGTCCTTCATGCTCCCTGTCGGGTTCTCGGTTTCCAGCTTGAGCAGAACCGTGGCGGAATTCCGCGGAACAACAGCGGTCAGCGCCAGCAATCGCGTGCCGCCGATGCAGTCCAATATGCTTTTGGCGAGGATGCTCATGCCTTAACTCCTTTTCAGGATTCGTGGCGTAGACTGGCCGGATGCTGAAAGCCGCCGCCCTTGCTCTTGTCGCCGCCGCGAGTTTTTACGCGGGCTCCGCCCATGCCTTCTGCGTGCAGAATGACGGCACCGTGCCGCTGGTGGTGCAGGCTGGCGGTCCGCCGATGCCAGTCTATGTGAAGCCGAACCTGATGCCTGGCGAGCGTGACTGCCATGTGCCGCGCAAACCGGATGGCATCACCGTGGAAATCTTCGACGGCAAGACGCGCCAGATGCGCTGCCGCCTCTCGGTGCCGGCAAAAGACTCCACGATCTTCATCGACAACAAGAGCTGCCGGGCGAAATCGGGTTAGCATTTTTACGCTGTCGTCCTCGGGCCCAAGAAGTGTCTCTTGGCCGAGGACCTCGCGCAGTTCTGCCTGAGATGCTCGGATCAAGTCCGAGCATGACGATTTGAGGCTTTACGTCACAATCCCGTACAGCACCATGGCCATGCCGGCCACGCCGCCGAGCCAGGCGAAGGTGCGCAGCCACGGCACGCCGATGATGTAGACCACGGCATGCGCCACGCGGCAGTAGAAGAACACCTGGCTGCCCAAAGCGGTCCAGCCATCGGCCTTGCCGGCCACCGCGGCGGCCAGCACCAGCGCCGCAAAGGGCACCATGTTTTCCACCATGTTGAGATGCGCGCGATGGGCGCGGCCGATCCAGCCGGTCGGGGCCGGGAAATCCTCGCGGTTGCCGGCCATCACATACAGGCCGCGCGTCAGCATATGGCCGGTGGAATAGGGCAGCGTCAGCAGCACGGTCAGCACCGCGCTGGCGATCAGCATGGTCATGTCGGTGGTCATGGGAGTTTCCCTCTGTTGTGAAGTTTAAGCTGCGGGACGGAAATCGGGAGCAGGTTGCAGCGGCGCCACGGCGGTCGCCATGATCCCGGTCAATGTGTCGCGGTCGGCGCCGCTTTTCGCCATCACCATCAGGCCATGCGTCATGCCGACGAGGTATTTCGCCAGCGCATCCGCGTCGGAGGTGGCGGCGATCTCACCGCGCGCTTTGGCATTCACCAGCGCATGGCGGAACGCATCTTCCATATTTTTCAGATGCGCGCGCACCTTCGCGGCCACCTCGGCATCATGCGGCGCCAGTTCCAGTGTGGTGTTGGCCATCAGGCAGGCGCGGCGCTTCGGGTAGCGCACCAGGAAGTCGATGATCGCCAGGCCGGTATCGTGCAGCGCCTGCAGTCCGGCATCGGGCCTGCGGAGCGGATCCAGCATCGCGTCCTTCAGCATGGTGCAATAGCTGTCCAGCGCGGTCAGGAACAGGCGGTGCTTGTCGCCAAACGTGTCGTACAGGCTCTGGCGTTTGATCCCCATCGTGGTGACCAGCTGCTCCATCGAGGTGGCGGCATAGCCCTGTTCCCAGAACAGCTCCATCGCCCGCACCAGCGCCGCATCGGTATCAAAAGCCTTGGGCCTCGCCATGGCGCCGGTATACTCATTCCGGAATGATCAGTCAAGAATGAGGCGGGACTTGTATTTTCAGCTATGTTCCTATATTGTTCCTTATGCGGTTTAGGTTTCACGCGCGATGTTTCACGGAATAAGCATCAAATAAGCCTGAAATAAGGGTCGAATAAGCCTTCGATAAGCTAGGCAAACGCTCCGGATAAGCGCGGAATAAGCCCGGGATCAGCCGGTTTTCGCGCCTTTCTGACGGTGCGCCGCGACTCTGCCGGCCTGGCCTTCCCCTGCCGGCCGGCGGTTGCTACATCCTCGGGCCCAAGACGATTTCCTGTGGATCTGCATGGCGCCGCCGCTTCTGACCCTGTCCGACATCCATCTCAGCTTCGGCGGCACGCCGCTGCTCGAAGGCGCCTCCTTAAGCGTGATGCCTGGCGACCGGCTGTGTCTCGTGGGCCGCAATGGCTCGGGCAAGTCGACTTTGCTCAAGATCGCCGCCGGCACGGTGCAGTCCGACAAGGGCGAACGCATCGTGCAGTCGGGTGTCACGATGCGCTACCTGCCGCAGGAGCCGGATCTCAGCGGCTTCGAAGATACGCTGTCTTACGTGCTGGCCGGCCTGGCGCCCGGCGACGATCCGCATCGCGCGACAACTTTGCTGAATGCGCTCGGTCTCGATGGCACGGAACATCCTTCGCGCCTGTCGGGCGGCGAGGCGCGGCGCGCCGCATTGGCGCGTGTGCTAGCGCCGGAGCCCGATATCCTGCTGCTGGACGAGCCGACCAACCATCTTGACCTTCCCGCTATCGAATGGCTCGAAAGCGAACTGGGCCGCCTGCGCTCGGCGCTGGTGCTGATCAGCCATGATCGCAGGTTCTTAAGCAATCTCACGCGCGCCACCATCTGGCTCGACCGCAGCGCCACGCGCCGCCTGGAGCAGGGCTTTGCCGCTTTCGAGGACTGGCGCGATGCCTTCCTCGAACAGGAGGAAACCGAGCGTCACAAGCTGGATCGCAAGATCGTCGCCGAACTCGACTGGGTGCGGCATGGCGTGTCGGGCCGGCGCAAGCGCAATATGGGCCGCATGCGCGCGCTGCAGCAGCTTAAAGTCGGCCGCAGCGAACAGCGCAAGGTGGCCGGCAATGTCAATCTCGTCGTGTCGGAAGCCGAGACCTCGTCCAAGCTGATCGCCGAGGCGAAGGCGGTCTCGAAGTCGTTTGGCGATCTGACCGTCCTGCGCGAGGTCAGCGTCAAGGTGCTGCGCGGCGACCGGCTCGGCATCGTCGGCGCCAATGGCGCCGGCAAGACCACGTTGCTGAAGATTCTGACCGGGGAATTGCAGCCGGACTCTGGCAGCATTCGTTTGGGTGAAAACATCGCGCTGGTGACGCTGGACCAGCGCCGCGAAACCCTCGATCCGGAGATGACGCTGCAATACGCACTCAGCGGCGGCAGCGACAAGGTGACGCTGAACGGCCAGCCGCGCCATGTCATGAGTTACATGAAGGATTTCCTCTTCGCACCGGAACAGGCGCGCACGCCGCTGCGCGTGCTGTCGGGCGGCGAACGCGGCCGGCTGATGCTGGCCCGCGCGCTGGCCAAACCGTCCAACGTGCTGGTGCTCGACGAACCGACCAACGATCTCGATCTGGAAACACTGGATCTGCTGCAGGAAATGCTGGCCGATTATCCCGGCACGGTGCTGCTGGTCAGCCATGACCGCGATTTCCTCGACCGCGTCTGCACGTCGGTGCTGGCGTCTGAGGGTGACGGTCGCTGGAATACTTACGCTGGCGGCTACAGCGACATGGTGGCGCAGCGCGGTGCCGGCGTGCAGGCCCGCGCCGCGGCCAAGGCCGAAAAGTCTGCCGCTGAGAAAACTGAGGCCGCGCCGCCGCGTATGGCGGCCAAGCGCAAGCTCAGCTTCAAGGAAAAGCATGCGCTGGAGACGCTGCCCAAGCGCATCAAGGAATTGCAGGCCGAGATCGCGAAGCACCAGGCGGCGATGAACGACCCGCAGCTGTTCAGCCGCGATCCGGCGAAATTCGAAGCCGCCAGCAAGGGACTTGAGAGAGCCGGCGCCGATCTGAGCGCCGCCGAGGACCAGTGGCTCGAACTGGAAATGCTGCGCGAGGAGTTGGAAAACGGCTAAAAACCGTTCAGCTTGACAAGAACATAAATAGAACATATATTGATTAGGCTACGTTGCGTGGCCCATCTCGGATAACCGCGCACCCCAGCCGATTGGCGTCCGTTCCGTCGCTGATCAGTGTGGAGCAGCTTTGCCCGCGACAGGCCGACCCCGGCCAAGACACTGCGGATAACATAGCCGCGTCCCTCCCAAACGAACTTCGTTGGACCTCGTCGCAATCTCGTATTGCGACGAGCGGCGTCGTACGCGGAGGTTTCTATGACGCAAGATTACCGACTCAAATCAGCAATTGGTGCTGATCGCGAAACAGACCTGGATGATGTCTGGGTCGTCAAAAAGAACCTGCGGGATAACGGCTATTACAGCGAGCCGTCCTACGGCATGACGCCGTACCCCGATCAGTTCATGTTCGATGCGATCAAGCAGTATCAGAAGGAGAATGGACTAAAGGTCGACGGCGTGATGCTGCCGGATGGCGAAACCGAGCAGCACATGCTTGATAACTTAGCTGCGAAGTCTCCGACATTGTGGTGTACGAAGTGCAAAGGGCCGCATGCGGGCGTTTACTCAATGCGAATTTGCCATAATTGTTGGGAAAAGGGAGAGCGATAGAATTGTGAATACTAGTCAGGGCGAGGTGAGGAGCTGATTTTCTTCCATTGAAGAAAATCGTTTATCTCCGCATCCGTATACCCAAGTAAGCGCCCCGTTTCCCTGTCATCATCATCTGTCCAAGGTCGGAGTTTATGCCAAGCGACCAGATGCAGTTCATGCAGCGCGTCGATACGCCATTCCTCGCCGGGCAGGGCGTAGTAGATTTCGACGAAGGAATGGCCTGACTCTTTGTCGTCCCAGTAGTATTCGCGCTTGATGATGCGGCCGGATTCTACATGCGGCGCGAAATCGTCTTCGGGCAGGATGTCGCGGAACTGGATGGCTTCGCCGAACATCGCCGCCGGCTTGGTGCCGGCCAGCATCAAGTCTAGTTCGCGTAAACTATGCGGGCCGACGCCGGGTGGCGCTTCACGCTCTTCGTCACTGGACAGGGCGGGCTTCCTGACGTTCGGCCGGCACCAGCGGCGGGACGCCGTAGCCGATATCGATGAAGCGCATACCGTCGCCCTCCGTGTAGGAGTCCGGATCGAGCGGTTGCTTGCGGCCGGCGGTGTCGGCCAGCCCAGTCGCGCAGCACAGGATCAGGTTGGCCTGCGCGGCACCGTCTTCATAGAGCGGCGCGCCGGTGAATTCGACCGGCAGCACGGCGCCATCGGGGAAGCGCAGCCAGTAATAGATCAGCACGCCGGCCGGCTGGGCAGCCTGCGCGATGGTGAGCGTGGCGCGCCAGCTGCGGTTTTCCTTCGAGGTCAGGTCGAGATAGTTCATCCCGCTGAGATCGAAGCCGATCTTCTCGGTGATGGTGCGGCCGACATTTTCCATGCGGATCTCGTCGGCCGAGCGGATGTTGAGCAAGAGACAACTGTCGGCCAGCGCGCCGAGGTCGCCCTTGGACAGGTCGCTGCGCTGTGGCAGCCGGCGCGCACCGCGCCAGCCCTGCCAGATGGCGAAAAACTGCCGTGCCTGCTGCGAGAGCGGCGTTGGCAGTGTATGCAGAAAATCACCCGACCCCATAAGCGTTATCTAAGCATCCTGGCGGAGTGAAATCCAGCCCGGCAATGTCCGGTCAAAATGCCGGCAGCATATGGCGCGGCGTGGAGGGATCGGCGGGCGGAATGCCGAAGCCGAGATCGATGAAGCGCATGCCTTCGCCGACCAGCCAGGAATCCGGATCGATCGCGTCGTTGTCGCGCGGCGGCACCAGCGGCGTACAGCAGCCGGCCATCAGGCTGACCAGGCCGCTGCCATCGTCGTCGCAGAAGGGCGCGCCGGCGCATTCGACCGGCAGCACGCCACCATCGGCGTAGCGCAGCGCATAATAGACAATGCTGCCGCAGGGCTGCAGCGCCTGTTCGATGAAGAGCCGCGCGCGCAGGCTGCGGTTCTCCGAATTGGTAATGTCGAGATAGTTGTGGCCGGTGAGGTCAAAGCCGAGCGCCAGTCGCAGGCCGGGGCCGATCGAGGCGATGCGGATATCATCGCGGTTGTGCAGCTCGAGCACGATATGGAAATGGCCGAGCGCCCGGAGATCCAGATCGCGGCGTTCGGGCAGGCGGCGACCGCGGCGCCAGCCATGCCAAAGGGCATAGAACTGCCGGCTGGCAGGTGACACCGGCCCGGGAAGCCGTGCCAGAAAATCCGCGCTGGAAAAATCCTCCATGCGCCACTCCCAACTCACAGGTCCTGTGGCAGACCCTATACCCGGACGACTGTACTGCCCAGTTAAAAATCGCTGTCATAAAAAACGGCCGGGCGTTGCCACCCGGCCGCACTACCAGCAGAGATGCCGGTTTATTTCTTCACGGCCTTGATGAACCTGTCGTTGAAGGTCTTGTTCAGGTCGATATTCGCGCTGGCGATTTCGGCATCGAACTGCTTGAGCATGTCATGTGCGCTCTTCATGCCGTCGGCCGAGATGATGCCGGTGCGCGAATAGGTCTCCATCGAGGCCTTCACCGCCTGCAGATACAGCGGCTTGTCGCCCAGGAAATAGGCCTCGGGCACCGCAGCCGCGATATCGTCGGGCTTCGCCTTGGCGATGAAGTCGAGCGCCTTGTACAGCGCGTTGACCAGCGCCTGCGTCGTCTTCGGATTCTTCTCGGCGAATTCCGGCTTGAGATACAGCACGGCCGCCGGGTTGGAACCGCCGAAGATCGCCTTGGTGCCAGCCTCCGTGCGGCTGTCGGCCAGCACGAAGCCGAGCTTTTCAGCTTCGATCTTCGAGATCACCGGATCGAGATTCGACATACCGTCGATCTCGCCCTTCATCATCGCCGCCACCGCACCGGCGCCGCCGCCGACGCCGATATACGCAGTGTCCTTCGGATTGCCGCCGGCCTTGGCGATCAGGTAGTTGACGAAGAAGTTGGTCGAGCTGCCCGGCGCGGTGACGCCGATCTTCAGGCCCTTCAGGTCGGCGGCGGTCTTCACCTTGCCTTCCAGTTCCTTCTTCACCATCAGCACGATGCCGGGGAAGCGGCCGAGTTCGATCACCGCCTGCAGCGGCTGGTTCTTGGCCTGCATGCGGATCGTGTGTTCATAGGCGCCGGTGACGACATCGACGCTGCCGCCCATCAGCGACTGCAGCGACTTGGCGCCGCCGCCGAAGTCGTTGATCGTCACATCCAGACCCTCGGCCTTGAAGTAGCCCTTGGTCTCGGCAATCGTCAGCGGCAGGTAATACAGCAGCGGCTTGCCGCCGACACCGAGTTCCAGTTTCGGTTTTTCGACCTGGGCCTGCGAAGTGCCAGCAAACAGGCCCAGCGCGGTCAGCGCTGCGAGTGCGATCTTGAGTTTCATGGGTCGTTTCCTCCTGGTGTTTTTTGTTTTAGGTGGTTCTGGCTGTGGTATCCGGCCGCCAGACCAGCAGCCGGTTTTCGATACGCGTGACGATGGCATCCAGAATGATCACGACGATGGTCAGGATCAGCATGCCCGAAAACACGCCCGTCACGTCGAACACGCTTTCGGCCTCGTGGATCTTGTAGCCCAGTCCGGCCGAGGAGCCGAGATATTCGCCCACCACCGCGCCGATCAGCGCGAAACCCACAGAGGTGTGCAGCGACGAGAACATCCAGGTCAGCGCCGCCGGCCAGTAAACATGGCGCAGCAGCTGGCGCTCGTTCATGCCCAGCATGCGCGCATTGGCCAGCACGGTGGGGCTGACTTCCTTCACGCCCTGATAGACGTTGAAGAAGACGATGAAGAAGACCAGCGTGAAGCCGAGCGCGACTTTCGACCAGATGCCCAGCCCGAACCACAGCGCGAAGATCGGCGCCAGCACCACGCGCGGCAGCGCGTTGGCGGCCTTCACATAGGGATCGAAGACGGCGGCCAGCAGTTCGCGGCGGGCAAAGGCGAAGCCGACGACAATGCCGGCGCCGGCGCCGATGCCGAAGGCCAGCACGGTTTCCAGCATGGTGATGCCGAGATGGCGCCACAGCGTGCCGCCGGTGATGTCCTTCCAGGTGCGCGCCAGCACATCCAGCGGCGTCGAGAAGAAGAAGGGCGCGAATAATGGCTTGCCATTGGCCATCGGCACGGTGGTGAGCAGATGCCAGACAACCAGGAAGGCGATGCCGACCAGAATCTGCAGCGCGAGAAGCGTGGTGCGGTTCATTGCTGTGCTTCCTCACCCAGTTGCTCACCCTGGGCGTAAGCCTTCTGCACTTCGACGCGCAAACTCGCCCAGATCGCCTTGTGGATGGCATGGAATGCCGGCTCGACGCGGATTTCGGCGATGTCGCGCGGGCGCGGCAGCTCGACGCGGAAATCGCCGACGATGCCCGCCGCAGGCCCGGCCGACATCACCACCACACGGTCCGCCAGCGCGATGGCCTCTTCCAGGTCGTGCGTCACGAACATCACGGCCTTCTTGTTGGCAGCCCAAAGATCCAGCAGAAGATTGCCCATGATCTGCCGGGTCTGCGCATCCAGCGGACCGAAGGGTTCGTCCATCAGCAGAATCTGCGGATCGCGGATCAGCATCTGTGCCAGCGCGACACGCTTCCTCTGGCCGCCCGACAGCATATGCGGATAGCGCTGCGCGAAACCTTTGAGGCCGACGCGGGCCAGCCAGTCCTGCGCGCGCTGCAGCGCCTCGGCGCGCGGCACGCCCTGCGGCTCCAGCGCGACGGCGACATTGTCGATCGCGGTCTTCCATGGCATCAGCGCATCGGCCTGGAACAGGTAGCCGGCTTTGGCATTCAGGCCAGCGAGCACCGCGCCCTGGATCTCGACCTTGCCGGCCGAGGGCTTCAGCAGCCCGGCGGCGGCATTCAGCAACGTCGACTTGCCGCAACCCGTGGGCCCCACGATGGCGACGAATTCGCCCGGCGCCACGGTCAGGTCGATAGCCTTCACCGCGGCATGCTGCTCGCCGGTCTTGAGCGCGAAGGTGATGTCCAGGCCGCGCAAGGCGACATCGGCCACGGCTGCCGGGGCCGACAGCGACGGCGACGAAACGGATAAAGCTGCGCCCTGCGACAAGGCCGGATTCCTCCACAAAACACTCCGCGTCTTGCCGCGCGGCGAAGCGGCAACCCTAACGATTGCGGCGGGGCGAGGTAAAGCGCCGGAGACGGATCAGTGACGGCATTGATGCGTTTCAGGTCCATTCCAAGTCGAGTCAGGTCCAGATGGTGCTGACTCAGGTCTATTTCGGTTCAAGTCAGGTCCAGTTGAGGCTGAGTCAGGTCTATTTCGGTCTAAGCCAAGTCTCACTGAGATCGAGTACAGTTGTATGTGTTATCCTTGATCTGAACAATACAAGAACATATAGGCCGGAATACCCGGTTTTCCAGCCTCCGCTTGACGAGGAGCGGCTGCGGATTATGCTTAACTCATAGGTTAATTAACCGAACGGGACTTGGGCATGCCTGCTGCCGTCACCAGGGCCGATCCGCTCAGCACCACCTTCGCGGCGCTGGCCGATCCGACCCGGCGCGCGATCCTGGCGAGGCTCAGCCAGGGCGAGGCTTCGGTCGGCGAACTGGCCGCGCCCTTTGCGATGAGCCAGCCAGCGATCTCGAAACACCTGAAGGTGCTGGAACGTGCCGGGCTGATCACGCGCAGCCGCGATGCCCAGTGGCGGCCCTGCAAACTGGAGGCCGCGCCTTTGCGCGCCGCCAATGACTGGCTCGAACACTATGCCGCCTTCTGGTCGGGCAGTTTCGAGCGGCTCGGCATGCTGGTGAAAACGCTGCCGGAGGATGGCAGCGCCTGATGCAGCAGGCCGTCACCGCGAAAGCATCTTGCAGCCTGAGGCAGCCGGGTTAGGCTGGGACCATGGGCAAGGTCGATTACAGCCGTCTGAAAATCCTCGTCGTCGAGGATCATGAGCCGACGCGGATATTTCTGAAGGAAGTGCTGGCGGCAAGCGGCACCAGCCATCTGCGCATGGTCGCCGATGTCAAATCGGCGCTGCCGCTGCTGAAGGACAAGCTGCTCGATCTGCTGATCTGCGATCTCAATCTGGGCGAGATCAACGGCCAGTCGCTGATCCGTGCCGTGCGGCTCAATCCGAATTTCACCAACCGCTATATGCCGATCATCGTGCTGACTGGCGACAGCAAGGCTGAAACGGTGCGCGAGTTGATCAATCTCGGCATCAACAAGTTCGTGTCGAAACCGACCACGGCCCAAAGCCTCATCGAGGCGGTCAGGACCGTGCTGGAGCGGCCGAAGGCCTTCGTCACCGCCAAGGATTATTTCGGCCCGGACCGGCGCAACCGCCAGGAACCCGGCATCTCCGGCCGGCGCAGCACGGATCGGGAGCGGGAGGACGATCCCGTACCGATTCCCAAACGCACCGACGTGCCCTGGACCTGAGCGGCGCGGCAGCTCACACCGCGTGCAGCATCACCTAGTGGTAGCTGCACAAGAATTACATCGGTGAGAGAAAGTTCGAGAAGCGGCTAGATAACAAAGTAAGTAAGAAAGTATTTCCAGTATTCTCTGTCAGTTGGTGATCCTCGCATACTCAAAGGAATGAGTTATGCCTAAACCAAGCATTACGCAGGCTGAGATACGAGCGATACTTGATTCTCGAGATGCAGCCTCAAGAAGAAAAGTTCTTCCGCTAGTAGAAAAAATCTTAGAACTAGGGCCAGAGGGCGGGATGGTGGCGGATTTAAAATCCGGGTCATTGTCTGATGGGACCAGCTCAATACTGATCGACAAATCTCTTCTGGACCAAATTAAATTTATTCGAGAAGGACAGTTTGACGAAAAAGAAGGCGCAACAGCCTTACGATTGATAGGCGATGTTCAAATGCTGGACACCATGCAGGCAAGTGGTAAACGTGGCGTAATTACTAAGGCTGACTTGATTAAGGATTTTCTCAACCAAGTCGCACCGTATGAACCTGCAGAATATATTCGCTGTGCCGTTGAGGGATCGCTCGGCGACTGGTTTCCCATACATTACTTTGCGGCACTCGTTCCATTAAATAAAAAGGAACTTGAGGCGTTCATACTAAAAACCTCTGCATCGGAATTTAGAAGGAAACGATTTGTTCAGCGCGCGAAAGGTGAGGTTTCAGCTTATGGAAAGGCCGTGGGCACGCCTTTGCTGTATTTAAAGCAAATACAAGACGGCAAATTACCCAAAGTGAAAGGCCATAAGGAGGCGAGCAATATATGCGCAGGTATTTGCGCATTGAAAGCGAAGCCGCCCCAACCGCTAAGGGAAATCCTCTCTCTGCTATCAGATTGCTTTGAGGCTGCCCGAGGTGAGGTTAAAGGCGGAGCATCCGGCTATGTTCGTAAAGCGGTCTGTCGCATCGACGAACTCTACTATTTTCCCAAGAGCTAGAGATTTGTACAGTTAGAGGCAGAATCTCCATTTTTTGGAACCGTCGTCAGATACTAATCCCCCGAGCATCAACGCACCCGGCTTTTGCCGCCTCCCTTTTCGAAGCAGGGCCTCACACCGCCCGCAGCATCACCTGACCCGCGCCGGCGGTCAGCCGGATGGCGCCTTCGGCCAGGCGCACGCGTTCCATCGCATTGTCGATCTGGCGGTCGTCGATCAGGGTTTCACCGCGCGCGATCAGCGTGCGGGCGGCATCGCGGTTGGTGGCCAGGCCGGCCAGCACCAGCAATTCGGCCAGCGACACGCCTTCGGCAAGATGCGATTTCTGCAGCGAAACCTGCGGCAGGTCAGCAAGGATCGTGGTTTGGGTGGTCATGGTGGTCTCCTGTTTCAGTGGCTATTTGAAGCCACCGGGTCGGAGACCCTGAGTCATGAACCGCAAGCCGCCGACCTCGGCGGCTGCAATGGTTCAGACAAAACCCTGCGCGCCGCCCGTATGGGAGGGGATAAACCAATAATAAAAGTTGGCCGCGTGGGTCATGGCGAAGATTAAAGCGAAGCCATGGCCTGTCGTCAATCACCTTGTGAGGCGGCGAGCGTTTCTGTGATGGCCACTACCGGGGCTTCGCTAACTATATTGTCATGCCCGGGCTCGTCCCGGGCATCCACGCCTTTCTTTTTCATGCAGCGCCAATAAGACGTGGATGGG
>JAGXRD010000005.1 GCA_018336035.1 Alphaproteobacteria bacterium | reverse complement strand
CTGCCGCTGAACGGCGCGGCGCCGTCCGTGATCGACCGGCTGGGCAAGCCGCCGTCGGTGGCGGCGATGGCCGATGCCGGCGCAGGCCTGCAATCGCTGGTCCTGGAACATCCCGAGCCAGAGAGCATCATCGCGCTCTATCGCAGCCTCGGCATTACCGATTCGCCGAACGTCACGCGCGGCGAACAGTTGCGCTATCGCGCGCGGATCGAGACGCCGGGCGGGTTGAAGGAACTGACTTAACGGCGGCGCAGAATCGCTTCGCCATCCACTGTCACGCTGATGGTCTGTTCACCGGCCGCCGCCACCGGCGGCGCGGCTTCGGCACGGGCCGACATGGCCATGGTCTTCATCATCACCGGACGCGCGATCATGCCGCCATTGAGGCCGACGCGGGCCCAGCCCTCGAACCGCATGCCGAGCGCCGCCGCCGCCTTTTCGGCGCGCGCCGCCAGACGCTGCAGCGCTTCGGCAAACATCTCGTCCTGCTGGCCGCGCTGCTGCTCGCGCGACAGCGTGTAACCCAGTTCCTGCAGCGCCAGGCCTTCGGTCTGCAATGCGCCGACCGCTTCGAGCAGCTTGGCGTCGTCCTTCGCGGTGATGATCAGGCTCTGCTGCGCGCGCCACAGCGGCGCCGGCGGCTTGGCGCCGGCCGGCAGGCTCTGCGGACGCGCCGGGCTTTCCTGGTAGGTGTTGTAACTGCCGGTCTCGACCTCCAGCCCCAGCGCCTTCACGCGGTTGAGCGCGCGCGTCATCGCGGCATTGACACTGGATTGCGAGGTGGCGGCCGACTCCGAGGTCGCCTGCGCCATCAGTCGGGCCCGCATGGTGTCGGGTGTGACATCGCGCTCGGAGGATTCCGACAGTGTCAGCAAGGTGGCGTCATCGGGCAGCGTACGCTGCACGGTCTGCGCCTTGGCGTTGTCGCAGGCTGCGACAGCGAACAAGGTCAGGGCGAGAACAGGAAGGGCAAGGCGGCGGATCATGGTTCGACTCCGGATCTTATCGTTGTCCGGATATGATACGCCAATCTTGGCGGTTTTGCGGCAGACGATCAGCCGGCCAGAAGCGGCCGCATACGATCCTTGGCGTGGAAATATTTGCGTGCATAGGCCACCACCTGGCCATCGGTCGGATGATCGACGGTTTCAACGCCCAGGATCCGCGGCTCCAGCGCCGGATGCGCCTTGACCGCATGGCGGAAGAGTTCGGTCTTCGCCGCACCGGGCCCCAACAGAAGGATTTCCGCGGCGCCATCCAGAGCCTTTACGATCTCCTCGTAGAAAGCGACATCCGCCGGCTCCCGACCCGAGCCCATCACGGAGCTGGCCTTATGATGCAGGTGGTGCTTGTGGCCATGCACCGTCATCTTCTCGACCGACTCGCGGTCGACATGGAAGATGCGGGCTTCGGCGTGATCCAGCCAGACCACAGCGTGATAATGCGACATACCGGTCTCCTTGCTTTACCAGGGCAGAGTAGACCAGGCAGCAACCCTTGCCTTGACGCAGGTCAACGGCCGGGGATCAGCGTTTCGTAAAACGCTCGCGGATCTTCTTGTTGAGAAAGTCGCGTACCTCGCGATAGGCCGCCAGCCGCTGCTCGCGGGTGCCTTCCACAATGGTGGGGTCGAAGGTGTTCCAGAATTCGACATCGCAGGCCATGGTGCGGGTCATGTCGACGGCGGTGTGCTGGGCTTCGGGCGACAGCGAGATGATCAGGTCGAAGGAACTGTCTTCCAGATCCTCGAAATTCTTCGAACGGTGCTTGGCGATATCGAGGCCGATTTCATCCATCACCTCGACGGCGAGCGGATCGACCTTTTCTTTTCGCACACCTGCAGAGTCGACAAAGACCTGTTTGGGATACAGCGCCTTGAGGATGCCCTCGGCCATCGGGGACCGGACGCTGTTCATGGTGCAACAGAACAGCACGCTGCCGGGAAGCCGAGAGTCCATGGCTTACCGGATATGCAGGACGCAGATGACGGTGAACAGGCGACGCGCGGTATCGAAATCGCAGTCGATCTTGCCCTTCAGCCGCTCCCGCAGCAGTTCGGAGCCTTCGTTGTGGATGCCGCGCCGCGCCATGTCGATGGTTTCGATCTGCGACGGCGAAGACCGCTTGATGGCCTGATAATAGCTGTCGCAGATCTCGAAGTAGTCCTTCACGATCTTGCGGAAAGGCGACAGCGCCAGGATGATCTTGCCGAGCGGCGCGGCGGTCTCGTCGCTGATATCGAAGACCAGCCGGTTGTCGGCAATGCCGATCGACAGCTGGAACGGGCCCTGGTTGTCATGCGCGCCGACCGGCGAGAAGCTGTTCTGCTCGATCAGGTCGAACATCGCGATCTTCAGCTCATGCTCGATATCGGCCGAGCGGCGCACCACCGTCCGCTCGTCGAGCTTGACCTCGACAAGGCGATGGCAGTCCGGTGGCGTCCGTTCGCTCATAAAGCTCCCTTGGGCAGCCTGATCGACACCGACAAAGCATGGCCCTGCAGGCCCTCGGCAGTGGCCAGTGCCACGGCGGCCGGGCCGATCTTCTGCAGCGAGGCCTCGTCGCACTGCACCAGCGTGGTGCGCTTCATGAAATCGAGCAGGTTGAGCCCCGAGGCAAAGCGCGCCGCGCCCGCCGTGGGCAGGACGTGATTGGGCCCGGCGACATAATCGCCGATCGCTTCCGGCGTATGGCGGCCCAGGAAGATCGCGCCGGCATGGCGCACCTGGGCGGCCAGCGCATGCGGATCGTCGATGGCAAGCTCCAGATGCTCGGGCGCGATGGCATCGACCAGCGGCGCGGCATCGGACAGCTGCTTTACCGTGATCAATGCACCGAACTTTTCCCAGGACGGCGTGGCGATATTGCTGCGCGGCATGGTGGCGAGCTGGGCGCGCACCGCGGCGCCGACCTTTTCGGCGAAGGCGGCATCATCGGTGATCAGCACAGACTGCGCCACTTCGTCATGCTCGGCCTGACTGAGCAGATCGGCGGCGATCCAGGCCGGATCGTTCTTGTTGTCGGCAACCACCAGAATCTCCGACGGGCCCGCCGGATTGTCGATGCCGACCTGCCCGAAGACCAGCCGCTTGGCGGTGACAACAAAGCTGTTACCGGGGCCGGTGATCTTGTCGACGGCAGGAATGCTTTCGGTGCCATAGGCCAGTGCTGCCACGGCCTGCGCGCCACCGATGCGGTAGACTTCCGTCACGCCGGCGAGCTTCAGCGCCGCCATCACCAGCGGGTTGAGTTCGCCATGCGGCGTCGGCAGCGTGACGACGACGCGGCGCACGCCAGCCACCACGGCCGGCAGCGCATTCATCAGCACCGAGGACGGATAAGCCGCCTTGCCGCCGGGCACGTAAAGCCCCACGGCATCCAGCGGCGTCCAGCGGTGACCAAGCTTCACGCCCTGCGCATCGGTGTAGAAATCGTCTGACGGCTTCTGGCGCGCATGGAAATCGCGGATGCGGGCAGCGGCGACTTCCAATGCCTTGTATGTGTCTCCATCGACAAGCGCAGCGGCAGTGTCGATCTCGGCTTGCGAAATGCGCAGGCCGAGCTTTGCTGAATCGACATGATCGAATTTGGCATTCAGCTCATGCAGCGCGGCATCGCCGCGCTTGCGCACATCGGCGATGATCTGCGTCACCACGGCCGAGACATCGGCCTCGGCGTCGCGCTTGGCCTTCACCATGGCATCGAAACGCGCGGTGAAATCCTTATCCGTTGCGTTCAGCGAGACAGGCATCAGCTGGCTGCCTTCTTGGCTTTGGTCGCATGGGCGGCCTCGACGGCAGCGGTGAACTTCTCGAGCCAGCCACCGACCTGGATCGGGCGGGTCTTGAGTGCCGCGCGATTGACCACGAGTCTGGACGTGACCTGCGCGATCACTTCCACCTCGACCAGGCCATTGGCCTTCAGCGTCGCACCGGTGGAAACCAGATCGACGATGCGGCGGCACAGGCCGAGCGTCGGCGCCAGCTCCATCGCACCGTTCAGCTTGATGCATTCGGCCTGCACACCGCGCGCGGCGAAGTAATTCTGCGTCACATGCGGATATTTGGTGGCGACGCGCACATGGCTCCAGCGCTTCGGATCGTCCGAGGCCGAGAGCGAGGCGGGTTCCGCGACCGACAGGCGGCAATGGCCGATATCGAGATCGAGCGGTGCATAGATTTCCGGGAAATCGAATTCCATCAGCACGTCATTGCCGCAGACGCCGAGCTGCGCGGCGCCGAAGGCGACGAAAGTGGCAACATCGAAGCTGCGCACGCGGATCAGCTCAATATCCGGCTGACTGGTGGCGAACCGTAATTTACGACTGTTGTCGTCAGAGAATTCTTTCTCCGGCTCGATGCCGGCGGCCAGCAGCAGCGGCATCACCTCTTTCAGTATGCGGCCCTTGGGCAGCGCCATCACCAGCTTGTTCGAATCAGACACGCTCATGACACTTCCTTATGCTTGGGCGCGCGACGCACCGGATAGGGTTGCCCCAGATCCTGCATCTGTGCGTCCACGCATTCGACTTCGAGCCGAACGGCGCCGCCGCCGGCAAATACCAGAGTGAGCACGGCCGAGGGCTCTTCGCCTAGCGGCTCGGCAATAATCGAGAGCAGTTCGAGCGGTGCCTTGGCGTCGTCACGGTCGATGCCGGTCGACTGTACCTTCAGCACACCGTCGAAATGCAGGCCGGCCGGGACGCGCACATGCGGCAGCGCCCGCACCAGCTTGCCGCGTGCATCGACGCGGGTCTCGTCTTCCCAGCGGAAGCGGTTCAGCACCAGTGCGAACCGCCGCTGCTTCGGCAGGAAGGTCATGTCGGAGGCGCGCAGGGTCGCATCCTGCAGGCAGGCCGCCAGCACGATCACATCCTCCGCATCCTCTGCACGCAGGCGCAGAGGCGGAAAACGCAGCGACTTGCGGCGGTCGTCCTGCATCCTCAGTCCTTCAGTCTTTCGATATCGGCGCCGCAGGCCGACAGCTTGTCTTCCAGCCGTTCGTAGCCGCGGTCGAGATGATAGACACGGTTCACGACTGTCTCGCCTTCAGCCGCCAGGCCGGCCAGTACCAGCGACACCGAGGCGCGCAGGTCGGTGGCCATCACCGGCGCGCCGGTCAGCTTGGGCACGCCGCGCACCAGCGCCGAAGAGCCATGCACCACGATATTCGCGCCCATGCGGGTGAGTTCCGGCACATGCATGAAGCGGTTCTCGAAGATCGTCTCGGTGATCATCGAGGCGCCCTCGGCCACCGCCATGAGCGACATCATCTGCGCCTGCATGTCGGTCGGGAAACCCGGATAGGGCGCGGTGAGGAAATCGACGCCTTTCAGGCGCGACCCATTGCGCGCAATCGAAATGCCGCGCGTGGTCTGCTCGATCACGCAGCCAGCTTCGACCAGTTTATCTGCCACCGCCTCGATCAGGTCGAGCCGCGCGCCGGTCAACTCCACCTTGCCGCCGCAGATCGCGACTGCGGCCAGATAGGTGCCGATCTCGATGCGATCGGGCACGATCTTATGCGTGCCGCCGCGCAGGGAGGGCTTGCCATGCACGGTGATATGTTCGCTGCCGATGCCATCGATCATCGCGCCCATGGCGACCAGGCATTGTGCCAGATCGGTGATCTCGGGCTCGCGCGCGGCATTCTCCAGCACGGTGGTGCCGTCTGCCAGCGACGCCGCCATCAGCAGGTTTTCGGTGGCGCCGACGCTGACCTGCGGGAAGCGGATCACGGCACCCTTCAGGCCCTTCTTGGCCTTGGCCTTGATATAGCCGTTCTCGACATTGATCTCGGCGCCCATCGCCTTGAGACCCATGATATGCAGATCCACCGGCCGCGTGCCGATGGCGCAGCCGCCCGGCAGCGAGACTTCGGCTTCGCCGAACCGCGCCAGCAGGGGCCCAAGCACCAGCACGCTCGCGCGCATCTTGCGCACGATATCGTAGGGCGCCACGGTCGAGGTGATCTTGCCGCCATTCAGATGCATGGTGCGGCCTTCGGGGGTGCCGTTGCCGCCATCCATCGAGATATCGACGCCATGCTGCTGCAGCAGATGCGCCATGGTGGCGATATCGGCCAGATGCGGCACGTTGGAAAGCGTCAGCGTCTCCTCGCTCAGCAGGCTGGCCGCCATCAGCGGCAGCGCCGCGTTCTTGGCGCCGCCGATGCCGATGCTGCCGTCCAGCGGCTTGCCGCCGCGCAACCGAATTCTATCCATAACACATTGATTCCAAAGGACTACCGGCAGAAATCGCCAGCCAGAGACAAATAGGGCACCGCTTGTCTAGCGCAAAGGGGGCCGAATCGCCAGTGCGGGGCAGCAGCACGGCATCCCGCCACCGGTTGCGTAAACACCATCACAATGCGGCGGGAATGCGGTTGCCGGCGGTGTCAGGGCCTGCGCGTGGCCGCTTCGGCGCGGAAACGGTCGAGCAGGACAAACAGCCGCGCCCGCAGTGCCGCGAATTCCGGCAGCAGGGCAGCCGGGAAAGACATCTCGGCATTGAGGCCGGGCAGATACGGGATCACTGCTGCCCGGCAGAGCGGCAAGGGCTGTTGTGGTGCTGTCGGGTCCGGCATGCGTACACATTTGATCCAGCCGGTCATGCCACCACCCTCTACAAAGACATAGCGGTGTTCCAGATTGTCGCCAGGCGTCTCCTGTAGACCCGGCCGCGCCCAGTCGACACCGGAAAAATCGTAATAAGGCAACGTCCGCAGCCGCTTGAGCACATCGGATGGCGCAGCCCCTTGCATGAGCTGGGCACGTACACTCTGCATGACCGGTGCGATGCGGCCATCCTCGGCAATCGCCGGACCGAAGTCGGGCAAGACGGCATCCACTGCAACCAGCGTGGTTGCGCCATTGATGCGGCTGCGAGGATAGGTGATGTAGCGCGCCGGAATCAAAAACGAGACGCCCGCGATGTTTTGCAGGTGACTACGCTGCAGGGCGACATCGGCCCGTGCCGGACGGCCCTGCAGCAGCAGGCCACAGAGCATTGCGATGCAGATCAGCAAACGCACGGCACGGAAACGGCCGCGCGATACCATGTCAGAGCTTCGGAAGCGTGACGCCGCGCTGGCCCATGTATTTGCCGGCGCGGTCGGCATAGCTCACCTCGCAGGGCTGGTCGCCCTTGAGGAAGAGGAACTGGCAGGCGCCTTCATTGGCGTAAATCTTCGCGGGCAGCGGCGTGGTATTGGAGAATTCCAGCGTCACATGGCCTTCCCATTCCGGCTCCAGCGGCGTGACATTGACGATGATGCCGCAGCGCGCATAGGTGCTCTTGCCCAGGCAGATCACCAGCACGTCACGCGGAATACGGAAGTATTCAACTGTGCGCGCCAGCGCAAACGAATTGGGCGGGATGACGCAGACATCGGTATCGCGGTCGACGAAGGAGGCCGGGGAGAATTCCTTGGGATCGACCACCGCGCTATCGACATTGGTGAAGATCTTGAACTCGCGCGCCACGCGGGCGTCGTAGCCATAGGAGGACAGGCCGTAGGAGATCGTGCCCTCGCGCTTCTGCGCCTCGACGAAGGGCTCGATCATGCCCTGCGTCTTCGCCATTTCGCGAATCCAGATATCGGACATGACTGACATGAAGGGCCCTTTCAGCGCCGGAATCTCACGCCTTCGGGCTTAAGCGGGCCGCACTGGCGCGTCAAGCGCCCCCATCAGGCGGCTGGATCATCTTCTGATCCGTCTGTGGCCTCACCAGCCAGCCGGGCGCGGGCCTGCTGTTTGCGGCGGCCGATATTGGCGCGCAGGTTGGCGGCCAGCCGGGCGGCGCGCTCAGCGCGCGCCTTCGCCGTGCGGCGGCGCAGGGCCGAAACCGGCTCATCCGGAGCTGGGCTGTCGCTATCTGCCATCACCCTTCCCGACGACCTTTGCAATGCCGGCAGCGATAGCCAGCGGGGGTGCGGCCGTCAATCGGAAATGCGCTGACCGGCCGTCACGATCACGGCTCAAAGCCCCGGAAAGACGGACAAATTCCCGATTTCGCAAAACCCGGCCAAAACCTTGGATGTCGTGCTTGCGCCAACCGGCCGGCTGTGGCAGTTTCCGCGCCCGACGCCGGCCGGGCTCTCAAGGTCCGAGGGCCGGTTCGTCATTTTAGGCCCCAGTTACTCTTGTTGGATATTCATCCAGCCGAATGTAACACCGGGTCCGGGCTGCTGTAGCTCAGTGGTAGAGCACCTCATTGGTAATGAGGAGGTCGACAGTTCAATCCTGTCCAGCAGCACCATCTTCCCGGCTCCCCGACTCTTTTTATCTCTACGTCTTATGGACAACTTGCCCATGCCGATTCGGCATGGCATGACCATGGCCCACTTGATCACGCACTCTCAAAAGATCAGACAATCCGCAATGGCCCGTGGCCTTCGTCTTGCCTTTCTGGCGCTGATCTCTCTTGGGTCGCTCGTTGCGACCCTGTATTTCGTCGGCATCGATACGGTCATCAACACCCTGGGCTCGATCCACTGGTCGAGCATCGCGGCGGCAGCCGTGCTGGTATTAGCCAATTCACTGCTCTCGCTGGTGCGCTTCCGTTCGGTGCTGGGCGGCCTCGGCTTTCACCCGGGCTGGCGCAGCCTGTTTTTCGCCCACTCGATCGGCCAGGTTTCCAATCAGATCTTCCTCAACATCATCGGCCAGAGCCTGAGCCGCGCTGCCGCCCTGGCCGCCGACGGGGTGCCGTTCAGCGCCTCGGTGATCGCCACCTACTGGGAGCGCATCCAGGCAGCCGTCATCCTGTTCCTGCTCAGCCTGGTCAGCGCCTGGTATCTTTTCGTCAATATCCACTTCGACCTGCTGCCAGCCGGTTTCTCGCTGCTGTCGGTGCTGGCCACGCTGGCCGTGGTTGCTGTCGTGGTTTCTGCAACGGTGCTGCGCCCGGCCGGGATGCTGGAGGGCCTGCCCGGCTCGCTGCGCGCGGCCCGTCGCCAATGGCCCGGCGTGGTGATCACGCTGCTGGCACATGCCTGCATGCTTGGGGCCTATCTCAGCCTGCTGCGCGGCATCGGCATCGCACGCTTCGACGGCGAGGTGATCGCCGCCCTGATCATCGTGATGTTTACCTCCAGCCTGCCGATCAGTTTTTCCGGCTGGGGCATCCGCGAACTGAGCGCGGCGCAGGCATTGGGCGCCATTGGCATCAATGACTCCGCTGCAGTTGCCAGCGCTGTTGCCATCGGCCTGCTGTATCTGTGTCTCGTGGTAATCTTCGCAGTCATCAGCACCCTGATCGTGATGCGGCATCGCAAGAAATATGCGATGCAGAAGCCGCCAGCACCTGCTGTCGCCCCCGGCATCGACTGGGGCATACTCGGCGTCACCATCGGCTGCATGCTCTGTGCCATGCTGCTGTTTTTCCAGCTGCGCATTCCCATGCGCGGTGGCGAACTCACCGCCAATATCGCCGATCTGATCGCGCTGACCAGCCTGGGCCTCTCGCCGCTTTTCCTGTGGCGCTACCGGCATGCGCTGCCGCTGCCAAAGCTGCTGCTGGCGGGCCTGGCCGCGGTGACGCTGGTCTTCGTCGCGTCGCTGGCCTATGGCTACAGCCGTTTCGGCTGGACCAACTGGGCATTCCTCAATCGCGGCCTGGGCTGGCTGATCATTCTCGGCTATGTCACCACCGGTGTAGCGATTGCCGTGACAACGGAGCGGCATCGCCGCATCCTGCTGTCGACCTTCATCGCCACCGGCACCACCATCGCGGTGCTGCAGCTGGGCCTGATGATCGCCGCGCTATTTGGCATCAAATTCCATCCCGATATCTTCTCTCTGCCGCTCAAAGCCTATGCCGGCAACACAAATGCCTTCGCCGTTCAGATGGTGATGACAGCTTCGGCGGCCGTCGCCGCCTGGCATCTGGGCATTTTCGGCCGCCACCGATATCTGCTGGCACTGATCCTCAGTGTTGCCAGTGCCGCTATCTATTTCTGCCATTCCCGCGCCGGCTTAGGGATGATCCTGATCCTGCTGACGACGATGATGCTTTTCCCGGCGCAGGGCAGTCGCCGCGCCCTATTGCCGAGCCTGATCTGGCCACTGGCGACGCTGCTGTTCTGCATGCAGCTGCACGAAATCTACGCCATTTTGGTGACCTTGGTCGTCAAAGCGGCGGCCTTCTTCACGGGCAGCAAGATCACCGACGCGGCCTACGTGCAACATCTCACCGCCCTGCTGCAGGTCAGCATCGAACGCCAGTCCGGCGATCTCGAACGCTGGACCAGCATTACCGACGGCTGGGCGATGTGGCTGGAGCGGCCCGTCTTCGGCCATGGCTTGGGCGCCTACATGCATCACTATCTCAGCACCACCGGCGGCCCGCTGGTGATCCATTCGGTGCCGGTCTGGCTACTGGCCGAAACCGGGCTGGTCGGCCTGCTGGCTGTGGCTGCAACATTCGGTGTCGCCATGTGGCACGCCTATTGCGGCATGACGCGCGCAAACACTGCCGGCTGGGCAGTCGGGCTGCTGGTCGCGCTGGTCACGCTTGGCGCCGCCGTGACCGTGCATGACTTCTTCTCCCAGCGCAGTTTCTGGTTCCTGCTTGGCCTGCTCGCTGCACTGCCGCAAGGCGCGCCGATGCCGGCCCGGAAAGTCTGACGCACAGCTCTGGCGACAAGTCGCCGCAGCAGCGGTAAGCTTGACGGTGATGACTGGCCGCAAGCCCTTTTCCGACGAGCCCGCACTGGATGCCGTGGCGGCGTACTGGGCACACAAGCGGCATGACCGTCGCATGGCGGATCGTGCCGAGATCGACCCGCTCGACCTGCCGCCATCCATCTGGCCCAACCTGCTGATTACCGAACCGGCCGGCACCGGCATCTGGCGCTATCGCCTGGTCGGATCGGCGCATGTCCAGCGCTATGGCACCGACTTCACCGGCAAGACGCTGCAAGACATCATGCAGGGCAGCTATCGCGATTACATGACGCATATCTACGACGCCGCCTTTCATGACGGCGTGCCGGTCTATTCAGAAAGCGTGTTCCGCTGGGATGCCGAAGGATTTGCGATGACGCGGCGCCTGATGCTGCCGCTCAGTCACGGCGAAGCGGATCGGTCGGCTCAGGTTCTCAGCGTGCAGGTCTGGCCCACCGCCATGCCGGTGCAGCCGCGCTCAATCACCGAACTCAGCCGCAGCGGCGGCTTTCGCGATGGCTTCTATCTGCGGCTCGATACCGACACATTCGAACCGCTGCCCGATCAGGCATCAGGCGGAGTCTGAAACCAGGCGCGACCTGAATGGCGTTGTCGGGACTTATGGCATCTGCATCCGGACAGAGTATTGCGAGATCACCCGCAGCGGCACGCTGCCGGTATTGGTGACCGTCACCACGGAATTGCCGACAGGGCCGTTGCTGTAGCGATCGTAGAGTTCGGTTTTGCCATTGGCCGGAACGCTCACCGTCGCACCACCCACCGGTATCTGCAGGCTGCCGGCAGCATTGCTGCTGTTGATGACGACGATGGTCGTATAGCTGTTGCGCTCCGCGACATCGATCTGTGTCGTTGCGCCGGGTTGCACCACGTAGCTGCCGGCCTGTGCGGGGGCCGTTGTAAGACCTGCCGCAAGCACGACAGCTGCGATAAATGCGGCGGAAAAGATGGCTTTTGTCATGGTCGGTCTCCAATGCTTCCGCATATTGCATCGCAATGCCGACGGCAGCGATTGAACAGAAGTATGGGTGCGTTTGTCGAAACGCCAAGACCGCATACGCAGCAATCTCGCCACCCTGCGGCGAGCGTCACAGTTTTGAATGCAAGCGCGCTTAGTAATCTCGTAAAAGTTAGAATTCGTTAGTTTTTTTGCAGGATATGGAATATGTTTTGGTTAACGCTGCACGCAGGGGTCGTCCTGGGGAGAAGAGGGCATGGGGCAGCAGTACCCGTTTGTAAATTATAAGATCGACGGCAAAGTCGTCACCCTGATCATGGTGTCCGAAGCCGGCGTGGCAACGCCGGAAATGGCCCAGCGATCCATGGCTGCCTTTAAGCAGCGGCTGCAGAAGGACGATGTCGTCCTGGTGGCCAAGGGCGTCAGCCTCGCGCCGATCTTCATCGGCGCCAAGCCGTATGTCGAAAAACTGAAAGACGTGCCGCTGCACCAGATCAACTGGGGCAAGGTCGAAATATGATCCGCCGGCCGCTCTGACCGGCGGCGCGATCGTCTTCACTGGTCGGGGGCCGCACCGCCGCCCAGACGCCTGATTTCTTCCGGCATTTCATAGGCATCAAGTTCGAAGGTCGCGACATCGCTGATCGTGATCTCGTGCTGCTCGACCACGCTCGGATTGCGCGCCTGAATTTCGCCATCCAGCTTGATGCAGCCAAGCAGATGGTCGATGCGCTCGCCGGTATTCGACAGCGGCAGCAGCAGGCGCGAATAGCGGATATACGGTCGCCCGGCGAGATGCAGCGTATTGCGGCGATACTGCACCTTGCGCTCGAAGGCCGCAGTACAGAACGCCTCGTCGAAGAATTCGCGCAAGGGTGAACGCAGCGCTTCATCCAGCCAAAGGCCATGCAGGCGCGCCTGCACCAGCGCCTCGACATCGCTGCCGGCCAGGCGATAGCGGAAGCGCTCATCGGTGTGATCGACCTCGATAATGAACAAGGCAGGTAGCAGAAAGCGGATTTCGCCCGGCTCAATCGCAGAGCGCGGCGGCGGGAACCGGCTGGTCTTTTTCGACAGCCAGTAGAAGTACAGATGCCGCAGATCCGGCTCGTCGATTTTTTCGGCGAAGCGCATGGTTTCTCCTGCCTCGAGACGTGTTCTTCGTCTCGGCTTACTATGCCGTAAAACCACGGCGGATGGGTAAGAACCATATGATCGGAAGAACCGATCATTGTGGCAAAAACAATCAATTTCCCCTGTGAAATGAGCTTCGCTAAGCTTTCTCGCAGACCCGACTAACGATGAGACCTGCGGCGGCAGAGTAAGCTCCTCGCTTTTGAACCGCCGCGGTTACAGGGGGCCAGGATCGCTGGCCCCCTGTTTTTTCAGTCGACGAAAATGGTGCCCTTGGGCTTGGCGATATGGCGCACCGGGCCGGGCGGCGGCAGGCCCTTGCAATCCACCAGACTGGCGCTGCCGAGATGGACGGTCTCCACGAACTGTGCCTGACTGAAATCGACGCCTTCAACCCTGGCACCTCGGAAATCGGCCCCGTTCAGGTTGGCGCCCGCCATCTGCGGGTGGAACAGCCGGCCGGTGGGCTGGCCGTCCGGTGTGGTCACCTCGGCGCCGATCAGCTGCGCATGGCGGAGGGTGGCGGCGCCCAGATTGGCATCGCTGAAGATCGTGCCGGCGCAGCAGGCCTGATCGAAATTGACCCGCTGCAGATCGCTGCGGGTGAAATTGGTGAAGGTCAGCTGAGCGCAGACAAAATGCGCATCGGACAGGTTGGCCTCGGAGAAATCCGCAGCGCGCAGGTCGCAGCCCGAGAAATCCGTACCGCGCAGTTTGCGGCCGGTGAAACTGGCGCGCTCACCCTCGGCGCCACCGGTGGCGATCCAGCGTGAGTGGCTGGCCAGAATGGCCTCAATCTCGCCATGCATGATGGCATTGGTGCTGCGCATCGTCGCGCCGATCAGGTTGGCGCCGGTGACATTCACCGTACTGAGATCGACATTGCGCAGGTTGGCGCCGCGCAGATCGGCACCCTTCAGCAGGGCGCCATCGAGCTTGGCGCCGAGCAGGTTACATTCCTTCATCTTGGCTTCGGTGAAATCGGCGCCGCTGAGATCGGCGCCGGCCAGGTTGACGCCATAGAGATTGGTACGGGCGAAGCTGGCGCCACGCGCCGAGGCCACCGCCATATCGGCTTCCTCGAGCTGGGTCAGCGACAGATCGGCGCCATCGAGATCGGCGCCACGCAACGTGGTGACCTGCCGCCGGATGCCGCCGCTATCCTGGATCTGCATCTGGCCTGGCCGCATGTCGGACTGGCGCAGACAGGCCCCGCGTAAGCTGGCGCCAAAGAAATTGGCGCCGCGCAGATCGGCACGATCAAGCTGGGCCTGGCTGAGATTGGCTGTGGCGAAATCGGCCGCGAACAGATCGGCCCGCCGCAGGCTGGCCTTCACCAGGCTGGCGCCGATGAAGCGGCAGGCGGCCAGAACCGCATCGTCGAGCGCAACGCCATCGAGCACCAGCCGGGTGAAATCCTCTTCCCGGCGTTTCAGGCGCTCGCCGCCCTGGCGCTGCGCCATATAGGCGGCATGGCGCGAAAAGGCGTGCAGCAGGCTGGGTGGCGGGAAACGGCGGTCGGTCATCATGGCCTTCTGTCACCCTGGCTTTCTGTCAGGGATGCGCCGCAACTCTAGCGGGCCGCAGGCATAGCGCCAACGGATTCATGCAGACATGATGGGGATATCGGCGGGTTTATCGGGCTGCGTATACACGCAGCGATACGTGCTGCGCCGTCAGGTGTCGCTGGCGACGCCGACACAGTTGCGCAGGTCGGCCCCGGAGAAATTGGCGCGGCCGAGTTTGGCCTTGCTGAGATCGATATGATCCAGCACCGCGCCGCGCAGATCGGCCCCGGTCAGGTCGACATCCAGCATGATCGGGTAAAGCGTGCGGCCGGTGGCCTGCTGGCTGGCGCTGAACAGCGGTGCGCCGACCAGCTTGGCGCCGCGGAAAGTCGCTTCGGCCATGTTGGCGCTGCTGAAATTGACCCCACCGAGATCGGCCTGGTCGAAATTGGCCCTGTGCATGTCGGCACCAAGGAAGCTGGCAAACAGCAGCTGGGCATTGGAGAAGTCGGCGCCCTTGAGGTCGCAGCCATGCAGTTCGGCGCCGCGCAGGTCGCAGCTGGAGAAATCGCAGCCGACCAGTTTCTTGCCGCTAAGAATAGCGCGCGAACCTTCGGCGCCGCCGGTGGCGATCCAGCGGCTATGCGCATGCAGGATCACCTCGATCTCGGTCGGCAGGTTGGCGATCTTGCGATAGGTCGCCGAGGTGAGATCCACGCCCTTCAGGTTGACCTTGGAGAGATCGACATTGCGTAGATTTGCACCGCGCAAATCAGCGCCTTGCAACAGCGCGCCTTCCATCCGGGCGCCGATCAGGTTGACGTCGCGCAGGCGGGCGGAAGTGAGATTGGCGCCCGAGAGATCGGCGCCGGCCAGGTTCACCGCGAACAGGCTGGCATTGGCGAAATTCGCGCCGGTGGCCGATGACACCGACATATTGGCTTCATCCAGCTGCGCCGAACGCAGATCGGCGCCATCCAGCTTGGCCTCCGAGAGATTGGCGGTCTGCGACTTGGTGCCGCCACCATCGACCACGATCTGGCCCGGGCGCAGATCGGCCTGGTTCAGCGAGGCGCCGCGCAGCACGGTCTTCATCATGTTGGCGCCGCGCAGGTCAGCCCGATCCAGGATGGCGCCGGAGAGATCGGCGCGCATCAGATCGACGGCAAAGAGATCGGCGCGGCGCAATTCGGCCTTCACCAGCGAACTGCCACTGAGCACGCAGCGCGACAGCACGGCATCGTTCAGTTTGGCACTGTCGAAGCGATAGAAGGAAAGGTCCTCGCCACGACGCTGCAGGCGTTCGCCTTCGCTGCGCCCGCCGGCCCAGGCGGCGTGGCGGGACAGGGCAACAGTCAGCTGCTGCGGTGGAAAGCGTAATTCAGGCACTGCCGTTAAATCCTTGTCGCCGGGGACATACCCCTGACGGGTATTGCCTCCGGTTCATTTCCATTTGGACAATAGTGCGGCCCGACTGCGGGCGGCAAGCCGATTTCAGACCCGCTCGCAGAATCGTACAGAATCTCTCTTCGTCCCGGCTCATGCCGCCAGGCCGGAACAGTCGCGCAGGCGGCCATCCTTCAGCAAACTGCCGGTCTTGATCGCCGAAGCGAAATCGACACCTTCGACGATGGCGCCCCGGAAATTCGCGTAAGACAGATCGCTGCGCGTGAATTGCGGATAGAGCAGGCGACGGCTACCGCCGCGAGCACCCAGCAGGACCGCACCGGTCAGACGGGCCTCCAGGAAGCTGGCCTTCGCCAGTGTCGCATCGCTGAAATTGATGCCGGACAGGTCGGCACGATCAAACCGCGCCCCGGTGAGATCGGCACCGCTGAAATTGGCAAACATAAGCTCCGATTCCGTGAAGTCGGCATTCCTGCACTGGCTGCCGCTGAAATCGGCGCCGCGCAGATCGCAGCCGATGAACTCGCAGCCGACCAGCTTGTAACCGTTCAGGCGCGCCGGCGCGCCTTCGGCGCCGCCGGTGGCAATCCACCGGCTATGCGCGATAATCAGTGCCTCGATGGGCGGCGGCAACGTCGAGCCACGCCGCAGCGTGGCGCCCTGCAGCGACGCACCGGCCAGATCGACGCGGCTGAGATCGACATTGCGCAGATTGGCGCCGCGCAGATCGGCACCCCGGAATTTCGCGCCATCCAGCACGGCGCCGACAAGATTGGCTTCCTTCAGTCGCGCGCCGCTGAAATCGGCACCGCTGAGATCCGCACCGGCGAAATTCACGGCATAGAGACTGCTGTTGGCGAAACTGGCATTGCGCGCGGAGGCCACCACCAGCCGCGCCTGGTCGAGTTGCGCATTGCCGAAATCGGCATCATCAATCAGCGCGCCTTCCAGATTGGCGGCGATGGATGCATTCTCGCTCGACGAGGCATGCATGATATGGCCGGGTCGCAGATCGACCTGCTGCAGCGATGCCTTTTTCAGGATCGCGCGCCCAAGATCGGCGCCGCGCAGGTCGGCGCGGTCGAGGATCGCCTTGCTGAGATCGGTATCGACGAAACCCGCGCAGAACAGATCGGCGCGTCGCAGCTGCGCGCCCGCCAGGGACCCGCCGCAGAAATCGGCACGGGTGAGAATGGCGTCATCAAGCCAGGCATTTTCGAGCCGCAGCCCGGTGAATATGCCACCGGCCGCCTGCAGGCGTTCGCCGCCGGGCCGGCCGGCCACATAGGCAGCATGCCGCGACAGGGTCAGTTGAAGGTCGCGCGTGGGCAGATGGCGATCGGGCATAACCCGGCAAACCTAGCCAAGCGGGACCATGACCGTCAGGTTGAGATTCGGTTATCGGAAAGCGCTGGGGATCAGCGCTTGATTCCAATGCATTCACGCAGGTCGGCGCCCTGCAGATTGGCACCGGTCATCTTCGCCTGGGTGAAATCGATCCCCTCGAAAGCCGCGCCGCGCAGGTCGGCAGCAGACAGATCGGCCTGTTCGAAACGGGGGTAGATCACCTTGCCGGTGCGCTGGTTGCGCGCATTGTAGAGTTCGACGCCCGCCACCTTTGCACCGCGCCAGCGGCTGGAAGCCAGATGAGCCTGCGTGAAATTCGCACCACTGAGATCGGCCATGTCGAAATTCGCCTTGACCAGATTGGCATCGACGAAGCTGGCGAACATCATCTGGGCATTCGAGAAGTCGGCGCCTTCGAGCGAGGCGGCATGCAGTTCGGCACCGCGCAGATCGCAGCCGGCGAAATTGCAGCCATCGAGCTTCAGCCCGCTGAGAATGGCGCGCTTGCCCTGCGCGCCGTTGGTGGCGATCCACAGGCTGTGTTCCTGCAGCGCGGTTTCGATCGCCTGCGGCAGCTGATCGCCCTTGCGGTAGATCGCGCCCTGCAGCGACACGCCCTCAAGATTGACCTTGCTGAGATCGACATTGCGCAGATTGGCGCCACGCAGGTCGACGCCCTTGAGCTTGGCGCCTTCCAGATTGACGCCGATCAGGTTGGCATCCTTCAGCTTGGTACCGGTCAGGTTGGCGCCCGACAGATCGGCACCAGCGAGGTTGACAGCAAACATGCTGGCGCCACCGAAATTCGTCCCGGCCGCCGAGGAGACCGACATATTGGCTTCATCGAGCTGGGCATTCTTGAAATCCGCGCCATCCAGCTTGGCGCCGTCGAGATTGGCGTTGACCTGTTTGCTCTCGCTGGTCTCGGCGATCATGATCTGGCCGGGCCGCAGGTCGACCTGGCTGAGCGAGGCATTGCGCAGGATGGCGCGGCCCATATTGGCGCCGCGCAGATCGGCGCGATCCAGCACCACGCGGGTGAGATCGGCATCCTGGAAATCGGCGCAGAACAGATCGGCGCGGCGCAATTCGGCATTCGCCAGCGAGGCATTGCCGAAACCGGCGCGCGACAGGATCGCGTCATCCAGCTTGGCGCCGTCGAGTTTCAGATTCTCGTAATGCACACCGGGCGATTGCAACCGCGTGCCACCCGGCCGGCCGGCCAGGAAGGCGGCGTGGCGGGACAGGACAACCTGCACCTCGTGCGGCGGTATGTTGCGCTCAATCATTAGCGTTGAATATCTGCGACTATCCGACAACCGGGCAGTTACAAAACGCTAACGTTTGGTAAAAGGTCGCGCAACTCCTAAGTGAAATTGTTGTGAATTCTTACTAACAGAATATTATAATGGGATTCCAGCTACTTATGTCTCGGCCCGGCGCGCATCCCCGTGCAGTTGCGTAGCTCGGTGCCGGCGATATTCACCTTGTCAAAAGTGACACTGGCGAAATCCACGCCCTCGACCACGGCGCCACGCAGATCGACGCCGGTCATGTCGGCATTGTCGAAGCGCGGGAAAATCGTCTTGCCGGTGCGCTGGTTCAGCGCGTTGAAAATCTCGACGCCGACCAGCTGCGCGGCGCGGAAAGCTGCGCCGAGCAGGATCGCGCCGGAGAAATTCGCGCCCCCCAAAGCGGCCTGGTCGAAATTCGCCTTACGAAGATCGGCGCCGACGAAGCTGGTGAACAGCAGCTGGCTCTTGGTGAAATACGCGCCGGCAAGATTGGTGTCGTGGAAGACAGCGGCGCGCAGGTCGCAACTGGAGAAATCGATTCCGGCCAGTTTCATGCCGGTGAAGACGGCGCGTTCGCCGCTCAGACCGTTGGACGCGATCCACTTGCCATGCAGCAGCAGCTTGGCCTCGATCTCGGCCGGCAGCTGCGCGCCGCGATAGATGGCACCCGCCATCATCGCGCCGCTGAGATCGACGCTGGTGAGGTCGACGCTGCGCAGATTGGCACCACGCAGGTCGCAGCCGGCCAGCTTGGCGCCGTCCAGATTGGCGCCCACGAAGGTGGTGTCCTTCATCTTGGCGCCGGAGAAATCCGCGCCCGAGAGATCGGCGCCGGTGAGATTGGCAGCAAACAGCGAGGCGCCGACGAAGGTCGCATTCACCGCGCTGGCATTCGACATATTGGCCTGGTCGAGATGCGCATGACCGAGATTGGCCTCGTCCAGGTTTGCGCCGGACATATTGACCGGCACATCCTGTTTCTTCTCCTTGGCCGGACCGTCGCCATCCTTCACATGCTGCACGATCTGGCCCGGCCGCAGGTCGGCCTGGCGGAAGGAGGTTTTCTTCAGCACCGCCATCAGGAAATTGGCACCGCGCAGATCGGCGCGTTCGAAAGTGGTACCGGTCAGGTCGGCGCGGGTGAAATCGCTGCCGAACAGGTCGGCACGCAGGAACCGCGCCTCCTGCAGCGAGCTGCTGGCGAAGCTGCAGCCCGGCAGGATGGCATCGTCGAAAGTGGCGCTGTCCAGCTTGAGATCTGAAAAGTCGTCGCCACGGCATTGCAGGCGGACACCGCCCGGCCGGCTGGTCAGATAAGCATTATGGCGCGACAAGGCCCAGCGGACGGGCTCCGGCGGTATCCGCGCGGACATGGCGATGTTTTTCGACTCTTGGTGGAGACAGAGGACGACGGTTCAGCGATTCACTGTAGAGAAACCGACCCGAAGCCGCCATGACTTTGTCAAAATACCGCGACTTTAATCGGGCTTTTCAGAATCGGGGGCAGCAAGTAGTGTGGCCCTATTCAACAGGGGAATGTGTCTATGGCGTCCGCCCAAAAGAAGACTGGCAAGCAGAAAAACGAGCGTACCAGCAGCGACAAGGCCAGCAACGACAAAAGTGGCGCCAACCGTCGCAGATTCGATCGCCGGGACACCCATATCGTCGCCCAGCTGACCTACGGTGATATGACGCTCGACGGCATGGTGACCAACCTGTCGCTGGAAGGCTGCCTGTTCGCGCCACGGCTCGACATTGCGGTGGGCGAACGCGTCAAGCTGAAGCTGGCCGGCGAGCATAAGGCCGTGCCGGCGACGGTGAAGGCGGTCAGCGATCTCGGCGTCCACTGCCTGCTGCATGCGGGCGGCGCCACGCTGGGCCGCCTGTCGGTGGAAGTCGATGACATGGCGCTGCTGATGCTGAATGCCAGCCGCCCGCATGTGGTGGAGCCGGCGCCGGCGCTGCCGACGAAAAAGAAAACCGTGAAGAAAAAGGCCGCGAAGAAAAAGGCGGCTGCACCCGCCAGAAAGAAGACGGCAAAGAAAGCCGTGAAGACGGGGGCCAAGAAAAAGGCTGCGCCCGCGAAGAAAAAAGTCGCGCCGAAAAAGAAAGCCGTGACGAAGAAAAAAATCGTCACGAAGAAGAAAGCCACAGCGAAGAAGCGCCGCTAACGCGGCGCTTTTTTCTTAAGCCGGCACGACCTCGCCCACCGTCCACTGTTTTGCCGCTTCGGTGGCAAAGACCAGAATGCTGTCAGTGCCGACCGACACGCTGTCGGGTACCGCCGTGCCGCGCCGTTCCAGGCTGATGCGGTCTTCATTGACGGCCAAGCCGTAGAAACGCGGGCCGTTCAGCGCGGCGAAGGCTTCCAGCTTGTCCAGCGCGGCCTCCTCGGCGAAGACCTGCGCGTAAGACTGCATCGCGGTCGGCGCGTTGAAGATGCCGGCGCAGCCGCAGGCGGCTTCCTTCAGATGCACGAAATGCGGCGCCGTATCGGTGCCGAGGAAGAAGCAGGGCTCACCGGAGGTGGCGGCCTTGCGTAACGCGAGGCGATGATGTTCGCGCTTGGCGATCGGCAGGCAGTAGAGATGCGGCCGCACGCCGCCCTCGAAAATCGAGCTGCGGTTGATCATCAGGTGATGCGGCGTGATCGTGGCGCCGATCTGTGGCGCATGCGCGCGCACGAAATCGGCGGCTTCCGCCGTGGTGATATGTTCCAGCACCACTTTCAGGCCGGGGAAATCCTTGAGCAACTTGCCGAGGATGCGTTCCAGGAACACGGTTTCGCGATCGAAGATATCGACGCTGTGGTCGGTGACTTCGCCATGCAGCAGCAGCGGCATGCCGATCTTCTGCATTGCCTCCAGCACCGGATAGATCTTCGCGATATCGGTCACGCCATGCTGCGAATTGGTGGTGGCCCCGGCCGGATAAAGCTTGGCCGCCACCCAGACCTTGCGCCGGAATCCATCGGCGAGATCGGCCGGATCGGTGGCGTCGGTCAGATAGGCGGTCATCAGCGGCTCGAACCGCGCGCCGTTCGGCAGGGCCGCCAGAATGCGCTGGCGATAGGCTTCGGCATCGGCCGCCCTGGTGACCGGCGGCTTGAGATTCGGCATCACGATGGCGCGGGCGAACTGCGCGGCGGTATGCGGCAGCACGGCGGCCATCACCTCGCCATCGCGCAGATGTACATGCCAGTCGTCAGGCCGGCGGATCACCAGGCGGTTCGGGGCGGCAGCGTTCATGGGGACAACCTCTGTATCCGGCCACGGTGTCGAGAATGGGCATCACATACGCCATTCCGGCCGGATCGACCAGTCCTGCTGCGCTATTTCGGTGCAAGCCGCGGCGCGCCGGATATACTCGGCCCGTGACCCGCCCGCTCGCCAGCCTGATCGATGCCCTGACGCTGCCCGGCCATCGCGCCGTCGCCCGATACTGGCTGGCGCAATACCGCGCCGCCGGAAATCGGGTGCCGGCGCTGTCGAGCCTCGATCCGCTGCAATTCCCGGCTGCACTGCCTGATATCTGGATTGTCGACCAGGATGATGACGGGGTTTTCCGCTTTCACCTGCTGGGCCAGAACATGATCGACTGGCATGGCAGCAACCCGAAGGGCCTGACCTTCGAGGAGGTCTATACGCCGACCGTCCTGCCGGCGGTGACCGCCATGGTGCGCCAGGTCATCGACTGCCCGGCCATTTGCCATCAGCATACGCTCAGCATGACGCGCAATCGCCTGTCGCCCGTGCCATCCGAACGGATCGCGCTGCCGCTGGCCGATACGGACGGCCGCATCCGGCACCTGTTCGGCGTCACCGTCTACAAGACCCGCGATGGCCATGGCGATGGCCTGATCCGCAACGACATACAGAGCGAGCAATGGTATCCGGTAGCGCAGGCCGAGATTGCCGCCGACGCAACGGCCTGATCACAAGGTCCTGATCACCGGATCGTCTGTCGCGGGCCTATGCTGTCCCGACCGGTCACCAAGCACCGGAGAGCAAACGGGGAGCAAACGTCATGCAGCGTATTCTGGCCGCCTTGGGTCTTGTCGGCATGTTTTTGGCCATGCCGTCTGTTGCGCAGCAGGCGCAGCGTCCCGCCATCGCCACGACAAAAGTTTCCGGCACCGACGGCGTCTATGTCTTTCGCAACGGTAATCATCAGGCGATGTTCGTGGTCACGCGGGATGGCGTGATCGCCACCGATCCGGTCGCCTATGGCAAGCCCTTCGGTGGGCAGCAGTATCTGGACGAGATCCGCAAGGTCACCGACAAGCCGGTGAAATATGTGATCTACAGCCATCACCACTATGACCATATCGCCGGCGGCAAGGCGCTGAAGGAAGCCGGCGCCGTCTTCGTGGCGCATCGCAAGGCGAAAGAGCGGCTGGCGAAACTGATGGACCCGCACACGGTGATCCCGGATGAAGTGGTCGGCGACAAGGGCCGCACCATCACGCTGGGTGGCACCGCGCTGGAGCTGAGTTATCACGGCCTCAATCATTCCGACTCCACTTTGGTGATGCGCCTGCCGAAGGAGAAGATCGTCTTCATTGTCGATACGATTCCGGTGGGCGCTGTGCCCGGTCGCGGCATGATCGACTTCCATCCGTTTGAGACCGAAGCCTTCATGAAGAAGGTGCTGAAGATGGACTGGGAGCGGCTGATCCCCGGCCATCCGGGCCCGAATGACCGGCTCGGCACCAAGGATGATGTGCGCGCGCAGCTCAAATTCCTCGAAGACGCCTCGGCGGCGATGAAGATCCTGGCCCAGGACGGCAAATGCTGGGACACGGCGGAGAAGGAATTCAAACTGCCGCAATACGAAAGCTGGCCGGGCTATGCCAATAACCTGCCCTTCGTGGCGCGGCGCTACTGTGGCTTGTGGGGACGCGGAACGTAAACGCGGCAACGCATCTGCCGCATAACAGCCCTGCGACGAATAGCGTCGAGTCGAGGATTGATCCATAGGTCCGCGTGGCTATGCTGCGCGGACTTTTTTACGCCGCTTTCTGTGATGGATCGTCCCCTCGATACGCTTCTCGCCGATCTCGAACTGCCCGGCCATCGCGCCGTGGCGGAGCATTGGCTTGCACTTTACGCGAAGGCCGGCACGGTGCCCTCGCTGGCCGAAATCGATCCGCTGCATTTCCATCGCGCGCTGCCGGATGCCTGGATTGTCGATCTCGCCGAGGATGGCCGCTTCCGGTTCCGCCTGATGGGTGAAACGCTGGTGCAGTGGTATGGCCGCAATCCGAAAGGGCTGTATTACCAGGACCTGTTCCCGGCCACGGTAGTTCCGGTGCTGGAGGAACAGTCGCGCGAGGTATTGCGGCGGCCCTGCGCCGGTTTCCAGCGCGTGCATACCAGCGTGCCGGCCGGGACGCATATGCCGCGGTCCTTCGAGCGCCTGACCTTCCCACTGCGCGACAAGGCCGGCGACAGGATCGCGCATATCCTCGGCAATTCGATTTTCAACCGCGCTGCCGGCGAGCCCGCGCCGGAACGCGAATACTGGTATCCGATTCCGTAAGAATTGCCGGTGCGGGCGACCGCGAAAAGCCGGGCCGGTTACCAATATTCAAGTACCCTTGTTGCCCGATCCATCCCAGAATTGGCATGATCACAGCCTTCCGGGAGGGGGGACGGTCATGCAATACGACTTTGCCAGCCTGATGGACGACCTGACGCTGGAGCCGCACCGGGCGCTGGCCGCACACTGGCTCGACCTCTATGCGGCGGGCGGCGGCAGCATCCCGCGCGTCACCGCCATCGACGCCCTCAGCCTCGGCCGTCACCTGCCCGATATCTGCATTCTCAATCACGATGGCGGCAACGTCTTCCGCTTCCGCCTTGCCGGCGGCCATGTGAATGACTTCTACGGCTGCGATGTGCGCGGCAAGCTGCTGACCGATCTGGTCAGCTCGCCCACGCGCGAGCGTCTGATCGGCATGGCGCATGCCATCTTGAAACCGCCGGCCGCGATTCTGCACGGCATGAGCGGCATGCTGCCGCAGTGGAATTACTCCGTCGCCCTGCAGCGCCTCAGCCTGCCGCTGACGGATGCCACCGGCCGCAGCAGGCATATCATCAGCGCCACGGTGCATTCGCGACATGCACCCGATCCCTCGCATGCCTCTGTTGAGGTCGATTTCCAGCGCCAGTATCGCATCCCGGCCGCCGAAAATGCCGGCCGCGCCACCGGATCGTCATGAGCCAGGCCCTGTATAAAAGCGTTTCGTCCGGCGCCATGACGATTGCAAATTCCACGCAGCGCCCGCTCGACGCCCTGCTCGGCGATATCGCCCTGCCGAGCCATCGCCTGATGGCACAGCACTGGTTCGAACTCTATGTCGCCGCCGGGAATCGTGCGCCCTGCTATCGTGCGCTGGATCCGCTGCGCTTCCCCTCGGCGCTGGCCGATATCTGGATTGTCGAATGGCGCGACGACGGTCGTCTGTATTTCCAGCTCGTCGGCCAGAATCTGGTGGACTGGTATGGCTACAGCCCGAAGGGCAAGTCGATGGAAGAGGTCTATCCGCCGGCCATGGTGCCGCTGATCAACGCGCTGTCATTTGAGGTTCTGGGCAGGCCGGCGGTCTGTTACCAGAGGGCCCACAGTCTGACCTCGAACTGGAGCGAGCCGATCCCGATGGAGCGCGTGGCGCTGCCCATGACAGATGAAGCGGGCCGCCTGCGCTGGGTCGCCGGCATCACCACCCTGTTCGACAGTCACGGCCATGGCAGCGGCCCGGTCTCGTCGCGCATCGCGGAAGAATTCTGGTATCCGCTGGCGTAGGTGCCCCGGTTCTACGGCGTGATCTGCTCTCTCATAGAGCGTCACCCTCAGCCTTGTGCCGAGGGTCCATCCCATGGTCACCGCATGCGGGATGGGGCAGATGGATCCTCGGGGCAAGCCCGAGGATGACGGTTTGTGGAAGCGGTTACAGCGCCGTCTTCAGCACCTTGAACAGTTTCTCGATATCGTCCTCGGTGTTGTAAACATGCGGCGTGACGCGCATCGCCTGGCCGCGCACGCTGACGAAAATCTTTTCCGCCGCCAGTTTGGCCGGCAGATCGGCCGGCACGGCGCCGCCGAAACGTAAGCCCAGATAATGCCCGGCGCGGCGGTCAGCGCGTACGGTATCCAGTCCCAGTTCGGCGCGGGCGCGTTCGGCGATGGCGTCGTTGCGGTGCTTCAGCGTCGCATAAATCCGCTGCGTGCCGAGACCGAGCAGATAGTCCAGCGCCGCATGCGCCGCCGGCGCCAGGGCGAAGTTGCTGCGCTCGCCCACGTCGAAGCGCCGCGCGCCGGGCTGGTAGTCGCTCTTATAATCGACCAGGCCGGCGAAGTTTTCCGAATCTTTTCGCGCGATCCAGTTCTGCTCGATCGGCATACCGTCCTGCCAGCGCGGGGCGACATAGAGATAGCCGTAGGTGTAAGGCCCGAGCAGCCATTTATAGCCACCGGCAACCAGGAAATCCGGCTGGATCGCCGCCACATCGAAGGGCATCACGCCCATCGACTGCGTCGCATCGATGCAGAGCGCCGCGCCAACCTTGCGGCAGGCCGCACCGATGGCCACGAGATCGAGCAGGCCGCCATCGGTCCAGTGGCAATGCGGCAGGGCAACAATGCCGGTATTTGCGTCGATGCGCTCCAGCACGCGCGCGGTCCAGTCATCGTCAGCCGGGCGCGGCACGCTGATGAATGTCGCGCCGACAGCTTTGGCCTTCTCGATCCAGGGATAGACATTGGAGGGGAACTGCTCGGCCAGCGTGAGAATGCTCTGGCCTTTTGTCAGCGGCAGGATATTGGCCGCCACCGCCATGCCATAGGACACGCTGGGCACCAGAGCGATGTCGTCGGCCGTGGCATTCCCCAGCGTTGCAAACAGCCCGCGCACAGCTTCGGACTCGGTGAAGAAATCCGCCGGCGCAATCGTCCAGGGATTGAGCTTGGCGCGCATGCCGCGTTCGCCGGCCGCCACCGCCACTTTTGGCATCGGCCCCATATAGGCGCTGTTGAGATAAGCGACATCGGCGGGGATATCGAATTGCGCGCGCTGCGACGGAAGAAACGGACCGGGTGTCTGCTGGGTCATGGCTGTGCTTTCGATTGGCGGCGGGCATTGTGCATGGAAAGGACAGGTAAATCACGACACCGGAATGTAGCCTGACAATTTTCCGCTGGCCCGGCGGCTAGGCTGGGCGCATCTTCGCGCCACAAAAAATCGTCCTCTCCCGAGCGCCAGTCCCCATGCCGGTTCCCCATATCGCCCTCGCCGTCCTGATCGCCGCGATCTGGGGCTTCAATTTCGTCGTGATCCGCTTAGGCCTGGATGCCTTCCCGCCGCTGCTGTTCAACGGCCTGCGGTTTGTGGTCGCCAGCCTGCCGTTTCTTCTGTTCTTCCGGAGCCCCGGCGTGCCGTGGCGCTGGGTGATCGGCGTCGGACTTGTTCTCGGCGTGATGAAGTTCAGCCTGCTGTTCCTCGCCATGGCCTGGGGCATGCCGGCGGGTCTCGCCTCGGTCGTCATGCAGGCACAGGCCTTGTTCAGCGTGGCGTTTGCCGCAGTGCTGCTGGGCGAGCGTCCGCGCCGCATGCAGTGGTTCGGATTGTCGATCGCCGCTTTCGGCCTGATCGTGATCGCCGGCGACATGGACGGCACAAGCGCATTCTCTGGGGGTCTGGTCGCTTTCGTCACGCTGATCGCGGCGGCGGCCTGCTGGGGTTTGGCCAATATCATGACGCGACGCACAGCAGCACCGAATCCGCTGGCCTTCATGATCTGGGTCAGCGCCGTGCCACCGCTGCCGATGTTCGGTCTGTCATGGATTTTTGAAGGGCCCGAAGCGATCGCTGCAGCCTTCGCCGGCATTGAACTGCGCGGCGTGGCCGCCGTGCTTTATATCGGCCTGCTCTCCACCACCGCCTGCTTTGCCGGCTGGAGCCTGCTGCTGCGGCAGCATAACGCGTCGCTGGTGGCGCCGTTCACCCTGCTGGTGCCGGTCTTCGGCCTGCTCAGCGCTTGGGCCGTGCTGGACGAAATGCCATCGTCGATCAAGCTCGGCGGTGCCGCGCTGATCCTGCTCGGACTGCTGGTGAATGCCGGGCTGCTGCGCCGGCTGTTGCAGCAGCCGGCCAGACTCTAACTCTACTGATCAAAGTTTGAGGGCGAGGTCCCGGATCGCCGAACGGCAGGCGTCGGCGGTGCGCTCAAGATAGGCGCGGGCATCGGGGCGGAGTTCACTCTGCTGCAGCTGTTCGTTGATAGACGCCAAAATCGTGCGCAGGTGCCGAATACGAGCCGGCATATCCTTATCCCCCTCAAATGAATCGCGTGTCGAATCGGTTGTCACGCGAGGGAGAGTGCCGGGCTTTGGTTAATAAAACCTGTTGCTTGGCTGCGCTGGCGCGCGATCAGGCGGCCGTCGAGGTCATGCCTTCACGGGCCGCAGCGACAAAATTCCGCAACGAGTCACGGATGCGCAATGGCACGGGATCGATGCCCTTGAGCATCAGGACCAGCGCGGTGCGATTGGTGCCGAGCCGGATGGCATATTCATCGAGGCTTATATTGTGGCGCCGACAGGCTTCGAGCACTATCGGCTGTATGTCGCGGGTGAAGAGAAGGCGGCTCGCGGGGCCGGTGGTTTCCAGAGTGGCGGCGGCGGATGCCAAAAGGCTGCTGGTCGACAACACAGTGAGTCTCCTTTCCCCGATGCACTGCGCTGTCGGCTATCTGGACGGCTGCGTCACCAATTTCAAGAGGAAAATGCGGCGACGACTCACCCGATCATCGCTGCGCCAGCTGCGGCCGGCGGCGCGGCGCACGACGTAATCCCGGTGTGAAGTCCGGCAGGCCGGCGGTGAAAACCGGCGGCACCACGGGCACGACCATGGACGGCGCGGTGATGCCCGGGCGGCCGGGCGTCAGACGCTGCGGGATGCGGGCTGCAATCTCCTCAGCCGGCACGGTGATCACCGGGTCCTGCGCGACGGGCTCGGACACGGCTTCGGGCACCGGCACGGCGTGTATCGTGGTGACCACTGGCTGCGGCGGGGAATCGTGGGCGGCGGCAGTGAGATCGCCAGGCTGCGGTGGCAGCAGGCCGACCTGACCCAGCAGGCGATCGATCATGCTCTTCAGCTGCGGCGGTACGGGATCGTAGCCTTTCAGGATCAGCACCATGGCCGGCCGCGTCAGGCCGAGCTTGTCCGACAGCTGGTCGAAACTGATCTCAAAATGGCGGCAGGCTTCCAGCACGCGCGGCTGCACGTCGCTGAGGTAATAGAGTTTGCCGTCGCGGCGCAGGCAGGGCAGGCCGTCATCCAGCAGGAAGTCGTCGTCGGCCTGGTTCGTCTGGATCGTATCGATCACGGTCATCTCCGGGTCGCGGGTCTGCAAACCAAACAGGAGACGTGGCGTGTAAGTTTCGCAGCCGGGGTGATCAGCGCGGGACAAAAGCGTGATGCGGCAAAGCGAGGCTTTGCCGCAGTAGAAATTACAGCCGGTCCTGAGCGGTCGCCACCGCAGCCTGCTGCCAGGGCGTGATCCCGGCGCTGAGACTCAGGCCCCGCAGCACGAAATCCTCAATGGCACGCTGGATCTGACGCGTCACCGGGTCATGGCCTTTCAACACCAACACCAGCGCACTGCGCGGCAGATTGAAGCGCGCGGCGAAGAGATCGAAGCTGATGCCATGCGCGCGGCAGGCCTGCAGCACCAGCGGCTGCACATCCTGTGCGAAATAGAGCCGCGCGCCGCGTTCTGTCGTGGCGAGACTGCCGCGGGCCTGGGTCAGCGACGTCATCGCGCGCCCGGGCTGGGCCTGGGCGATGCCGGGGCGGGCGAAGCGCGGATACTGCATCGGGTTCATGGGCGGCCTCGCATCTGACATGGCGCACGCATCTTCGCGGCACGAGCATCGCTTGCGCGCCACGGCGCAGGCGCACGAGGACAACGCCACATCGCTGCGGCAGTTTCAGATCGCGGAAGATTTAAATGGGATGCGCGCGGTCAGACGCTGAGATCGGCCCTGCGACCAAGGCCGCGCGAGCGGGTATCGGTGCGGGCTTCGGTGGCGGCTGCCTGGTTATCCGCCTTTTTGCCCTTCTCGCCCTTGGCGCCGGCACTGCCGCCGCTGTTGCCTGAAGCCGTCGCCGCCATGCGGGTCTGCTGGCCGCCCACCGGCACAGCCGTCACCGCCGCAGCCGCCTGGACTGCAGTGGGAGCTTGGTTCTGCTGGGACAGTCCCTGGGCCGGATTACTCGCCAGGGCCTGCGGCAGCACAGGTGGCACGAAAAGGCTCATGGTTAAGATGTAAGATGACATCCACCCGTTGACAAGGAATTAAAGTAAGATGTCAGGTGACGGGGTAAATCGTTAACATCACCAAGACTTTCGTCGCATAACCACACCATGAACGAGTGATCGCATTGTCCAAGCCCAAGCTGTCCAAACCTGCCAAACCGGGCCTGCTGGCCCGGCTGTTCGGCGTGGAACAGCCAGCGGCCACCAAGCCGGTCCAGAAATATACCGGCCCGGCCAAGACGGACTCCCGCGATCCCCGCCTGCTGCTGGCGCAGCAGATCCGCACCATCCGCGCCAAGCTCAATCCGCAGATCCTGCGCCTCGCCGAGAAGGTGGCCAAGAAAGGCCCGCCGACCACCGATCAGGACCGCGCCACTTTGGCGATCGAACTCTTCCTGGCACAGAAGGATGATGGCGGAGACTTTGCCGCCAAGCTGAAAGCCAGGCTGGACGCCCGCAAGCGCAGCAGCCACTGAATGGCCTAGTGGCGCGCGAGCTGCTCCAGCACGCTATGCGCGGCCGTCACCCGCGCCAGAATCGGCAGGTTGCGGTTGGCCAGCATCACCAGACCGATATTCCGCTCCGGCAGGAATGTGACATAGGCACCGAAGCCGTTGGTGGCACCGGTCTTGTTGTAAAGGCGGGAGCCTGAGGGCACCTGCGGCGGCGACAGCATCGTGGCGGCATTGCTCTGCTGGCTCATCTGTTCGGAATTGCCGGCCAGCAGCTGATCCAGTTTGATCGGCCAGGCATACTGCTCCCAGCCGAGCCCTTGAGTCATGTCGCCGATCTTCGCATAGCCGGTCTGCGACAGTTCGACCGCGCGCCGCATCGGCGGCTCCAGTTGTGCAGGTCGCAGGTTCAGCTGAACAAAGCGGATCATGTCGGCGGCCGACGACTTCACGCCATAGGCTTCGGCATCCAGCGGGCCGGGATTGACGCGCACCGGCTGGTTGGTGCGGCTGTAGCCCCAGGCAGTGCGCGGCATCTCGGATGGCGGCACACGCACAAAGGTGCTGCGCAGGCCGAATTGCGGAAACAGCTCGCGCTCGGCCAGCGCGGCGAAATCGCGGCCGAGCGACGCGGCAGCGACATGACCGAACAGACCGATGCTCGGATTGGAATAGCGCCGTTGCGTGCCCGGCGCCGCCGACGATGACCAGTGCTGGAACCAGTCGATCATACGTTCGTAGCTAGTCACCTCATTCGGGAATTGCAGCGGCAGGCCGCCGGCGGTGTAGGTGCCAAGCTGCAGCAGCGTGGCGCGATCCACCGCGCTGCCACGCAGAGCCGGAAGATACTGGCCGGGATGATCGTTGAGCGACATGCGACCTTGCGCCACCGTATAGCCGCCGAGAATGCCGGTGAAGGTTTTGCTGACCGAGCCAAGTTCGAACAGCGTGTCGGGCGTGACCGGTTTTTTCGTGTCGCGCGCGGCAACGCCGAAGGTGACGATCTCGGTGCGACCCTCGACGGTGACTGCCACGGCCATGCCCGGCATGTCATGCGCCTGCAGCAGCGGCTTGAAGGCGCGGTCGATCAGGTTGCGGAGTTCGGCATCTGCGGCTTGCGCCGACGAAAACGCAAACAGGCTGAGCAGGCCGGCCAGGCCAGCCATGAGGCTACGCATGATGAGGCGCCTAAAAAATTTAGTGCAGGATGCCGGGCGTGCTGCCGGGCTTGGTCTCGCCGCCGGCGGCAGCGTCGGCGGGCACAGATTCGGGGGCCACGGCGGCATCGGCCATATCCTTGGCCTGGGCATCGCCGCGCTTCAGCTTGTCATGCGCCTTGATCGAGAAGGGAATCGAGGCGATGTAGGCGATCTCCATGGCGGCCAGCGTATACCACGGCTGGTTCAGCAGGCCCGCCACCAGCACGCCGACGCCGAGCAGCACCACACCAACATATTCACGCTTCACCCGCACGCGCTTGAACGAATAGGTCGGCACGCGGCTGATCATCATGCCGCCAATGAACAGCATCCAGATCGCATTGAGGAACGGTGAGGCAAAGAAGGCGCTTTCGAGTTCCAGGTTGATGATCAGGAACAGCAAGCTGAGGCCCGCAGCCGCCGGGGCCGGCATGCCAGTGAAGAAACTGCCGGTCCAGACCGGCTTGGTATCGTCATCGAGTGCGGTGTTGAACCGCGCCAGACGCAAAGCTGCGCAGACGCTGTAAGCCAGCACGACCAGCCAGCCGGTATTGCCGCTCTGGCCGATATCGTGCAGCGTCCAGAAATACAGCACCATCGCCGGCGCGACACCGAAGCTGAGGAAATCCGACAGCGAGTCGAGTTCGGCGCCGAACTTGGAGGCGCCCTTGAGCAGGCGCGCGACGCGACCATCCAGCATGTCGAAGAAGGCTGCCGTGGCGATGGCGAAAACGGCGAATTTGAACTGGCCGAGCATCGCGAAGCGGATCGCGGTCAGCCCTGAGCAGAGCGCGATAATGGTCAGGATATTGGGCGCCAGCGTGTTGAGCGGCAGTTTGCCCAGGCGCTGCGGCGGCTTCAGCTTCATCGGCATGTCACTCTCCTTGCCCTGCGCCCACGCTAACAACGCGGGGTTACGGCAGGATTAAAACGCTAAACGGACTTTACCCCTAACGAACTTCACCAACGCGCGGCTGTTCGGTGGCGCCATCCTCGGCGATCACGGTTTCGCCGGCGATGCAGCGCTGGCCAGTCACGACCAGGGGCACCATGCCGTCATCAAGATAAACGTCGACGCGGCTGCCGAAACGGATCAGGCCGAAACGTTCGCCGGCCTTGTAGCTCTGGCCCTCACGGGCTTCGCACAGGATGCGGCGGGCCACCAGACCGGCAATCTGGACGACGGCGATTTCCTTGCCACTGCTCAGCTTCATGCGCAGCGACTGGCGCTCGTTGTCGATGCTGGCCTTGTCGAGCGCGGCATTGAGGAATTTGCCCGGACGATAGGCGACGGCCATGACGGTGGCATCGATCGGCGAACGGTTCACATGCACGTCGAACACGTTCATGAAGACCGAGATGCGGGTGCGCGCGTCCGTGCCCATGCCCAGTTCCTCGGGCGGCACGGCGCGTTCGATCATCTGCACCACGCCATCGGCCGGCGAGATCAGCAGGCCCTCGCGGACCGGCGTGACGCGCGGCGGATCGCGGAAGAAATAGGCGCACCAGCAGGTCAGGATCACACCCAGCCAGCCGAGCGGTTCAGCAATCCAGAACAGCACCAGGGTCGCCACCGCAAAGATCGCGATGAACTTCCAGCCTTCGCGGTGGATGGGGACCAGAACGGAACGGAGTGTGTCCATGGGTGGCGTAAACCTTTGGAATAAAGAGGCTGGGCGCAATGTAGCTATTGCCGCCCTTGGCTTAAAGGCCTGTCGGGTGGATTTATCTGGCTCCAGACCCCATAAGTCGTCATGCCCGGCCTTGTGCCGGGCATCCACGCCTTCTTACTGAACCAACCAAAGACGTGGATGGGGGGG
>JAGXRD010000004.1 GCA_018336035.1 Alphaproteobacteria bacterium | reverse complement strand
GATTCGAAACATTCTAGTTAAAATGCGCCAGCATCGTCCAAGCTAGTGCGTTCATTTCAGTAGCGAGTTGCATGCACTCCTCGCCGTGCGCCAGCAGTTTCTCAGCTTCAGTAGAAAACTCCCGTGCAGCCTGCATGGTCTTGTCGCTGACTAATTCGTATTTCACGAACGACAGCACATGCCCCTGCTCTCAATAACCAGTATGCCACGGCAAGATTTTTTGCCTATTCCTTGAGTTGTTGATCAGCCGTAAACTTATTTGCAGAAATTAAAATAATGGAGGCAAGCGGTGGCTATTGAGCCAGTCTATGTGGGAACGAAACCTATTAGGGCCGCACCTGTTGATGATGCAAACTGGCTTGCCTTCAGAAAGAATTTACCTTCGGAAGTTGTTGCAGCCACTGGCTCAAAAAGCATCGTCTCTGCAAAAAAGATCAACTGGAATACACAAGACAAACCCACCTCAACCGAACTTCAATCCTTGCGAGACTTAAACAAAGAGCTTCGTAGACCTTCGCTCAATACCAAACATTCAAAGTGTCAAGTACGCTCTGGTGAACAGTGACCCTCAGCTAGCCTCTAAAGCAAAGGCCGACCAACCCGCCCTATGCTATGATTGGGATCGTAGAATGGTGGAGGAAGCTGATCTTATTGTTGCCGATGCTAGCTTCCCGTCCACCGGACTTGGCATTGAACTCCAGATTGCAGAGTCCGCTGGCAAGCCAACGATTATGTTAATTGGGGATTACCGAATTAATCGTGTTAAAGCAGTTAACTACGAGAATCCAGATCATTCCAAACATGAGCTACAAGTGGGCGAAGGCATCGTTTCATTGATGGCGTTGGGACTACCAAATATTCGGAAAAAAATATTCTACACGAACCCCATCGATGGAATCTCCAAAACAATTGATGCAGTAAGAGATCAAATCTAATCGATTTGGCTCGACGCATCTGCCGCCTAGGGCTACTTAGTGCCGAACAGCGCCATACCAAGCTTTCCCGCCCTCTCCAGAAACACTGCCGGCGCCTGCCCCTCTGACTCGAACAGCAGTTCGGAACTGACCACCGTCGCGCCGCAGAAGTCGAAGATGCCGTGGTCGATCTGCACCTTCATCGCATTGGCATAGCCGTGCCGCTCGTACAGGCCGGCATCGGCACCGGCCAGCTGCACCAGATGCACCTTCAGATGCTGCAGCTTTTTCACCATGCCGCCATCCTGCAGCGTGAAATCGAAGGCCCACTGGTTGGAGAAGACGCGGTCGATCCAGCCTTTCATCAGGCCGGGCATCGACCACCAGTAAACCGGATAGACCAGCACCAGCGCATCCGCGCGGTCGATGCGCGCCTGCTCGGCCGCCACATCGGCCGGCCGCGCCGCCTTGTCCCGATGTACGGCGAGATCGCCCGGCGTGAAACGCGGATCGAAACCCTCAGTGGCGAGATCGGCAATCTCGAATGTGTGCCCCGCCCCGGCCAGGCCTTCGCCGATTTGCGCCGCGATGCTGTGGGTGAGCGACTGCGGCTCGGGATGGGCGGTCACGATCAGGGCATGCATGGCGGAACTCCGTTCAATCATTGAGGTTCAGGCTGTCTTGCTATATACTTTTAGTAAGTTACTTTTGGTATATAGATATGGCGAAAGCAAAGACAAGCGGCGCGGCTGCGAAAAATCCGCGCCAGACTCCGCGCCAGCGTCTGAGCCGGGAGGCGCGGCACCGGCAGCTGATCGACATGGCCTGGCGGCTGGTGCGCGCAGACGGCAGCGATGCGCTGACGCTCGGCCGGCTGGCCGAGCTGTCGGGCGTGACCAAGCCGGTGGTCTACGATCATTTCGGCACGCGCGAGGGATTGCTGGCGGCGCTGTATCGCGAATTCGATGCGCGGCAGACCGCATTGATGGATGCCGCGCTGGCCGGCAGCCCCGCCACGCTGAAGAGTCGCGCCAGCGTGATTGCCGCGGCCTATGTCGATTGCGTGCTGGCGCAGGGCCGCGAGATTCCCGGCGTGATCGCGGCACTGGCCGGGTCGCCCACACTGGAACAGGTGAAGCGCGATGGCGAAGCGCTGGTGATGGCGCGCTGCCGTGCCGCGCTATCGCCCTTCGCCAAAGGCGCCACGATCAGCACCGCCAGCCTGCGCGGCGCGCTGGGCGCGGCCGAGGCCCTGTCCTATGCCGCCGCCCATGGCGAAATCACCGCGGCGCAGGCCAAGGATGAGCTGTTCGAGACGATCACCGCGATGGTGAAGCGCAGCGCGGCATCGGCCTAGGCCGGTTGCGGCAACACCGCATCTCAAAACCCAGTGTGCCCCTGTGGCCACAGCCGCGCTTTTCTGTCGCAGGCCGGGAATTTCAGGACGGCTGCGCCGTTAGCCTGCTGTCCTGCCTGTTCTCTCCCGGAGTTGCCTGTGTCCCGCCAGATTTTTTCCCTTTCGATTGCCGCCCTGTATTGCATCCTCTGCCTCGCCGGCGTGGCCGCCGCGCAGGACTCATCTTCCACGTCGCCAGCGCGCGGCGACTGGTATGGCACGCTGTCGGGCAACTGGCTGGTGCCGCGCGACTACGATGGCGACGGCCAGGAATGGAAAACCTATAACGGCTGGGGCATCTACGGCGCGCTCGGCCATCGCCTGAACGAGAGCTGGCGCGCCGAAGCCGAGGTCGGCTATGGCACGGTGGAAAACGACCGCATCTCAGTCGGCAATTCCAGCACGCTGATCGATGGCGACATCCATTACTATTCGGCGACCGGCGCGCTGTATTACGACACGCCCAGCGTCTTTTCGCTGCAGCCCTATCTCGGCGGCGGCGCCGGCGTGGTGCGCCAGCGCAACGAACGCAATGCCGTCAGCGTCGGCGGGCGCAGCTTTCCGGCCGGCGACACCTCCACCGACCTGACCGCCTTTGCCGAGGCCGGCCTGAATGTCGATCTGGGCCATGCGCTGGAACTGGTGCCGTCGTATCGCTACCAGTGGATCGCCGATGGCCGCGACGGCTTCGATGACAGCGGCATCCATGTCGCCCGCATCGGCCTGCGCTACTGGTTCAACTGAACATGCCGCGCCACGCCCCGGCACGCGGCTGAAACCCGGACATGGCCGAGCAGCCGCTGCCGCGCGTGGTGATTGTCGAGGATGACGACCTGGTCCGCAGCCTGCTGGCCGAGGGCCTGAGCGACGAAGGCCTGTATGTCGTCGGCTCCTGCGACACGTCGCTGGAAGCCATGCATCTGGCGGAAATCCTGCGGCCCGATCTGGTGGTGATGGATATCGGCCTGGCCGGCGGCGATGACGGCCTGCTGGCCGCGGCGCGCATTTATCGAGCAACCGGGATCCGCTGCCTGTTCACCACCGGGCAGGACATCGCCGAAACGCAGCGTCGCAATATGACGATACCACCCGCGCTCGGCTGGCTGCAGAAACCCTTCACGCCCAGCCAGCTTGCCGCCGCCGTGAAACAGGCGCTGGCGCAGATCGCCGGGTAATCCAGACTCTTTACTGCGCAGCGGCAGCCTGCGTCTGGCGCACCAGCCGCAGCAGGTCTTCCGGCCCGAATGGTTTCTGCAGCGTGGAGACTGCCCCGAAGGCTTCGGCGATGCGCAGGTAATCCATGCCGCCATCGCGACCGCTGCCCGAGACCGCGATGATCTTCACAGCGGGGTTGCGCGACACCATTTCGCGGATGGTTTCCAGCCCCTCCTGGTTCGGCATCAGGATATCGGTGATAACGAGATCGAAATGCTGCTGCGCGAAAGCGCCATGCCGGCGCGACCGTCTGCGGCGCGCGCGACAGTGTGTTGGTCCGCGACAAGGATGGCTTCGATCGTCCTGGCCATGGGATCATGGTCTTCGATTACCAGGATATGCATCGTCACCTCCCGGAACATGGACGTGCGGCGCCGCGCTGATCCAGCTGCAACCAGGACTGATTTTTGAGCAATCCGCCACGGAGTCAACCTCCGATGCGCCGTATGCGGTCTCTGCCTGCCGACCGGCGTTGCAGCATGCCTGCTGCAACGCAAAAATGCCTCAGCGCCTCAGGCCCGCACCAGGCGCGACACCGCGCGGCGCGCCAGCGGCGCCACCACCAGAACCACGGGGAACGCGACCAGCCAGGAGGGCAGCCAGGCGCCCAGCCAAAGCTGCAGGAAGGTCTCGCTCAGACCGGCGGTGCGCAGCGTGGCGATGCCGGAGACAATGAAAGACATCAGCGCGGACAGCACGAAGCCGAACACGACGGGGGCGAAACGCGGGGAGATCATTGGAATTTTCCTTGTGTGATGCGAGTCAGAAGGTCGCGACCAGAGAGGCCGCGAGATAAAGGCCGAAGCCGAAGACCAGATGGGTGATCAGGCTGCGCAGGCGTGTGGCGGTCGGATCAGGGGTACGCGCACCGGCGATCCCCAAGCCAAACGCCGGCTGCATCACGACATACGGCAGGAAGACGCTGACCAGTCCGAAACCAAGTGCCGGCAGCAAGGTCGGCGCCTGCAGCCAGCCCTGCCCGGTCGTCGCCGCAACCAGTATGGCCGCGAAGCCGATGCCGATGCCATAATGCGCCGCCCAGCCGAGCGCGGCCTCCGCCGGCACCGGCGCGGACCGCCCGATGCCATCATGGCGGAACTGGCCGCGCGCCATATGCCCGAGCCAGCGGCCGACCAGGCGGTAATCCAGCCCGCTGACGCCATAGACGCGACGCAGCAGCAGGCCCCAGAGATCCATCACCAGCGTCGCGCCGATGCCGGTGAGAAAAATACGCCAGACCATATCCGTCATGTCGAAAACCTTTCTTGCCAGACGGGAGAATGGCGCTAGGCTACAAATTCAAGTGTACTTGAGGTCAAGCATGAAATTGCTCGATATCGCCGAAGTCTCGGCGCAGGCCGGCCTGCCGGCCTCGGCGCTGCGGTTCTATGAGGAAAAAGGCCTGATCGCCTCGGTGGGCCGGCGCGGATTACGCCGCCTGTTCACGGGCGATGTGCTGGAAAAGCTGTCGCTGATCGCGCTCGGCCGGCTGGCCGGCTTCAGCCTGGAAGAGATCGCGGCGATGTTTTCGCCCGATGGCCGCCTGCGGATCAAACGGGAGAAACTGGCCGGCAAGGCCGACGACCTCGACCGCACGATCCGGCAACTCACCGCAATGCGCGACGGGTTGCGTCATGCCGCGGTGTGCAAGGCGCCCAGCCATCTGGAATGCCCGACCTTTCGCCGGCTGATGAAAGCGGCAGAGCGGCGCCGGGCGAAACCGGCTTCGAAGACACGCGCCTAGCTGGCGGCGTCCTGTTCCGGCATCGCCGCCATGCCCGGCGCGGTCAGCGGGAAACGCAGCCGCATCTCCACGCCACCCTGTTTCGGGTCATCACGCGACAGATCGCGCCAGCTGAAGCTGCCTTCGATCTGCTCGGCCAGCATGGCGGCGAGTTTGGTACCTGAAGCGCTCTTTGCGTCACCCGCCAGTCCAACGCCATTGTCGCGGATAATGATCTCCGCCGCATCGCCCACGCGCCGCAGGCTGATGGCGATCTCGCCTTTGCGCCCGTCCGGGAAGCCATGCTTCAGCGCATTGGTCACGGCCTCCAGCGCGATCAGCGCCACCGGCACGGCCTGACGGATATCGGTGGTCACCGTCTCGAGGTCGCAGCGCACCGTCACGCCGCGCTCGGGCGGCACGATGCCGGGATTGGCCGCCAGCACGCGGATGAAGCTACTCAGTTCCAGCGAACTGTATTCCGCGCTGCGATACAGCAGATTGTGGATTTCCGAAATCGCCCAGACCCGCTTGCCGATTTCCTGCAGCATCAGCTGCGGTTCGATCGGCTTGCGGCTCTGGATGCGGATCAGCGACTGGATGGTCTGCAGGTTGTTGTGAATCCGGTGGTTCACTTCCTTCAGCATGGTCTCGCGGATCGCGCTGGTGCGGCGCGCTTCATCCAGCAGGCGACGATCATGCTCGGCGGCGATACGTACCTGCTCCAGCTCGATGCGGCGCAGCATGCCGGTCAGCGCGATATAGGCCAGCGCCGCGCAGATCAGCAGGATCACGAAATTGACAGCCATGGCGCGCCATGTGTCGAGCCAGACCTCGCGCTGGGAAAAACCATGCACGGCGAAGAGCGGCAGGTCGGGCACGCGCACGAAGGCATAGGTCCGCACGGTGCCGTCCATCCGTCCCGGCGCGTCGAAATAGCCGGCTGCCGCCTGGGCCATGGCGCGCATGCCGGCGCCGTCGGGCAGCATGGTGGTCGGCGGCTCCGAGTCCGGACGCGCCAGGATCTTGCCATCCGTCCGCACCAGCACGGCCGCGGAGCCTTCATCGAAGCTCATCTTGGCCAGGAAGTCGCTGAACTTGCCGATCTCGGTCGAGGCCGTGGCGACACCGCGGAAACTGTCGCCGGGCAGCCGGCGCGCAATCGTCATGGTATCGCGCTGCAGGGGCCGCAGCAGTAGCCGGTCGATCACCAGTTTCTGGCCGCCATCGTGCAGAATCTTGAAATACTCGCGGTCGGAGAAATTGGCATTCAGCGGATAGGTGCGGCTGCCGGCGACCACGGTCCCGTCGGCATCGATTACGCCGAGGCTGGTCGTGTACTGGAATCCCGCATCCATCTCCTGCAGCGTCTGGTGCAGGCGAAGCGGCTCGATCCCTGGATTGTCCTGCATCACGCGATCGATCTGGTTGAGCAGCATCAGCTTGGCCTGCATCACGCGGCTGGTATATTCGCTGACCAGTGCGGCACCCTGGCGCGAACGCTCCAGCGCCGCCGAATGCTTCTCCTTCCAGACCTGCCAGGTCCAGAGCGATCCGATCACCAGCAGTGCTACCAGCAGGATTGCGCCGATCAGCATCGCCGACTGCCGCGCCGGATGGCGTGCCAGCACATTGCTTTTCCTGACGGTCTTCACTGTCGCACCAGCCTGCATCAGGGGCTGGCAGCGGCGCCGGCGAGCGCCGGCCCGATCCGGCGCACCACCTCGTCGACATCATAGGGTTTGAGCAGCAGCTCGGTGTCGCGCAGATCGGCAGGTATGTCCTGCATCGAGATCGCCCCCGAGGTCAGCAGCACGGGAATCTGCGGTCGCTGGCTGCGCAGCCAGCGCACCAGGCCGATGCCATTGAGCCTGCCCGGCAGGTTCACGTCGGAGAAAACCACATCGACGTGCAAGCCTTTCTCCATCAGCGCCACAGCCTCGTCGGCGCTGCGGGTCTCGACCACGTCATAGCCGCTATCGCGCAACTGATCGGCGATCACCATGCGGATCAGCGCCTCGTCCTCGACCACCAGGATGGCGGCCTTGCCGCCTGCCTGCTGCGCGCCGCTCAGATTGTCGTTCACCTCATCCATCCCACACTCATCCCCCACACCTACCCTCGAACAGACGCAACTGCCGGTCTACGGCAAAGTTCCGTCTCGGAGCATTAAAACCCCCATTTCCTGTGGACAAACGCCGGGCCAGGCTGGCCCGGGGCCATTGTCAGGATACATCTCTGCGCTTGCACCGGCCGAACCGCCGGGCCCAAGCTGCCGCCATGACCGACGGCATCAATCTCCCCCTCATCCTGCTCGCCGCCCTGCTTGCCACCGGCAGTCCTGGCCCTGCCACGCTCAACATCGCCGGCACGGCGATGACCTCGGGCCGCCGGCAGGCGCTGGCCATGGCGTCCGGCGTCAGCACCGGGTCGCTGATCTGGTCGACGGCGGCTGCCTTCGGCCTGGGCGCCATCATGCTCGCCAATGCCTGGGTCTTCGAAGTCATGCGCTATGTCGGTGCCGGCTACCTGATCTTCCTGGCGGTGAAGTCGGCCAGGTCAGCCCTGACGCCGGGCGATCTTGTCACGCGGGGCGGCCGATATGCGTCGGCGCGGCGCGCCTATGCCGGCGGACTGGCGCTGCATCTGACCAATCCGAAGGCGATCCTGTTCTTCGGCTCGCTTTATGCCGTGGGCGTGCCGGCACAGGCCTCGCCGCTCACGCTGCTCACCATCATCGCCGCCATCGCGGTGCAGAGTACGCTGCTGTTCCATGGCTATGCGCTGCTGTTCTCCAGCGCGCCGGCGGTGCGCGTTTACCTGCGCCTGCGGCGCTGGTTCGAAGGCGTCTTCGCGCTCGCCTTCGGCTATGCCGGTTTCAGGATCCTGACGGCGAAGCTGCAGTAAGAAATGCCGGTCGCTATCCGGGAGGACCGGAGGTCCCCCCGAAAGCGCGTAAGTCCTAGCCGCGAAACACAGGCCCACCGAAGGGCGCGCCATTGGTGCCGCCATCGACGAACAATTCCGCGCCGTTGATATAAGCGGCCTCATCCGAGGCTAGGAACAGCACCGTCTTCGCGATCTCCTCGGCTTCGCCCAGGCGGCCAAGCGGAATGATGCTCGACAGCCGCCTGTCCAGTTGGGCCTTCGCGTCCGGCGTGGGCGCAGAGCTGTCCCAGATCGGCGTGCGGGTGGCGCCGGGCGACACGACATTGATGCGGATGCCGCGCGGCGCGAATTCGGCGGCCAGCACGCGGCTCATGCCGCGCAGGCCGGCCTTGCTGGCGGCATAGGCCGACGAACCCGGCGATCCCATCTCCGACATCACCGACCCGGTGAGAATGATCGCGCCGCCATCGTTCAGATGCGGCGCCGCTGCCTGCACGGTGAAGAAGGCACCGGTGATGTTGGTGCGCAGTACCTGCTCGAAGATTTCCAGCTTGCTGGCGCCGACCGGCGTGCTGCCGGGAATGCCGGCATTGGCAAACACGATATCCAGCTTGCCAAAAAGCCTGGCCGCCTCAGCGACCGCCTGCTCCGTGGCCGCGACATCGGTGGCGTCGACCTGCAGGGCGATGGCCCGCCCTTCACCATCGATGCGGCCCAGTTCAGCCAGGGCGGCATCCAGCGTCGCCCGGTTGCGGCCGGTGATGGCGACCTTCGCCCCCTCGGCGACAAAAAGCTTCGCGGTGGCCAGGCCGATGCCGCTGTTACCGCCGGTGATCAGCGCCGTCTTGTTCTTGAGCCTCATGGGGCGTCTCCGTTTGCAATGGTTTCATCATGAAACCGTACTTGCGGTGTAGCCTGTGCAGTTTTATGATGCAACCACATTGGCCGGCCAGCGCGTGACGGCGCGCACAGGAGATCCGGATGAGACGTACCAGCCTGAATGAAGCCGATTGCCCCATTGCCCGGGCGCTGGATGCCGTGGGCGACTGGTGGTCACTGCTGATCGTGCGCGATGCCATGTTCGGCCTGCGCCGCTTCGGCGAATTCCAGAAAAGTCTCGGGATGGCGAAAAACATCCTGACCGCACGGCTGCGCGGCCTGGTCGCCGCCGGCATTCTCGATGCCGTCCCCAACGGTGCCCACAACGACTATGTCCTGACCCGGAAGGGCCGCGACCTGTTCACCGTGCTGGTCGCCCTGCGGCAATGGGGTGAGACACACCAGTTCCCCGAGGGTGCCTGCCCGGTCGAGCTGCTGGACCGCGAAAACCGCCAGCCGGTGGGTGCGCTCGAACTGCGTGCCGCCGATGGCCGCCGGCTGAGTGCCGACGACACGATGATACGCCTGCGCAATTAAAGCGAAAATCGGCGAACCAAGACCAAAGATCTGGTTCACCTGCGTGTCTTTTGCCCCCTGATCCGTTACACTGGTGAAATAACGGGGAGGCAGGAATTGGCAGAGCCCTCGATCAGCTTTCTGGACGATACACGTCCGCCGGGCCCTCCCGGCGGCGGCGGCACCACCGACAAACGCAACTGGAAGGTGCTGATCGTCGATGATGAGCCCGACGTTCATTCCCTCACCAAACTGCTGCTGCGCAATTTCAACTATCGCAAGCGCGGCCTGAATTTCCTCAGTGCCTATTCCGCCACCGAAGCGCGCGATGTGATGCGCGACAACCCCGACATCGCGCTGGTGCTGCTGGATGTGGTGATGGAGACCGAGCATGCCGGGCTGGCGCTGGTCGACTACATCCGCACGGATCTCAACAATAAGTCGACACAGATCGTGATCCGCACTGGCCAGCCGGGCCAGGCGCCGCCGCTGACCGTGGTGTCGAACCACGGCATCAACGACTACAAGGAAAAGACCGAGCTGACGCAGCAGACCATGATCCTCACCGTGGTGAAGGCGCTGCGGCTGTATGAGGAATTCCTGCCCAGCTATATCGCCGCGGCAAAGTTCGCCAACCTGGCCGAACGCGCCAGGGCCGGCGCCGACGATCGCGAATTGCTGCGCAGCCTGCGTCACGAGTTGGAAGGTATCGACGACTCCGTCCCCCGGCCCGCAGCCGCAGCGGAACCGGCCGATCCGCGCCTGGCCGCGCTCACCGAACGCGAGCGCGAAGTGCTGAAATGGGTCAGCCAGGGCGACTCGAACAAGGCCATCGCCATCCGGCTCGGCGTGCAGGAAGTGACCGTGAAGGCGCATCTGCGCCAGATCTTCACCAAGATGCAGGTGTTCAACCGCACCCAGGCGGCTTCGCTGGCGTTGCGCCTGCTGGAACGCGACGGCGAGACACCGATCCGCTAGTGATCTGCGCGCAGGGGTGATCCAGCCCGCTTCGCCTTGCGTATCAAGGAGATGAATGCCGCCGGTGGCCTGCGGCAACATCGCGATACGGTTGGCATGGCGTCCTCGGCTTCAGGTTCGGCTCCCCTCATTGTCTGGTTTCGCCAGGACCTGCGTCTGAACGACAATCCCGCGCTCATTGCCGCCGCTGCTGCCGGCCGGCCGGTGATCGCGCTTTATATCCTCGATACCGCCACCCGAGACTGGTCCATGGGCAGTGCGACCCGCTGGTGGTTGCATCACAGTCTTGCAAAACTCGCTGCAGCTTTGCGCCAGCAATATGACCTGCAACTCACCCTGCGCCGCGGCGATCCGGCTGCGCTGCTGCCGGCCCTGATGCAGGAGACCGGTGCCACCGCCATACACTGGAACCGCGTTTATGAGCCTGCGAGTATCGTCCGCGACACCGCGATCAAGGCGGCGCTGCAGGTCCGCGGCAGCGCGGTCGAGACGCACAATGCCGCCCTGCTGTTTGAGCCCTGGACGGTGAAGACGCAGGCCGGCGGCTGGTTCAAGGTGTTCACGCCCTTCTGGCGCGCCTGCCTCGCGCAGCCCGCACCCGTACCGCAGCGCGCGCCGAAAAAACTGACGCCCTATGCGGGTGCGCTCGCCAGCGACGCGCTGGAGGACTGGGACCTGCTGCCGACCAAACCCGACTGGGCCGGCGGTCTGCGCGAGACCTGGACACCGGGCGAAGCCGGCGCCGCCGAGAGGCTGCAGGATTTCATCGACAAGGACCTGCATCGCTACGCCAACGGTCGCGACAGGCCTGACCTGAACTGCACCTCGCGACTGTCGGCACATCTGCATTTCGGCGAGATCGGTCCGCGCCAGATCTGGCAGGCCGTGCAGATGGCAGCCGAACGCGGTGATGCGCGGATCGCGCAGAATGTTGGGAAGTTCCTGTCGGAACTCGGCTGGCGCGAATTCTGCCACCATCTGCTGTTCCATTTCCCGACCTTGCCGCAGCAGAATTTCCGCGACGACTTCGATGCCTTTCCGTGGAACCCCAATGCAGATCACGTGAAAGCCTGGCAGACCGGCCACACCGGTTATCCCATCGTGGATGCCGGCATGCGCCAGCTCTGGCATAGCGGCTGGATGCACAATCGCGTGCGCATGATTGCCGCCTCCTTCCTGATCAAGCATCTGCTGCAGGACTGGCGCGTGGGTGAAGCCTGGTTCTGGGATACGCTGGTGGATGCCAACCTCGCCAACAATGCCGGCGGCTGGCAATGGGTCGCCGGTTCGGGCGCCGATGCTGCGCCGTATTTCCGTATCTTCAATCCGATCATGCAGGGCGAGAAGTTCGATCCCGAAGGCGACTATGTGCGCCGCTGGGTGCCGGAGCTGGCGCAGCTGCCGAACAAATACATCCATAAGCCCTGGACCGCTCCCGAGAGCGTGCTGAAACAGGCCGGACTTGTGCTGGGGCAGAGCTATCCGTTGCCGCTGGTAGATCACGCCACTGCGCGCAAGGCGGCACTGGCAGCCTTTGCCGCTTTACGTAATGATGCCGATCAGGCCGTGGGGGACGAATGACGCAGATTGCGGGGGAACGGCGACAGCGGATCGCCGTGATCGGCGGCGGCATCAGTGGCCTCGGTGCAGCCTGGGCCCTGGCGCGCCATCATGATGTTGCGGTCTTCGAGGCCAATGCGACGCCCGGCGGCCATGCCAATACCGTGGACATCGATTACGACGGGCAGCCGATTGCTGTCGATACCGGCTTCATCGTTTTTAACGACTGGAACTACCCGAACCTGACCTGGCTGTTTGCGCAGCTGGATGTGCCGGCGATCAAGAGCGACATGTCGTTTGCGGTTTCAGTGGGTGCCGGACAGCTCGAATGGAGCGGCAACAATCTCGCCACGCTGTTCGCGCAGAAGCGCAACCTGCTGCGGCCCGGCTTCCATCGCATGTGGCGCGACATCCTGCGCTTCAACAAGAGTGCTGTTGCCGACCTCGCGGCCGGCCGTATGACCGGCCTGAGCCTCGGCGACTATCTGACGCACGGGAAATACAGCGACAGCTTCATGCTGGATTATCTGCTGCCGATGGGTGCCGCGATCTGGTCGGCGCCGCTGGCCGAGATGATGGAGTTTCCGGCCGAGACTTTCGCGAATTTCTTCCGCAATCACGGCCTGCTCAGCATCGACGACCGGCCGCAATGGTACACCGTGCAGGGCGGCAGCCGCGAATATGTGAAGCGCCTGCTGGCGAATAGTGATTTCGCGCTGCATCTGCACACCCCTGTGCATGCGGTTCAACGCACAGAAGATGGCGTGAGCGTGATCACCGCGCGCGGCACCACGCATTTCGACCAGGTGGTGCTGGCCTGCCATGCCGACCAGGCGCTCCGCCTGCTGGACGATCAGGCGACGCCACTGGAGCGCAGCCTGCTGGGCAGCTTCCGCTTCCAGCCCAACCGCGCGGTGCTGCATCGCGATCCGGCGCTGATGCCGCAACGACGCAAGGTCTGGGCGAGTTGGAATTACCTGTCCGAGCCGCGCCGCGACCTGCAGCGCCGCGTCGGCCTCACCTACTGGATGAATCTGCTGCAGTCCATCGATTCCAGCCGGCCACTCTTCGTCACCATGAATCCGGTGACCGAGCCGCGCGAGGATCTGGTCTTCGCCGAATTCGCCTACGAGCATCCGCTGTTCGACCGCGCCGCCATCGATGCGCAGGCACGTCTGCACGAAATCCAGGGCCAGGACCGGCTGTGGTTCTGCGGCGCCTGGTGCAAATACGGTTTCCACGAGGACGGCTTCAGCGCCGGCCTGCGCGTGGCCGAAGCGCTGGGCGCGACACCCTTTGCCGACACCGCGGCCGCGCAGCAGGAAGCCGCCGAATGACCCAGACAGCGGCAGCAAGCCTCTACTGGTGCCGCGTCATGCACGAGCGGCTGCTGCCGTTCCGGCATAAATTCAACTATCGCGTTTTTTCGCTGCTGCTGGATCTCGACCGGCTGCCGGAAATCACCGCTGCCTCACGACTGCTGCGGCATAACCGCTTTGGCCTGATCAGCTTCCATGACCGCGACCACGGCCCGCGCGACGGCACGCCGTTGCGCCCCTGGGTGGAGGCAGCGCTGGCGCGCGACGGCCTGCAGGACGCCGCCGCGCACATCCGGATTTTCTGCTTCCCGCGCCTGTTCGGCTACGTGTTCAACCCGCTCAGCGTCTTCTTCTGCTATGACGCGGACGAGCGCCTGCGCGCCGTGCTGTATGAAGTGAAGAACACCTTCGGCGACCAGCATGGCTATCTGATCGAGGTGCCGCGGCAGTCAGCCGGCCCCACGATTGAGCAGAGTGTCGAGAAGCAGTTCCACGTCTCGCCCTTCCTGCCGCTGGAAGGCCAGTATCGCTTCCGCCTGCTACCGCCGGGCGAGAAGATCGGCATCAGTATCACGCAGCTTTCTGCCAGCGGTGCCGTGCAGTTGGTGGCGACGCAGACCGGGCGGCGCGAGGCGCTGACCGATCACAGTCTGTTGAAAGCCTTCATCCGCCATCCGCTGATGACCGTAAAAGTCATGGCCGGTATCCACTGGGAAGCGCTGCAGCTCTGGCGCAAGGGCGCGGCCTTTTTCCGCTGGAGCGAACCGCCGCGTCACGCAGTCTCGACCGGCCGGCCAGTCGCAGTACCAGTGCCAGTAAAAGATGTTGTGCAGGGAGCAACGCATGAGTGACGGCTTCGCGGATCGCAAATCGGCACTGGACCGTGTGACCGATATCGCCATCGATGCCGCTGCCGGCGTGATCGGCCATGCCGAGCCCACGCAGCACAATACCGCCGAACCGCTGCTGCTGAGAACCGCGCAGGATGCCCTGCGCCTGCGCAATGTGTCGCGCTGGACACGGCTGATGCTGGCGCTGGCCGCCCGCGTCACGCATGGCAGCATCACCATGACGCTGCCAGATGGTCGCGCTGTGCAGGCCCGCGGCGCGCTGCCCGGCCCGGATGCACGGCTGGACATCAATCACCAACGGCTGGCCAAGCGGCTGCTGCTGGGCGGCAATCTCGCCGTCGGCGAGGCTTATCTCGATGGCGATTTCGACAGCCCGGATCTGGCAGCGCTGACCGAATGGGCCTGCCGCAATGCTGAACTCGACGACACCCTGATGGGCAAGCCCTGGCTGCGGCTGCTGCGCCGCATCGGTTTCGCGCTGGCCGCCAACAGCCGGCGCGGCAGCCAGCGCAACATTGCCTACCACTACGACCTCGGCAACGCCTTCTACGCGCAGTGGCTCGATCCGAGCATGACCTACTCGTCCGCTTTGTGGCGCACACCGGATCAGACCCTGGAACAGGCGCAGACTGAAAAATACCGCCGTCTGGCAGGCGAAGTGCTGCACCTGCAGCCCGGCCAGCGCGTGCTGGAAATCGGTTGCGGCTGGGGCGGTTTCGCCTGCCTGGCGGCACGCGAATTCGGCGCCCAGGTGCATGCCGTGACGATCAGCCGCGAACAGCATGATTACGCGCAGGCCCGCGTTCAGCGCGAAGGCTTAGGCGAGCGTGTGCGGATCGAGCTGCGCGATTACCGCGATCTGTCCGAACGCTATGACGCGATTGCGTCGATTGAAATGATCGAGGCCGTTGGCGAGAAATACTGGCCGCGCTATTTCAGCCAGTTGCACGACCGCCTGAGGCCGCAGGGCCGCGCCGGCATCCAGGCCATTGTGATCGCCGATCGCTATTTCGAGGATTATCGCGGCACGATGGATTTCATCCAGGCGCATGTCTTCCCCGGCGGCATGCTGCTGTCGCCGCAGACCGTGCAGCAGCAGGCCAGACAGGCCGGCCTCAAGATCGAAGATGCCTTCAGCTTCGGCCGCGATTATGCGCGCACGCTGCAGCTGTGGCACCAAAGCTTCGAGGCAGCCTGGCCGCAGATCCGCGCGCTGGATGCGCATGGCAAGCTGGCCTTCGATGAACGCTTCCGCCGTATGTGGCGCTACTATCTGGCCTATTGCGAGGGCGGCTTCAACGCCGGCACCATCGACGTGCTGCAATACGGCTTCAGCCGCAGCGCCTAACCGCGTGTAATCCGGCGCACCAGCGCGAAATACAGCGGATAAGGCAGAAGCTGCAGCAGCTTCATCAGCCACGCAAAGCGGCGCGGGAACACGATCTCGAAACTGCTGCCGCGTTCGAGCGCAGTCCACAACCGTTCGACCGCCACCTCGACCGGCATCAGGAATGGCATCGGAAAGGTATTGCGGTCGGTCAGCGGCGTCTTGACGAAGCCTGGCGAGATCAGCCGCACATCGATGCCACTCGGCGCCAGATCCAGCTTCAGGGCTTCGGCCATGTTGATCAGCGCGGCCTTGCTGGCGCCATAACCGGCAGCCAGCGGCAAACCGCGATACCCGGCCAGCGAGGCATTGATCGCCACCGTACCGCTGGCGCGCTTCAGCATCACTGGCAGCACCGCATCCAGCGCATTGGCCACGGTCATGACATTGGCATCGAGCAGTTGCCGCACCGCCCCGGCCTGGAAGGAGCGCCCCGGCGTCGGGATATGTGTGCCGGCATTCAGCACAGCCAAACGGATCGGGCCGATCTCGGCCTCGATCCGCGCCACCGCGGCACGGGTGGCCTCCAGGTCGGTGAGATCCGCCGGCATGGCATGCCAGCGGCCGCCATCCCGCCCCGCTTCCGCGCGCAGACTCTCCAGCGTCTCGCCGCGTCGCGCCGTCCCGACAACAACCGCGCCGGCACGCAGATACCGCAGCGCGAGCGCGCGGCCGATGCCTGAGCCGGCCCCGGTGATCCAGACGACGCCATTGCCGCCGGATGTCATTGCAGCAGGTATTCGATCTGCGAACCGTCGCGGGCCTTGAAGGCCGTCTTCACCCAGCGGCCGTCGCGGCCATACCACAGCTTCAGCTCGACATCGCCGCTCAGCTCGTAACGTTGCGCCGGCACGTCGTCGCGCGCCGCGCTCGCCAGTTCGTATTGCTGCGGGCGGATGACGAGATCGAGCGGCCGGCCGTTCTGGCTGTCCATGATGGTGGCGCGCCGCACGAAATCCGGGCGCCAGTAGCTGGTCGGCATGGTGTCGGCCGGCAGCGTGCCGCGGTAGCGCGAGCCATCGACCTTCAGGCCGTCGGGACCGGCTTCCACATTCAGATATTCCTGGCGGCCATCGTTGTCTGTCGTTGAATGCAGGCTGACCAGGCGGTCGCCGTCCCAGACTTCCCGCGACGTATGGAGATAGCGGTACAGCGTGAGGAAACCGGCGGCCTTGACGCGCAGTTCGATGTCGATTTCGACCTCGCTGCGGGCGCCTTCGCTGCGCACGACCACCCGATGATGGCCGATCGGGCTACCCTCGCGCAGCACTTGGAAGTCGTAGCGCTGCTGCGGCGCAGGTGTGCCGGCCAGCGCCGCCCATGGCAGCGCAAGCGTCAGTAACATTGCGCTCAGGCGGAGAAACGGGCCCATTGATTGAAGAACCATCCCATTGCGCCGCTGAACTTCAGCGGAGAATCAGCTATCGCCAGACAGATGCAAGGCTGGTCCAGCATGGCGAGTGGACGATGCTCCACGTCAGGATCGGCAATCTCGACATCGCCGCGACGGAAAGCCGCCTCGCCCACCGTATAGCCGCCACGCAGCACCAGGGTGATCTCATCGCCGGTATGCGTGTGCATCGGCAGGCCGGCGCCGGGCGCCACCTTAAGCAGACTGACCATGCCGTCCGCCTTTTTGCGTCCCATGGGCAGCGCGTAGGATTGTAGCCCCGCCCCGCTCCAGCGCCAGCGGACATCCGAGAGGCCGCCGCCGAGATACTGCCGCAGCGGCTGGGGCAGGCCATCGGGATCCGGCCGCACCGCTTTCGGGGCCAGTACGGCATCCTGGGCACCGAGACGGTCGGCGACAGCGGCAAAGCCCCTGGCCGCAACCGGCTGCGGCGCCATCTCCTCGACCATCCTGCCAGCGGTGGCCTCAATGGCTTTCAATCCCCGGCGGCAATGCGGGCAAAGGGTGAGATGGCAGGCCACCGCCAGCGACCATGCTTCGTCCAGGGTGCCGCTGGCGTAATCCAACAGCAACTCAGCCGGAATATGATGAACCGGGTTCAGAAGGGTCGAATCGTGGTGTACGGCCAAATCGGTCACAGCCCTGATCTTTGTGCAGTTTCGCCTGCTGCTTTACACGGTATTGTACGTTTCGAAATGTAATCTGGATCAATCCCCAGTCCGGTCAAGATTGCCCTCATGGTGTATTTCTTTTACGGCACGCTGTGCGATGCGGATGTGCTGAAGCTGATCCTCGGTTATCGGCCCAGCCCGCGCCAGTTCCGGCCCGCCCGCCTGCCCGGCTGGCGCCGCAAACGGGCTCGCGGTCGCAGTTATCCGGTGCTTTTGCGGGCGACTGGCGGCTGGGTGACCGGCCTGCTGTTCCGGCCCGCCCGGGCCACCGATGCGCCGCGCCTCACTGCCTATGAGGGGCCGGAATACATCACCCGCAACCTGTCGGTGCGCCGAGGGCAGCCTCACCCGGCCCCCCGTGCCGCGCCGGCCCGCGCCCGGGTGTTCCTGCCGGCGGGATCCAGCCTGCCGGCGGGTTTCGACGACTGGGCCCTGCCGCGCTGGCAACGGCGCGACAAGGCCGCCTTCCTCCGTTCTTTGCAAGATCAGGGTCCGACGCCATGCGCAAGCCGCTAGACACCTCCAGGCAGCCCTACCCGATTGAGATCCTGAGCCACGAGCGAGTCTATGACCGGCACCTCAAGGTGGACGAACTGCATCTGCGCCATGGCCTGTTCCGTGGCGGTATGACGCCGTTGATCAGCCGCGAAGTGGTGGGCCGCGGCGATGCCGTCTGCGTGCTGCCCTACGACCCGGTGCGCGACGAGGTCGTGCTGGCCGAACAGTTCCGCACCTCCGCCCTGCTGAATGGCGACCGCGCCTGGATGACCGAGATCGTCGCCGGCCTGATCGAGGAGGGCGAAAGCCTGGAAGAGGTGGCGCTGCGGGAGATGAAGGAGGAAAGCGGCCTGGACCCCAACGGTCCGCTGATTTTCGTCAACACGGTCTATGCCACGCCCGGCTTCTGCAGTGAGCGCTATCATCTGTTCTGCGCGCCCGTGGATGCCGGCAAGGCCGGCGGCGTCCACGGTCTGGGTGAGGAAGCCGAGGATATCCGCGTCTTCGCCCTGCCCTTCGCCGATGCATTTGCACGCTGGGAAGCTGGAGAAATCCCCAATCCGCCGGCGACTTTCGCGCTGCTCTGGCTGTCGCTGCACCGCGAGAAATTGCGCCGGAACTGGGCTGATCCGCGCGGGTTGCGACCCTAACCCCCCCTCGGTATAGGATGGAGGCATGGATTGCCCGGGAAAGCGCGTTATATGGCCGCCTTCCCCCAGACCGAGAGCGTTATGGATATTCGTAAAGACTTTATCGACAGCATCGGCCGCACGCCCCTGATCCGCCTGCGCCGCGCCTCCGAACTCACCGGCTGCAATATCTATGGCAAGGCCGAATTCATGAACCCGGGTGGCTCTGTAAAGGACCGTGCGGCACTGTATATCGTACAGGACGCGCTCAAGCGCGGCACGCTGCGCCCGGGCGGCACCATCGTCGAGGGCACTGCCGGCAATACCGGCATCGGCCTGGCGCTGGTCGGCAATGCGCTCGGCTTCAAGACCGTGATCGTGATGCCGGATACCCAGAGCCAGGAGAAGAAGGATTTCCTGCGTCTGTGCGGCGCCGATCTGCGGCTGGTGCCGGCCGTGCCCTACAAGGACCCGAACAACTACGTGAAATATTCCGGCCGGCTGGCCGAAGAGATCGCCAAGACCGAGCCAAACGGCGCGATCTGGGCCAATCAGTTCGACAATGTCGCCAACCGCGAAGCCCATCTGCACACCACCGGGCCGGAAATCTGGGAACAGACCGATGGCAAGGTGGATGGCTTCACCTGTGCGGTCGGCTCCGGCGGGACCTTCGCCGGCGTGCTGCTGGCGCTGAAGGAGCGCAATCCGAAGATCCAGGTCGCGCTGGCCGATCCGATGGGCGCGGCGCTGTATCACTATTACAAGCATGGCGAACTGAAGGCCGAAGGCAGCTCGATCACCGAAGGTATCGGCCAGGGACGCATCACCGCCAACCTGGAAGGCATCACGCCCGACGACGCCTTCCAGATTCCGGATGAGGAAGCCCTGCCGCTGGTCTACGACCTGATCCAGCATGAAGGCCTGGTGCTCGGCGGCTCGTCGGGCATCAACATCGCCGCCGCGATCCGGCTTGCCAAGAAGATGGGCCCGGGCCACACGATCGTCACCATCCTGTGCGATGGCGGTGCGCGCTATCAGAGCAAGATGTTCAATCCGGAATTCCTGCGCAGCAAGAATCTGCCGGTTCCGCCCTGGATGAGTTGAGCACCATGACCAGCTTCCTGTTTCGCGACGATGCCTACCTGAAATCCTGCGATGCCGTGATCACGGCGATCGACGAACGCGGCTTCCAGACCGACGCCACCATCTTCTATCCGATGGGCGGCGGCCAGCCCGGTGATACCGGGCGTTTCATTCTGGAGAGTGGCGAAACGGTGGAGATTTCCGACACGCGCAAGGGCGATGGCCCTGACGGTATCGTGCATGTGCCGGCCGGCGGATCAGCCGCACTGAAAGTTGGCGCGAAAGGCCGGTTCGAACTGGACTGGGAGCGCCGCCACCGCCTGATGCGGATGCATACCTGTCTGCATCTGTTGTCGGTGCTGGTTCCCTTCCCCGTGACCGGAGGTCAGGTCAGCGATGGCAAGGGCCGGCTGGATTTCGACATGGCCGACAGTATCCCGGACAAGGACACGCTGACCGCGAAGCTGAACGAGCTGATCACCGGCGACCATGCCGTCACCGCGCGCTGGATCACCGATGAGGAATTGCTGAACAGCCCCGACCTGGTGAAGACCATGGCCGTGAAGCCGCCGATGGGCCTGGGCAAGGTGCGACTGATCGAAGTGGCCGGGCTGGACAAGCCGCTCGATCTGCAGGCTTGTGGTGGCACACATGTGGGCCGCACTGGCGAGATCGGCCCGGTCGCCGTCGTCAAGATCGAGAACAAGGGCAAGCAGAACCGCCGCGTGAATATCGCATTCGCGGCGTAAGAAATTTCTGATCAGGGAGTAAGCGATGTCGTCGTATGTCAATCCGGATGCACTGGTTTCGACCGAGTGGCTGGCCGATCATCTGCAGGCACCGGACCTGCGCATCGTCGATGCGTCCTGGTATCTGCCGACCATGAACCGCAACGGCAAGGCGGAATACAACGACGCGCATATTCCCGGCGCCGTGTTTTTCGACATCGATGAAATCGCAGATCTGGACGTGCCGCTGCCGCATATGCTGCCCAGCCCGGAGAAATTCGCGGCCCGCATGCGTCGCCTCGGCATCGGCGACGGCAACCGCATCGTGGTCTATGACGGCTCGGATGTGCATCTCTCCGCGCCGCGCGTCTGGTGGATGTTCCGCGTCTTCGGCCATTCCGACGTGGCCGTATTGAATGGCGGCTTCAAGAAGTGGAAAGCGGAAGGCCGCCCGGTGGAAGACCTGCCGCCGCTGCCGCGCGAACGGCATTTCACCGCGCGCCGCAACGACCTGCTGGTGCGCGACGTGGATCAGGTGCGCGCCAATATCAGCAGCAAGCGCGAACAGGTGGTGGATGCGCGCAGCAAGGGGCGGTTCGACGGCACAGAGCCCGAATTCCGCGCCGGCCTGCGTGGCGGCCATATCCCGGGCTCGGTGAACGTCCCCTCCTCGCTGATGACAGATCCGAAGACCGGCCTGTTCCAGTCGGCCGATGCGCTGAAGGACATCTTCGGCAAGGCCGGCGTCGATCTCAGCAAGCCGGTGGTCAACACCTGCGGCTCAGGCGTGTCAGCCTGCATCCTGACGCTGGGCATGCATCTGCTCGGCCATCGTCAGGTCTCGGTCTATGACGGCTCCTGGACTGAATGGGGTGGCCGCACAGACCTGCCGGCAGAAGTCGCCTGAGGGCCTGACACTTGGCCGAGACGCGCGACACCCGCTCGTCTGACACGGTGGCGCCGGCGATCTTCCGGCTGCCGCCGGCCACCTTGCTGGACGATGGCCGCTATAACGTCACCGTCGTCTATCTCGATATGACGCGGGCGCCGCCGGAGGCGCCGAACCTGCCGCCGCTGGTGCCCAAGCTGGCGCTGCTCAAGCTCGACAGGCCGACCACCAGCTTTTACCGCTATCTCTACGATGCGGTCGGTCGGCCGTGGCATTGGGTGGACCGCCATCGCATGAGCGATCTTGCGCTTGGCGGCATCATCACAGATCCGCTGGTGGAAATCTGGGTGCCCTATGTCGGCGGCGTGCCGGCCGGTTATATCGAACTGGACCGCCGCAACACCGATGCCGACGAACGCAAGAGCATCAACATCGCCTATTTCGGACTGACGCCGGAATACTTCGGGCGCGGCATCGGGCCGTGGCTGCTGCGCGCCGGCATCCGGCAGGCCTGGTCCTACGGCACCGACCGACTGACAGTGAATACCTGCAACCTGGACCATCCGGCCGCATTGCCGCTGTACCAGAAATGCGGCTTCCGGCCTTACCAGACGCGCGACGCGCTGTTCGATCCGAGACGGTGATCAAACATCCGTCGTCACCCCGGGCTTGACCCGGGGTCCCATTAAAACGAAATGGGATCCCCGCTTTCGCGGGGATGACAAAGAAAGTTATCCAATTACCCCGGACTTCTCAGCTTGGGCTCACGATCCCAGATGCGATGCTGTTTGGCCGCCGCGATGAAAGCCTTGGTGCCGCCGGTGCCCTCCAGCGCGACAATCCCGTCATCAGGTTCAACGCCGGCCTTGTCCATCAGCGGTTTGGCTGCGGCGACATGGCTGATCACTTTCAGATGGCTGAAAGCGTCATGCACCCAGGCCACCGCCGCGGCCTCGCGCACCAGCTGCTTCACGCCCTCGGCCGAGAGCAGCAGCACCACGGCATCGAAAAGCACCGAAGGGCCGCCGGAAATGGTGTGATGCGCCGCCACCATACTGCCATTGGCCATCTTGGCGCCGCCAATCTTCGGTGCGATGATTTCCACCATCGCGCCCTCGTCCTGCGCGGCATCCTGCACGGCTTTCAGGATCTTTGCGTCGGCACCATCGGTGACCAGCACGCCGATCTTGCGGCCCTTGATTGTCGGCGGCGCCTTGGCGATCAGGCTCAGCGCCTTTGAAGGCTTCATCGTCGTGGCCGGCACCGCGGGCTTCAGCGTTTCAGCCTGGCCTTCCATGCCCAACGCGGCTTCCACGCCGGCACACAGATCCTCATGCACCAGTTTGAGCCGTCCCAGCACGCGGCACCGGACAGGAATGGTCGACACCTTGGCCAGTTCAAAGGCGAAGGCGCTGACGATATGCATCTGCTCCGGTTTGGTCATCGACAGCCAGAACAGGCGCGCATGACTGTAGTGATCGGCGAAGCTTTCCGGCCGCTCGCGCAGTTTCGGGCCATCCGCCGGTTCGGGGAATGTGGCAAAGCCCGCCGGCGTTTCGCGCGGCGTATCCGGACCCAGACTGTTCGGCTCGTAATTGACCCGCCCCTTGGGCACATCCATACGCATCAGACCATCGCGCTGGAAATTCCGCATCGGACAGACCGGCCGATTGATCGGAATCTCATGGAAGTTCGGGCCGCCAAGCCGGCTGAGCTGGGTGTCGATATAGGAGAACAACCGGCCCTGCAGCAGCGGATCGTTGGTGAAATCGATACCCGGCACGACATGGCCGGGATGGAAAGCGACCTGCTCGGTTTCCGAGAAGAAGTTGTCCGGGTTGCGATCCAGCACCAGCTTGCCGATCATCTGCAGCGGAATCATTTCTTCCGGGATCACCTTGGTGGGATCCAGCACGTCAAAGCCCAGCTTGTTGGCGGTCTTCTCGTCGAAAGCCTGGATGCCGAGTTCAAATTCCGGGAAGTCGCCAGCCTCGATGGCATTCCACAGGTCGCGGCGATGGAAGTCGTAATCCGCACCGGCGAGCTTCACGGCCTCATCCCAGATCAGCGAGGTCGAGCCGATGGTGGGACGCCAGTGGAATTTCACGAAGGTGGATTTGCCCTTCTCGTTGACGAAGCGGAAAGTGTGGACGCCGAAGCCTTCCATCATGCGATAGCTGCGCGGAATGCCGCGATCCGACATCGCCCACATCAGCATATGCGTGCTTTCCGGCACCAGCGATACGAAGTCCCAGAAAGTGTCATGCGCTGAAGCCGCCTGCGGGAAGGCGCGGTCGGCCTCCATCTTCACCGAATGCACCAGGTCGGGGAATTTCATCGCATCCTGGATGAAGAAGACCGGGATGTTATTGCCGACCAGATCGAAATTGCCTTCCGAAGTATAAAATTTGACGGCGAAGCCGCGCACATCGCGCACCGTGTCGGGCGAACCGGCGCCGCCGGCCACGGTGGAGAAGCGCACGAAGACCCGCGTCTTTTCGCGCGGATCACGCAGGAAAGCCGCGCGCGTCAGGGCGCTCATATCCTTATAGGGCTGGAAATAGCCATGCGCGCCCGAGCCGCGCGCATGCACGATGCGCTCGGGAATACGCTCATGATCGAAATGCGTGATCTTCTCGCGGAGAATGAAATCTTCCAGCAGCGTCGGGCCGCGCGCGCCGCTTTTCAGCGAATTCTGGTTGTCGGAGATCGCAACGCCCTGATTGGTGGTGAGGCGGTTCTCCTCGGTCTCGGCCTGCTGATGCGTCTCGCCGCCTTTACCGGTGACGGTCATGATTTTGCTGGCGGCTGATTTTTCGCCGCGCGGAGTCCTCGCCATGATGTCCATCCCTTGCTGGTCTTTTGGAGCCATTCCAAAAGAAACCTCAGGGATGAAAGTTCCGCCCTACCTCGAATGGGAGTTAAAGGTCACACCCGATGGCGCTGGTAATGTCTGCGCGCTTTCGCACGATTGCCGCAGCTTTCCATCGAACACCAACGGCGACGCTTGTTCGGACTGGTGTCGTGGAACAGCCAGCCGCAGCCCGGGCCGGCGCAGCAGCGGATGCTGGCAGGTTCGGCGCTGACCAGCAGCTCGGCGCCCAGTCGCGCCATCGCGCCGAGGGGAGATCCAAGTTCCAATCCGTCGCCATGCGCCTTCCAGCCAAGCCGCGCACCGTTCACCGCCGCAATCACCCTTCCCTCCGGATAGCGCAGCAGGCAGCGGTTCAGCACGTCCAGATCGGACAGTCGCGCCGTCTTGCCCTGCCGCACAGCTTGAGCGATGCGATACAGCGCTTCACGCAGTTCCAGCGCCTCGATCAGCACAGCTGCCGCCTCGGCTGGCTTTGCTGCCGCACGATGCGCCAATACGGTCTCTGTCGGGGTGCCGATGATGTCCAACCGTCGCCAGCACGCCAGCAGCGCCGCGTAGGAGTCGAGCATCTCGATCGGCCCGCCTTCAGCGGCGGGACGGTCGCGCCAGTCCAGCGTGTTGACGAAATCCAGCGCCGGATGGCCGCCATGGAGTTCAGTCGTCGCGATACGGAGAGTTTCGCCCATATAACCACCATACCGGTTGACTGGCCCCGCGCCAATCCCTAGTTTTTCGCGCATGGACTCACTCCCCGAGAAGCCGGAACCGGCGACCTTCACCCGCGCCGGCGTGCTGCATGGCATGAAGCTGACGGCCCCTTACAGCGTCAGCGCGCTGCCGTTTGGTCTGGCTTTCGGCGCCGCCGCGCTGGGCGTCGGCCTGACGCCGGGCGAAGCCATCCTGATGAGTACCACCGCCTTTGCCGGTAGTGCGCAGTTCGCCGTGCTGGCCTTGTGGACCGCCGTGCCGCTGCCGGTGGCGGCGATCATCCTGACCGCCTTCCTGGTCAATGCGCGCCATATCGTGATGGGTGCCGCGCTGTATCCCTATATCTCCAGCCTGCCGCTGCGCCAGGTGCTGCCCGTCTCTGCCGGCATGACCGATGCCGGCTGGGCCATCACACTGCAGGCGATGATGAACGGCCGGCGCGACCTCGGCATCCTGCTCGGCACTGTCATCATGCAATGGCCGGTCTGGGTCGGCGGCACGGCTGTCGGCGCCCTGATCAGCAGCGGCGGCCTGGATGTGAAACGCTGGGGACTGGATGTACTGATCGCCGGCGTCTTCGCCACATCCGTTGTCGGGCTGTATCGCGGCAAGGATGACATCTGGCCCTGGATCGCCGCCGTCGCCGGCACCGCCGGCGCGCTGCTCTGGCTGCCGGGCAACTGGTATATCCTGATCGGCGGGATCTGCGCCGGCATTGCCGGCCTGATCACCAGTCGCGATGAGGAAAAGGCGGCATGATCGAGGGCCTGACCACCTTCGACACCGCCGCGGTGATCGCGATCCTCGGCATGGGCATCGTGACCTATGCCACCCGCGCCGGCGGTTTCTGGCTGATGGGCTATGTCACGCTGTCACCCAAGCTGGAGCGCTTCCTGCGCCAGACCGCCGGCGGCGTGCTGGTCGCCATCGTGGTCGCCGCGGTGATGAAGGGCGATCCGGCCATGTGGGCCGGTCTTGCCACCGCCGTCGGCATCATGATCGCCTTGCGCAAGTCGATGACGGCCATTTCGATCGGCATGATCGTGGCCATCGGCATCCGCTACTTCTTCTGATCAGTTGCTGGCGATCAGATTGACCGTCAGCGCGATCACCGTGGTGTTGAAGAAGAACGACACGATGCTGTGGACCAGCGTCAGTCGCCGCATGCCGCGTGACTGGATGCTGACATCGGAGACCTGGCAGGTCATGCCGATGACGAAGGAATAGTAGAAGAAGTCCCAATAGTCGGGCTCGACCTTGCCGGGGAAATCGAGCCCCTTGCGGTCTTCCTTCTTGCCGTCGCCTTCTGCATCCCCGTAGTAGAGATGCGCGTAATGCAGCGCCAGCACGGTATGGATCAGAAACCAGGACGCGATCATACTGGCGCCGCCAAAACCGAGCCGCAATCCCAACACAAGCCCGCTTGCATCGCCCTTGCCATAGATGATCAGGCCGAGCCCCATCAGGCTGATCAGGGCCGCAATCACTACCAGCAGCGAGACCACCCAGGCGCTGTCGTCGAGATCACGCGCACGTTTGCGCAACTTGGCAATCGACACGCCCTGCACGGCATAAGCCGTCCAGCCCAGAAACAGCAGAACGCCGAAGAACCAGGCCGCACCGGCATGCACCATCGGATCGTCCGGCTCAAAGGGCCAGAGGAAGATGGCGGCGCCAATGCACAGGCAGATCAGCAGGCGCCAGCCAGTCGACAGATGTTGCAGTATTTCGAGCAGGCGCGGCATACGGTTACAACGACCGCCGAACGGTCAGGTTCCGCTGTTCGGTTGCCGCCATGCCTGGCAGCAGGATCAACGCATGACCGGCTGCGGATGCTGTCCCGCCGGATGCTGCCCAGACGGTGACTGCCAGTCCATCACCTGCCAGCGGCCGTCGATCTGACGCAGGCGATACTGCGTCGGCGGCGCCGGCGTGGTGAAGCAGTCGGGTTCTGCGCTTTGCAGTCCACACATACGTCCGGCCACAGCAATCAGCGCCTCGCCAGTTGCGGATTGCTCGGCAGCGGCGATGCGGTAGCTCCACCAGTAGCGCGAGGTCTGCAGCCTGGCCAGAAAGCCGGACACGCTCTCACCGCCGGCCCAGACGGCACGGCAGAGATCGACATCGCGCCGCGCGAAACAGGCCAGCAGCGTTTCGACGGCGCAGAGCGGTGTGTCGGACTGGCCGATGCAGCGGCTGTCGCTGCGGTCGGCAGGCCCGATCAGGCGATATTGGTTGACCGGATCGACGGCCGGAAGCTGTGCGAAGGCTGGGCCGGCAAAGGCGAGACTCAGAAGAACCGCGGTTGCAAAACGCATGACGCTCCTCCCATCTGTTACGGCCATCTGTTATGGGAGGAGCGTAGCACGGTTTCTGTAATGCACGCCCGGCTTAATGCAGGATCTGGCTCAGGAACAGCTGGGTGCGTTCGTTCTGCGGGTTGGAGAAAAACTCCTCGGGCGTGTTCTGCTCGATGATCTCTCCGCGATCCATGAAGATCACCCGGTCGGCCACCTTGCGGGCGAAACCCATTTCGTGAGTGACGCAGAGCATGGTCATGCCGCCTTCCTGCGCCAGGCCGATCATCACGTCCAGCACCTCCTTGACCATTTCCGGATCGAGCGCCGAGGTCGGCTCATCGAACAGCATGATCTTCGGATTCATGCAGAGCGAGCGCGCGATGGCGACGCGCTGCTGCTGGCCGCCTGAAAGCTGGCCGGGATACTTGTTGGCCTGCTCGGGGATACGCACGCGATTGAGATACTTCATCGCCGTTTCCTCGGCCTCGGCCTTGGGCTTCTTCAGCACCCAGATCGGACCGAGCGTGAGGTTTTCCAGCACGGTCAGATGCGGGAACAGGTTGAAGTGCTGGAACACCATGCCGACCTCGCGGCGGATGGCATCGATATTCTTCAGGTCGTTGGTCAGTTCGGTGCCATCGACGAGGATATGACCCTTCTGGTGTTCCTCCAGCCGGTTGATGCAGCGGATCATCGTCGACTTGCCGGAACCCGAAGGTCCGCAGATCACGATACGCTCGCCCTTGCGGACGTTGAGGTTGATATTCCGCAACACATGGAACTCGCCGTACCACTTGTTGACGCTCTGCAGTTCAATGATCGACTCAGCCATGATGCTCTGGCCCCCTTAGCGCTTATGTCCGGTTGCCAGACGAACTTCGAGATTCTGGCTGTATTTCGACATGCCGTAGCAGAAGATGAAGTAGATCGCCGAAACGAAGACATAGGCCTCGATCGAGAACCCGCGCCAGGCGGGATCGGTGAGTGCCACCTTGGTCGACTGCATCAGATCGTAGATACCGATGATGACGACCAGCGAGGTGTCTTTGAACACGGCGATGAACAGGCTGCACAACGGCGGAATCACAATCTTGAGTGCCTGCGGCAGGATGATGAAGCTCATCTTCTGTCCATAGGACAGACCGAGCGAATCAGCGCCCTCATACTGCCCCTTCGGGATCGCCTGCAGGCCGCCACGCACCACCTCCGCCAGATAGGCAGCGGCGAACATGATGATGGCGATCTGGGCGCGCAGCAGCTTGTCGATGCTGAAGCCTTCAGGAAGGAACAGCGGCAGCATCACTGACGACATGAACAGCATCGAGATCAGCGGCACGCCGCGGATCAGCTCGATATAGAGCACGCACAATGTCTTGATCGCCGGCATTTTCGAGCGCCGGCCCAGCGCCAGCAGGATGCCGAACGGAAACGCCAACGCAATGCCGAAAGTAGACAGGATCAGCGTCAGCGGCAGGCCGCCCCACTGCGTGTCTTCCACATAGCGCAGCCCGAAAATGCCGCCCCACATCAGGATGGCGACGACCGCAAGGCCACCGACCCAGATGAACAGCAGGCTGATATTCCAGAAGCGCTGCACGGTGCTGACGATGATCATGGCGATCATGACGATCGCCGCGATCAACGGCCGCCATTGCTCATCATATGGATACAGGCCGAACAGCATCAGGCGATATTTCTGCCCGATGAAGGCCCAGCAGGCCCCGCCGCTGGCGCGGCATTCCTGCGAGGTCGAGGCGGTGAAACTCGCCTTGATCAGCGCCCACTCAATGAAGGGCGGCAGGCTCATCAGAACGATCCAGACCGAAAGGACGGTCAGGATCGTGTTGAGCGGTGAGGAAAACAGCCGTTCCTTCACCCAGGCAATCGGCCCGGTGCTGGCGGTCGGCGGCGGCAGGGATTCGCTCGCAGTCGTCATCTTACCGCTCCACCAGCGCAATGTGTTTATTGTACCAGTTCATGAAGAGCGAGATCGACAGGCTGATACTGAGATACACCGCCATGATGATCATGATGCCTTCGATGGCCTGGCCGGTCTGGTTCAACGTCGTATTAGCGATCGAGACGATATCGGGATAGCCGATCGCCACTGCCAGCGAGCTGTTCTTGGTCAGGTTCAGATACTGGCTGGTCATCGGCGGGATGATCACGCGCAGCGACTGCGGCAACACGATCAGACGCAACGTCTGACTGCGGCTAAGGCCCAGCGCACTTGCCGCTTCCCACTGACCGTAATTGACCGCCTGGATGCCGGAGCGTACCACCTCGGCGATGAAGCCCGCCGTGTAGAGCACCAGACCGAACAGCAAAGCGGCGAATTCCGGCGTCAGTGTTGCGCCGCCGACGAAGTTGAAGCCCTGCAGCTTCGGCACGTCGAGTTCCCACGGCGCGCCGCCGATCAGCCAGCCGAGCAGCGGCATGCCGATCAGCAGTGCAAGTCCGCCGCGATAAACCGGGAAGGCCTTGCCGGTGGCGTCCTGCCGCTTCTTGGCCAGATTGACCATGATGAAGATCAGCACGAAGGCCAGCATGAAGCCGATAGCGGCGAGATCGAAGGCGAAATGCTCGGTCGGCGCCGGCACCTTGATGCCACGGTTCGACATGAATACGCCGGGCATCACATTGATGGCCTGACGCGGGCCCGGCAGCGTTTCAGTGATGAGCGCATACCAGAAGAACAGCTGCAGCAGCAGCGGCACGTTGCGGATGACCTCGACGTAGATCATCGCGATCTTGGCAACGAGCCAGTTTTTCGACAGGCGCGCGATACCGATGATGGTGCCCAGGATGGTGGCGAGGATCACACCGATCACGGCAATGCGGATGGTGTTGAGAATGCCGACCAGAATGGCGCGGGCGTACGTATTTTCCGGTCCGAAGGCAATCGGCGATTCGCCAATGGCGAAGCCTGACTCGCGGCTCAGGAAATCGAAGCCCGTGGAAATATTGCGGGTGGAAAGGTTGTGCAGCGTGTTGCTGACGAGGAACCAACCAACGATGCCTACCAGCGCAACAGCGACCACCTGATAGACGACGGAACGGACGTCTGGATCATTCCAGCTCAGACGTCGCGGCGGCGCGGATTGTCCGCCGTTTACTCTTGGATCTGCCATGTGCCCCCCATGGCTAAGAGAAACTGAATACGCGTCGAGAAGCGATGGGCAGGCGGCGCCCTGTACGCCGCCTGCCCTGCTTTATGCTTAGCGGATCGGCCAGGCGTACATCAGGCCGCCGTTGGTCCACAGCGCGTTCACGCCACGATCCAGCTTCAGGGCGCTGCCCTTGCCGACGTTGCGCTCGAAGCTTTCGCCGTAGTTACCGACCTGCTTGATGATGTTGTAGGCCCACTTTTCGTCGAGACCGAGCGCCTTGCCGCCACCCGGGGTGACACCCAGGATGCGCTTGATGTTCGGGTTGTCGCTCTTGAGCATCTCGTCAACGTTCGCCGAGGTGATGCCGTATTCTTCGGCTTCGATCATGGCGTTCAGGGTCCAGCGGACCACGACCAGCCAGGTATCATCGCCCTGGCGGACCAGCGGGCCGAGCGGCTCCTTCGAAATCACTTCCGGCAGGATGATGTGGTCATCCGCATTCGGCAGCTGGGTCGCGCGGGTCGAGGCGAGGCCCGAGATGTCGGTGGTGTAGACGTCGCAACGGCCGGAGGCGTAGGCGCCCACGACTTCGTCGAGCTTCTCGATCACGACCGGCTTGAAGGTCATCTTGTTGGCGCGGAAGTAATCGGCCAGGTTCAGTTCGGTGGTGGTGCCCGGCTGCACGCAGACGGTGGCGCCGTTCAGCTCCTTGGCGCTCTTCACGCCGAGCTTCTTGGTCACCATGAAGCCCTGACCGTCATAGTAGTTCACGCCAGCGCCGATCAGGCCCAGCGACGCATCGCGGGTCAGGGTCTGGGTGGTGTTACGGGCGAGCAGATCGACTTCACCCGACTGCAGAGCGGTGAAACGCTGCTGCGCGGTCAGCGGGGTGTGCTTGACCTTGTTGGCATCGCCGAACATCGCCGCGGCGACAGCGCGGCAAAGATCGACGTCAATGCCCTTCATTTCGCCCTTGGCGTCCGGCGCACCGAAACCGCCGACGCCGCCGTTCATGCCGCACTGGACAAAACCCTTGGCCTTGATGGCGTCGAAAGTCGCGCCAGCCTGGGCGCCCTGTGCGACGAACACGAGCGCCGCTGCAGCAGCGGCCGTTGCAAGAAGTTTCATTGGTATTACCCTTCCCTGTTGTGACTGGTTCCGCCTTGGGCAGAACTGACTAAAATTATCACGACGCTGTAAAAATCGGCAAGACAAGCTCAGTTATCCACAGGATGGCCGCATACCGGGCCGCCTTGCCGATAGTGACCACTATCAAAAATCGGGCCAGTGGGTAGCGCAGCGCCCCGGCGGCGAAGGTCAAAGGGTCTCCGACCAGCGGAATCCATGAGAAAAGCAGGATCCAGCCGCCCCAGCGCGCGAAGCGGTCCCGCGCCTTCTGCAACTGCGCAGGACTGACCGGAAACCAGCGCTTGTGCTGAAAACGCAGGCACCACAGGCCCAGCAGCCAGTTCACGAGTGCGCCGCACACATTGCCGCTTGTGGCTGCTATAAAGAGAATAAGCGGTGGCGCGGCAGCCATCGCATGGGCAGCCGACAGCGCCACTTCCGACGAGACCGGTACCAGCGTGGATGCCAGGAATGACCACAGAAACAGGCCGCCGACGACGCCCCAGAGCGCGGTGGCGTGTGTGAATGCCTGCTCTATCACGGCGTCAGACTGTGATTGCGTTGATCCTACGACCGAAGCCAACTATGCCGGAAAAACCGGGGCATCCGGCTCGCCCAGATCCCACAGCAGGCCAGCCATCATGGCCAGCCCTTCGCGCATCACCGGCAGCAGGATGTGCTCGTTCGGCGCATGCTGCGAGCAGGCCGCGTAGGAATGCGGCATCCATACGGTGGGCAGGCCGAGCGTTTCGGCAAATACCTCGTTGGGCAGCGAACCGCCCAGGTTGGGCAGCAGCGCAGGCTTCCGCCCCATGGTCTTCTCAACCGAGGCCAGTGCGAAGTTCACGTAAGGGTCATCGGGATCGAGCCGCGTGGCGCTGAAAATCTCCGCCCTCGCCTGCTTCACGTCCACCTGCGGGAAACCGTGACGATCGAGATGACGGCGCAGCGCGGGCAGGAACTGGGTTGAATCCGGCCCGACCACGAAACGAATCTGGCAATGCGCGGTCGCAATGCCGGGAATCGCATTGACCGGGAATTCCGGATTGCCGGTCTTGAAGGCCAGCACGTCGAAGCTGCACCAGCCATAGACGCGCTCGGCCGGCGTCAGGCCTGGCTCGCCCCACCAGGTGTCGATGCTGGGTCCATCACTGCCGCCACCGACTTCGCAATCAGCCAATGCGCGCTTCACGCTGGCCGGCAGCTCCTTCGGCACCCATTCGGGAATGCGGATCTGCCCGGTCGGCCCGGCAATGCTGGCGATGGCATGCGCCAGGATGATGCCGGGATCGGCGAGCAGACCGCCCCAGTTACCGGAATGATGCGCGCCCTCGCGCAGGTTGACGGTGAGGTCGAAATTCAGCGCGCCGCGCGCACCGCAATACAGCGTCGGCCGTTCCGGCGACAGGCGCGGACCATCGGAAGCCAGGAACAGGTTCGCCTTCCAGTTATCCTTCTGCGTTTTGCAAAATGCATCGAGGCCGGGCGAGCCGACCTCTTCGCCAGTTTCGATCAGCAGCACGACATCGAAGCCCAGCTTGCCGTTGCGCGCCTTCAGCACGGCGGCGAGCGCCGCGATGTTGACGGTATGCTGACCCTTGTTGTCGGCGGTGCCGCGGCCGTAGAGCTTTTCGCCTTCCTGCACGATCTGCCACGGCGACAGGCCGCTGCGCCACTGCGCATCCTGGCCGCGGATCACATCGCCATGGCCGTAGGAGAACAGCGTCTTAGTCGCACCGGCCTCGCGGCGGATCGCCACCAGGAATGGCCCGCCCTTCGGCGAGGGATTGGGATGCACGCTGCACTGGAAACCGAGTGCCTCCAGGCTGCCGCGCATTTCCTTCTCCAGGTAATCACCCAGCGCGCCGGCGCGGTCGGGATTCTGGCTCTCGGTCGGGATGGCAACGCGCCGGCTGAGATCGGCGAGGAAACCGCCTTCGTCAAGATAGGCGGTGGCGGATTGAATGGCGGCGGCGCGGGTCATCGACGGGTCTCCGAAACTCCCGCTGGTGCGGGGAAACACATAACTCTCACGGGCCAAGTCTTCTCTTTGACGGGGGGCTTTGCAATAGTCTGGGTCCAGATTGGAGTCCGCCATGAAAGACGAAACCAAGCTTGCCGTATTGGGCCGCGACCCCGAAGGCCACCACGGCGCCGTCAATATCCCGGTCTATCGCGCCTCGACCATCCTGCAGCCCAGCCTGAAGGCACTGCATGATGTCTATTCCGCCCGCGCGCAGGACGAGCAGGTCACGACCTATGGCCGCGTCGGCACGCCCCTGACCTACGCTTTCGAGAATACGGTCGCCGAACTGGAAGGCGGCTATCGCGCCATGGCCTATCCCTCGGGCGCCGGCGCCTGCTCAGGCGCGATCCTGAGCGTGGTGAAATCCGGCGACCACATTCTTGTCATCGACAATATCTATGGGCCGACGCGGCAGTTCTGCGACACGGTGCTGAAGCGGCTCGGTGTGGAGACGGAATACTTCAAGACCAACATAGATCCGGCCTCGCTGCGCGCCCTGCTGCGTCCGAATACCTCGCTGGTCTTCGTGGAGTCGCCCGGCTCGCTCACCTTCGAGATGCTGGATGTGCCAGCCATCGCGGACGTCGTGCATAAGCACGGCGCCAAACTGGCGATGGACAATACCTGGGGCACGCCGCTCTACTTCAAGAGCTTCAGTCATGGCGTCGATCTCTCGGTGCATGCCGCGACAAAATACATTGTCGGCCATTCCGATGCGATGCTGGGCGTCGTGATCGCCAACAAGGAAAGCTGGCCGGCCCTGCGCGATACCGCGCGTACCATCGGCGCCAATGCCGGGCCCGACGAGGTTTATCTCGGCCTGCGTGGCATCCGTACGATGGCGGTCCGGCTGCCGCGCCATATGGAAAGCGGCCTGAAAGTGGCCGACTGGTTGCGCGGACGCAGCGAAGTGACCGGCGTGCGCCATCCCGGCCTGCCACAGGATCCCGGCCACGCGATCTGGAAACGCGATTTCCTCGGCGCCTGCGGACTCTTTGCGTTCGAGCTGGACAAGAAATACGGCGATGCCGCGGTGGCCGAATTTGTCGACCATCTGGAATATTTCGGCATCGGCTATTCCTGGGGCGGCTATGAAAGCCTGGTCTCGGTGCCCGCCATCAAGGGCGTGCGCAGTGCCGAAGCCTGGGAGAATCACGGCACCACGATCCGCCTGCATATCGGCCTGGAAGATGTCGACGACCTGATCGACGATCTCAAGGCCGGCTTCCAGCGACTCAACAAGGCGCAGGGCTGAGCCATGTCCGCCCGTCTGCTGACGCCGGATGACCAGCCGCAGCTTGAGGCCTTCCTGCGCAAACATGTCGCCGAGGCGATGTTTCTGCGCTTCAACCTGGCGCAGAGCGGCATCGTCGATGGCCGTGAGGCCTATCGGGGCCGCTATGCCGCCGCCTTTGACGGCGAGCGGATCGTGGGGGCGGCAGCGCTTTACTGGAACGACCTGCTGATCGTCTGCGCCCTGCGCAATGCCGCGCAGCTTGCCCCGCTGGTTTCGGCCGGCCGCCGGCCGGCCGGCATTCTCGGGCCCTGGCAGCAGGCGCTGGATGCACAGGAAGCACTCGGTCTCGACGGCGCGCATCATAAGCTGCGCTCGCGCGAAATCCTCATGAGCCTGCAGCTTGCCGATCTTAAAATTCCGGCACCCTTGCTGCAGGGACAAAACCTGCAGTGCCGGCTCGCGACGCCCGCAGACCAGGAGCTGCTGCTGGACTGGCGACAGAGCTTCACCCAGGAAGAACTGGGCGACACCCCTTCGCAGGACAATACGACACGCTGTGCCGCCGATGTGGCGCGCTGGATCGCCGAGCAGAGCCAGTTCATCCTGACCGATGCAGGCCGCCCGGTCTCCGGTTGCTGTTTCAATGCCCGCCTGCCCGATGCCGTACAGATCGGCAATGTCTGGACCCCGCCGCAATACCGCAGCCGTGGCTATGCCCGCGCCGTGGTGGTCGGCGCGCTGGATCACGCCCGCCGCGCGGGCGCAAAGCAGGGCGTGCTGTTCACTCCGGAGGGCAATGCCGCCGCGCTGACGGCTTACGCTGCGGTAGGCTTCACCCCTGTCGGCGACTATGCCATGGTGCTGTTCGCCGACTAGGGAGAGACACATGAGCGACATTCTGACCTCGCAGGCCGATGGCATCCTGACCATCACCTTCAACCGGCCCGACAAGAAGAATGCGCTGACCTCGGCGATGTATGCCGTGCTCGCCGATGCACTGGAGGCAGCCGACACTGATCCTGCTGCGCGCGTCATTCTGTTCGCTGGCAATGGCGGTGCCTTCACGGCCGGCAACGATCTGCAGGATTTCCTCAACAATCCGCCGCAGGGCGACAACACGCCGGTCTTCCGTTTTCTGCGCGCCATCAGCACGGCGTCAAAGCCGCTGATCGCCGCCGTCAGCGGTGTGGCCGTCGGCGTCGGCACGACGATGCTGCTGCATTGTGACCTGGTTTATGCCGGAGAGAGCGCGAAACTCTCCCTGCCCTTCGTCAATCTGGCGCTGGTGCCCGAAGCAGCCTCGTCGCTGCTGCTGCCCGCCATGATCGGCCATCATCGCGCGGCAGAACTCTTCATGCTGGGCGAGGCCTTCACGCCGCAGACCGCGAAAGACTACGGCATCGTCAATGCGATCTTCCCGGATGACAGGCTGCTGGCCGAAGCCACTGCAGTGGCGGCCAAGCTCGCGGCCAAGCCGCCGACCGCGATGCGCCTGACCAAGCAGCTGCTGAAGCGCACCAAGGGCGATGTGGCCGGCCAGATGGCGCTGGAAGGCGAGCATTTCCGCAGCCAGCTGACATCGGCGGAAGCGCGCGAGGCGATGACGGCCTTCTTTGAGAAACGGCCGCCCAAGTTCGGCTAAGCTTGAATTAGAGCGCCCGGCAATCCCGGCAGACGCCGACCACTTCAATCGTCTGGCGCTCGACCTGGAAGCCCAGCGCGCGCGCATCCTGCTGAATGCGACTGCCCAGTTCGGGATCGTTGATCTCGGTGGCCACGCCGCATTGGCGGCAGATGAAGATTTCCTGCTGCACGGCATGGCCCGGCTCGATGCAGCCGATGAAGGCATTCAGGCTTTCAACCCGATGCACCAGCCCCTGCTCGACCAGGAAGTCCAGCGCGCGATACACGGTGGGCGGCGCTACCTTCTGGCCGTCGCCGCCCAGCTGGGCCAGCAGATCATAGGCGCCGGCCGGCTTGTGGCTCTGCCAGATCAGTTCGAGCACGCGGCGACGGATCGGCGTCAGTTTGGCGCCGGTGGCGTGGCAATGGCTTTCGGCCGCCGCCAGCGCATCGGTGATGCAGACGGCGTGATCATGGCCATGTGAATGGGGCTGATGGGCGTGGCGGGACATAGCAGTCATTATAGGGCGGTCCAGGCGGACCGCCAATGGCTGCTATTCCGCGAGAAATTGTGCGATCAGGGCAATCTGCTCGGGCGTATCCAGCGCCGGAGCATGGCCAATGCCCGGAATGTCGATCCGGCGCGCCTTGGGACCACGGCGGGTCATCTCGGCGGCAGCGTCTTCAGCCAGCAGGTCGGAGACCGCGCCGCGCAGCAGCAGGGTCTTGGCCGTGATCTGGTCATAGAGCGGCCAGGCATCGCCGGTGGCTGTGGCGGCCTGGCGGCCCAGCACGGCGGCAATCTGCGGATCGTAATGCGGCGTCAGCCGGCCATCGGGCAGACGTCGCGCAGATGTCTCGGCCAGCTTGCGCCAGCCGGCATCGCTGCTGATCCCGAACGGCGCGTAGATGCTACGGAAATACTGTTCCAGTTCCGGCAGACTGGTAAAGCTTGGCGGCGAGCCCGCGTAAGTGAGGATGCGGCTGACCGCGCCGGTCGCAATGGCAGGTCCGACATCGTTCAGCACCAGATGGCTGATACGGTCTTTCAGCGCGGTTGCCGCCGCCACCATGCCGATCAGGCCGCCCATCGAAGTGCCGACCCAGCGCGCGGTTGTCAGGTCCAGCTGCGTGAACAGTTCGACGGCCTGCCGGGCATAGAACGGCACCGTGTATTCCGCGTCAGGCTCCGGGCTCCATTCGCTTAAACCCCGGCCGATGGTATCGACCGCCAGCAGGCGATACTGGCTACTGAGCGCGGCGGCCAGATCGTCGAAGTCATGGGCGTTGCGGGCAAAGCCGTGCCACAGGATCACAGCGGGCGCAGCCGCCCTGCCCCAGTCGAGCAGATGGACGCTGCGGCCAGCCAGCGTGAGATAGCGCGAAACCGGACTCATTTGCGCATCTGCCGCAGCTTGCCGACAATGCCGACCGGGAAGAAATAAACGCTAAGCACGAACAGGATACCGAGCCAAAGCAGCCAACGGTCGGCATGGAACAGATTGGGCAGCAAGGGGATGCCCGCGCCTTCCAGCATGCCGCTGAACTTGCCCATCAGCACCTGCAGGTAATTCTGCGCCAGGATGAAGATTGTCGCACCGAGCACTGCGCCATAGAGCGTGCCCATGCCGCCGATCACGACCATCAACAGGATATCGATCATGATGGCGAAGCTGAGCGTGGTATCCGGCCCGGTATAGCGCAGCCACAGCGCCATCAGCACGCCAGCCAGAGTGGCCATGCCCGCCGAGAGGCAGTTGGCAATCGAGCGGTAAACCACCACGCGATAACCCAGTGCCTCGGCGCGGAAGTCGTTTTCACGGATCGCCTGCAACACGCGGCCGAAGGGCGAATTGACCATCCGCAGCGCCAGCAGGAACAGGATCAGCGCCGACAGGAAAATCAGGTAATAGGTCAGGATGCGGCCGTTGATCATCACGCCCAGGACGGGCTCGTCGAACAGCCGGAAGGCCGGACGCAGCATTTCCGGAATCCGGTAGCTGCGACCATCTTCGCCGCCGGTGATCTCGTTGAGCTGCGAGGCCAGGATGGCGAAAGCGGACGCCACCGCCAGCGTGATCATGGCGAAAAAGATGGCGCGGACGCGAAGACTGAACAGACCGATCAGCAGCGCCAGCAGGATCGCCAGCACCAGTGCGACGACAATGCCGATGCCGAGTGCCGGCCAGGTGGGACTGAAATTATACATGGCGATGGCCACGCCATAACCGCCGATGCCGTAGAACATCGTATGGGCAAACGACACGATGCCGGTATAGCCGAGCAGCAGGTCGTAGCTGGCGACCAGAATGACAAAGACGCAGATCTTGGCCGCGACATTGAGCGGCTGGCTGCCCGGAAACAGGAAGGGCGCGAAAGCCAGGCAGACCAGCACGAGTGCCAGCACGATGGCCAGCGGGCGCGAACGCGGATAGTCGCCGGAGAGGATGCTATGCAGCATGGGCGTCGCCTTCTCTTACCGCTTGGCCACGGGATAGAGGCCCTGCGGCCGCCACAGCAGGATCACCACCATCAGCAGGATGCTGCTGCCCAGCGCCAGCTTGGGCGCCAGGAATCCGGTGTAGTTGGCGACCAGTGCCACCAGAATGGCACCGATGAAGCAGCCGCCGACCGATCCCAGGCCGCCAATGATGATGACGATGAAGATCAGCACATTCACTTCCATGCCCATGCCGGCCGTCAAAGTCTGACGATAAAACGCCCAAAGCACGCCGCCGAGGCCGGCCAATGCCGAACCGACGATGAACACACCGACAAACAGCCGGCGGATCTTGTAACCCAGCGCCTCGACCATTTCGGGATTCTCGACGCCGGCGCGAATGAGAAGCCCAATCTTGGTGCGGTTCAGCACCAGATGCATGGCGCCGAAGACCAGCAGGCCCAGCACCACGGCAATCACGCGATATTTTTCCATCGCCGCATCGCCGATCACGATGGCGCCGCGCAAACCTTCCGGGAGTCGCAGCGGGATCGGGCTCGCGCCCCAGATCACATGAATCATCTGTTCGGCCACGATCATGCCGCCCATGGTGATCAGGATCTGCTTGAGATGCTGACCATAGACCGGCCGGATCACCACGCGCTCAAACGCATAGCCCAGCGCACCGGTTACCAGCATGGCCACGAGAATACAGGCCAGCAGCGCACCGACATTGAGCCAGAGATTCGTGCTCTCGACCCAGCCGGCGAGCGGCCCGAGCGCGATCAGGCTGACATAGGCGCCAAACGAGATGAACACGCCATGGCCGAAATTCAGCACGTCCATCAGGCCGAAGACCAGGGTGAGGCCCGAGGCCATCAGGAAGATCATCATGCCCATGGCGAGTGCTGCCACGGTGAGCGTGACCCAGGTGGAGAAGCTGCCCACCAGCGGCAACGCCAACAGCATCAGGATCGGTACCAGCAGCACCGGCAGATAGTCGATGCGTACCTTGGGCAGCGTGACAGTGGCAGACGTCTCGGTTGCAGTGCTCATTGATGTGCATCCATGCTCAGGCCCAGCAGTTTCTGCTGCAGGGCGGCATCCTCAGCCAGTTCGGCCATCGCGCCGCGATGCACGACGCGGCCGTCATCCATCACCGCGACATGATCGCCGAGCAGCTTGGCGGCGAGGAAATTCTGTTCGACCAGCAGGATGGTGGCGCCGGTGGATTTCAGTTCCTTGAAGGCCTGCACCATGTTCATGATGATCGCTGGCGCCAGGCCCTTGGTGGGTTCGTCAATCAGCAACAGGTCGCGCGGCTCGACGATGGCGCGGGCGATCGCCAGCATCTGTTTCTGCCCGCCCGACAGCACGCCGGCCGCCAGCGACCAGAATTTCTCCAGCGCCGGGAACAGGCCGAAAATCCATTTCAGCCGCGCCGGATCGAGGTCGCCGTTACGCGCCGCCAGGATCAGGTTTTCGCGCACCGTCAGGTCGGCGAAGATCGCCATATTCTCCGGCACGTAAGCGATACCTGCCTGCGCGATGTCCGGCGTCGGTAGTTTGGTGATGTCGCGGCCGTCGAAGGTGATGCTGCCCTGGCTGGCCTGCCACAGGCCCATGATGGTGCGCAAAGTTGTGGTCTTGCCGGCACCGTTGCGGCCGAGCAGCATGGTGAGCTGGCCACGCGGAATCGCCAGATCGACGCCATGCAGAATGTGATACTGCCCGATATGGGTATGCACGCCCTGGAGATTGAGCAGGTTGTCGCTCATGCGGCGGCACTCCCATCGGCATCGGCTGGCAGACCGAGATAGGCCTGCTGCACCACCGGCGAGGCGATCACGGCAGCGGGTTCGCCATCGGCCACCAGGCTGCCGTTATGCAAAACAATGATGCGGTCGGCCAGGCTGCGCACCACATCCATCTTGTGTTCCACCAGCAGCACGGTCTTGTCGCCGCGCGCCTTGATGCTGTGGATCAGGTCCAGAATGGTCGGCACTTCATCCACCGACATGCCGGCGGTCGGCTCGTCGAACATGAAGATATCGGGCTCCAGCGCCAGCAGTAGCGCAACCTCCAGCTTGCGCTGGTCGCCATGCGGCAGTGCGCCAGCGGTGGCGTTGCGCTTGTCGAGCAGACGGACGGCGTCGAGCAGGCTGTCGGCCTTTTCGATCAGGTCGCGGCGATGGCTCCAGAGCTGCAGCAACTGCAACCCCGCTCCTGCGCGGGATTGTACTGCAAGGCGCACGTTTTCCATCACGGTGAGATTGGGAAACAGGTTGGTGAGCTGAAACGCGCGCCCCATGCCCTGCTTGGTGCGGGTGGAAGCCGTCAGTCCCGTGACATCCGCGCCACGCAGCAGCACCTGGCCGGAGGTGGCGCGCAGCTGGCCGGAGATCAGGTTGAAATAGGTGGTTTTACCGGCGCCGTTCGGGCCGACGATGGCGGTCAGCGTGCCCGGCTGGAAGGCGCAACTCACGGCATTGACGGCGACGTGGCCGCCGAAACGGATCGTCAGGTCGCGGGTCTCTAAGGTCGGCGTGGGGGACATGTCTCTCAGATAAAGAAATGCCGCCGGGATGCGAGACCCCGGCGGCGGTTTCAGATCAGCGCTTGTTGCGGATCGGCAGCGGCATGGCCGATTCCTGGATGGTCTGCACCAGTTCCAGAAGATCGTTATCGTCCTTGCCGTCCTTCTTGACCTTGAAGTGATACATCTGCTGCAGGGCCTGATGATCTTCCTTGCGGAACAGCATCGTGCCCTTGGGCGTATCGAACACCATGCCTTCCATGGCGGTGATCAGCTTCTCGGTATTGGTGCCGCCCGCTTTCTGCACGGCAGTCAGCGCGGCCGAGGCAGCCGCGAAGCCACCGGCGGTGAAGAAGTCCGGCGGATTGCCGTTGTTGCGCTTCTTGTGCTCGGCCACGAACCAGTCATTCACCGGGTTCTTCGGGAAGTCATGGTAGTAATAAACGGCGCCTTCCATGCCCGGATAGGGCTTGTAGCCCTTCATCACCGGCAGGATGTTGCCGCCCGGCGCGATCTCGATGTTGAAGCGCTCCGGCTTCAGATCGGCGATCTTGGGCAGCGGATGCGGGCCGGCCCAGATCACGGCGATCACGCGCTTGCCCGGCTTGTCCTTCAGCGCGTCGAACATGCGCTGGGCCGAGGCGGTGAAATCAGTGGTCTGTTGCGGGGCATACTCTTCGAACACGATTTTGACGTTCGGACGGATCTGCGCGAGCGCATCCTTCATCGCCTTCACGCCATCACGACCGAAGGCATAGTCCTGCGCCAGGGTGGCGACGCTGACCTCACCGCTCGCCGGGAAGGATGCAGCGCCGGCAATCGCGTCCTGCGACGAGTTGCGGCCGGTGCGGAAGATGTAGCGGTTCCACTTCTCGCCGGTGATCGCATCGGCCACGGCGGGCTCGACAATCAGGATTTTCTTGTACTCCTCGGCGACCGGCAGCATGGCGAGCGCGCCGCCCGAACCGGTGGTGCCCACGGCCAGATCGACATTGTCGTCGGCATAGGCCTGTTCCAGCATCGACTTGGCCAGATCGGGCTTGAACTGGTCGTCCTTGACGATGACCTGAATCTTGCGACCCTGCCAGGTCATGGTGCCCTTGGTCATATACTCAAGGCCCATCATGAAACCGGTTTCGGTCTGCTTGGCATAGGCCTCGAGCGGACCGGTCTTGCTGGCGATCAAAGCGATCTTCAGGTCGGCGGCCTGCGCCGACAGCACCAGACCGGCGCTCAGTACGGCGGCGAGGCCTGCCGTCTTCATCACGCGCTGCATGTAGTTTCTCCCTTGCGATGCGGGCATGGCGATGGAGACGACGTGAATGGCATGCGACATGCGCGACATTTTCGCTCCTCCCTCTGCTTGGCCCGGGTTGTCCCGGTGCCGCTGGCAGACCGCGCCCGCTGGACGGTCCACAAACATGACAGTTGATTCATGTTTCATAGATTTGTACTGTCCGGGCACTGGGACGTCAAGCTGCATTCGTGCGATTCAGAGCGTGACCGCATGCGGATCGTTCCATCAGACCGATGATGACAAGAGATTCATGGCCTACATGAACCCGAGGAAACGCGCCCTGCCCCTGCCTAAGACCGGCCGGGGCGAGCAGACCCGCCGCAAGATTCTCGATGCCGCCCAGCGCGAAATCGGCCGGCGCGGCTTTGCCGAGGCTTCCATCGCCACAATCACGGCCGAAGCCGGCGTGGCACAGGGCACCTTCTATATCTACTTCCGCAGCAAGGAAGATGTGATGCGCGAGTTGGTCCTGCATATGGGCCGCATGCTGCGCCACCACCTGACCGAAGCGACGACGGGCGCAAAGGACCGTATTGAGGCCGAACGGCTCGGCCTGCGCGCCTTCCTCGATTTCGTGCGGAAGAATCCCGATCTCTACAAGCTGGTGGAAGAGTCGCAGTTTGTGGATGAGAAGGTCTATCGCCAGTATTACACCGATTTCGCCAAGTCCTATCGCATCGCGCTGGCCGCCGCCGAAAAGCGCGGCGAAATACTGCCGGGCAAGGGCGATCACGCCACCGAAGTGCGCGCCTGGATGCTGATGGGTATTTCGGTTTTCCTCGGCCAGCGCTACGGGCTGTGGGATCCAAAGGCGCCGCTCGACCCCATTGTCGATGTGGCTTCCGCCATGGTGGCCGGCGGCCTCGCTGCAAAATCTGCGCGCTGATGACAGCCACGCTGCTGGATATCGCCGATGGCGTGGCGCGGCTGACGCTGAACCGGCCGGAAAGGCATAACAGTCTCGTCCCTGCTTTGCTCGACAGCCTGAATGCCGATCTAGACCGCATTGCCGGCCATCGTGAGATGCGCGCCGTTGTGCTGCAGGCCAGCGGCCGCAGCTTCAGCACCGGCGGCGACGTTGCGGGTTTCCAGTCCGTGCCGCGTGGCCAGCGCCGCGCCTATGCCGAAGGACTGGTCGGCAGCCTGAATCGCGCGATCCTCGCGCTGCTGCGCCTGCCGGTGCCGGTGATCGGCCGCATTCATGGACCTCTCACTGGTGGCTCGCTCGGTCTGCTGCTGGCCTGCGACCTTGCCGCGATCACGCCGCAGGCCTTCATCCAGCCCTATTATGCGCAGGTCGGTTTCAGTCCCGATGGCGGCTGGACCGCGATGCTGCCGGCCCGCATCGGCATGCAGCGTGCCCGCGAGATCCAGCTGCTGAACCAGCGCGTGTCGGCGCAGGAGGCGCTGCAGCTTGGTCTGGTTACCGCCTGCGTCGAAGCGGACGCGCTGGATGCCACCATCGAAGGCTGGCTGGAAAAGCTAAAAACCATGCAACCGGGCAGCATCGCCAGCACCAAGGCCTTGCTGGCGACAGATTGCGCCGAAGGGTTGGACGCCGAATTGCGAAATTTCCTCGCGTTGATCGACAGTGCAGAAGCCGAGGCTGGTATGGCCCGCTTCCTGAGCAAGGGTGCCTGAACACCATGCAAACCGTCTTCGATATCGCCGCCCGCCGCGCCGAGCTGACACCGGACAAGATCGCCTTCACCGAAGTCGAGAGCGGCCGCAGCCTGACCTATGCCGAAGTGAACGACCGCGCCTGCCGTTTTGCATCCTGGCTGCAGAGCCAGGGCATCGGCAGCGGCGACCGCGTCGCCATTCTCTGCCTCAACACCACCAGCTTTTTCGAGATTCTTTTCGCCTGCGGCAAGCTCGGCGCCATCCTGGTGCCGCTGAACTGGCGCCAGCCGGCGCCGGAACTTTTGCCGGTTGCGCAGGATGCCGCGCCGAAATTGCTGATACACGATGCCGAGAATGCGGCCGTGGCGGTTGCGTTGAACCTGCCGCTGCTGTCGCTGGTGGATTACGAACAGGCCGTGGCAGCAAGCGCACCGGGCAGTTTCGACACCGCCTGGCCGACCAATCGCATCTGGTACATGCTCTATACTTCGGGCACCACCGGCAAACCCAAGGCGGTGATCCAGACGCCGGGCATGGCCTATGCCAATGCCATCAACATCGGCCAGGCCACCGATCTGACCTCGGCAGACACCACGCTGAATTTCCTGCCGCTGTTCCACACCGCCGGCATCAACCTGCATACCCTGCCTGTGCTGATCTTCGGCGGCAGTGTGCGGGTGTTGAAGAAATTCGAGATCGATCCGGTGATGGCCGCCCTGCAGAACGGCGACTGCACAGCTTTCCTCGGCGTGCCGGCGATCTATCAGGCGATCAGCCTGCACAAGGATTTCACAACCGCCGATTTCTCGAAGGTGCGCAGCTGGAGTTGCGGCGGCGCGCCGCTGCCCATCACGCTGATCGAACTCTTCGCCAAACGCGACGTGCTGGTCTGCAACGGCATGGGCATGACCGAAACCGGGCCTACAGTCTTCCTGATGGACCGCGCGCATGCCAAGGCCAAGATCGGCTCGGTCGGCAAGCCGCAGATCCTTGCTGAAGTCCGCGTGGTCGACGATCACGACCGCGCCCTGCCCGCCGACCATGCCGGCGAATTGCAGATCCGTGGCCCCGGCGTGACGCCGGGCTACTGGAACAACGAAGCCGCCACCAAAGCGGCGTTTACGAAAGACGGCTGGCTGCGCACCGGCGATGTCGCGCGTCGCGATGCCGATGGCTATTACTATATCGTCGACCGCATCAAGGACATGTTCATTTCCGGCGGCGAAAACGTCTATCCCGCCGAAGTCGAGATCGTGATCTATCGCTTTCCCGGTGTGCTGGAATGCGCCGTGATCGGCGTGCCCGATGCGAAATGGGGCGAGGTCGGCTGCGTCTATGTGCTGCCGCAGCCCGGCGCCAGCGTCGATGCGGAAGCGCTGCGAGCTTACTGCCGCGAAAATCTGGCCGCCTACAAGGTGCCCAAGCATATCCGCGTCATCGAAGATTTCCCGCGCACCGCCGCCGGCAAGGTGCAGAAGCATATCCTGCGCAGCCGCTTTTCCGAGAGCCCGTGATGATTTCCATCGAACGCAGCCTCAGTCAGGCCGACTTCAACGCCTTCGCCGCCGTCAGCGGCGACAACAACCCGATCCATGTCGACCCGGATTTCTCGGCCCGCACCCGCTTTGGCCGCACGGTGAGCCATGGCATGCTGCTCTACACGGTGCTGTGGGGTCTGGTGCAGAAGCACTATCCCGGCGCGCGACAGGTCAACCAGACGCTGATGTTTCCCAATCCCACCTATGCCGACGATCCGCATCGCTTCACCCTGAACGAGATCGCCGCCACCGATGGCCGCATCGTGCTGTCAACCCAGGTGATACGCGTCGCCAACGGCGCGCTCACCCTGGATGGCCAAACGGAGATCGCGTTGCCATGAGCCAAACGGTCAGCCACAAGGGCATGCGCGTCGGCGATCATGCCGAAACCCGCCACAGCTACTCGCCGAACGACATCGCCGCCTTCCATGCTTTGGCCGGCGAACCCGGCGCGGCGCACGACTCCGTGCCCGAACCGCTCATCGGCGCATTGTTTTCCTACCTGCTTGGCGTCGACCTGCCCGGCTTCGGTACCAACTACCTGAAGCAGGAACTGCAGTTCGAGCGGCCGGCCCCGGTCGGCGTTCCGCTGATCGCCCGCGTCGAGATCACACGCCTGCGGCCGGACAAACATCTGGTCGATCTGGCCACCACCTGCCGCGATGAAAACGGTACCGTCTATTGCAGTGGCCGCGCCCTGGTGCTGGCGAAGGATGTCGGGGCCTGAGCGTATGATGCATGTCGCGGAGACTGGCAGCGGCCGGCCGCTGATTTTCCTGCATGGCTGGTCGAGCCATGGTGACTATTTTGGCCCGCAGGCTGAAGCGCTGGCGCGCGACTTCCGGCTGATCATGCCCGATCTGCCCGGCCATCGCCGCAGTCCGGCGACGCCGGGGAACTTAAGCATTCCCGCCCTTGCCGCCGACCTGCACGAGTTGATCATGGCGCGCAGGCTGGACAAGCCGGTGCTGATCGGCTGGTCGATGGGTGCGATGGTGGCGCTGGACTATATCGCGCAGTTTGGCAGTGACGGCCTGGCTGGTCTGGTGATCGAAGACATGACAGTCAAGATCACCAATGAATCCGGCTGGCGTTTCGGCATTCGCAACGGCTTCGATGCCGCGCAGAGTGCCGCCGCTGTCGCGGCAATGCGCGAGAACTGGGTCGGCTACAGCCAGAATGCCATGCCGCGCCTGTTCGCACGCAGCTACACACCGGACGCTGCGCTGGGCGAGTGGATTTCAGCAGAGATCACGCGCAATGACGGAGCTGCCATGGCGGCGCTCTGGCAATCGATGGCTGAACAGGATTACCGCACGCTGCTGCCGGCCCTGACCCTGCCTGTGCTGATCCTGCATGGCGGCGAGAGCCAGCTTTACGAACCGGCAGTCAGCCAGTGGATGGCAGCCAATATCCCGGGTGCCCGCCGCTGCTGCTTCGACAATGCCGGGCACAGCCCGCATCTGGAAGTGCCGGAAGCCTACAACCGCGTCTTGGTCGAGTTCGTCACGTCGCTATAATTCAAGTCCCTGTGATCCGGCGGGTTGCGCACGGAAACTGTAACGGCCGTCACTTGTCCCGCCATGCGTAAAAGCGGAAGGATCGCAATTGCCTGCAGGGAGGGCGACACCATGACCACGCACTGGCTTCACGGCTGGCGACTGACCGGACTGATAGCCCTCCTGCTATCACTGATGACTCTGGGCATTATCGGGGCGCATGACTTCTCCGTAGACGGACTCCGCGCGGCGATCCGTGCCACGGCTCGAACCTCGCTGCTGCTGTTCCTGCCGGTCTTCGCGGCCTCGGCCCTGGTGCGCCTGCAGCCGAATGACGCCACGCGCTGGCTACGGCGCAACCGGCGCTATCTGGGCGTCTCGTTTGCGGCCTCGCATATCCTGCATAGCTTCGCGATCATCGCATTTGCCGCGGTCGCCCCGGACCTGTTCTGGAGCATGACGAATACCAGCACACTGATTTCAGGCGGGCTGGCCTATCTGTTCATTCTCGCCATGGCGGCGACGTCCTTCGACGCCGCGATGCGCTGGCTCGGCGCGCGAAACTGGCGCGCCCTGCACTGGGCCGGCAGCTGGTATATCGCGATCTCGTTCATCATCACCAATGCCAAGCGCACGCCGGGCATGCCGCTCTACTGGCTGGCCGTGACGCTCACCCTCGCCGTGATCCTGTTGCGCCTGTTCGACTGGTGGCAGCGTCGTCGCAAACTGGTCAATGCGCCGGCCTAGCCCGGATCCGTCGCACCAGCCAGGACGCCAGTGGCCAGAACAGGATCACACAGGTCAGGACACCCAGGCTGGCCGAGATCGGCCGCTCGAAGAAGACCAGCGGATTGCCGTCCGCCTTGATCATCGAGGTCACGAGATTCTCTTCCAGCATGGTACCCAGCACGACACCAAGGATGGCAGGTGCGACTGGGAAGCCGTTCTCCTCCATCACATAGGCCAGCAGCCCGAAGATCAGCGTGATGGTGACGCCGAAGACCGTATTGTTGATGGCAAAGGCGCCCACCGCGCAGAACAGCAGAATGATCGGCATCAAAATATTGCCCGGTACGCGCAGAATGTTGGTGGCCATCCGGATCGCCAGCCATCCCAGCGGCAACATAATGATATTGGCGACGATGAAGATCAGGAAGATGGCATAGACATTTTCCGGACTGTTCAGGAACAGCGTCGGACCAGGATTGAGACCTTTCAGATACAGCACGCCAATGGCAATCGCCGTGATGCTGTCGCCGGGAATCCCGAAGACCAGCGCCGGAATCCAGGCGCCACCCAGTGCACTATTGTTGGCTGCGCCGGACTCCACGATACCCTCGACATGGCCGGTGCCGAACTTCTCGGGCTCTTTCGAGAACTTCTTGCTCAGCGCGTAGGACATCCAGGACGCCATGTCGGCCCCTGCCCCTGGCATGATCCCGACTGCGGTGCCCAGCACGCTGCCGCGCAGGATCTGACGCGGATATTTTTTCGTCAGTGCCCACATGCCGGAGAAAACATTGCCAAGCCGCTGGACGAGGATGCGTGCCGGAGGATCGATATTGACCACGAACCGCAGGATTTCCGAGATGGCAAACATGCCGACCATCATCGGAATCATGCTGATCCCACCCATCAGCTCGGTATTGCCAAAGGTGAAGCGCGGATAGCCACCCGGATTGTCAAGACCGACACTGGCCACCAGCAGGCCGATCAGCAACGCAATGATTGCCTTCAGCACACTGGTGCTGCCAATGAAAACCGCAGCTGAAAGGCCGAGCACCACCAGCCAGAAATACTCAAATGACGAGAATTTCAGCGCGACCTCAGCAAGGCTGGGCGCGGCGGCAATCAGCACGGCCGTGCCAAACAGGCCACCGATGGCCGAGAAAACCAGTCCGGCCCCCAGCGCCGTTTCGGCCTGCCCTTTCAAGGTCATCTGATAGGCTTCGTCGGCATAGGCCGCCGAGGCCGGCGTACCAGGGATACGCAGCAGCGCGCCGGGGATATCGCCGGAAAAGATCGCCATCGCCGTGGCGGTGACGATGGCCGCAACGGCCGGCACCGGCGGCATGAAGAAGGTGATCGGCACCAGCAAAGCTGTCGCCATCGTGGCGGTGAGGCCGGGAATGGCGCCCACGAACAACCCGAAGGCCGCCGAGCAGACCATGACCAGCAGCACATAGGGATCGAAAACCAGCTTTGCAGCGGCAGCCGCGAGAGTCAGAAGATCCATGATCGCCTCCTACCAGTGCAGGCCCTGCAGCAGCCCCCAGGGCAGCGGCACGCGCAGGAGTTTGTAGAAGACAGTGTGGATCACCAGCGTGGCGACAATCGCGATCGGCAGGATCAGCACCGTCCGCACGCCCAGCGCATAAAACAGCGCGGCCAGGATGACCATTCCGGTGATGATGAAGCCGAAGAACTCTGAGCAGAAAATATAAAACAGCAGCGATGCGATCACGAGCAGGAAGTTGATCACATGCGGCGTCGACTTCGTCCAACCGCCCAGCACGACCAGCGGCCGGCGTTCGCCGCGCACACCGCGCCAGATCAACAGCAGCGAACAGCCCAGCATCAGGGTGGCGACCAGCCCGGGAAATGCCGAGGGGCCGACATTCTGGCCCGGGATCGGCGGATACTGGCTGACGGTAACAAGCACTGCTACGGCCAGAAGCGCGAGCAGCAGTCCGCTTAAAGCATCATGAATGCGCATGGCACCAACCTGCAGAAAAGAAAGGCCGGCGCAGCTTTATGAGCTGCGCCGGCAGCACTGGGGACGACGGCTTACTTGGCGATACCGACGGCCTTCATGATGGTGCCCATGTCGGAATCCGACTTGGCCATGAACTTGGCGTAATCCTCCGGGCCGGCCCAGATGATGCCGAAGCCACGCTGCGCCATGAAGTCCTGATAGTCCTTGCTGTCATAGACTTTCTTGACGACGGCGGTCAGCTTGTCAGCGACATCCTTCGGCAGGCCCTTCGGCGCGGCGATGCCGCGCCAGGCTGCCATGGTCCAGTCGCTGCCCGTTTCCGACTTGAGCGTCGGCACCTTGGGGAACAGCGCCGAGGGCTTGGGGTCCATGATGGCGAGGCTCTTCACCTTGCCCGCCTCGATCAGAGCACGCGCTTCCGGCAGCGAGACCGGAGCGATCTGCACGCCGCCCGCAACCATGTCCTGCAGGCCAGGCGCGGCACCGTTGCTGGGCACCCAGGCGACGGAGGCCGGATCGATGCCCTGGTCGCGTAGCAGGCCGGCCAGTGCCAGATGCCAGATGCCGCCCTGCCCCGTACCCGAGGCCTTGAACTTGCCCGGGTTTGCCTTCACGGCGGCCAGCAGCTCCTTCACGTTCTTGTACGGCGCATCAGCCGCCACCTGCACACCGGCAGGATCGGCATTCACCAGCGCAATCGGCGTGTAGGATGACGGGTTGAGTTCGGTGAGACCCTGCCAGTGCATCATGGCGATCTCGACCGTGATCATGCCGATGGTGTAGCCATCCGCCGGCGCCTGCGCGATGGCAGAGTGGCCGACCACACCGCTGCCGCCGGTGCGGTTCACGACATTCACCGGCTGCTTCAGTTCCTTTTCCATCAGGCTGGCGATGATGCGTGCGGTGGCATCGGTGCCGCCGCCGGCGCCCCACGGCACGATCATGGTGATCGGGCGATCCGGATAAGCTTGCGCACCTGCTGCGGCCAGCATGGCCGCACCCGCGACCAAGCCCGTTACCAATGCCTTGAACCCACGCATGGAAATCCCTCCTGCTGATTGACGTTTCCTCGATGCCGGCGCGTCTTCTCAACGCGCGCCGTTACATCATGAGAGTACTATCTCCCATCTCATATGTCAGATCAACGTGAAAGGCACGGGTGTGAATCGCACTTTAGTGCGCTGCACACTTGTCTCGGGACGTGACAGGTGGGATCAGGCCAGGCCGTGGCTGCCCTGACGCACATCCAGTCGCACGATGGCCTGTTCCAGGGCCGCGCGGTCAGTCAGATAATAGGTCTTGTCCTTGCGCGTGACCTGCCCGGCATGCAGCAGGTTGGCCAACACGCGCGCCACGGTCTCGCGCGTGGTGGCGGCGCGACGCGCGATCTCATGCTGCTTGGGCATGGGATAGATCATCCAGCCATCATTGTTTAACGGATCCTGCCGCGCCAGCTTGAGCAGCTCGCGATAGACACGCTGGATCGCGCCCAAAGTGGCAAGATCCATGATGCGCTCGTTATTGGCGCGGATGATGTTGGTCAGACGCTTCATCACCTTGAGGCCGACGGCGGGCTCGCGTGCCACCAGCGCCTCGAAGGCTTTCGGCGGCAGCGCCGCGAGCCGGCAGGCCGTCTGGGCCACCACGCTGGCCGAGCGACGTTCGCCGTCGATGGCGGCGATCTCGCCGAAATAGCTGCCGGCCGACACCAGCGCATAGGAAATCTCGCGGCCGTTGCCCGAGAAGTTCACCACTTCAACCGTGCCATCGACCACGAAATAGACATCGCGGCTGTCGCTATTCCGATCGAGGATCTGCTCATGCGCGGCAAAACGGCGCCACTGGCAAGCCCGCTCGACTTCGGCACGCGCGGCCGGGCTGAGATCGCTCAGCAGGTCGATCTTTTCCAGACTGTCAGGCGCAGCGGCGCCAACGGCGGCCTTGGCCATGAAATCCCCCTACCAGATCCCTAACGATACTCGATGTCAGCGTATTGCAGCCGACCGCCCGAGAGCGGCGAACAGGTTCAGCAGCATCTGCTTGCGGTCAAGATTGACCGATTCCCCGCGGTCGAGCAAGCGACCGAGCTGTTCCCAGTCCTCAGCCCAGCGGGCCGGTGCCTGCCATTGCGACAGGCGCTGGGCCAGCGCAGTTTCGCCGGGGAAGATTTCCGCCCAGCCGCTGCCACCGATCCGGCCTGCTGCCGCGGCCCGCACTAGACGGGCGAGCCACCAGCGAAACAATTCGGTCATCAGTTGGAACCCGGCACCGCTGCGGTCGCGCGCCAGCGCATCGCCGAAGGAATGCAGCTTGGCGATATCCGGCTTCGGCAGCTGCCCCACCATGTCGAGCAGACCCTGCAGCAGTTTCAGCCCGCCCTGCGAGGCCAGCACGACAGCGCGACCAGGCGAGCCTTCTGCCAGCACGGCAAGGCCCCGGCGTTCGGCGGCATCCAGATCTGGCAGCAGGCGGTCCAGCGTGGGCTGCATCGCCACCTCGTCCAGCGGCTTGAGCGCCAAGCGGCGGCAGCGCGAACGAATGGTCGGCAGCAAACTGCCCGGCGCATGGCTGATCAACAGCAACACAGCATTCGCCGGCGGCTCTTCCAGGATTTTCAGCAGCGCATTGGCGGCATTGATATTCATGTCGTCGGCGGCATCGACGATGCAGACGCGATAGCCGCCCTCCGCAGCCGTCTTGCCGAAGCGATCGATCACCGCCCGGATGTCCTGCACGACGATATCGCCGCGGAACCGGTCGGCCTTGTCATCCCAGCTGCGCTCGACCGCGATAAGATCGGCATGGCCGGAATTGGCAACGCGCGCGAAGACCGGATCGTCCTCGGCAACAGTCAGCGAGGATGGCAGCACCGGCGCATCGCCGAACAGGCTGGGGCCTGCATCGGCAGCGGAAGCTAGACCATGCTTGAGCAGGAAACGTGCGAAGCGAAAAGCCAGGGTCGATTTGCCCACGCCGCGCGGCCCGGTGATCATCCAGGCATGCGGTAGCCGGCCCGAGGCCCAGGCCTCAAGCAAAGCCTTCTCGGCCGCTTCATGCCCAAACAGCGCAGCATTGTGCCGCGGCGCCCAGGTGGCGGCCTGTTGCGGATCGAAGTCGCTCATGCGGGCAGATTAAAGCGCGCCGCGACGGCCTGCCAGAGCGCGGCCGCGACCTGATCCGGATTGCCGCTGGCATCAATCAGACGGCAGCGTTCCGGCTCACGCGTGGCGATTTCATGGAAGGCCGCCCGCAGGCTTTCGTGGAAGGCCAGTCCCATCCGCTCGTAGCGGTCCTCAGCCTGCGCCGCGCCGGTCATCCGGGCCTTGGCGCGCGCGAGACCAGTCTCGACTGGCAGATCCAGCACCAGGGTCAGGTCGGGGGTGAAATCGCCCAGCACCAGCTTATGCAGTGCCGCCACCGCCTCGCGGCCCACTGAACCGGCATAGCCCTGATACGCCATCGTGGAGTCGGCAAAGCGGTCCGAGATCACCCAGGCGCCGCGGTCCAGCGCCGGCTTCACGGTCTTTTCGACATGGGCGCGGCGGGCGGCGTAATGCAGCAGAGTTTCGGTCATCGCGTCCCAGCGCGCGGGATCGCCGGTGACAAGCAATGCGCGGATATCTTCGGCACCGGGCGTGCCGCCCGGCTCGCGGGTCTGCACGGCTTCGATGCCCTGGGCGGACAGAGCGGCGGCCAGACGCTTCACCTGGGTGGATTTGCCGGCGCCCTCGCCGCCTTCCAGCGTGATGAAATGGCCGCGTCCCAATCGACCAGCCTGGGCTGCCACTACTTCTTCGCGCCCCAGAGCAGGTAGCTGACTGCCGCGCCGATGCGGCCTGTGAAGCCCAGTTGCTGCACATCGGCACCGGCCAGCAGCGGCACCTCGCTGACGACCGTGTCGCGGTTCATCACCGTCAGCTTGGCGACCGGAGTGCCTTTGGCAATCGGTGCCGGGATCGGATTGTCGTACGACACCGTCACCTTGATATTGCCCTTGGTCTGGCGCGGCAAGGTGAGCGCCAGGTTGCGGTCGATCACCAGCGGGATACGCGCCGCGTTGCCGAGCCAGACATCGGCCTCGTCCACCACCGCACCTGCAGTGAAGAGCTTGTAATTGTCGAACTGGCTGAAGCCAAGTTCGAGCAGGCGCTCGGCTTCGCGCGAGCGCTCGTTCATGCTCTTCAGGCCGTTGAACACCATGATCAGGCGGCGATCACCGCGCTTGGCCGAGGCGGTCAGGCCATAACCGGCAGCTTCGGTATGGCCGGTCTTCAGGCCATCGGCGCCACCATCCTTGTAGAGCAGCGGATTGCGATTCCCCTGCGTGATCGGCTTCTTGGTCGCGCCATCGATCCCGTAGGTGAACTCCTTCTGGGAGTAGAAATGATAATACTGCGGGTGACGGGTGATGATCTGCTGCGCCAGGATCGCCAGATCGCGCGCCGTGGTCACATGCTGCGGATCGGGCCAGCCAGATGCATTGCGGAAGACGCTGTTCTTCAGGCCGAGTTGCTTGGCGCGCTCGGTCATCATCTCGGCAAAGCGCTCCTCGGTGCCGGCGATACCTTCGGCCAGCACGATGCAGGCATCGTTGCCCGACTGCACGATCACGCCCTTCAGCAGGTCTTCCACCTTCACCCGGCCGCCGATCGGCACGAACATCTTCGAGCCCTGGATGCGCCAGGCCTTCTCGCTGACTGGCAGCATGTCGTCCATGCGCAGTTTGCCGGCTTCGAGCTGTTCGAAGACCATGAAGGCGGTCATCAGCTTCGACATCGATGACGGCGGCATCAGTTCGTCGGCGTTCTTCTCGAAGATCACCGTGCCGGTATCGTAATCGAGCAGGATCATCTGCTTGGCCAGCGTCTCAACCTGGCCAAGCTGCGCTGCAGCCGGGCGCGAAACAACAACGGCGACCAGTGCCGCAACCGCGACGACGGAAACCTTACTCCACAACGATACGCGCATTGGTCTGTCCGTTATTGATCGCTTGCTGCAACGCCTGATCCGCCTGCGCCACCTGATTGAAGGGGCCGAGGCGGACGCGGAAGAATTCCTGCCGGTTGATGAAGGTCGAGCTGACATTCGACGGGCCGATCAGCGACATCTGCGCTGCCAGCTTATGAGCATTCTCATGCAGCGTGAAGGCGCCCACCTGCACGTAGATCTGACCACCGCGCGCAGGCCCAACCTGCGGCGCCTGATTGTTCAGCTCCGCTTTGGTGATCAACTCGCCCGGCGCCCCGGTCGGCTGCGGATTCTGCGCATTGTTGGCGGCGAGCACCTCCATGGCCGACGGCTGCGATTGCGCCGGACGCGCCACATCGCCGCTGCGACCGCGCATGCCCGGCGGAGGCGGCAATGCTTCAGCCTGCACGCCGCCGCGCGGTGCTGCCGAGGGCCGTTCGTCGGCGCCGGCGCGCATCGCCATCTGCGTGCCGGTATCACCGGCGAGCGGCGCCGGGCCGATATACTGCACGCGGACTTTGGCCGTGCCCTGGCGTTCATAGCCGATCAACTGCGCGCTGCGGCGCGACAGATCGATCACGCGGCCATTCGCATAAGGGCCGCGGTCATTCATGCGCACCACGATGGTGCGACCGTTTTCCAGATTGGTGACACGCACCAGCGACGGCATCGGCAATGTCGGATGCGCTGCCGTCACTTCGTTCATGTCGAAGATTTCGCCATTGGCGGTCGGTTTGCCGTGGAACTGCTCGCCATACCACGAGCCAATGCCAGTCTCGTCGTAGTTCGGATCTTCCTTGGGGTAATACCAGACGCCGTTGATCTGATAGGGATTGCCAACCTTGTAGATGCCCCCCCTGGCGATGGCCGCCTGCCCCGGCGGCTCCCCGCTGCGGGCGACCGATTTGGCGGAGTGGTTCAGCAGGGTGGCTTCGGCGCAGGCCGACAGGCCGAAAAGGACTGCCAGAAGGGCAAGATTGCGGGAAATCGGGGCGCAGGTCTGCCACGTGGTCCGGGAGTCCCCCCGAGCCCCCCGGTCTGAGCAAGGGATGGCGTGTCGCACGTGATTCATGGCCTAGATGTGGGGTATTTTAACCGTCACCCAGCCGATCGGCAAGCAGGCTAACCGTCAAAGCATAGTGATGGGCGCAGTTATACCGCAGGATCGATCGGTAATTGCCATAGACCAGGAAGGTCGGACCGCCGGCCCCGTCGGGCTGCACCAGGGCACCGCTCTGCTGCGCCTTGGGCAATTCGCCGCCATCGGCGCGGCGCACGCCCAGCTTGCTCCACTCCTCCAGGCTCATGTCGCGGGTCATCTGGTCGATGGCGCGGCAACCCGAGCGGCCTTCGCGGGCATAATTGCCCAGTGACTTCTGCAGTTCGGGTGAAATCCGCACCTCACGGCCCCAGGTCTGGGAGGTATTCCAGCCGTGCTTGGCGAGGTAGTTGGCAATCGAGGCGAAGACATCGCCGGTATTGCCCCAGATGTCGCGCCGGCCGTCGCCATCGAAATCCTCGGCATAGGCCAGGTAGCTGCTCGGCATGAACTGCGGCTGGCCCATCGCACCGGCCCACGATCCCTTCATGGTGGGGAAGTCGATGTATCCGCGATCCAGCATGGTGAGCGCCGAAAACAGCTCGTTGCGGAAGTAGCTGGATCGGCGCCGGTCGAAGGCCAGTGTGGCGAGCGAATGCATCAGCGGCACATCGGCCTTCACGGCGCCGTAGCGGGTTTCGATACCCCAGATCGCCAGCACGAAGCGCGGTTGCACGCCATAGCGCTGTGTCACCTGGCGCAGCAGCGCCTGATGATCGTCGCGCAGCTTCTGGCCGCGCTGCACATTCAAAGGCGTGATGACCCGGTCGCGATAGGTGGCGAAGCTGAGTTTGAATTCCGCCTGGTTGCGGTCGCGTTCGATGATGCGCATGACCGGCTCCACGCCGGTGAGCGCCGTCTGCACCACATTGGCCTTGATGCCTTTCTGGAGGGCCTCGGTCCGCACCTCGGCAAGGAAGGCTTCGAATTCAACGCGATTGAACGGCGCGACCGCCTCGCTGGCCGCAGCGCCGGGGGCCGCAGTCGGAGCGGCGGGTGCCGTGGCAGGCGTGGAAGCGGCAGCCGGCGCCACCGCGGGAGCAGCCGGAGTTGCCGCCGCCGCTGA
>JAGXRD010000003.1 GCA_018336035.1 Alphaproteobacteria bacterium | reverse complement strand
CATGACGGCATAGCGGCTCGGCTTGATCACCTTGAGCGTGTCGGGATCGACACTCGCCAGCAGATCCACATCGATGAAGCTGTCATTTACCGGCGTCACCAGCAGGTCGGCATAGGAATGGCCGACACGGGCGAGATTGGTATCGCTGCCGGGGCAATCGACCAGGATGAAATCATGCTGCGCCGAAAGCTCGTCGACCGCGGCAGCGAACTGCGCCGCCTCCTCAGTAGCCGCCTCAGCCTTCACGCCCAGCTCGCTCTCGGTGATCACGCGGTGTTCGGGAATGGCCAGTCGCAGATTGTGCTTTTCGACGAAGGCGCGACGGTTTTCCAGGTAGCGCGTCAGCGTGCGCTGCTTGCCATCCAGATCGATGGCGGCAATACGGCCGCCTTCCAGCAGCATGGCGATCAGGATATGCATCGCCGTGGTCGACTTGCCCGAGCCGCCCTTTTCGTTGCCGACGACAATGATGCGTGGCCGTGACTGCACGGTCATGCCGAATCACCCGATGATGAAAGAGATGTTCTAGGTATTACAGCAGGCCAAGGTCGCGCAACTCGGCCAGCAGCTTCGGCGGCAGCTTGTCGGTGCCCTTCCCGGCCGTCGCGACATCGGGCGGCGCATCCTCGGCTTCGAGATAGCGCCAGCCCTGATGCGGCCGGCGCGGCAGCGGCAGCACCGGGATCAGCTGCGTCTTCATCACGATGCCGCAATGCGGACCTTTATTCTCCAACACGGATTCTTCCAGACCCACGATAGGGCAGCGCACCGCGATATGCCCTTTGACGATCCAGTAGAGCGAGCCGCCGTCCAGCACTTCCTCCGCCCGCTTGGGCATGTGACGGGTGTAATGCGTGAAGGTCTTGCCGGCCTTGCGGCGGGCCTTCATGCGCTCCTGGAAATGTTCGATGCTGTCGATGCCGACCGCGATCTTCAGCAGATGGACGGGCACGGCAGGCTCACATGCATTTCGACTTGAGCGCGCGGGCGACGCGCGAGGCCGGTGGGCGGCCAAGCCGGTCGGAAATCCACCAGGCGGTCTGCACCAGCTTCTTCAGGTCGATGCCGGTTTCGATGCCCATGCCGTCCAGCATGTAGACCACATCCTCGGTGGCGACATTGCCGGTGGCGCCCGGCGCATAGGGGCAGCCGCCGAGGCCGGCCACCGAGGCGTCATGCCGCGCGATGCCGCATTCCAGCGCGGCCAGCGTATTGGCCAGCGCCTGACCGTAGGTATCGTGGAAATGACCGCCGAGCTTGTCCAGCGGTACCATTTTGGCGCAGGCTTCGATCATGCGCTTTACTTTCGTCGGCGTGCCGACGCCGATGGTGTCGCCGAGACCGATATCGTCGCAACCGAGATCGTAAAGCTGCTTGGTGACTTTCGCGGTCTGCTCCGGCGCGATATCGCCCTCGAAGGGACAGCCGACCACGACCGAGACGAAGCCGCGCACCTTCACGCCGTCGCGCCGAGCGGCTTCCACCACCGGACGGAAACGCTCGATGCTCTCTTCGATGCTGCAGTTGATGTTCTTCCTGGAAAAGCTCTCGCTCGCGGCAGCAAACACGCCGATGGCTTCGGCGCCGGCGGCACGCGCGCCCTCGTAGCCCTTCATGTTCGGCGTCAGCACCTGATAAATCACGCCCGGCCGGCGCTTCATCTGCGCCATCACCGCTTCATGATCGCCCATCTGCGGCACCCATTTCGGCGACACGAAACTGGTCGCCTCGATATGCGTGATGCCGCAATCGACCAGACGGTCGATCAGTTCGACCTTCACCTCGGTCGGCACGACGCCCGGTTCATTCTGCAACCCGTCGCGCGGACCAGCCTCCCACAACGTAATCTTGTCCGGCAACGCCATACTCACTCCTCCGCTTCGATCTGCAGCAGCGACGCGCCTTCCGGCACCTGCTCGCCAGCCTTGAAATTCACCTTGGCGACCTTGCCCTTGCCGGGCGCCGAGATGGTGTGTTCCATCTTCATGGCTTCGAGGATCATCAGCGGCTGGCCCTTCTCGACGCTGGCGCCCTCTTCCACCAGCACCTGCACGATCTTGCCCGGCATCGGTGCATTCAGTTGCCCGCTGCCGGCTTCGTCGAGGTCACCGGCCGCGCGCGGGTCGATGATGGTGAGACGATGGGTTTCACCCGGCAGCAACACGACCAGATCATCGTCGCGGCGCACGATACCGGCGCGCTGGCGGCGGCCATCGATCACGGCATCCAGCCCGCCTTCGCTGTCGATCACGCCCTGCACGACGGCCTCAGTCTCGCGGGCATGCACGCGCAGAGCGCCGCCGGAGAGATATTCGACGCGGCAGAGAATGTCGCTGTCGCGCTCGCGCATCAGCAGCTCGTCCCAGCCCTGGTCGTTCAGGCGCCAACCATCGACGGCGGCCCAGGGCGACCACGGATCGCCGCTCTTTGCCGCGGCCTGTGTCACCGAGGCGCGACGCTCCAGCGTCACGGCCAAAGCGGCCAATGCCAGCACCTGAATCGGGGCCGGCTCGACCGAGGGCAGCAGATCGGCGCGGAAGCGTTCGATGAATCCGGTATCCAGATCGCCGCCGATAAAGGCATGGTGACTGACAAGTTCGATCAGGAAAGTCGTGTTGGTGGTGACGCCGGCGATCTGATACTCACCAAGTGCCTGCCGCATGCGGCGCAGGGCCGAGGTGCGGTCGGCATCCCAGATGATCAGCTTGGCGATCATCGGATCGTAGAACGGCGTGACCGCGTCGCCTTCGCGTACGCCGGTATCGACGCGCACATGAGTATCTTCCGCGGGCGCGCGCAGGCGATGCAGCATGCCGACCGAGGGCAGGAAATTCTTCTGCGGGTCTTCGGCATAGATGCGCGCTTCGACCGCATGGCCGGTGATCTTCAGCTGGTCCTGCATCAGCGGCAGCTTGCCACCGGCGGCGACGTCCAACTGCCAGCGCACCAGATCCTGCCCGGTGATCATCTCGGTCACCGGATGCTCCACCTGCAGGCGCGTATTCATTTCCATGAAATAGAAGCGGTCGGGCCGGAGCCCATCCGAGACATCGGCAATGAATTCCACCGTGCCGGCGCCGACATAGCCGATCGCCTTGGCGGCGGCCACGGCCGCATCGCCCATCGCCTTGCGCATCTCCGCCGGCATGCCGGGCGCCGGGGCTTCTTCCAGCACCTTCTGATGGCGACGCTGCACCGAACAGTCGCGCTCGAACAGATGCACGGCATTGCCATGGCTGTCGGCGAAGACCTGGATTTCGATATGGCGCGGCTTGATCAGATATTTTTCCAGCAGCACCTTCTGGTCGCCGAAGGCATTGGCGGCCTCGCGCTGCGCGCCAGCCAGGGCCGTCGCAAAGTCCTTCGCAGAGTCGACACGGCGCATGCCTTTGCCGCCGCCGCCGGCCACGGCCTTGATCAGCACCGGATAGCCGATGCGCTCGGCTTCCTTCGCCAGCAGCTCGGGAGTCTGGTCGTCGCCGTGATAGCCCGGCACGACCGGAACCTTGGCCTTTTCCATCAGGGCCTTGGCGGCGCCTTTCAGGCCCATGGCTTCAATGGCCGAGGGCGGCGGGCCGATGAATACCAGTCCGGCGTCCTTGCAGGCCCTGGCGAATCCGGCATTTTCCGACAGGAAGCCGTAGCCTGGATGGATCGCCTGTGCGCCGGTGCGTTTCGCGGCGTCGATGATGCGGTCGGGCAGCAGGTAGCTTTCGCGCACCGGCGCCGCGCCGATATGCACGGCCTCGTCGGCCATCGCCACATGGCGCGCGTTGGCATCGGCATCGGAATAGACCGCAACGGTGGCCACGCCCATGCTTTTGGCGGTGCGTATGACCCGGCAGGCGATCTCGCCACGATTGGCAATCAGGATCTTGCGAAACACGTTGCCCAGCCCTCTCACTTCTTCTCACCTTGGGCCCAGTTGGGCTTGCGCTTGTCGAAGAAGGCCGCGAGGCCCTCCTGCCCTTCCGGGCTGGCGCGCCGCTCGGCGATATTCTGCGCGGTGAACTGCATCAGCTCTTCGTCCACACGGGCACGCGCCACACGCTCGACCAGCACCTTGCTGTCGCGGATCGCGCCCGGCGCACCCTGCAGCAGCATGCTCACCAGCTCGACACCACGGGTCTCCAGCGCGCCTTCATCGGCGACCACTTCATGGATCAGGCCGATGCGACAGGCATCGTCCGCCGTGAAGCGCTCGGCAGTCAGGAAATAGCGCCGCGCCTGCCGCGCGCCCATGGCGGCGACCACGTAAGGCGAAATCGTCGCCGGCGTCAGACCAAGCCGCACTTCGGTCAGTCCGAATTGCGCCGACTTGGTCGCCACCGCAATGTCGGCGGCCGAGGCCAGCCCGGTGCCGCCCGCCATGCAATTTCCATGGATGAGTGCCAGCGTCGCCTGGGGAAGGTCGTTCAGCTTCTTGAGCATGCGCGCCATATTCATGGTGCTGGCGCGGTTCTGCTCGGGCGTCGCCTGACCGGATTTGCGCATCCAGTCGAGGTCGCCGCCGGCGGAAAAGCTCTTGCCGGCCCCCTTCAGCACCACGACGCGCACATCCGAACGGCCGGCAAGGTCGTCCCAGATTTTGGTCAGCGTCGAGATCACATCATCATTGAAGGCATTGTGAATCTGCGGCCGGTTCAGCGTGACAGTGGCGACGCCGCGGCCGTCGATATCGAGCAGTACGATCTGATCGGTCATATCTGTCTCACATCCGGAACACGCCGAACTTCGTCGGCTCGATGGGTGCGTTATGCGCGGCACTCAGGCCCAGCGCCAGAACCATGCGGGTATCGACCGGGTCGATGATGCCATCGTCCCACAGTCGCGCCGAGGCATAGTAAGGATGGCCCTGGCGGTCATACTGCGCGCGAATGGGATTCTTGAAGGCCTCTTCCTCGTCCTTCGACCAGCTGCCGCCGCCGGCTTCGATACCGTCGCGCTTCACGGTCGCCAGCACGCTGGCGGCCTGTTCGCCGCCCATCACCGAGATGCGGGCATTCGGCCACATGAACAGCAGGCGCGGGCTATAGGCCCGGCCACACATGCCGTAATTGCCGGCGCCATAGGAGCCGCCGATGATCACGGTGAATTTCGGCACGCGCGCGGTGGAAACCGCCGTCACCAGCTTGGCGCCATCCCTGGCGATGCCGCCGGCCTCATATTTCTTGCCGACCATGAAACCGGTGATGTTCTGCAGGAAGACCAGCGGAATATTGCGCTGGCAGCAGAGCTCGATGAAATGCGCGCCCTTGAGCGAGCTTTCCGAGAACAGGATGCCATTGTTGGCGATGATGCCGACCGGATAGCCGTGGATGCGGGCGAAGCCGCAGACCAGCGTGCTGCCATACAGCTTCTTGAACTCATCAAATTCGGAGTCATCAACGACGCGCGCAATGATCTCGCGCACATCAAAGGGGATGCGGCCGTCCTTGGGGATCACGCCATAGAGTTCGGCGGGATCGAAACGCGGCGGCTTTGGCGCGCGCACATCGCCGGTCACCTGCTTCACCGCATTGAGGTTGCCGACGATCTTGCGCGCCAGGCCCAGTGCATGGGCGTCGTTCATCGCGTAATGGTCGCTGACGCCGGAGACCCGCGCATGCACGTCGGCGCCGCCGAGGTCTTCGGCCGAGACCACTTCGCCGGTCGCCGCCTTCACCAGCGGCGGGCCGGCGAGGAAGATCGTGCCCTGATTGCGCACGATGATCGACTCATCCGACATCGCCGGCACATAGGCACCGCCCGCCGTGCAGCTGCCCATCACCACGGCGATCTGCGGAATGCCCAGGGCCGACATGTTGGCCTGGTTGTAGAAGATGCGGCCGAAATGTTCCTTGTCGGGGAACACCTCGTCCCAGGTCGGCAGGTTGGCGCCGCCGGAATCCACCATGTAGATGCAGGGTAGCCGGTTCTGCAGCGCAATCTCCTGCGCCCGCAGATGCTTCTTCACCGTCATCGGGAAGTAGGTGCCGCCTTTGACCGTGGCGTCATTGCAGACGATCACGCATTCGCGGCCATTGACCCGGCCGATGCCGGTGATCACGCCGGCGGCGGCAATATCGCCGCCATACATATCGTAAGCTGCGAACTGGCTCAGTTCCAGGAATGGCGAACCGGGATCGAGCAAGGTGCGCACGCGGTCGCGCGGCAGCAGCTTGCCGCGCGAAAGATGCTTCTCGCGGGCCTTGTCGCCGCCGCCCTGCTTGATCTGGCGGACCTTGGCTTTGAGGTCGTCGACCAGTGCCTGCATCTGGGCGACGTTGTCGCGGAAGGCGGCCGAACGGGTATCGAGTTGGCTGGTGAGCGCGCTCATGGGCGTTCTGATTCTCGTTCTCGGACGGTGATGGAAACGACCATGCCAGCCACCCCGGATACCCGCAAGGGGCCCCGGCGGAAAAGGATGCGGCACACAGCGTAACCTGTTAATTTCACCGCCCAATCTATCAATCCCATCGATAAAAACTATGGAGGAAACATGGCCGGCAAAGGCTTCGATCTCAGCGGCAAGGTTGCCCTTGTCACCGGCGGTAATGGCGGTATCGGTTTGGGGATGGCCGAGGGGATGGCGCAGGCCGGCTGCGATCTGGTGATCTGGGGCGGCAACCCCGACAAGAACGCCGCTGCGGAAAAGAAACTCGCCGCCTATGGCCACAGGGTTCTCGTGCAGAAGGTGAATGTCGCCGACGAAGCACAGGTCGAGGCCGCCATGGCCGAGGCGCTGAAGCAGATGGGCCGCATTGATGGCTGCTTCGCCAATGCCGGCGTCAGCCAGACGCGCGCCGTCTTCCATGAACTCAGCACCGAGGAATGGCGTCGCGTGCTGTCGGTCAATCTCGATGGCGCCTTCTTCACCTTGCGCGCTGCCGCCCGCCATATGGTCGAGCGCAGCCAGAATGGCGACAAGGCCGGCGGGCGTCTCGTCGGTATGGCCAGCACGGCCGGCGTGCATGGCGCGGCCCGCGCCCAGTCCTATGCCGCCAGCAAAGGCGCGATGCTGTCGTTAATCCGGGCGCTGGCGGTGGAAATGGCGCGCTATGGCGTGACGGCGAATTCGATCCTGCCGGGCTGGATCGAAACCGAGATGACGGCGGCCGGCGTGGCCGATCCGAAATTCAGCGGCAATGTGCTGCCGCGCATTCCGGTGCGGCGCTGGGGCCAGGGTTCAGACTTTGCCGGCATCGCCACCTATCTGATGAGCGACACCAGCCAGTATCACACCGGCGACAGCTTCGTGATCGACGGCGCCTACACGATCTTCTGACGGGCGGCGGCGCGCGCGGCCCGCACCTGCATCCACTGCATGCGCAGGATGCCGGCGAGGATGAGAATCCCGCCGGCGATCTGCTGCAGCGTAATGTTGGCACCGAAGAACAGCGCCGAGACCGTCACCGCGAAAACCGGCGCCATGCTGGAATACAATGTGGCAACCGGCACGCCGATGCGGCTGACACCATAATTCCAGAACAGGATCGCGACACCTGCCCCGCCGAGGCCAATGCTGAGCAGCATGCCGATCGCCGAAGCCGCCGGCCATGCAACCGGCAGGCGTTCAGGCTGGAAAGCGGCAAGGATGCCGAACAGGCTGCAGATCAGCAGGCCGCCGGACAGCGAACTCAGCAGCGTGATGCGCATCTGGCTGAAGCCGAGCGGCGCCAGCCAACTCTGCGCCCGCACCGAATACCAGCTCCACAAACCCATGGCGCAGACCAGCAGCCCCTCGCCCAGATATGGGATATCCCCTGGCGCAGCAGCCCGCGCCTTCACGGCATCCATCGCTACCAGTGCCGCACCGATCATGGCCGCCACGGCCGCCGGCCAGAAGCCGCGTGCCAGCCGTGAGCGCACCAGGACCTTCGACACCAGCGCCGCCACCAGCGGACTGGCGCTCATCACGATGGCGGCGCGCACTGGCTCCGACAGCATGATGCCGATGGTGAAGCAGAGCGAAAACAGCGCCATTGCAAGACCAAGCCGCAGCACCTTGCCCCAGGGCATCGGGGCGCGGAACGGCCATTTACGGTCATAGATCAGCGCGAGCACCAGCAGCAGCGGCGCCGGAATCAGATAGCGCACCGCCGAGACGAAAAACGGATCGAGATGCCGCGTCGCCAGCGCATGCGTCATCGGGATCATCATGCCCCAGAGCAGCGCGGTGGTGACCAGCCCGGCAACGGCCAGGGCAGTGCCGGCGGGTTTATCTGACATCTACTTCTTCTGCGCCAGCCAGCGGTCGATATGGTCAATGCGGTCCGAGCCCCAGAACATCTCATCGTCAACGATGAAGGTCGGCGTGCCGAAGGCCTTGGCGTCTATCGCCTCGGCGGTGGAATCGATCACGGCCTGTCGCGCGGAAGCATCTTCGGCAGCCTTGGCGATCTCGGCTTCGGGCACGCCGGCCACATGCACCACAGCCTTGAGATGCTCAGGTGCGGCGATATCCTTGCCCTCGCCCCAGTATTGCCTGAAGGCTGCCTTGGCGAAGGTCACCGCCTTGGTCGGATTCTGCTCCTTCAGCCGATAGAACAGCAGGCGCGGCAGCTTGGCATCGGTCGGAAACGGATTGGGCGTGGTGACGATGGGCAGGCCGGCGAGCTTGGCCGAGCGCGTCCAGTCATGCTCCATGTAGTCCATCTTCACTTTCGGAAATGGCGTGCGATCCGGGATCGCCTTCCACAGATGGCCGATTGAAACTGGCCGCCAGTCGACGCTGCGATTGTGCTTGCGCGCTACGGCCTCGATCGTGTTGGCGCCGATATAGGCATAAGGCGAGGTGAAGTCCCAATAGAAGATGATCTGCTTGGCCACGGCGCGTCTCCCTTTTTTATGTTTTAGATTTCAGTTACCAGCCGCCGCGTGACAGCCAGCGGTCGATCTGGTCGAGGCGGTCGGCGCCCCAGAAGGGCTCGCCATCGACGAAGGTGAAGGGCGACCCGAACACGCCGCGCTGCTGGATCGCATCTTCGGTGACCTCGCGCAGCTTCGCCTTGATCTCGGGCTGCTCGAGCCCGGCCAGGAAGGCCTTGGCATCGACGCCCAGGGAGGCCGCGATCTCGGCCAGCACCTCAGCCGACGAAATATCGCGATCCTCGACAAAGTAAGCCGCATAGACCGCCTTGATGAAAGGCACGGCCCTGTCGGGATCTGTCGCTTTCAGCCAGTAGGTGCCGCGGCAGGCGCCAATGGTGGCGAGCGGAAACTTCGACGGCATCCTGAACGCAATGCCATGCTCGCGGGCACTGCGGTTGAAGTCGTGCGTCGAGTATTTGCCCTTCATCGGATACTGCACCAGCGGCTGGGTACCTTCCGACTTGAACACCGCACCCAGCAGCATCGGCCGCCAGTCGACACTGCGGCCATGCTTCTGGGCCAGCGCCTCGATGCGCTGGGCGCCGATATAGCCGTAAGGCGAACCGAAATCGAAATAGAATTCCAGCGGGGCAGCCATGCGTTTCCTCTTGTCTTTTTTTTCAGTCGAAGCCGAAGGCACGGCGGAAACCGCGCCAGATCGGATGCTCCTCGGGTTCGAGTTCGATGCCGACGGAGGTGACGCGGTCGTTGCGGATCTCGCGCGCCACCAGTTCCACCGGCCCCCAGCGCACGCGGTCACCGACAACGACGCGATGGCGCAGTCGCCGCCGCATATAGGCCCCGACCGGCTCGGCGCGATCCTTCTCCTCAACCGGGATACCGTAGAGCAATGCCACTTCGCCCAGCAGCGTATCGCCAGCCAGCGCGAATTCACCGAATACTTCCTCGCCGCGATCGCGCTTCCTGCGGCGCCGGCCATTTTCGCGTGAGGTGAACAGACGGTCGAGCGAGAAGAACTGCTCGGCCGGCGCCAGCACCAGGATATAGTCGCCGGACTCCAGATGCTCCAGCCTGGTGCGGTCCATCACCGTGCCGTCGCGGATCACCGTGATGATGCGCGAACGACGCGGCAGCGGGATTTCATTGAAGCGATAGCCCAGCGCCGGCGCATCCGGTTCGACGCGGTAGCTGGCGACATCGCGATCCGCGGTCGAGCCCAGATCGAGATCGGTACGGCTGACGGCTTCGGGCTTGGGCGGCAGTTCGAGGCCAAAGAAGCGCGCCACCGGCGCAATCGTCCAGCCCTGCAGGGTCAGCGAAGCCAGCACACAGACGAAGGCGGCGGAAACATAGATTTCCGAATTGGGCAGTTTGGCCAGCACCGGGATGGTGGCGAGGAAAATCGGCACCGCGCCACGCAATCCGATCCAGGAAATGAAGCCAATCTCGCGCAGGGTATAACGGAATGGCAGCAGGCAGAGCAGCACGGCCACAGGACGCGCCAGCAGGATCAGAACACCGGCCACAAGGCCGCTGCCGGCCAGATAGGGCTTCATCTGGTCCGGCGTCATCAGCAGGCCGAGCAGCAGGAACATGACAATCTGGCTGAGCCAGCTCAGTCCGTCATAGAAGCGCAGGATCACCTGCGCGCCGCGATGGCGCCGGTTGCCCAGCACCAGGCCGGCGACATAAACGGCGACATAGCCTGAGGCATGCAGGAAATAGGCGCCGGAGAAGATCAGCAGTGCTGCGGCCATGGCCACAATCGGATACAGGCCGCCAGCAACCGGCACGCGGTTGAACAGCGCCACCAGCAGGAAGCCGCCAGCGACGCCGACCACCAGGCCGCCGACCATTTCGACGACGAACTGCGTTACAAGCTGGAGCGTGTCCGGCGGCTGGCCATGCCGCAGCAGTTCGACCGCCACCATGGTGAGGAAGATCGCCATTGGATCGTTGATGCCGGACTCGACCTCCAGCGTGCCGCTGACGCGCTTCTGCAGCGCCAGACCCTTCATGTTGAGCAGGAAGAACACCGCTGCCGCATCAGTGGAGCCGACAATGGCGCCGACCAGGAAGGATTCCATCAGGCCGAGGCCGAGCGCGTAATGGGCTGCCACGCCAACCAGCCCCGCCGTCGCCACCACACCGACGGTCGCCAGCACGAAAGCCGGACCCACGACCAGCCGCACGGTGCTGAAATGCGTGCGCAGACCGCCATCGAACAGGATGATGCCGAGCGCCGCCGAGCCGACCGCGTAAGTGAGCTGATAGTCGTTGAAGACGATGCCGCCGGGACCGCCCTCGCCGGCCAGCAGGCCAAGGCCTAAGAAGACCAGCAGGAAGGGCACGCCAAAGCGGCTTGAGGCCGACCCGGCAAAAATGCTTACCAGGACCAACAAGGAGGCAATAAAGAGAATCTCGTTGGCCTGGTACAAACGCTTGCTGTCCTCGCTGCTTTCCTAGCTTCCGTCGTCAGCCTCCCGGGGCATTCCCGGCGATGGCCCGGCTGATCACCAGCCGCTGGACGTCGCTGGTGCCTTCGTAAATCTGACAGACGCGAACATCCCGGTAGATGCGTTCGACCGGGAAGTCGGCCAGATAGCCGTAACCGCCGTGAATCTGGATGGCATCCGAGCATACCCGTTCGGCCATTTCGGAAGCAAACAGTTTGGCCATGCTGGCTTCCTTGAGGCAAGGCAGGCCGGCATCCTTCAGCCGCGCCGCGCTCAGGATCAACTGATGCGCGGCTTCGATCCGCGTCGCCATATCGGCCAGGCGGAAGGCCACCGCCTGGTGGTTGATGATGGCGGTGCCGAAGGCCTCGCGCTGGCCTGCATACATCCGTGCTGCGTCAAAGGCTGCCCGCGCCATGCCGGTGGCCTGCGCGGCGATACCGATACGGCCGGATTCAAGATTTGCGAGTGCGATGCGGTAACCCTCGCCCTCCGCGCCCAGCAGCGCATCCCCGGGCACCCGCACGTCTTCCAGCACGATCTGGCAGGTATCCGAGCATTTCTGGCCCAGCTTCTGCTCGATGCTGGCCACGCGGTAACCGGGCGTGTCCGTGGGAACCAGGAAACAGGACATGCCACGCTTGCCCGCCGCCGGATCGCTGATCGCAAAGACCAGCGCCAGTTTGGCAATCGAGCCCGAGGTGATGAACTGTTTCACCCCGCTGATCACCCAGTCGTTGCCGTCACGGCGCGCGCGGGTCTTGAGGGCCGAGGCATCCGAGCCGGCCTGCGGCTCGGTCAGGCAGAAGGCGCCGATCCATTCGCCGCGCGCCAGCGGCTTCAGATACTGTTCCTTCTGCGGCAGGCTGCCATAGCGCAGCAAAGCTGCGCAGACAGGCGAGTTATTGACGGACATGATGGTGCTGACGGCGCCATCGCCGGCGGCAATTTCCTGCAGCGCCAGCACATAGGCAACGAAATCGGCGCCCGCCCCGCCCCATTGCTCGGGCACGCCCATGCCCATCAGGCCGAGGTCGCCCATCTGGCGCAGCAACTCGACCGGCGGCTTGCCGCTCCGGTCACGCTCGCCAGCACCGGGCACCAGCTTCTCCTGGGCGAAGTCCCGCGCCATATCGCGGATCATCTGCTGCTCTTCGGTCAGCATGTCAGTCCTTCCGCTGCATCAGTTTCACGCCGCCGGCATAAGCCAGCACCTGTTCCGCCGTCAGCGGCCGACCGGCGGTGGCGCAATACAGGCCATCCAGCCGCTGGCTGCCCTCGGTCAGCGGCTCTTCTTTCGCCGCCTTGGCCTGCACACCGCTGCTGCCGTCCGCGGTCTGCGGCTGGGCATAGAAGCCCAGCGCCACGCATTGCCGCGTGCCGAGGTCGAAGCGACGCGACAGCACCGGGCCGTTCTTCGTCAACAGCTTTTCATCGCTGGCCTGCGTCGCCTGTGGTTTCGGCGCTTCCAGTCCGTTCAAGACAGTGGTGGCGAAACGGATCAGGTCAACCGGACCCGTCAGATAGTGATCTTCACCACTCAGGTCGCGCAGCACGGCCAGCGCGAAGCTGCCGGCCGGCTTCTGCGCCTTCCACAGATAGCGCTCCAGCCGATAGCCCAACGGCGACGAGAAGGATTCCGCCAGTTGCGGCGCGGCCGTCAGACCCTCGGCGTCCCAGCGCACACGCTGCTCGGTCGCCCGCAGCGGTTCCCAGCGCACATCGGTTTCGTCAGACGCCTGCGCGGCAGCGGCAGTCAGCGCAAGCGTGGCGGCGATGATGCTGTGGAGCAGCTTCACTTGGTCTCCTCAAAAATTTCGCGGCCGATCAGCATGCGCCGGATTTCCGATGTACCGGCACCGATTTCATACAGCTTGGCATCGCGCAGCAGGCGGCCGGTCGGATAGTCGTTGATATAGCCGTTACCGCCGAGGATCTGGATCGCATCCAATGCGAGTTTGGTCGCCTTCTCCGCAGCAAACAGGATCGCACCGGCGGCATCCTTGCGCGTGGTCTGGCCACGGTCGCAGGCCTTGGCCACGGTATAGACATAGGCGCGCGCCGCATTCATTTCGGTATACATGTCGGCCACCTTGCCCTGCACCAGCTGGAAGGTACCAATCGACTGGCCGAACTGCTTGCGCTCATGAATGTAGGGGATCACTACATCCATCGCGGCCTGCATGATGCCGAGCGGCCCGGCCGCCAGCACGGCGCGTTCGTAATCCAGGCCGCTCATCAGCACATTCACGCCGCGACCGACCTGGTTCAGCACATTCTCTTCCGGCACTTCGCAATCCTGGAACACCAGCTCACCGGTATCCGAACCGCGCATGCCCAGCTTGTCGAGCTTCTGTGCCGTCGAGAAACCCTTGAATCCCTTCTCAACCAGGAAGGCCGTGATTCCGCGCGCACCAGCGGCCGGATCGGTCTTGGCGTAGACCACCAGCACATCCGCAGTCGGGCCATTGGTGATCCACATCTTGTTGCCGTTCAGGATGTAGCGGTCGCCCTTCTTGTCGGCGCGCAGCTTCATCGACACGACATCCGAGCCGGCATTCGGCTCGCTCATCGCCAGCGCGCCCAGGCTCTTGCCGCTGATCAGACCGGGCAGATACTTCTTCTTCTGCTCCGGCGTACCGTTGCGGCGGATCTGGTTGACGCAGAGATTGGAATGCGCGCCATAGGAAAGCCCGACCGAAGCCGAGCCGCGGCTCACCTCTTCCATCGCCACGCAATGTTCCAGATAGCCCAGCCCGCTGCCGCCGAATTCCTCCTCGACGGTGATGCCATGCAGGCCGAGAGCGCCCAGCTTGGTCCACAAATCGCGCGGGAATTCGTTGGTCTTGTCGATGGCATCGGCGCGCGGCGCCAGTTCGGCATCGACAAAGCTGCGCACGGACTGGCGCAGCATGTCGGCGGTCTCGCCGAGCCCGAAATCGAGCGTCGGATAGCTATTGGAGATCATTGATTTCACCCTTCTCGGACGGACTGGCGAGCTTTGACTCGGGGTTGGCGGGAGTGTAGCGGATCGCGGCTCAGGATGCAGCCATGCGGGGTGCGTCAGGGCGTCCCAGCATGCACATCATGGTGGCGAGCCCCGTGGCGCAATGCAGCAGCTTTCCCGATTTCTCGGCAAAGACGTCGAAGCCCACAATCGTAAGTGTGCGGCCATGGCGCGTCACCTGGGCGCGGGCCAGCATGCGGTCACCATCGGCCGGCGCCATCAGGTTCATTTTGTATTCCACAGTCAGCACCGTGGCATCGGCCGGAAACAGGCTGTAGGCGGCATAACCGGCGGCCGAATCCGCGATCATGCCGACGATACCGCCATGAACGAAGCCATGCTGCTGCGTCACCTCTGCTTTGCGCGGCATTTCCACCTCGCACAGGCCCGGTTTCACCTTGGTCAGGGTGGCTCCGATCAGGTGCATGGCCGGCTGGCGGTTGAAACTGTCGCGTATGCGGGCCTCGAAACCGGCATCGGCCGGCTTGAATTCTGCAACTGCATTCATGCCGCGGCCTCCTTGGGCGCGATGGGTTCTATCCCGAATGTCTCGGCGATGCGGGTGACAAAACTGTGCGGAAACGGCCGCGAACGGCGCTGGACCAGATCGATACACACGCCAGTCAGGCGCGCCGCCATCACCTGTTTCTCGTCACCCACCCGGATCAGGCGGTGGCGGAACACGATCTTGCGCTCGCCGATGCTCTCCACCGTGCTTTCCATCCGCACCAGATCGCCGCCATGCAGTTCAGCCTGGTAATCCACCTCGGCCTTCACGGCCGCCACGCCGGCCTGCTCGGCCATCATCTGCTCGCGCGGCCAGCCATGCAGGGCGGCCACGGCAAAGGCGGCATCGCCGATCCAGCCCATATAGAAGCTGACATTTACATGGCCCAGATGATCGCACTGCCAGGCCTGGGTCATCAGACGCAGTGTCTCGACGTATTTTTCGGCCATGACTCTTCCCGTCGGTTTCCTCTGCTTTCCGTGATAGCGCGAAAAGTGGAATAGAGAAAATCGATTGTTTTTATCTTCTGGATAGGGTTTTCCTATGGGCGATGAACCTGACCCTGATCCGCTATTTCATGGCCGTGGCCGAAACCGGCAGCTTCACCCGCGGGGCCGAGCGCGCCAACGTCACCCAGCCGACGCTGTCAGCCGGGATCAAGCGGCTGGAAGAGTCGCTCGGCGCCAGCCTGTTCGAGCGCAGCCGCGCGCCGCAGCTCACGCCGGCCGGCGCCCGTTTCCTGCCGCGCGCCCGCCTGTTGCTGCAGGAATGGACGGCGGCGCGGCGCGAACTGCGCCAGGAAGGCCGGCCGACCAAATTGCGCCTGCGGCTCGGTTATATTCCGGGCCTGCCGCAACGCCGGCTGACCGCCCTGCTCGGCAGCTTCACGGCGGCGCATCCCGATGTCGCGCTGGAAATCCTCGAAGCGCCGGCTGGCACACTGACGCGGCGGCTCGATCTCGGTCGCATCGATGCCGCCATCATGCCGCTGCAGGACGATGGCGCCGGCCTGACGCTGTTCCGCCAGCGCTACCTGCTGGCGGTGCCGCCCAAACATCCGCTGGCGCGGCGCAGCAGCGCGCGGATTTCGGATTTGCAGGACCAGCCCTTCGTGATCCGGCCGCAGGCCGAAATCATGCCAGCGGCCGAGAAACTGTTCGACGGGTTGAATGTGCGTCCGCGCATCATCGGCCGGGCCGAGAGCGACGCAGCGCTACTGGCGCTGGTGGAAGCCGGCATCGGCGTGGCTTTGCTGCCGCACTGGCTGGCGAGCGACGCAGTGGCGACGCTCACCCTGCCCGAGCTGCGCGACATGCATCGCATCGGCCTGCTCTGGCGCGACGAGACCCATGCCGCACTGGCGCAGCTGCGCGACTTCGCCGCCGGCCATGACTGGGACGCGGCCACCGACCGCGCCGTCCTGGGACATTAAGCGCCCAGATTAAGCGCCGCGCCCCATCAGACCTTCGGCATGGTCCTGCGCGTCGACCACGGCGACGGCGCTCATATTGACCAGGCCGCGCACCGTGACATTGCGCGACACGATATGCGCTGACTTCGCCATGCCCATCAGGATCGGGCCGACATAGAAGCCCTGCTCCATCTGGCGCACCAGGTTGGCCGAGATATTGGCGGCATCCTGATTGGGCATCACCAGCAGATTGGCGCTGCCCTTCAGGCCGTTGCCCGGCATCAGCTTCTCGCGGATCGCTTCCGAGACGGCGGCATCGGCCTTCATCTCGCCTTCGATTTCCACATCGGGCATCAGCTGGTGCAACCGGCGGGTCGCCTCGCGCATCTTCAGCGCGGAGGGCGATGAGGATGTGCCGAAATTGGAATGCGACACCAGTGCGATCTTCGGCACCAGCCCGAAGCGGCGCACCTCGTCGGCGGCGATCTGCGTGATCGCCACGATCTCTTCGGCCGAGGGATCGAGGCTGACATTAGTGTCGGTGATGAACAGCATGCCCTGCGGCAACACCAGCAGCTGCATGGCCGCCGCCAGGGTCACGCCGCTGCGCAGGCCGATCACGTCATGGATATGCGGCAGATGCTGGTCATACTGCCCGACCGCGCCGCAGATCATCGCATCGGCCTCGCCACGATGCACCGCCATGGCGGCGATCACCGTGGTGTTGGTGCGGATCATGATGCGGGCATCGTCGGGCGCCACGCCCTTGCGGTTCATCAGCGCCAGATAGCCGGTCCAGTATTCGTGGTAGCGGTCGTCGCGCTCGGGATCAATCAGCTCGACATTGCTGCCGATCTTCAGGCGCAGGCCCAGCTTCTCGATGCGCTTTTCCACCACGGCGCGACGGCCGATCAGGGTCGGCACCGCTACCTTGTCGTCCAGCACGATCTGGGCGGCGCGCAACACGCGCTCATCCTCGCCTTCGGCATAGATCAGGCGCATCGGCTTGCGCTTGGCGCGCTCGAATGTCGGCCGCATCACGAAGCCGGTGCGATAGACGAAACGCTCCAGGCTATGGCGATAGGCGTCCATATCGGCGATCGGCCGGGTCGCCACACCGCTGTCCATCGCCGCCTGCGCCACGGCCGGCGCAATCTGCAGGATCAGGCGCGGATCGAAGGGCTTCGGGATGAAGTATTCCGGACCGAAGCTCAGTTCCTCGTCATTGCCATAGGCGCGCGCGACAATGTCGGAAATCTCGGCCAGGGCGAGATCGGCGATGGCGCGCACGGCGGCCAGTTCCATTTCCGTGTTGATCGTGGTCGCGCCGACATCCAGCGCGCCGCGGAACAGGAACGGGAAGCACAGCACGTTGTTGACCTGGTTCGGATAGTCCGAACGCCCGGTCGCCAGAATCGCATCGGGCCGCGCCTTCTTGGCGACTTCGGGCAGGATTTCCGGCGTCGGATTGGCCAGCGCGAGAATCAGCGGCTTCGGCCCCATCTTCTCGACCATCTCCGGCTTCAGCACATTCGCCGCCGACAGACCGAGGAAGACATCGGCGCCGGAGATCGCGTCGCCCAGCGTGCGGTGGTTGGTGGGCCGCGCATAGCGCGCCTTGAACTCGTCCATCTGTTCGGTGCGGCCCTCATAGACCACGCCGACGATATCGGAGACGACGATATTCTCTTTCTTGATGCCCAGTTCGACCAGCAGATCGAGGCAGGCCAGCGCCGCCGCGCCCGCGCCGCTGGCGACCAGGCGCACATCTTCCATCTTCTTGCCGACGACGCGCAGGCCGTTCAGCACCGCGGCGGCCACGGTGATCGCCGTGCCATGCTGGTCGTCGTGGAAGACCGGGATCTTCATCTTCTGGCGCAGCGCGCGCTCGACCACGAAGCATTCCGGCGACTTGATGTCTTCCAGGTTGATGCCGCCAAACGTCGGCTCCAGCGCCGCGATGATCTGCACCAGCTTGTCGGGATCGGTCTCGTTGATCTCGATGTCGAACACATCGATGCCGGCAAACTTCTTGAACAGCACCGCCTTGCCTTCCATGACGGGCTTAGACGCCAGCGGGCCGATATTCCCTAAGCCCAGCACGGCGGTACCGTTGGAGATCACGCCGATCAGGTTCCCGCGCGCGGTCAGTTCGGCGGCCTGGGCCGGATCTTCGACGATGGCGTTGCAGGCGGCGGCGACGCCGGGGCTGTAGGCGAGCGCCAGGTCGCGCTGGGTACCGAGCGGCTTGGTGGGGGTGATTTCGAGTTTACCCGGCTTCGGCAGCCGGTGATATTCCAGCGCCGCGCGGTCGAGATCGGATGTCATAAAAACTCTCGCAGGATCAATACGATCAGATCACCGGCGAAAGGCTTCCGCCGGGGAAATCAGGCTTACAACAGCCAGCTACGGGAAGGAAGTGGGAGGCCTGGCCTCCCGGTCGCCAAGAAGAGAAAGATGGTGCGGTCGAAAAGACTCGAACTTTCACGGCCTTTCGGCCACAGCCACCTCAAGGCTGCGCGTCTACCAATTCCGCCACGACCGCATTTTCGGGCGACGCGGGGGAATAGCAAATCCCGCCGGGGTATTCAAGGCCGCCCAAGGCCTTAAAATTTCAGCTTTAATCGCCCGGTCAATCGTCCGACCCGGATTCTTAATCGTCCGACATGGTGTCGGTGATCGAGACGGCGACCTTCTCGCCGGAAATCACGATCTCGCCACGGGCGATCAGCTTGTTGTTGGCGAAGATCCAGGCATGGTCATCCACGCTGGCATCCAGCTCGATGACGGCGCCGCGGCCCACTTTCAGCACCTGGTGGATCGGCATGGTCGCCTTGCCCAGCACCACCGAGATTTCCACCGAGACGTCGTTGACCGCACTGCTCGCCATGCCAAACCTTCCTTCCGGCCACCGTGTGGCTTAAGTAACCCGGGCAAGGTTAGCACAGTCTTAAGGTCATGCCCGCCCTCCTTCCGCCCCCGAACCAGACCATCCAGACCCCGGCCGGGCCGGTGGAGTGGATCATCAGCGACGCTCCGGTCGCCTATGAGACCGCCCTGGCCGCGATGGAAGCCCGGGTGGCGGAGATTCATGCCGGCCGGGCCCGCGAGGCGATCTGGCTGCTGGAACATCCGCCGCTTTACACCGCCGGCACCTCGGCCAAGCCGGCCGACCTGCTCGATCCTCAGTTCCCCGTCTTCGCCACCGGCCGGGGCGGGCAATACACCTATCACGGTCCGGGCCAGCGGGTGGTCTACCTGATGCTGGACCTGACCCGGCGCGGTCGTGACGTCCGTGCCTTCGTCTGCCGGATGGAGGACTGGGTGATCGCCAGCCTCGCCCGCTTCAACGTCACCGGCGCGATCCGCGACGGCCGGGTCGGCGTCTGGGTCGAACGCCCCGACCAGGGTCCCGGCCGCGAGGACAAGATCGCCGCCATCGGCGTCCGGGTCCGTCACTGGATCACCTTCCATGGCCTGAGCCTGAACGTCGACCCCAACCTGGACCATTATGGCGGCATCGTCGCCTGCGGCATCCAGAATACCGAGGCCGAACCTTTCGGCGTTACCTCGCTAGCCGATCTGGGCCTGACTCCCACGTTGCCCGAAGTCGACCTGATCTTGCGTGACACTGTAGAAGCGGCCCTGCTCGACCGGCTGGGTACCTCCTGCGCCACCTCGTAAATCGCCACACCATAAACCGTCACCCTCGGCCTTGTGCCGAGGGTCCATCTGCCCCATCCCGAATGCGATATCGAGGGGATGGATCCTCGGGGCAAGCCCGAGGATGACGATTTTTCATGTAATCTCTTTGGTTAAATATAACCAACAACAAACTGAAATCTAAATCTTTCCCTTGCGCTTAAGGTCGCGCTTCTGCTGCCGGCTCAGCCCCTCGGTCGAGATCACCACGGGCTCGGCCGCAGCCTTCTTCGCCTTCAGCCAGATCACAAAGACCGCCGTGAAGATCACGATGGTGCCGAAGCCGACCCACTGGTTGCCGGTCGCCCACCAGCCGACACCACCAAAGCCCAGCGCGCCGGCATAGCACAGCGCCCATTCCTTGAGACTCATTCTGTATTTCTTAGGCGTAATCATAGATTTACATCTTCTTTCTGATCTCTTGTATCAGTGCAACCCACTGCTGCCCGCACCTTTATATCAGCCCTGCTCGGCCTTATCCGCTGCCTTAAGCCGGCTTTAGCGCGCGCTTAGACCAAGCTTATCGTGAGCTTATCCCGGCTAATAGCACCCTTATATGATGCTTATTCCGTGAAACATGTCCGTGAAACATTCACCATCCAGCGGCAGGCAGTTGAGAACATATAAGGTACAACCCAGAAGCCGCAAGACCCGGCTTGACACCCGGCCAGGCCGTGATACGTTATTCGTCGAATGACGAACAGAATCGCCCCACCGACCTCCACCACCTCCGCTCCGGCCAGGCCGGACGACGGCTGCTGCGCCACCGACACTCCGGCCGTTGACCTCGCAGAACCGCTGCGGCCGGAGGACGAGGAGCTGGCCGTTCTCGCCAAGGCGCTCGCCCACCCTGTCCGTATCCTGATCCTGCGGAACCTGCTGCGCATCGGCGCCTGCTACTTCGGCAGGCTGGCCGACCTGCTGCCGGTCGCCCCCTCCACCGCCTCGCAGCATCTGACCATCCTGAAGGATGCCGGGCTGGTCAAAGGCGAAATTGAGGGCGAACGCCCCTGCTACTGCGTCGACCTGCCGAAGCTGCGCCGGATGCAGCATCTGATCGGCGACCTGTAAAAAAATTTGCCCACTTTATTCGTATTTCGACGAACACCGAAGGAAACGCCCATGACCGCCCATAGCCAGATCGTCGCCACCCGCCCGCCCGTCATCGTGATCGGCGCCGGCCCTGTCGGCCTAGCAGCCGCCGCGCATCTGATCGCGCGCAACATTCCCGTGAAGCTGCTGGAAGCCGGCGCCAGCGTGGCGGCCAATGTGCGGAGCTGGGGTCATGTCCAGCTCTTCTCGCCCTGGTCCTACAATATCGACAAGGCGGCGCGCGCCCTGCTGGACAAGACCGGCTGGCAGGCGCCGAAGCGCAGCGCGCATCCGACCGGCGCGGACCTGTATGAGCAGTATCTGAAGCCACTGGCCGCCACGCCGGAGATCGCCGGCGTCACCGAACTCAATGCCCGCGTCACCGGTGTCAGCCGTCTCGGCTTCGACAAGATGAAATCCGCCGGTCGCGAACACGCCCCCTTCTCCGTGATGGTCGAGACGCAGGACGGACAGGCCCGGGAGGAACTGGCCTCGGCCGTGATCGACACTTCGGGTACCTGGACGCAGCCCAATCCCATCGGCAGCAATGGCCTGCCGGTGCCCGGCGAGACGGCGGCAGCCAAGTCCGATCCCTGGGCGATTGCCTATGGCGTGCCGGATGTGCTGGGCAAGGATGCCGCGCACTATGCCGGCCGGCGCGTGCTGGTGATCGGCGCCGGACATTCCGCCGCCAATGTGCTGCTCGATCTGGCAAAGCTGACCGGCACCGAGATCATCTGGGCCGTCCGCGGCGCGAGCCTCGCGCGGCTGTTCGGCGGCGGCGCGAATGACAAGCTGGCGGCGCGCGGCGCGCTTGGGCAGGCGCTGGAGACGCTGGTGAAGGCCGGCGGCATCGACCTGCGCATGCACCGGACCGTGACGCGGATCGAAACCGGCGATGCGCTGAAGGTGACTCTGGCCACGCCGGGTGGCGATACCCAGGTGGTGGAGGTCGACCGCATCATCGCGGCGACCGGACAGCGGCCGGACCTGACCATGCTGCGCGAGATTCGCCTCGATCTCGATCCGGCCACCGAAAGCCCGCGCGTGCTGGCGCCGATGATCGATCCCAATGTGCATTCCTGCGGCACCGTGCGTCCGCATGGCCATCGCGAACTGGCGCAGCCCGATGCCGGCTTCTATATCGCCGGCATCAAGAGCTATGGCCGCGCGCCGACCTTCCTGCTGGCAACCGGCTATGAACAGGTGCGTTCGATTGTGGCTGCGCTGGCCGGCGACATGGCGGCGGCCGATGACATTCAGCTCGACCTGCCGGAAACCGGCGTGTGCAGCACCAACCTGCCCAAAGCAGTCGCAGACACCAGTGGCGACAGCTGTGGCACCAGCAGTTGCGGCACGCCGGAACCGGTACAGGTGCAGGCTCCTGCCGCCACGGCCTGCTGCAGCAAGGCAAACGATGCTAACGTGAAGGCCGGCAAGCCGGCCCAGCCGGTGGCCGCCAACGCCTGCTGCTGAGGACCCATGCCGATTTCACAAGACCGCCGCACCCTGGTCGTCCTCGCCCTGGGCACGGCGCAGACGCTGGGCTGGGGTTCGACCTATTATCTGCCCGCGATCCTGGCCGGGCCGATGGCGGCCGATTTCGGCGTCTCGACCGGCTGGATCTATGGCGCCTTCTCGGCAGCGATGCTGCTGACCGCCTTCATCGGCCCCGGTGTCGGGCATCGCATCGACCGTTTCGGCGGACGCAATATCCTGACGCTGTCGAGCCTGATCTTCGCGGCCGGTCTAGCCCTGCTGGGCGCTGCGCCAAACCTCATCGTCTTCGTCGCCGCCTGGCTGCTGATCGGTTTCGGCATGGCCATCGGACTTTACGAAGCCGCCTTCGCCACACTCACGGCGATCTATGGCAAGAACTCACGCAGTGCGATCACCGGCATTACGCTGCTGGCCGGTTTCGCCAGCACGGTCTGCTGGCCGATCTCGGCCCTGCTCGATGCTGAATGGGGCTGGCGCGTCACCTGCTTTGCCTGGGCCGGTGCGCATCTGCTGATCGGTCTGCCGCTCAACCGCCTGCTGATCCCGCGCGAACTCGGCACGCATATTACAGCACCAGCAGCGACCGCGGAAAGCGTCGATGCCACGCTGTTCAGCCGCCCGATGGTGCTGCTCGCCTTCGCCTTCGCCGTCACCTGGATCACCAGCACGGCCATGGCGGCGCATCTGCCGCGCATCCTCGAAGCCGCCGGCGCCACCAAGACGGTGGCGATTGCCGCCGCCGCTTTGGTCGGCCCGGCACAGGTGGCGGCCCGTATTCTTGAGCACACGCTGCTGCAGAAATTTCATCCGCTGCTCTCGGCGCGGCTGGCCTCGATCACGCATCCCATTGGCGTGGCTGCCCTGCTGATCTTCGGTGCGCCGGCCGCCTATCTCTTCACGCTGCTGCATGGTGCCGGCAATGGCGTGATGACGATTGCCAAGGGCACCCTGCCGCTGGTGATCTTCGGCCCCGAGGGCTATGGCCGGCGACAGGGCTGGCTGGTGGCGCCCGCTCGCTTCGGACAGGCGGGAGCGCCTTTCGTGTTTGCCCTGCTGCTCGAATGGTACGGCGCGCATGTGCTGCTGTTCACCTCCGGACTCTGCCTGGCCGGTTTCGCCGCCATGTTGATGCTGCGTACCGCCCATTCCGAAGCCGCCAAAGCCTGAAACGCCAGATCATGACCCGACTGCGAGACCTGCCCGATCCCGACCTGCTGCCGGCACTGGATCGTCGCCGCGCCGCGCCTCACCCGGCGGCCGGGCTGCCCGATCCGCTGGGCCATCCGCCGCGCATCCTGCTGCTCTACGGTTCGCTGCGGCCTCACTCCTATTCGCGTCGCGCCGTCGAGGAAGCCGCCCGGCTGCTGCGCTATTTCGGCGCCGAGACGCGCATCTTCGACCCCTCGGACCTGCCGCTGCCCGACCAGATCACGGGCGATGACCATCCCGCCGTGCATGAATTGCGCGAGCATGCCCTGTGGTCGGAAGGCATGGTGTGGTGCAGCCCGGAACGCCACGGCCAGATCACCGGCCTGATGAAGCTGCAGATCGACCACCTGCCACTCAGCATGGGCGGCCGGCGTCCGACCCAGGGCCGCACCCTGGCGGTGATGCAGGTCTCGGGCGGCTCGCAATCCTTCAACGCGGTGAACAGCCTGCGCCTGCTCGGGCGCTGGATGCGCATGGTGACGATCCCCAACCAGTCGAGCGTCGCCAAGGCCTATGAGGAATTCGACGAGGCAGGCCGCATGCGGCCTTCGGCCTATTACGAGCGCATCGTCGATGTGATGGAGGAACTGGTGCGTTTCACCATCCTGCTGCGGCCGCATGTCGCGCAGTTCACCGACCGCTATTCCGAACGCCCGGCCCTCGAGCGCGGCCACGGCGACGACGGCGCACGTCTGGCAGCAGCAGTGATCGAAGGACGCTGAGTCAGACCGGCAGCGGCTGTCATCAAAGTTTCACTGGCCCGCAGCTTATATTTCCATATATTTGGAAATATGAAAATGATCACCGATCAGGATGCCTTGCGCAGCTTTGCCGCGCTGGCCCAGGAAACCCGGCTGGCGCTGTATCGCCGCCTGGTCGAGGCCGGGCCGGCCGGGCTTTCGGCCGGGGCGCTGGCCGAGGCGCTCGATGTACCGGCACCCACGCTGTCGTTCCATCTGGCGCAGCTGCGCGGCGCCGGTCTAATCACGCAGCAACGCAGCAGCCGGTCGCTGATCTATGCCGTCGATGTTGCCCGGATGAACGACGTGATCGCCTTCCTGTCCGACCGCTGCTGCGGCGGCCAGCCCGAACTCTGCCTCCCCACCCCCAAGAGTGCGCCCCATGCCCGACCAAGACGCAAAGCCGTTTAACGTCCTCTTCCTCTGCACCGGTAATTCCGCGCGCAGCATCCTGGCCGAGGCGCTGATGAACCAGCTGGGACGCGGCCTGTTCCGCGCCTACAGCGCCGGCAGCTTCCCCAAGGGCGAAGTGCATCCGATGGCGCTGGACCTGCTGCAGAAAAGCGGCCATGACATCAGCGGCCTGCGTTCGAAGTCGTGGGACGAATTCGCCGGCGCCGATGCGCCGGAGATGAATTTCGTCTTCACCGTCTGCGACAATGCCGCCAACGAGGTCTGCCCGATCTGGCCGGGCCAGCCGATGAGCGCCCATTGGGGCCTGCCCGATCCGGCGGCGGTCGAGGGCAGCGAGGTCGAACAGCGGCTCGCCTTCGCCGACACCTATCGTATGCTGGGCAACCGCATCCGCGCCTTCACCAGCCTGCCGATCAAGGCGCTGGACGACATGACGCTGCAGAACCGGCTGAACGAGATCGGCCGCGACCAGTCGAAAGCCTCTTAGGATGGCCATCACGATCTATCACAATCCAGCCTGTGGCACCTCGCGTAACGTGCTGGCGCTGATCCGCAACAGCATTCCCGAAGGTGGCGCGGAACCGCAGGTGATCGAGTATCTAAAAGACCCGCCGGATCGTGCCACGCTGGTCGCGCTGATCGCGGAAATGGGCATTCCGGTTCGCAGCCTACTGCGCGAAAAGGGTACGCCCTATGCCGAGCTGGGTCTGGACGATCAGAAATGGAGCGACATCGAGTTGATCGACTTCATGATGCAGCATCCGATCCTGATCAACCGCCCGATCGTGGTGACGCCGCTGGGTGTCAAACTCTGCCGGCCGTCGGAGACCGTGCTCGACATCCTGCCCGATCCGCAGCGCGGGCCGATCACGAAAGAAGACGGCACCCCGCTGATCGATGCCGACGGCGCCCGCGTCGCCTGATCCCAGAAGTTCCAGACAGGAAACGTCATGTCCGCAGACACGGCCACCAGCCAGCCGGCCAAACCGGCCATGAATACTTTCGAACGCTACCTCACACTTTGGGTCGCGCTCTGCATCGTCGTCGGCATCGCCGCCGGCCACTGGATGCCCGGCGTGTTCCGTGCCGTTTCGGCCATGGAAGTCGCCAAGGTCAACCTGCCGGTCGCCGTGCTGGTCTGGCTGATGATCATTCCCATGCTGCTGAAGATCGACTTCGGCGCCCTGGGTGAGGTGAAGCAGCACTGGCGCGGCATCGGCGTCACGCTGTTCATCAACTGGGCGGTGAAGCCGTTTTCCATGGCGCTGCTGGGCTGGCTGTTCATCGGCTGGCTGTTCCGGCCCTGGTTGCCGGCCGACCAGATCGACAGCTATATCGCCGGCCTGATCCTGCTGGCCGCCGCGCCCTGCACCGCCATGGTGTTCGTCTGGAGCAACCTGGTGGATGGCGAGCCGCATTTCACGCTGAGCCAGGTGGCGCTGAACGACGCGATCATGGTGGTGGCCTTCGCGCCCATCGTCGGGCTGCTGCTCGGCATGTCCTCGATCAGCATTCCCTGGGACACGCTGCTGCTCTCGGTCGGGCTTTATATCGTGATCCCGGTGATCCTCGCGCAGCTCTGGCGCCGCATGCTGCTGGCGAGTGGATCGCTGGAGCGGATGCAGCGGCGGCTGGGCCCGGTGTCGCTGGTCGCGCTGCTCGTGACGCTGGTGCTGCTGTTTGCCTTCCAGGGCGAACAGATCGTCAGCCATCCGCTGGTGATCGCACTGCTGGCGGTGCCGATCCTGATCCAGGTCTATTTCAATTCCGGCCTGGCCTACTGGCTGAACCGGCAATGCGGCGTGGCGCATTGCGTGGCGGGCCCGTCCGCGCTGATCGGCGCCAGCAATTTCTTCGAACTGGCCGTGGCTGCCGCGATCAGCATCTTCGGGCTGCAGTCAGGTGCTGCACTCGCCACCGTGGTCGGCGTCCTGATCGAAGTGCCGGTGATGCTGACGGTGGTTCACATCGTCAATGGCAGCCGGCGCTGGTACGAGCGCACGGAGTGACATGAGCGGCACCGGATCGTCTCCGGTGCCGCCACGGCATCAAGCCTTGTCCATCTTCTCCTGGACGCGATCGAAGGTGGCCTGCGCCTCCGGAGTCATCGCTTCAGCGAAATCCTCCATTTCATAGAACGGCCGGATTTCCAGTTCGCTCGGGCCCGGCATCGGATTGGGGCAGCGCTTGGCCCAGGCCACCGCCTCGTCCATGTCCTTGACCTCCCACAGCCAGTAGCCGGCGATCAGTTCCTTGGTCTCGGCGAACGGCCCGTCATAGACCGTGCGGCTGGCGCCATCGAAGGCGATGCGCTTGCCGAAAGATGAGGGCTTCAGCCCGTCGCCCGACTTCATGATGCCGGCATTGACCAGCTGCTCGTTGAACTTGCCCATCTCTTCCAGCAGCTCGCTGGACGGCGGCAGGCCGGCTTCGCTGTCCTTGGTCGCCTTCACGATCACCATAACACGCATTGTCGTCTCCTCTGATTCGGCTGCGGCTGAAACGGCCGCCTCGCCCCTAGGACGCCGGCACCCCTGCCCGGCCGACATCCGGCCCACGATTTTTTTATCCTGGCTTTCCGGCCGGAATGTGACCGCCGTCCTGCCCCGGCACCGCCTCCGCAAGTTAAGCTGGTCGTATCACCCAGGGGAGTACCGGCATGAACATCCTGATTTTCGGCGCCACCGGCATGGTCGGCCAGGCGGTGCTGCGCGAATGCCTGCTCGATCCCGGCGTGGCCCGCGTGGTGGCGCTGGGCCGCAGCCCGGCGCGCGAGACTCCGATGGGGCGCTTGCCCGAAGCGACCAAGCTGGAAGACCTGATCCATACCGACATGTACGACTACAGCGCGATTGCCGAACGGCTGTCCGGTTTCGACGCCTGCTTCTTCTGTCTCGGCGTGTCTTCCGCAGGCATGACCGAAGCTGCCTATACGCGCGTGACGCACGATCTGACGCTGGCCGCCGCCACCGCGCTGGCGCAGCGCAATCCGCAGATGGTGTTCACCTATGTCTCCGGGCGCAGCACCGACAGCACCGAGCGCGGCCCGGTGATGTGGGCGCGCGTGAAAGGCCGTACCGAGAATGCGCTGCTGCGCCTGCCGTTCAGGGCGGCCTATATGTTCCGCCCCGGCGTGATCGAGCCGCTGGACGGCATCAAGCCGAAGAGCAAGGTCTATCGCCTCGCCTACTTCCTGCTGATGCCGTATCTGTCGCTGGTGAAGTTCCTGTGGCCGCAGGCGGCGCTGACCACCACGCGCCAGGTCGGCCAGGCGATGATCGCGGTCGCGCGCCTGCGCGTGTCGAAATCGATCCTGGAAGTGGCGGATATCAACGCGCTGTAGTGTCCACGCGTTGGACCTCTACACGCCCGTCATTCATATAAGACGCAATCCACTGCTGATGATGCGACAGATGCCACTGTGGTTCGTCTGCGCTGCCATCGGGCGACACGCTGAGCACCGCTCCGAGGTCGAAATGAAAGCTGCTGGCGCGCGCAGTCTCATCGTTGCGGAAATCGGTCAGGGCCTGACCGTCGAGATTGATCAAGGCCTGCTCGATCACCGGCTGGTCATCGTCGGATGTCACGCTTCCCGCACCCCAGTCCAACCGCCACACAGCCTGCTCGATCCATATCTCCCACTGTCCGACTGCCCGTACCAGGCGTCGCCGCGCAGAGCGACTGGAAGTCAGTGGCTGGCGGATCGACAAACGCGGCTCGCCGAACTGCAGTGTCAGAAAACTTCCATGCGTCCGTCGCGCCGACCAGGCATAGAGCCCCATTAAAGGCTTCAGTTCGTGGGTGAGATCGAACACCGGTGCGACCGCTACAGCGTCGGGGTCTGCGAGAACTTGGTCGCGCCGGCGGCCAGCTCTGCCTCTTCCGGCGTCACCGGTGCCTCATCGACGCTGTCGACCTGCGCCGCTTCTGGGCCGGCATGCAGGTCCTGACCCAGACTGTCGAGATTGCTCTTCTCGCCATAGGCCAGCACTTCCACCCGGCCGTCGCGCCGGTTGCGCACCCAGCCGACCAGGTTCAGCGCCTTGGCCCGGGTCGTGGTCCAGTAACGGTAGCCCACGCCCTGCACCCGGCCGGAGACGAAATAGCGGCGAGACAGCTTGCTCATGGCAAAAGTCTAGCCCGTGCCGCGCCGGCCCGGCCAGAGCGATCTGGGGCTCCGAAAGCCACCGGAACGCTCAGCCCTTTCGGGCCAGACCACGGGTAAAGCACGAAAAATTGCTGATCGCACATATATGGCATCGCGGTATGATCATCCCGAGGTTATATCAGAACAGTATCATGCAATCAAAATGAGTACGGGGTCTCAGGCATAAACTCGGTATCCATAGGGGGCGGGCATGCGTTGGAGGGTCGGAACCAAAATCATCGGCATCGGCGTGATCGTGCTGGTCGCTTTCGTCGCCATTGCCGGCTTCTACACCGTGATGAACCGGCAGGTCGACGTGCTGATGGAGGCCGACCAGCAGGCCACCACCCTGGTGGAGCATACCGCCAAGATGCGCAGCGCCTTCCTGAACGCCCGCCTGCATGAACGCAATTTCGACGCCAATCCCGATGCCAGGCTGGCCAGTGCCGTGCGGGCTGCCGCCGCGGAGGCGCGCAGCGAGCTGGACGCGATGGACAAGCTGACCAGGCGCGCGGACATCCGCAACGACCTGAGCGAGGCGCAGAGCGCGCTGGCTGTCTATGTGCAGCGCTTCGATACCTTCAACCAGCTGTGGGAGCGTCTGGGCTATGACGAGAATAGCGGCCTGCAGGGCTCGCTGCGGGCGGCGGTGCGCGGCATCGAAACCTCGTTGGGCAGCGATGCCGATCCGCGCCTGTCAGCGATGATGCTGGCGCTACGCCGGCATGAAAAGGATTTCATCCTGCGCCGCGACCGCAGCTACCTCGATCGCTTCCAGCAGTCGATCCCGCCCTTCCGTGCTGCCCTCGAACAGGCTGGCATGACGGCGCAGCTGCCGATGCTGGACACCTATCAGCGCGATTTCGTCGCGCTGGTCGATGGCACACTGTCGGTGCGCAACGGTAACCAGGCATTGGAGGCCGCCGCCGCCGCGCTGCTCCCGCGCGTCGATGCACTGTTCGCCGGCAACCTGCAGGAGATGAACCGCGCCAAGCAGGCCGCCGCCGACAAGCGCAGCCAGGCCGGCCTCGGCGCGACGATTGGCCTTCTGGTGGTGGCGATCTTCAGCCTCGTGGTGGCCTTTGTCATCGGCCGCAGCATTGGTCGACCGCTGGCGCAGATGACCGGGCTGATGACGGCGCTGGCTGCGGGCGATCACAGCCAGCCGGTGCCGGAACTGAAACGCTCCGACGAAGTGGCCGACATGGCGCGCGCGCTCGGCGTGTTCAAGCAGAATGCCATCGAGAAGGCGCGCGCCGATGCCGCCGAGCGAATGCGGCTGGAGAATGAGCAGCGCGAAGCAGCGGAAGCACGCGAACGCGATGCCCGCATCAGCCAGCAGATCGCCGAATTCTGCACCGCCATCGGCGGCGGCGCACTGGATCGCCGCGTGGATACCGCCGGCCTGGACGGCGTGTTCCACGAGCTGGCCCAGCAGATGAACGGCCTGGCCGGCATGCTGCAGGCGATGGCCGGCGAACTGGCCGGCGTGATGGGTGCGATGGCCGATGGTGATCTGAGCCAGCGCGTGGCTGGCCAGTATGGCGGCGTGTTCGGCGAGTTGACCAGCAGCTCCAACCGCATGAGCGAGATCCTGCGCGATTTCGCCGGCCGCCTGAGCGAAAGTGCGCGCGCGACCAAACTGGCCTCGGCGGAAATCTCGTCGGGCAGCCAGGACCTGGCCCAGCGTACGGAATCGCAGGCCGCCTCCATCGAAGAAACCGCAGCCTCGATGCATGAGATCACCACCACGGTGAAGCAGAATGCCGACAACGCCCAGGCGGCCAGCCAGCTGGCGATGGCGGCGCGCAACACCGCCGACAAGGGCGGCGAGATCACCCAGCAGGCAGTGGATGCCGTCACCCGCATCGAGGACAGCGCACGCCGCATTTCCGACATCGTCGGGCTGATGGACGAAATCGCGTTCCAGACCAACCTGCTGGCGCTGAATGCCTCGGTGGAAGCTGCGCGGGCGGGCGAAGCCGGCAAAGGCTTTGCGGTGGTGGCGCAGGAAGTGCGTGCCCTGGCCCAGCGTTCGGCCGATGCCAGCCGCGACATCAAGGCGCTGATCACGGAATCCAATACGCAGGTCAAGACCGGCGCGGCGCTGGTGAACCAGACCGGTGCCTCGCTGATTGAGATCGTCTCCGCGATCAAGAAAGTGTCGGATATCGTCGCCGAAATCGCTGCCGCCAGCCGCGAACAGGCCGGCGGCCTGGAGCAGATCAATACCGCCGTGGCGCAGATGGACGAGATGACCCAGCGCAATGGCGCGCTGGTGGAGGAAACCTCGGCCTCGGCGCAGCAGCTCGCCAATCAGTCGGCGCAGCTGGCCGAACTGGTGGCGTTCTTCAGAACCTAGTCACGCCCTAGCGCGGGCAGGTATTCATCCCCAGCAGCCTGTAGGCCGGGCAGAAACGGAACAGGCCGGTAAGCAGTGGCACCACGCCGATCAGGCCGAACCAGCGCTCGTCGCCCTGGTAGACGACGGCGAAGGTGAGAAGGATCAGGCCCGCGACGATACGCAGGACGCGGTCGAAGCCACCGACATTGCTTTGCATGTTTTCCTCAGGCGTAACCGGACGGCGGGATGCGCGTCACTGCCAGCAACCTATCCGGCCTGAACGCGCGCCAGCTTGACCTGAATCAAACCGGGCCCGTGAGCCGGCGATCCAGGCTGTCGTGGAACCAGGCGCAACCCTGCTCGAAACGGCCGAAGGTGATGTGACTGTTGGCGCCGGAGCGGAAGCCGGCCTGGATCGCCTGGCCCATCTGGAAATCCTCGTCCAGCGCGTCCCAGAAGATCTTCACATTGCGGTCCCAATGCGCATCGGCTTTCGGCGTGCCGGTCGCGTCACCTCTCTGCGTCATCGGCGGCACCAGCGCGCCGCCATGCACGATGCACTGATCCGTGCCTTTGGGCAGCACCGCCAGTACCGTGGCGTGATCGGGCTGCACCAGGATGATCAGGTTGGGGAAGATGTAATAGAGCGGATTGCCGTAATCGCGGATCGTGCCCTGCGCCTCACCTGCCACCAGCTCTGCGGCATTGCGCTTGGTGAAATACAGCCGCATATGCGGATCGAGCCGGTCGGCCACCGCCACATTGTCGGCGAACATCGGCGCGATGGTGCGCTTATGCGCATGCTGCACATGATAGGTTTCCAGCCCGCCCTCGACCACGACCTTCCAGTTACAGGTGAGCCCAATCTCGCGTTCGTCATGCAGGATGGAGTTGCCGAGACCGAAGCCTTCGAGATCGTCGCGGATGCCGGCGAGGAAGCCTGAGAAGTCATAGGCCGGTTGCGACTGATCCGGCAGCACGAAGACGAGGCCAAAGGCTTCGGTGACAGCGAGCGGAACCAGATTGTGCTGCGCCCTGTCGAGCCCGGCGAAACCGGCTTCATGCGGAATGCCGCGCAAGGTGCCGCGCAGGTCGTAGCTCCAGGCATGATAGGGACAGGTGAAGGCGCGTTTGCCGCAGCCGCCCTTGTCCCAGACCAGCTTGGCGCCACGATGGCGGCAGACATTGAGGAAGGCGCGCAACACGCCCTCCATGTCGCGTAAAACAAGTATCGGCAGGCCGAGCAGGTCATGCGTGACGAAATCGCCGGGCCTGCTGAGCTTGGACGAGAAGCTGACAAAGATCGGCGTGCGGCGCAGCAACGCCTGTTCATCGCTGAGCCGCTGCGGATCGATGTAGCGCGCGATGTCGATGCGCGTCACGGTTTCCGCCATGTCAGTCGTGCGCGCCTGCATATGGTCGCGCACGCGGCCGAGCCATGCCTGCTGCAAAGCGGGCTGCATCAGCGCATCGCCTTCTTTTTCGGTTTGAGCTGCGCCGTGCCGGCGATGAAGGACCAGAGCTGGTCGGTGATTTTGTCGCGACTGGGCCGCTTCTGCATGCCGAGCGCCTGGCCGATGGCCTGACGCAAACCGCCGAGGATCATGGCGCCGAGCAGATGCGCGTCCAGATCGCCGGGGATTTCACCCTTCTGCTGCGCCAGTTCGATATTGCGCGCGGCGAGATCAATATGGCCGGCGATCCGCGCCGCTTCCACGGCGGCCACGTCCGGTGTGCGACTGAGCCTTGTCAGGATCAGGGGTGCCAGCTGTTCGGCATAATGAAAGTCGACCATGCGTTCGAGCCGCAGCCGCTCGCGCTCGCCCCAGCCCGCACCGGGTTTGGGATTGGGCTCCATCACGGCGGCTTCCATGCGGTCGTAAAACGCTTCGACCACGGCAGCGATCAGCCCAGCCTTGGACGAAAAATAGTGGTAGCTCAGCCCGGCCGAGACGCCGGCGACACGCGCCACATCGGCGATCTCGCATTGCCCGTCACCAGCGACCAGCACTTTCGCGGCGGCTTTCAGGATGCGGTCGCGTGTCTCGCTGCCGCGCGCCGAAGCGGGCAGATCGGGCGGCAGCAATTCGGCGGCAGAAACACGCAGGCGTGGCTTGGCAGGCTGGCTCATGCGCCCATTATATTGAATTCAATTCAATAGCACAACATCACGTCAGCGGCGCAACAAATCCGTGGGCAGATCAGGTCAACCGGCCTACACTGCCGGCCGGCGAGTCCGCTCGCTGACGCGAAACACGCATAAGAAAGACGACCTGATGACCTTGACCCGGACCCTCCTTTCCGCTGTTGCCGTTACGGCCGCCACGCTGCTGCTGTCGCCTGTCGCATTCGCACAGGCCTATCCGACCAAGCCCGTGAAGGTCGTGGTGCCCTTCCCCGCCGGCGGCACCACCGACATCCTGGCCCGCCTCGTCTCGGCCAAGCTGACCGAGCGGCTCGGCCAGCAGTTCGTGGTCGATAACCGCGCTGGCGCCGGCGGCAATATCGGCACCGAATTCGCCGCCAAGGCCGAGCCCGATGGCTACACGATCATGATGGGCACCATCGGCACCCATTCGATCAACATCAGCCTGTACAGCAAGTTGGGCTATGACCCGGTGAAGGATTTCGCGCCGCTCTCGCTGGTCGCCATGGTGGCCAATGTGCTGGTGGTGCATCCCAGCGTGCCGGCCAAGAATGTGCAGGAATTCATCGCGCTGGCGAAGTCGCAGCCGGGCAAGCTGAATTTCGGCACGCCGGGCAACGGCACCTCGGGCCATCTCTCGGCCGAGTTGTTCAAGACCATGACCAACACCGACCTGGTGCATGTGCCCTATCGCGGTTCGGGCCCGATGCTGACCGACCTGCTGGGCGGCAACGTGCAGTTCACCTTCGACAACCTGCCGTCTGCTTTGCCGCATATCCGCTCGGGTGCATTGCGCGCGCTGGGTGTCACCACGCCGAAGCGCTGGCCGTCGACGCCGGATATCCCGACCATTGCCGAACAGGGCCTGCCGGACTACAGCGCCACCGCCTGGTTTGCGATGTATGCCCCGGTCAAGACCCCGGCGCCGATCGTCGCCAAGCTGAACCAGGAAATCGACGCGATCCTGAAATCGCCGGACATGAAGGCGCAGTTCGACCAGCAGGGCGCCGAGCCCGTCGGTGGCAAGCCGGAAGTGCTGGCCGACCTGATGAAGACCGAGATCGAGAAATGGGCCAAGGCCGTGAAGGCCTCGGGCGCGCGGATCGATTGATCTGAAGAAAGAAAATGGGATGCCGGGTCAAGCCCGGCATGACGGTTTAAAATAATCGTCATTCCCGCGAAAGCGGGAATCCCATTTTTTACTTCTCAATATTCTCCGGCAGATACCGGAACGGCAGCACCGACAGATCTAGCGCTGCCGGGCCGGGCGTGTCGACATCGACGATGATCGCCGCGCGCTCGACGAAAGCCGCGCGGAAATGGTTCTTCGCCTTGGCGGCGATCAGCCGCGTTGTCGCCAGATCGATGCCATGCAGGCGGAAATAGGCCGGATCGATGCCGGCCTGGCTGCTCGACGTCACAATGATCTTCACATCGCCAACCTTCAGCACCGCCGTCTCGCCCAGATCGACCGGCATGCCGGTCTCGAACGGGCCCTCGTTGACGAAGCGGCCATCGGTGAACGCGACCACTTCCGCCCGCGCATCCACCGGCGCACCGAAATGCGGTGTGATGCGTCCGCCGAGTTTGGCATGGATGGCTGCGCCGATCCCGGCGGCCTTCGCCGCCTGCACCAACGCTGGATCGTAGAGGAAGGCAAACACCGCCTCGCCGTCGATTTTCATTTCCAGCAGCGCGCGCAGCAGCCCGGTGGTATCGCCGAAACCGCCAGATAAAGGGTTATCGCTTGGCTCGACCACGCAGACGAGGCCGGGCTTTTGCAAGGCCGCGCGCAGGCCTTCGGCCGGTGACGGCAAAGACGTGCGGAACTGGTCGCTCCGTGCATAAAGCCGCGCGGCGATGTCATCGGCCGCAGCTTTCGCCGCTGTTGCCGTCTCGGCCCAGGTCAGGATGCTGGCGCCGGCATCGGGGCTGTCGCCCCAGACGAAACCACCGAACACCGTGATGTCCTTCACGGCGCCTGTCGTGGCTGCCTTGGCATCGTTCACCGTATCCGCCATCGGCCCGGCAGCGGTCCGCATGTTGAAACTGTGCAGCAGCACCGGCAGCTTTTTCACCGCGCCCGCCAGTTTCGCGCCGCCATTCACCAGCCGGTGGAGTTCGGCCAGCACGCGGGCCGCCGTAGCGTCCATGTCGATATGCGGATGCGTCTTGTAGCCTGAGCCGAAATCGATCAGCTGCGGCAGCTCGGGCGAGAGATTGGCATGCAGGTCGAAACTGACGCCCAGCGGCGTGCTGCCGATGGCAGCGCGCGCGCGGCGGATCAGCATCAGGTCGGCCTGCGGTTCGCTGACCGTGACCAGCGCACCATGCAGCGAGAGATAGACCGCATCCCATTGCTGGGCCCCAAGACCGCGCAGCATGTCGGCGACGATGCGTTCATACAGCGCGTCTTCCACGGGCCCACCCGGCGGCGCCGAGGCGCAGCGCAGCACGGTCACTTCCCAATCCGGATGCGCTTCCGCAAAGGCGACGACCGCCCCGAGTTCCGTGCCGGTGCCGCGATAGCGCGCCAGGCCCTCGTTACCCTCGAACCATTCGCGGCGCTCGAAATCGGCCAGCGTGGTCGGCAGCGGGGTGAAACTGTTGCCCTCATGCCAGAGGCGAGCAACGGCGAGACGTTTTTTCTGGGTCATGCTCAACTGAACTCAATTGGGAAAGACAGATACCCCCTGAACCGCGCGCGCCCGCCGCGCACGGCCTTACCGGTGGCGCGGAAATCCGGGAAACGCGCCAGCAGCTGCTGCACGGCAATCTGGCCTTCCAGTCGCGCCAGCGACATGCCGGCGCAGGCATGAATCCCGGCACCAAACGCCAGATGGCGATTGGGCATGCGGCCGACATCGAGCCGGTCGGGATCGGGGAATTGCGCCGGGTCGCGATTGGCGGCGCCGATGCAGAGCGTGACGAGATCGCCGGGCTCGAAGGTGACACCGCCAATCTCGACGCGCTCCACCACGCGGCGATTGCCGAGCTGGTTGGAGGATTCGAAGCGCAGGAATTCTTCAATGGCCGTCTTGATCAGGCTGGGATCGGCGATCAGCCGCTGTTTCTCGCCCGGCCAGTCCAGCAAAGCGGCGATGCCGTTGCCGATCAGGTTGGTGGTGGTTTCGTGGCCGGCATTAAGCAGGAAGATGCAGTTCTGCACCAGTTCGGCCGGCGTCAGCTTATCTCCCGTCTCGCCACGGATCAGCCCGGTCAGCACATCGCCATAGGCATCCTCGGCCTCGCGAGAAGCCATGCGCGTTTCCCAGCCGGTGATATGCTTTTCGAGATAGGCCTCGAATTCGGTGACGGCGCGCGTGCCCTGCTCGTCCCGCTCCGGCGTCAGCACCGGTTCCAGCGCGCCGAGAATGGCGAGCGACCAGTCGCGCAGCAAATGGCGGTCTTCCTGCGGCACCGCCAGCATGTCGCCGACGATTTCGACCGGCAGCGCGGACGCGAAATCGGCGATCACATCCATGCCGCCGTTCTTCGCGGCCTTGTCCAGCATACGCGCCACCAGCGCCTCGAAGCGATGCTCCAGCAGCTTGAGCGCACGCGGCGTAAACGCCGGCGCCAGCAACCGCCGCACGCGGGTATGCAGCGGCGGATCGTTGAACACCAGGCTGGTGGTGTGATGGCGATGCAGCGGCGTGCCTTCGCCGTATTTCGCGCCGAACTCGACCTTCTTGTCGGATGAGAAGCGCTTGTTGTCGCGGTAAACCGCCTGCAGGTCGTCGTAGCGGGTCAGGAACCAGCTGCCATCCGGCATGCGGCGCACCGGATCATGCTGTCGCAGCAGATGGTAGACCGGATAGGGATTGTCGAGGAAATCCCGGTCCAGCGCACGCAGATCGAAACCGGCTATTTGCGCCGGCAGATCAGGGCGTGAAGTTGCCGTCTGTGCCGGTGTTTGGGCTTGTGTTTCCGGGGCCGGACTTGCCACTGGACTTTCCTCCATCGGCCATCTTGGCTGCGGCCGTAAGCTCCGTGATCAATCCCGGCGGCACGATCACGCCGCAGGAAATGATCAGCTTCATCGCCTGGTCCACGCTCATCGACAGGATATGGATGTCGCGGCGGCGATAGTAGGTCATGTAGCCGCCGGTCGGGTTCGGCGTGGTCGGCACGTAACATGTGACGATCTCTTCGCCCAGATGCCCGGCGATCTCGGTGCCCTGGATGTAATTGGTGACGAAGGCGATGGTCCACGAGCCGGTCGACGGCCAGGGCACCAGCGCCACCTGGCGGAAGGAATTGCCCGACTGGCTGAACACGGTTTCGAAAATCTGCTTCAGCGCCGAGTAGATGCCGCGCACCACCGGCATGCGCGCCACGATCCGCTCGCCCAGCGACAGCAGCGTGCGGCCCATCAGGTTGGTGGCGAGGAAGCCGATCAGCGTGAGGATGACCAGGGCCGCGATCAGGCCCAGCCCCGGAATGCCGAAGGGCAGATCGTAGGGAATGAAGCGTTCCGGCTGGTAGCCCGGCGGCACCAGGCTGCGCACATTGCGGTCGATCGCCTCGATGGTGATGAAGACCAGATAGATGGTCAGGCCGATCGGCGCGGCCACGATAATGCCGGCGAGGAAGTAATTGCGCAGCCGCGTGAGCAGGCTCACCCTCGGCGCCGGCGCAATGATGGGCGGCAGTTCGACTTCAGGATTGGGTGGCGGCGTCTCGGTCATTTCTGATCAGGCCTTGAAAAATTTGAGCATCGCCTCATAGGTCTCGTCCGGCGCTTCCTCGGGCAGGAAATGCCCGCTGTTGACGGGCTGGCCATCCAGGCTGCCGCTGACGCGGTCGCGCCAGGTGCCCAGCACATCGTAAGCCTTGTCCATCAGCCCCTTGCTGCCCCACAGCACCAGCATCGGGCAGGTCACGCGCTTGCCAGCCTCGCGGTCGGCGCGGTCATGCACCAGGTCGATACTGGCGGCGGCGCGATAGTCTTCGCAGGTGGCATGGATGGTTTCGGGTTTGCTGAAGCAGCGCAGGTATTCCGCCATGGCGGCTTCGTCGAATTTGAAAGTCGCGCCCGACCAATGCCCGGTCTTCTTGCGCAGGTAAAATTCCGGATCGGAGCCGATCATCTTCTCCGGGAAGGGCGCGGGCTGGATCAGCCAGAACCAGTGGTAGTAGCCGGTCGCCACCTGCTGATCGATATTCTCATACAGATGCAGGGTCGGCACGATATCCATCAGCACGACCTTCTTGACGCGCGGCTGGTGGTCCAGCGTCAGGCGATGCGACACGCGGGCGCCACGGTCATGGCCGGCCAGGAAAAACTGGTCGAAGCCCAGCTTCGTCATCACTGCCGCCATGTCGGCGGCCATGGCGCGGAAGGCATACGGCGCATGGTCGGGCGTACTGGCCGGCTTGTCGCTGTCGCCATAGCCGCGCAGGTCGGCGCAGACCACGGTGAAGTTCTCGGCCAGCTTCGGCGCGATGTGGTGCCACATCGCATGGGTCTGCGGATAGCCATGCAGCAGCAGCAAAGCCGGCCCCTGGCCGCCGATCCGCAGGTTGATCTCGGCGCCCTCGCCGGCCACACGCTTTTGCTCGAAACCCGGAAACAGCACGCCGTGCCTCCCATTTTCTCAAGATATCGCGCCAGTCTAGCAGGGGAATCAGGCGCTTGCATGCCCCGGCCGGCAGGCTAGAGTGATTGGCACGGCTTTTTTAGGGAAGGAATCGGGTTCATGCGTCTGTCGGGCAAGGTTGCGATCATCACGGGTGGCGGTTCGGGTTTCGGCGAGGGCATCGCCAAGCGCTTTGCCGCCGAAGGCGCGTCTGTCGTGATCGGCGACCTCAACATGGCCGGCGCCGAAAGAGTGGCCGCCGAGATCAACAAGGCCGGGCAGAAGGCTTTGCCGGTGGCCGCCGATGTCAGCCAGAACGGCCAGATGAAAGCGCTGGTGGAAAAGGCCGTCGAGGCTTTCGGCGGACTGGACATCATGGTGAACAATGCCGGCATGCCGCAGCGCAACGCCTCGCTGCTCGACACCGACGAAGCCACCTTCGACAAGATTTTTGCCGTCAACGTGAAGAGCATCTATCTCTCGGCCCAGCATGCCATTCCGGAGATGCGCAAGCGTGGCGGCGGCGCCTTCATCAACATCGCCTCGACGGCCGGCGTGCGGCCCCGCCCCGGCCTGGTCTGGTATAATGGCTCGAAGGGCGCGGTGATCACGCTGACCCGGGCGATGGCGGTGGAACTGGCGCCGGAGCAGATTCGCGTCAACGCGCTGAACCCGGTGGCCGGCCTGACGCCGATGCTGAAGGAATTCATGGGTGGCGAAGAGACCCCGGAGATGAAGGCGAAATTCGTCAGCACGATTCCGATCGGCCGCTTCTCGACGCCGGCCGATATCGCCAACGCCGCGCTCTACCTCGCCTCGGATGAAGCGAATTTCATCACCGGCGTCTGCATGGAGGTCGATGGCGGCAGATGTATCTGAAGTCTCCCCTTCTCGTTCTGGGCGCGGCGCTGCTGATCGCAGCGCCCGCCGTCGCGCAACAGCAGGTCGCGCCGGCAACGCCGCAAGCCATGCCGAGCCAAGCCGACCCGCGCGCCGCGCAGCCGCCGAGCCAGCCGATTGTGCCGCAGGCACCTGGTGCGCAGCAGCCCGCCGCGCAGCCGCCGCAGGCTGAACAGAAGGACGAGAAGAAGCCGGCACAGGCCCCGAGGAGCAACAGCACGCGCGGCACCACGCGCAGCATGGCTTTCGAGGTGCCGCCGCTGGTGCCGATTTCGGAAATCCCGCGCGGCAAGGCCGTCACCATCCAGGGCGTGGTGCTGTCGCCGCAGGCCACGACCTTCGTGCTGAACGATGGCAATTCGGGCCAGGTGGTGGTGATCGGCCCAACCTGGCGCGACCTGACCAAGGTGAAGGCCGGCGACCGCGTGCGCGTGATCGGCCAGATGGACCCTTACGGCACGCCGGTCTTCCGCGCCGGCAGCATCCTGCTGGAAAACAACCGCATCGTCGTGGTGCCGGCGAACTAGCCGCGCGCCGCGCTACGGCTGCTCCGATTTTGGCACTTCGCCCGGCGTGCGGCGCGGGCAGATGCGGTACAGCGACTTGACCTGCCCCACCTCGACGATGCGGACATGCTTCATATAGGCCTGCCAGTTGGTGAAGGTTTCGACCAGGTCGCGCAAAGCCACGCATTCCTCGGGCGCGAAATCGACCAGCTGGCGTGACGCCACTGTTTCATTCGCATCGCGCTGCGCGGCATTGGGATCGTCGGGCCAGTTGCGCCGGAAGGCTTCGGCACGCACCTCCACCGCCCGCCGCATCTCTTCGGCATTGGCGTTGTCGAAAGCGCCCCAGAGCTGGATGATACCGGCATCATGGCCGCGACGGGCGCAGGCGCGCGCATGATCGCGCACCACCATGCCGGCGCGCACGATGGCGACGGCTTCGATTTCCGGCGTGTTGAAGCATTTGTCAGGACGTTTCGGCCGGCTGGCGGCGCGCAGGCCTTCCTGCTGCTGCGCCAGTGAGTCGCCAGCCATCAGCAAGGCGAACATGATAGACAGCACGGCTTTCCAGCCGACGGATTTGAGCATCAGCGCTTGCGGCCAACCGCAGCGACGAACGTGGCTGCCGCATCGGCGGCGACATCCACCTGCGTGGCGGCGATATTCGGAGTCTGGTCAAGCGCCTGCTGCACCGCCTGCGCCTCCTGCGGCGGCAGGCGTTTCAGGATTTCAGCGGTGCGCTGCGGCCCCGCCACGCGCAGGAAAGCCACCAGCTTGTCCCGGCTCATCGTTCAGCTCCAGTGCCAAAAACTTTTATAGGCTCGGCTGTATTCTACCCCAGTCTGGCAGCAATACCAGATGGCGGTTAAGGACCGGTTAGGGCGGCCTCCCCCCCAGATCAGCCTTTCGACTTCGGGGCGGCTTTCATCATCGCCAGATACATCGGCATCACCACGTTGGTGAAGCGGTTCTGGCCATATTGCAGCTCGTCCATCGCTGCCTTGACCATCTGGACCGTGGGATAATAGGGCACGATCACATAGCCATGCTTGCGCAGCTCGGCGACGACATTGGCGGCCTGCTTGCTGTAATTCTCGAAGAAGTAGCTCTTGTCGGCTTCCTTGATCGCCTCGGCGATCACTTCCTGCGCGGCAATCGGCTTGATCGCCTGCGGCTTCCAGTTGAAGCCTTCCGGCGGCCCGTTCGGATTGTTGCGGTCGTCTGAATCAGCCATGACTGAGCCTCAAAACCGGGGCCTCAATCGGCCGTCAGGCGCACGCCACCGGGCCATTCGCGCCCGGTATTCTTCAGGTCCGGCGACTTCACGCTGGGTTCGCGCTTGCCATCCAGCTGGCGCACGGCATCGGCCACCTTGTGCTCCAGCGACACTTCCGACGGCTGGCGCAGGCGCATCTTCAGATAGGCTTCGCGGAAGGCCTCGGCCACGCGGCGTTCCAGCATGCTGCCCGGGCCGCTGATGCGGCGGCGCACGATAATATTCAGCGCGTCGATATTCAGGCCGATGATGGCATGCAGGCGATGGCTCGGATTGGTCAGGCCATCGCAGAGATTCTTCAAGGAGTCGGCATAGAGCGTGACCAGCGGATAGCCGAACAGGCTGCCCTGGCCCTTCAGGTCCAGCGCCAGGTCGCGGATCCATTCGTAATAGCGCGCGCGGCCGATCGAATTGAACGACGCAGAGCCCCAGGCTTCCTTCAGGGTCACCATAGTCTCGCGCGCCGCCGCTTCGAATTCAGCCTGGTTCTTCACAATGACCTTCTCGATCTTGCCACGCAGTTCAGCACTCAGCCGCACGTCCTGGCCGCGGGCGTAATTCACTGCCTTGCGTTTCAAATCGCCCCGGTTGGCGATCAGCCGACCGGCAGCGTAAGGATCGAACATTGCCGTCACTCGACCTGTCTTTCGGCCGCAATTGGCCGAATCGGAGGGTCTGCCATGAAATCATCGTGGCAGGCACACAGCTTAGCAACAGGGAAAGCGCGACAAGACCGGCTGGGCCGGCTCAGGACTCGGCAACAAGAGCGCGGCGGCTCAGGCCTCGCGCTTGATCACGCGCAGGCGGTGGTTGCAGATGTCGATCTTTTCCGCCATGCGGGCGCGCCAGATCTTGTCGGCTTCCTGCTCGGTCGGGAACGGACCGTAGCGTTCCTCGGTTCCGGAAATCGGCGCCGGGTCTGCCAGATCCTTGAAAATCCCGCCTTCAACGTAAAAATTCGCCATGATCCTCATCCTCCGGGCTGTACGGGCCGGACCGGGAGATTATCCCGCAACTGCGAAGAATTTTGTAGCCCCTTAAAGGTTGTAACTTGGTAACCGCCGCTACGGTTTCCAGGGAAAACCGCCGGCCGGGGGGCTAGCTCGGGATGGCCACCCTTGCCGCCCGGCCCCGGCAAGCTAGCTCGTCGGTCAGATCGAACCCTTCGGATATCCGATGCTGCGCCGCCTTGCTGCCGTCTGCCTGATCATGCTCGCTCCCCTGATTGCCGCCTGCTCCACCCAGCGCCCGGACCCCGCCGGCCACCAGGCATACGGGGCCTTTGCGCTGGAGCCGTATTTTATCGGGCAGGTCAAAGCCTGGGGCCTGTTCGAACCGCGTTTCGGCGGCGGGGTGCGCCAGTTCACCGTCGAGATCGCCGGCCGTCGCGAGGGCGACGAACTGGTGCTGGACGAGGATTTCCGCTTCAGCGACCGCGAGACCGACCGCAGGATCTGGCGCATCCGGGCCGGGGCGGATGGCCGCTACCAGGGCCGGGCCGACGACGTGCTCGGCACCGCCGAGGGCCGCGCCATGGGAAACAGCCTGCAATGGGTCTACGACATCCGCCTGAAAACCGATTCCGGCGGCATCGACGTATCCTTCGATGACTGGCTGTACCGCTTCGACGACGAGATGGTCCTGAACCGGGCGACGGTGCGGAAATTCGGGATTCCGGTGGGCAGCGTAACCCTGGCTTTCCGCAAAATCCGGTAGGTTGACGGGGCCGGCCCGACGACCTATGGTCGCCGCGCTTTTCGGCCCGGTCACCTACTGGGACCGCCGGACAGGGTTTTGTGAGCCCGTAGCTCAGCTGGTAGAGCAAGCGACTTTTAATCGAGAGGTCCCGGGTTCGAATCCCGGCGGGCTCACCACCTCTCTCCTGCCCCACAGCACCGCCGTGGCACGCGCCGCCATCTCCGGACGGGGCCGGCCGGGGCCCCGCGCCGGTTTCAGGCGCGCCCGAATTATTCCTTTATTCCGCAAAACGTGTAGTGGAAACCGTCGCCCTCGTCTTCGCGGAAACGCGCGGCGTAGTAGCCGATATGCAGGGGCTTGAAGAGATGAAATTTCCTTTTCAGGTGGTCTTCATCTTCGATAAAGGACATGTAGTAGTCCGACACCTGGATACGGTCGTTGCGGAAGTCGACTTTCCGCAGCCCCCCGGCTGCCGGCGTTGAGTTCTTATAGAACTCATCGCAACGCGTGCCCATCATCGTCGCATAGAACACGCCACCCGGTTCCATCGCGTCTGCAAGCTTGCGCAGGCAGATTTCAAAATGGTCGTCGTCCAGATAATAAAGGCTCTGCACCGCAGTCACGATGGCGACATTATCGGCAAAACCGTAATACGGCACTTTGCCCGGATCGATGTCGCAGAGTTCCAGCCGGTTGGCGACATGCGGGAACAGCGCGCGTCCGGCCTCAATATCCGTGCTGCTGCTGTCCACGCCGACGACGTCGAAGCCGACCTTATGCAGGAAATTGACCGAGGCACCCTGGCCGCAGCCGAAATCGACCAGCCGCTTGCCGCGCAGTTGCGGGAAGTCCGGCTTCAGTATCCGTCCGTAGAAACGGAACAGCGAGCTGTCGACATTCGGCGCCGTGTAACCGCGTTCCCAATATCTTTGATTGTCCTGAAGGTACATTTCCCACCCAATTGCGAAACTACGACCTGTTTTGATTGCCGGAAGACAACCGGCGGTGAAAGGCATCCCTGACCAGAGCGCCGATCCTCCGAGCGCTTTGGCCGTCATCATGCGGCGTCAAATCACGACGGTATGATTCAAACTCTAAATTTCCCGGACCCCAGCCGGTCCCCGCCCGATGCCGGTCGACCAGTTGCACCAGTTCTTCGTGAGTCGTGGCAATCAGGCTGGCTCGCCACTTATAGAAGGCGTGGTCGCCCCAGGCCGTCAGGTCATAATATATGTGTGGAATATTGGCTATAGCCGCTTCCATGCCGGCGCTGGCCATATGCAGAATGATGGCGAGGTCCCCGCAGGTGACTGCCTCGAAGACCGACGCTTCCGCCGCCAGTTCGACCCAGCGCCCGGACTCCTGCAGGCGCGTCTGTCGCTCTTGGATATCAGCCGGAAATCGATAGGGGTTGCCCGGCTTTCGCTTGACCACTATGCCCAGGCTGCTGTCGGCGTCGGCCAAGTCAATCAGGCTGGTGTAAAACCGGCGCAAGTGATCCGGCGTGACGAGAAAATCGCGCAGAGCCACATTGTCCAGCGCCGTGACGATAAAGCGTACACCGCGGCTGTTCAGCTTTTCCCGCACTGCATGGGCGGCGTGGCGCCTGGACTCGATCAGGTAATCGAGCGGATGGCCGACAACGTTGACCTCCTGTGGCCCCTTGCCTGGGACGCGCCGTTCCAGTTCGGCGTGCAATCGGCGGTGATATTCGCTCCAGGCCAGCAGCCTCCGGCCTGTCAGTGGTCGAAACTCGAATACCAGTTCGCCATTGCCGCCAAGCTGGTGGGCCAGATCCAATCCGCCACGTCTGGCCAGCGCCACGGGGGAGGCAATGGCCAGCGCATTCGAATCCGCTGCGTGAAAATGCACAACGACATTATGCGCAGTATAAAACGCGTGCAGGCGCGCATCCCGGCGCATGAACTGCAGAACCCATTTTGCCAACCACAGCCGGACCGCCAGATTTCCGGAGCGGAAACTGAACAGTATCCGGAGGCTCGCGAGCAAGGCGCGAATCACCGCCATTTCGTGCTCCCGCCGCAAGCTCCGCGGCAAGCGCCAGCGCCAGAAGTCTGCTGAACGAAAACCTGCCTGGCTGGCCGCACTTGCCGCCTCTGCCACGCGGTCATCATTTGTATATATCAGTATCTGCTGCCGCTCGAGGCCACTGGCGTCAAACCAAGGAATATCGTTGACAGTGTCTGTTGAAAGACCCGCGACGAACTGCACGGCGACACAGGGGGGCGCAGCTTGATCCTGTCCCGGCATCAGCCGTGCCTGAAGCACCGACTTGACGGCGCCGATGATTTCGCGTGCCACAGCGCGGACCAGGCCGGGGACACGATAGCCCGCCAAGTTCAGCGCCCCGTCGCTGAAAACCGCTCCGTAGTCGGTACGGAACGGGATATCCGGAAGCAGCAGCACGCAGTCCTTCAGCCGCAGCTGCTGTACATTCCCGCACAGCGCCATCAGCCGTCGCCCCGTGTTATAGAAGTCGGCAAACGCGGCGCGCAGCAGAAAGACGCGCATGACATCTGTGTGCTGCCCGGCCACACGGCTCAGCCAGTCCATGTCGATGCTGGCGAAGGCGCGGTCGAATGCAGCCTGCATCCGATTGTCGTATTCCCAGTACAGATTCACGCCGCGATCATTGACCATATCGCCGAGTGACAGGCGCATCTGTTCCACGCCACGAATGCCGCAAACCGCCATGAAACGTCGCCACAGCGAATGCTGCGCCGGCGGCTGAAAACAGATCATGCGGCAAGGCTCGAACAGGACGCTGGCCTGCATGGTCGCCAGTTTCACGGCCGACCAAAGCGTTATGCGCTCACTAAGATATGTCCGCATGCGCAGGTTACGTTTTTTTGGAATTCTTGCGAATTTCATGGCAGGCTGACTTTGCAGTATAACGCGCAAAACCGGCAAATACCATAGCTGGGCCCTGCATCTGCCGCCCCGCGCTTGTCCGGTCACGCCCTCAACCGCATTCGAAAACGCCCGTGACTACCATCGCCAGAGTTAGATATGCTGCAGCCAACCGGAGGACAATGCCGTGAACCGGCAGATCGTCGAAAGCAGGTTCCGCCTCGACCCCGAGCTGCAGTTCCAGCGCCCAGAACTCCGCCTGCTGGCCGCGCTGTGGGACGAAAAGCGTGCGGGCCGCATTGCGCCCGACCGGACGGATTTCTCGCCCTTCGTGCTGCGGCCCTACCTGCCCCGCGTTCTGATCTACGAAATCGTGCAGGAGTCGGGCCGGCGGCGTTTCCGCATCCGGCTCTACGGCACGCTGATCAGCAAGTATTCCGGCCGCGACCCGACTGGAAAATTCGTCGACGAGATCATGACCGAGCAGGCCTATGCCGATTTCAACAAGGGCCTGTCCTGGGCCGTCGATCACGCGAAACCTTTGCGTGCCGTCGGCAGTTACTACTTCGTGGATCGTAGTTTTGTGCAGTTCGAATCCGTGACGCTGCCGCTGACCATCGGCCGGGACGACAGCATCGAGCAACTGCTCAACATCACCTATTACAACGACGAGGTTTGAGCATGGCTGACGACAAGGCAGGTTCCGAGAGCGATGCACAACTCACCCGCGCCCTGCGTCGCTGGGAAGGCGAAGGCGGCACCATGGAAGACCATCACTTCGCCGTCTCGGAAACCAATATCCTGAAATGCCTCGGCGCAGCCGTGGTGCTGATCTGGAACGACCTGCCGCAGCAGTTACAGCGCGAGCTGTTCATGCAGGCCATGAAGGTGAATGAGTCTTACGACGCGGAAACGCTGAAGACGCAGATCGGGCGCTTCCTGCATCTGCACAAGGATGACGACACATTCAGCGTTTAAGGATCGCCGACGTCAGTCCACTTCATTCGCAGTGAGGAACATCGCCTTTTCCAGCGCGGCGAAGAACTGCTGATAGGGTGCGGCATCCGAAACGGCGACCAGATTGTATTGCGCATTGGCGCGAACAGCCGTCTGTGTCGTGCCGCGCGGTCGCACCGTGACCGTCATCCGCATCGTATAACCCTGCAGCTTGGTGCCACTGACGGTGCCGAGCACTTCATCGGCCTTGTCGACGACAAAGCCGAGATCCTGGAAGGTCGCAATCACATTACGGACCGTCAGGTTCTTGTCGGTCGTATCGAAGGCGCGCGTCTGCACGGCGCGCAACTCAACCTGGCTACGATCGGTCAGCAGCACCTGCTGCCGGGAATCGGTCTGGCAGGCCGCAACGGCGAGAGGCAGCAGCAAGACGACGAATTTGACGGCAGAGCGCTGGGCCGGCATCGTCAGATCTCGTGCGCTTCTAGGAAGACAGACTGCGCCAGCTTATCGAAGAACTGCTGGTAAATCACCGGATCATCGATGCTTTCGACGCGCGAAATCTGGTTCTTGGTGTTCCAGATCAGGCGCTGGATGGTGACACGCACCACCATCGCCTCGCGCGCGGGCTTTGTCACAACCGAGATGCGGATTTTCTGATCGCGCTCCCAGACCGGATCGGCACGGCCGCCCATCGCGGCGACCAGGGCAGCAAGGAAAATCTGCCCCGTCACCTGCCCCGCCTCGACCGCATCGCGGTTCTTGCTGGCCACCAGCAAACCGGTCGCGCGCGAGGTTTCGTCGATATTGAAGCCAAGATCCTGCAGCACGCCGGCCGAGGCCGCCATGATCGAGACCTCATCCTTGGTCTCGAAGCGTCGGGTGGTGTATTGCCGCTGCGCCAGGGTGTCCGATGTCAGTGCCAGCGTCGCGCGCTGCTGCTGGTCGGCGGCATGCTGCTGGCAACCGGCCAGAACCAGCGCAGACGCGATGGCCAGAGACCGAAGCATGTTCCCCCCGCCCGACAAAGGTCAGAAGCTGCTGGAGCGGTACGAGAAGTCGCGCACCTTGTTCTGGTCATCATACTTGATGATGATCGTGAGCGTGCGCTGCGACGTCGAGCGTGCGCCGGCGCCGCTGCTGTAGCCTGCGCCACCGGCGCCGCCAGCCAGACCGGCATTGCCAACCAGGCCGCCGCCCAGGATCAGGGCATTCACGCCGCCCGAACTGGAGGAATACGCGGTGTCGGTGGCGATCTTGTCATAGACCCAGTTTTCGCGCCGCTGCTCGTCGGTGGTGACCATGTTCGGTGCGCCGAGCACTTCGACGACCTGGGCATTGGTCATGCCGACACGGATTTCACGCTGCACCTTGCCAACAGTCACGCGGTCGCCATCCTGGGCGGCGCGAACATCCGCGGCATGCTGCGAGGCAGTCTGACAGGCCGACAGCAGACCGGCGATCAGGGCGGCAAAAACTACAGGCTTGATGAACTTCATTTTCAGCATCCTCTGGGAGTGATGAACGCGATTAATTTGTCGCGGCCTTTTGAACCGGCTCCGCCTGAATCGATTCAGGCGGGACATCGACGCCATCCTCGACCTGCAACGCCGTCAGGAACAGCGCCTTGGACAACGGCTCGAAGAAGTATTTCTGATAGAATTCCGGATCGTCGACCTGGTTCTGCTGCTGCTGTTGCTGCACGCGCACCAGGGCATTGGAGCGCACAATGGTCTGCGTGCTGCCGCGAGGATAGACCGACGCGGTCAGGCGCAGCGCCGTCAGCTTGGTGGCCGAAACGGTTCCCGCCCCAGTTTCGACTTTGTCGATCGTGTAGCCGAGGTCCTGCAGGGTGGCGACGATGGCGCGGATGGTCTTGTAGCGATCCGGCGTATCGAAAGCGCGGCTCTGCATGGCGCGCAGTTCCACCGCCCCCTTCTGGCTCATCATGACTTCATCGCGACGCGTGGTCTGGCAGGCCGGCAGCGCGGCCAGAAGCACGAGCAGCAGGCCCAGGCGGGCTGCAATCCTGGTGGAAATCATATCTTCTGCGCCTCCAGGAACGCGCCCTGTGCAAACTTGTCGAAGAATTCCTGATAGATTTTCTCGTCCATCAGAAGCTCGGCGCGCCACAGATGGCCATGATTATTCAGCATGTGGCGGTCGAACGAGACGCGGATTTCAGTCTGCTTGCTGTTCTGGATCGGCGTGGCGGTGAGCGTGACGTTGATCGTCTGCTCCTTGTCCCAGGTCGGGGTGTGTGCCGAGCCCAGCAATGCCATGACGACCGTGAGCGCCACCTGCCCGGCGATCTGGCCGGATTCGGTCGCATCGCGCTGCTTGGAACCGGCCAGAACGCCCGCATCGGCGGAGGCTTCTGAAATCGTGAAACCGAGATCCTGCAGGGTCTGCTGGGCGGCACTCAGCAGGGCATGCTCGTCGAGACTCTCGAAACGACGGGTCTGCAGCGACCGCATCTCCACGGCGCCCTGCGGCGGCTGTCCGATTTTTTTGGCAAACTCGTTGGCGTTCATGCAGCCGACCAGCGGCACTGCACCGAGAAGCATGCCCCCCAGCAACACCGCTGAGGAGAATTTCTTGATCATCCCCCACCCCTTTTTACTCCCCCGTCCCACCGGGGCACTTCTTATGGTAGTATTGTATAATCGGAGGATGCAAGAGTAGTCAGGACAAATATTTATAGTGTCATTATTATTCTGCCTTAATCGAGGAAGTGGGGCCGAGCCGCGATCAGGCAGTCAGGGTCCGGAAATCCGCCGGGCTGGTCACTTCCAGCAGTTCCATATCCTTGGAAAACGCCGTCAGCTCGTGGCGAATCTCGGGCGGCTGCAGCACGCAGTCGCGGGTCTTCAGCGTGAAGCTGCCCTCGCCCTCATAGTCGAACTTGACCCAGCCCTTCAGCACATAGACGAGCTGGAACTCCAGCTTGTGGTAATGCTGGCCGGCGCGCGTGTAGTTCTTCACCGTGCCCGCGCGGATCACCTCGGCATTGAAGCGGCCATGGGTCGCCTCCTTGATGCCGAGATCACGATATTCAAAAAAGGCGCGTAGCCCGTCTTTGCGGAATTTGGCGCCCTTGGCGCGGCTCAGGCTGAAGCTCTGCTTCTTCTTGGCTGGCATGCGTTTCTCCCTTTAAGGAAAACGCTATCACCAATGATGAATCAGGCGAAAGACCAGATGTGCCAGACCATAGGCGATGGCGGCAAACACCGCCGCGATGCCGAAAACCTTGAGGTGGCGTAGCAGCATCTAAAGCGGCGGGATGTCGCGCAAGGTTTCAATGTCGCCTTGGGCCTCGCCGGCATGAAACTCGGCGACAAAGGCGCTGAGCCGGCCCTCGGCGATGGCGGCGCGCATCCCCTGCATCACATCCTGATAATAGGTCAGGTTATGCGCGGTCATCAGCATCGAGCCGAGGATTTCATCCGAGCGCACCAGATGATGCACATAGGCGCGGCTGTAATTGCGGCAGGCCGGGCAGCGGCAATGTTCGTCGATGGGCCGCGGGTCTTCGGCGTGGCGCGCATTGCGGATGTTGATGGTGCCGCGCCGGGTGAAGGCCTGGCCATTGCGGCCCGAGCGGGTCGGCATCACGCAGTCGAACATGTCGATGCCACGCTGCACCGCGCCCACGAGATCGGACGGTTTGCCGACACCCATCAGATAGCGCGGTCGATCCTGCGGCAGATGCGGCGTGGTGACATCCAGGGTGGCGAACATCTCGGCCTGCGTCTCGCCCACCGCCAGGCCGCCGACGGCATAACCGTCGAAGCCGGTCTTGATCAGCCCCTTGGCGGATTCTTCGCGCAAAGCTGCATTCGTACCGCCCTGAACGATACCGAACAGGCCATAGCCGTCGCGCAGCTTGAAAGCGGCCTTGCAGCGTTCGGCCCAGCGCAGCGAGAGCTGCATCGCCTGCGACACACGCTTGTCGTCGGCCGGCAGCTTGACGCATTCATCCAGCTGCATGGTGATGGTGGCATCGAGCAGATGCTGGATTTCGATGGAGCGTTCCGGCGTCAGGTCGTATTTCGCGCCGTCGATATGCGACTGGAAGCTGACGCCCTGTTCGGTGACCTTGTTGAGCTGCGACAGCGACATCACCTGGAAGCCGCCGGAATCGGTCAGGATCGGGCCCGGCCAGTTCATGAATTTGTGCAGGCCGCCGAGTTTCGCCACGCGCTCGGCGCTCGGCCGCAGCATCAGGTGATAGGTATTGCCCAGGATGATCTGCGCGCCGGTATCTTTCACGGCTTCCGGCGTCATCGCCTTCACCGTCGCAGCCGTGCCCACCGGCATGAAGGCCGGCGTGTCGATCGCGCCATGCGCGGTTTCGAGCCGGCCACGGCGGGCGGCGCCATCGGTGGCGGACATGG
>JAGXRD010000002.1 GCA_018336035.1 Alphaproteobacteria bacterium | reverse complement strand
AAAGAGAAAAAGCTGAACGTTTATTTTCTTTAGAGCGTCAGGTCGGCATCCATGACCGAGCGGAGCGCATAAGAGAAGGCCGTTTCCTGCCGGACCTCAATGAAACTCCAGCGGAATATTTCAGTGAGGAGCATGATCATATGCGGCGCGGGATTCGGCGCCTCTATTTTAGCGTCCAGGACCCACTGGCCAGAAAGAAGCTGATCATTGCCGAGAGAATGCTTCGAAAGGACTGGGAAGAGTGGTGGAGGCTTCAATGGCTAGAGGCAGAGCAGGAACATATTAAAGCCAAGCAAAAGTGCCAAACGCTACCGTGGGGAGAGGCGGCATTTATTGCCCTAGGATTTGTCGCCCTTGGATATTGGATAAAGCAAACGGACGGGGCGATCGGAGGAGCTGTCTTCGGTTCGTTCATTGCCGCCGGCTACGTTTCCAATACGAAGTCCCGTAGGCAGAACGAACTTGAGCGAACACAAGCTGTACTCCTAGATCGGATAAAGGCACGTGAAGAGGCACTTTCCAGACCTGAGATTTTTTCTAGGATAGAGGAAGAAACCGGCGAGGAGTCTAAATGAAGGTGCTTACTCCTGCATTTCTGCTGCTCGGTTGGCCCTGCTTAGCAATACCGAAATGAAGGTATTGGAAACTTCCGAAGTCCTTATTTCACCCCAAACGCCGCGCGCATCGCGCCTTTCAGTGCTTCCAGTGATTTCTCCTTCACCTCCGCATCGGGCGCGCCGCTGACGCCGAAGGTCTTGCAGGCGGCCAGCGCCTGCCGCGCCGCATCGGGGATCGTTCTGCCGTCGCGGCCCATGGTGGTGAGGCCTGAAGTCTGCTCCACCCAGCTGCGGTCGGGCTGTTCCACGTAAACGCATTTGCTGTAGTTCTCGCCGTTCGGATAGCTCCAGGGCTTGCCCGTGCCATCCCAGCCATGCTGCGCGTTGGGATACAGGATCATGTCAACTGCGCTGCCGGCCGCCCGCATGCGCTCGACCGCGAAGACACAGCGTTCGGGCCCCACGTAAGTATCCGCGCCGCCGATCAGCACCAGCATTGGCGCGCCGGTGGTGCGCATGTTGTGATAGATCGCGTCGCAGCCAGCATAGAAGGGCACATGCAGCGCGAAGCGCGGGCCATCCTTGGCATGGCGGTTGACCATCACTTCCAGCCCGCTGCGCATGGCCACGCTGCCGCCCTTGGAGAAGCCGGTGATGCCGATGCGGGCCGGATCGAGACGCGGATGGGCGGCGGCCAGTTTCAGCGCGCCGAAGGCATCGGCGATCATGTCGTTGGTCGAGACAGAGGTCTGGTCTTCCACCGTGGCCTTCACGCCGCGCGGGGTGAAGCTGTCCGGGATGATCGAGGCGACCCCCATCTTGGTGAATTCGCGGGCATAGGCATATTCGCGCGTGTTGGTGACGCCGCCGCTGCCGTGATGGATCACCATCGCCGGCATGCGCCCTGCGATCCCGTCGGGCAGGAACAGTTCGGCCTTCATCGTGACCGGGCCGTTGCGCGACGGGCTGGTGAATTCGAGGATTTCCTTGGTCTGGGCCTGCGCTGCCAGCGAGAGCAGCCCATGCCAACACGGTTCCGGCGCGCAGCAGGGTCTGCATGATCTACTCCGGTTTGGTGATGACGGCGGGTTTGGCCCGGCCGGCCGCCGCAATCTTTGTATCGGTCCAGCCAAGTCCCTCGACCACGTAACCCGCGCCGTCCGGTGTCAGGCGCTGCCCTGCGGCCGGGCAGTAGATGCCATAAATCCAGTTCCCGCCGGTCGGCTTATAGCCCGCGATCTGCGCCCTGTTGTCCAGCACAGCGCCGAAGGCACCGCCAAACGCGAGACAGTGGCGTGAACCGATGGTCAGCGCGCGATATCGCAACTCGCCCAGCGCCGCGGACGCGGTCCTTTCGTCCTTGCCAAAAACGCCCGCGCCATTCCTGAGCGACGGCCAGGAGGTGGGAATGAGCGCCACATAATCGGGAGGGCCGCTGTAAGGGCTGCCATCGGGTGTCTGGTGGATGATGACATCGGCGTAGGCTGCCTGGCCGCCCGGATCGCCCCAGGTGTACAGAAAGGTGCGGATCCGGCCGCTGGTGCCTGTCAGTTCGCTCGCCCGGGTCGGCCGCTGCGACAGCGGCGCCGCGTCCAGCACCAGGCGGGACTGTTCGGCCGGGAAAGCCTGCCATTTCGGCTGGGCCGTCGCCGCGCTGACGATGAGGCAGGTGAACACACCGACCGCAGCGGTGCCAAAAACCTGTCGGCCGTTGAAACGCATGGCACCCCCCGAAACCGTCTTGGCTTATGCATATTTGCCGGAGACATCGCCTGCATAGGGGGAATTCCCCCGGCCTGGCCGTTTTTGACGGTCGCCGCGCCGATTTGACTGTCGATTGACGATCCGCTCGCCCCGCCAGGACCGGCAGTCCGCTGGTCCGGCCCAGAATTCTCCGCGCCCGGAGCGTCCCGCCAAGGGCCCTGGGGACCTGTGCCGGCCGTCACAGCCGCACCCGAACGCGGCCGATTCGGGCCGAACTGGTCGCACTTCCGCCGTATTTGGCCGCTTTGCTCGGTTGCAAATGCACGACACTGCACCCAAATCTCAGTCAGCGCCGGACACCCGAAGCCCGGCCGGGGGAGTTTCTTCAATGTCGACCACTGCCAGCCTGCCTGCCCTGTCCTCCGTCGAGGGGGGCCTGTCCCGTTACCTCGCCGAAATCCGCCGCTTCCCGATGCTGGAGCCGCAGGAGGAGTACATGCTCGCCAAGTCGTGGCGCGACCACGGCGATGTCGATTCGGCGCATAAGCTGGTCACCAGCCACCTGCGCCTGGTCGCCAAGATCGCCATGGGCTATCGCGGCTATGGCCTGCCGGTCGGCGAACTGATTTCCGAAGGCAATGTCGGCATGATGCAGGCGGTGAAGCGCTTCGATCCCGACAAGGGCTTCCGCCTCTCGACCTATGCCATGTGGTGGATCCGCGCCTCGATCCAGGAATACATCCTGCGGTCTTGGTCGCTGGTGAAGATCGGCACGACCGCCGCCCAGAAGAAGCTGTTCTTCAACCTGCGCCGCCTGCGCGGCCAGATGAAGGCGATCGATGGCGGCCAGCTGACGCCCGACCAGGTGGAGAAGATCGCCACCCAGCTGGATGTCAGCAAGGAAGAGGTCATCACCATGGATCGCCGCCTGGCCGGTGGCGATGCCTCGCTGAACGCGCCGCTGCGCAACGACGAAGACGGCGGCGGCGAATGGCAGGACTGGCTGGTGGACGAGACGCCGAACCAGGAAGCCCGGCTGGTGGAAGGCGACGAATTCGACAGCCGCAAGCAGCTGCTGACCAATGCCATGCAGGAGCTGAACGAGCGCGAGCGCGACATCCTGATGCAGCGCCGCCTGACCGAAGAGCCGACCACGCTGGAAGACCTGTCGGCGCGTTACGGCATCAGCCGCGAACGCGTGCGCCAGATCGAGGTGCGGGCCTTCGAGAAGCTGCAGAAAGCCGTGCGCAATGCGGCTCTGGAACAGGGCATGAATGGCGGCCAGATGCCGCCGCCGGCGCAGCTGCCCGCTTAAAGCCGCGCTATATCAAAAAATGCAAAAAGGGCTGCGTCTTATGACGCAGCCCTTTTTCGTCTGGGGAAACTGAGTGCAGGATCAGAGATTGTCGTCGTCGAAATCGGCAAAGGGATCGGCGAAGGAATCCTCTGGCAGCTGATCGGCGCCGGTCAGCGGCGTGTCGAGGCCGAGCGCGTCATAGGCGGCCTCGGCCGACAGGGCCTGCAGCCAGATCGCGGTCTCGTCCTTGTGGCGCAGCCAGGTCAGATTCTGCGGCGTCGAGCCCATGCCATAGAGCGCGACCGACGGCAGCGCCGGAATGGCCGGCAGGCTATTGCGACGGACGGCGGTGGCGAGCGTCTGGGCCAGGTTGCGCAGCACGGTGATGTCGCGCGGACGCCAGTCGGCATCGGAATCCCAGCGCTCGCAGCGGAAGATGGCGGCCGGGGCATTCTGGGCATCGACCAGCAGCAGGTCGATGCGGGCCTGGATCTTGTCGCGGGCCTCGCTGCTGTCGGACGGAAGTTCAGGGGCGTTTTCGGTCTGCATCGAGGCCAGGCCCTGGCGGGCGGCCTCGAGATAGGCGGCGGTGGCGGAGCGCGGGATCACGGCGCCGTCCTGGAAACGGCCGTCGCGGGAATCCAGCAGGCGCTTGCAGACCATGTCGCCGTTGTCGTCGAAGAACCAGATGCTGACGCGGGTGACCGAGGTGACTTCGATCGCGTCGAGGCAGATCGCCTCGCACAGACCGGTCATGCCGTCCTGGCCGAAATTGAACGAAGCTGCTTCCTGCGTCCTGAGCATGAACCCCTCCCGGGTCCGGTGATCTCGATGGACACAGTGTCGGCCAAACCGGCCGTTTCCGGCAGGTTATGGCTCAGTAACCGGCATTAAGAGTCGATAACCTGACGCGCTACCCGCGCGGGAATTCCGGCAGAAAATCAATCCTCGCCAGAATCAATCCTCGCCAGACTTAATCCTCGAAGGGATCCTTCATCAGGATGGTGTCCTCGCGCTCGGGCGAGGTGGAGAGCAGCGCGACGGGCACGCCGATCAGTTCCTCGATGCGGCGGACATACTTGACCGCCGTGGCCGGCAGGTCGACCCAGGAGCGGGCGCCCTGGGTGGTCTCGCTCCAGCCTTCCAGCGTCTCGTAGATCGGCTTCGCTGCGGCCTGGTCGCCCATCGCTGAGGGGAAGTAATCCAGCTGCTTGCCGTTCACTTCATAGCCGACGCAGATCTTCAGCTCCTTCAGGCCATCCAGCACATCCAGCTTGGTCAGCGCGATGCCATGGATGCCGTTCAGCTTCATGGTCTGGCGCACCAGCACGGCATCGAACCAGCCGCAGCGGCGCTTGCGTCCGGTGACGACGCCGAATTCATGGCCCTTCTCGCCGAGCCACTGTCCGATCTCGTCGGTCAGTTCGGTGGGGAACGGACCTTCGCCGACGCGGGTCGTGTAGGCTTTCACGATGCCGAGGATATACCCCAGCGAACCCGGGCCGAGACCCGAACCGGCCGAAGCCGAGCCCGCCATGGTGTTGGACGAGGTCACGTACGGATACGTGCCGTGATCGACATCGAGCAGCGAGCCTTGCGCGCCTTCGAACAGGATGCGCTTGCCGGCGCGGCGCGCTTCATCCAGATCACGCCAGACCGGGGCGGCATAAGGCAGAATCTTCTCGGCGATCTCGGCCAGCTGCTTGAGCAACTCGGCGCGGTCAACCTCGGCAGCCCCAAAGCCGCGACGCAGCGCATTGTGATGCCCGAGCAGGCCATCGACCTTGCGGCCCAGCGTGGCCTTGTCGGCCAGATCGCAGACCCGGATGGCGCGGCGGCCGATCTTGTCTTCATAGGCCGGGCCGATGCCGCGCCGCGTGGTGCCGATCTTGACGCCGCCCGCGGTGTCATCCTCGCGCAGACCATCGAGTTCGCGATGCAGCGGCAGGATCAGCACGGCATTGTCGGCGACTTTCAGATTATGCTCGCCGATCTCCACGCCCTGGCCGCGCAGCTTGTCGATCTCGGCGAACAGCGCCCAGGGATCGACCACCACGCCGTTGCCGATTACCGCCAGCTTGTTCTTGCGCACGATGCCCGACGGCAGCAGCGACAGCTTGTAGACATTCTGGCCGATCACCAGGGTATGGCCGGCATTATGACCGCCCTGGAAGCGCACCACGACATCGGCGCGCAAGCTGAGCCAGTCGACGATCTTGCCCTTGCCCTCGTCGCCCCACTGGGCGCCGACCACCACAACATTGCTCATGTTACAAATCCCCTACGACTATCCGTGCTGTTTCCGACACCCTCACCCCAACCCTCTCCCGCGCGCGGGAGAGGGAGGGACCCGCGAAGCGGGAGGGTGAGGGCCTTGTTACGTTTTCTGAACGGACTTGCCGTCCCACCAGTGACTGCACCCTGCGGCCTTAGCCGCCTTTTTCACATCCGTGCTTTCCCGGTCCAGCGCCGCCCAGGTGGCATGGCCATCTTCGCGCAGCTTCACGGCCTGGCTGCGCGGCGTGCCGAAGGGCAGATAGACCAGCTGCGGTGCAGGCTGCGGCGGCAAAGCGCGCATGACGCTGTCGAGGTAAAGCGTGAAACCGGTGGCGGTTTCGCCGGCCGGCGCGGTGTAGCGCCCGCCGCGCCCAAGTTCGCCGCGCACATTGCGGGCAAACAGCGTAAAGGCAATGCCGGTGTGATATTCGAAGCCGCGGAATTCGCCGGGATCGAGCGTGACCAGCAGATCCGGCGCCGCCGCCGAAACTTCCGTCACCAGCTTATCCAGATCGGACACGATCTTTGCTGCGGCCTCGGGCAGCTTCAGCTTCTTCAGGCCATCGAGCGCGGTCTTGGCCGGGCCGGCCAGCGCCAGCAGTTTCAGCAAGGTCGGCGCCGCGGCGCCGCCGGCGGCCTTCAGTTCGGCGGCATCCTTGCGGTCCAGCGCACGGCGCGCGGCTTTCGCCTGTTTCGGCTCCAGGCCATGCGCCGCGATGATCGCCGGCGCCAGCAAAGGCTGCGTGATATCGAGCGAAAGGCCGGTGACACCGAGCGATGCCACCGCTTCGGCTGCCAGCACGGCGACCTCGACATCGGCGGCCAGTGCCTCCGAACCGATCAGCTCGACACCGACCTGGGCGAACTGGCGCTCGGGCCGCAGCTGCGTGCCACGCACACGCAGCACCTGGCCGGCATAGGCCAGACGCAGTGGGCGCGCCGTGTCTTTCATGCGGCTGGCGGCAATGCGGGCAACCTGCAGAGTGATATCGGTGCGCAGGCCCATCATGCGCTGCGACACCGGATCCATGACGCGGAACATCTGGTCGGCGAGATCTTGCCCCGAACCGGCCAGCAGCGTTTCCTCGAATTCGATCAGCGGCGGCTTGACCCGCGCATAGCCCTGCGCCGTGAAGCTGGCGATCAGGCGTTCACTCGCCTGCGCCTCCCATTCGGCGCGCGGCGGCAGCACATCGCGCAGGCCGGCCGGCAATAAGCCGGCCGCGGGCGACAGGCCAGCTTCGCCGTCATTCGCAGGAGTGCGTCCGCGCGGTGCCATGATGATGCTTTCGTTTCGTCCGTTAGCGGTGCTTGAACTCGGCCTTGCGCTTCTCGGCAAAGGCGCTCATGCCTTCCTTCTGGTCTTCGGTACCGAAGGTGGAATGGAAGACGCGGCGCTCGAAGCGCACGCCCTCGCTCAGCGTGGTTTCATAGGCGCGGTTGACCGACTCTTTCGCGATCATCACGATCGGGCGCGACAGGCTGCAGATTTTTTCCGCCGCCTTGAAGGCTTCGTTCAGCAGCTCCGCGGCCGGCACTACGCGGCTGACCAGACCGGACCGTTCGGCTTCCTCGGCATCCATCATGCGGGCGGTGAGGCACATTTCCATCGCCTTGGACTTGCCGACGAAGCGCGTCAGGCGCTGGGTGCCACCGGCGCCCGGAATGGTGCCGAGGTTGATCTCCGGCTGGCCGAATTTGGCGGTATCGGCGGCGATGATGAAATCGCACATCATGGCGAGTTCGCAGCCGCCGCCCAGCGCATAGCCGGCCACCGCCGCAATCACCGGCTTGCGGCAGCGCGCGGCGCGCTCCCAGTCCCGCGTGATGAAGTCTTCCTTGTAGACGTCCATATAGGTCTTGGGCTGCATTTCCTTGATATCGGCGCCGGCGGCGAAAGCCTTTTCCGAGCCGGTGATGATCATGCAGCCGATAGTGTCGTCAGCCTCGAAGGCATCCAGCGCCGCGGTCATTTCCTGCATCAGCGCGGCATTCAGGGCATTGAGGGCCTTGGGACGATTGAGCGTGATCAGGCCGACCTGGCCGCGCGTCTCCACCAGGATGTTCTCATATGCCATGACGGTTTCCTCTGGTTTTCTGAATGTTATTGCTGATGCGGCGCAAGTTCGAAACGCACCGTGAGCGCGCCGTCGCGGCCAGCGAAACCGAGCCGCAGCTGCTCTTTTTCGCGGCGAAACTCTTCGCTGCTCTGTCGTGTCCAACCCAGCTGCGGCAGGGTGGCAGCATAGAACTGCCGCACGGCATTGGCAGTGACGGCGCCCTTGGCCTCGGTGCTGGCAATGCGGCCCGAGGGCTTGTCGAACACGGCGGCGGCATCGGCATTTTCCGCCAGGCCCGGCATCAGGGGGACATCTTCGGCGATGGAGAGGAAACCTGCGGCAGCATGGGCGTGCGAAACGCTTGCACGAATCCCCGCCAGCGCCAGACCGCCAGCGGCGAGACCGCCAATGACGAAAAGTGCAGCTAGCGCCGGGCGTGGGACGAGTCTCCAGCCGGTGCGGAACATGGCCGGGAATTTGGCAGGTCGAGGCGCTTTTTGGAAGCCTTGGAGGGGCAAATAGAGGGCTTTCGATAGCCCTAAAAATCGTCACCCCGGCGAAGCGAAGCGCGAGCCGGGGTCCCATTTTTCAGCTCGACGAAATGGGACCCCGGGTCAAGCCCGGGGTGACGAATGTTGGTCTATCGTTGGCACTTTCTGCAGAAGAAAGTCGACCGCCCGGACTGCACGATCCGCTGCACCTTGGCCTTGCAGGTGACGCAGGCCTCGCCCTCGCGGTCGTAGACCCGGAACCGGGTCTGGAAATAGCCCAGCTCGCCATCCGACTGCACATAATCGCGTAAAGACGAACCGCCGGCCTCCACCGCCTCGCCCAGCACCGCCTTGATGGCAGGGACCAGCAGGTCCAGCTTGGCGGGCTTCACGCTGCCGGCCAGCTTTTCGGGATGGATGCCGGCGCGGAACAGCGCCTCGCAGACATAGATGTTGCCCAGTCCGGCCACCACGGTCTGGTCGAGCAGGGCGGCCTTCATCGGCGTTTTCTTGCCGGCCAGCGCGGCGGCCAGCACAGCAGGAGTGAAATCGTCCCCCAGCGGCTCAGGTCCGATTCCGGCCAGCAGGCGGTGTTCGGCGAGTTTCCCGCCCGGCACCAGATCCATCATGCCGAAGCGGCGCGCATCGTTGAAGGTGACGGCCGAGCCGTCTTCGGTGGCGAAAATCACATGGTCATGCGGCCCGATATCGTTGGGCCAGCCAGCGCGGATCACCATACGGCCCGACATACCGAGATGAATGATCCAGACCAGATCGCCTTCGAGCCGGACCAGGATGTATTTGGCGCGGCGGTCCAGTGCCTCGACCCGGCGGCCCTGGATGGATTTGGCGAAATTCTTTGGTAGCGGAAAGCGCAGATCCGGCCGGCGGGCCTCGATGCGCGTGATGCGCCGGCCCTCCAGTTTCAGGGCCAGTCCCCGGCGGGTGGTTTCCACTTCGGGCAATTCAGGCATGTCTGTCTCTATACCGCTCAAGGGCTGTTTCGGCTATGGTCCGGCCATCATGAGCCAGACAGATCCTGACAGCAGCGAGACCCATTTCGGCTTCCGCACCGTAGCCGAGACCGAAAAAGCGCGCCTGGTGCGCGGGGTGTTCGATTCAGTTGCCAGCCGCTACGACATCATGAACGACCTGATGTCGGGCGGCGTCCACCGGCTGTGGAAGGCCGCGATGATCGACTGGCTGAATCCGCACGGCGCCATCACCGTCCTTGATGTCGCGGGCGGCACCGGCGACATCGCCTTCCGCATTCTCGACCGCGCGCCGCAGTCAAAGGTCATCGTCGCCGACATCAACGCGTCGATGCTGGAACAGGGCCGCAACCGCGCCATCGACCAGGCGCGACTCGGCCGCCTGACCTGGGCCTGCATGGATGCCGAGAAGCTGTCGCTGCCGGATCGCTCGGTCGATGCCTATACGATTGCCTTCGGTATCCGCAACGTCACCCATATCGAGAATGCACTGGCCGAAGCCTTCCGCGTGCTGAAGCCGGGCGGGCGTTTCCTCTGCCTGGAATTCTCCACCGTGCGCAATCCGGCACTGGCGAAGATTTACGACATCTACAGTTTCAACCTGCTGCCGAAAATCGGCGGCGTGGTCGCCAACGATGCCGAGTCCTACCGCTATCTGGTGGAAAGCATCCGGCGCTTCCCGAACCAGGAACGCTTCGCAGAAATGATCGCCGCCGCCGGCTTCCGCAATGTCGCGGTACGCGACCTGAGCGGCGGTATCGCTGCTTTGCATTCGGCCCGTCGCATCTGAGTCACCCATCACCGTGCTGACCGATCTGCGCCATCTGCTCCGCCTGTTTGCCATCGGCCGCTGCTTCGCGCGGCATGATGCGCTGTTCCTGCTGCAGCAGGCTCCCGTCGGCGGCACCACAGCGAAGCAGGCCCTGCGCCTGTTCCAGACCCTGTTCGGCCGGCGCCGGCCCGACCTGCGCGAAGGCGAGCGGCTGGCGGCGGCGCTGGCCGATCTCGGCCCCAGTTTCATCAAGCTCGGCCAGGTATTGTCGGTGCGGCCCGATCTGGTCGGTCCGGCGCTGGCGGAAGATCTTGGCCGTCTGCGCGACAAGCTGCCGCCATTCGGCTGGGAAGAGGCGCATGCGATCCTGACCGCCGAACTCGGCGCGCCGCCCGAGCAGCTCTATGCCGATATCGAGATCGTGCCCGTGGCGGCCGCCAGCGTGGCGCAGGTACATCTCGCCACCACCTCGACTGGGCTGCCGGTGGCGGTGAAGGTGCTGCGACCCGGCGTGGAAGCGGCCTTTGCGCGCGACCTGAAACTGTTTGCCTGGATCGCCGAGACGATGGAGCGCCATGTCGCCGGCATGGCGCGGCTCCGCCCGCGCGAGGTGGTGCTGGCCCTGACCGAATGGGTGTCGATCGAACTCGACCTGCGACTGGAAGCAGCCGCAGCGTCCGAGCTGCGCGACAATTTCCTCGACGATACCGATGTGATCGTGCCGGCCATCGACTGGCAGCGCACCGGGCGTCGCGTCATGACCGTGCAGCGCATCAGTGGCACCCCCATTGAGGATCGCGCTGCCCTGATTGCCGCCGGTATCGATGTGACGGTGGTGGCCGACCGCGTCATCCGCGTGTTTCTCAAACAGGCGCTGCGTGATGGCTATTTCCACGCTGACATGCATCACGGCAATCTTTTCGTTGCTCCGGACGGGCGGCTGGAGCTGGTCGATTTCGGCATCATGGGCCGGCTCGATCTCAAGACGCGTCGCTTCATGGCCGAGATGCTGGGTGCCTTCCTGACCGGGAACTGGCGTCGCGCCGCGGAAGTGCATTTCGAGGCCGGCTATGTGCCGGCCGACCGCAGCGTCGAGGCTTTCGCGCAGGCCTGCCGCTCGATTGGCGAACCGATCCTGGATCGCCCGGTCGCCGAGATTTCGGTCGGACGCCTGCTGGCGCAGCTGTTCCAGATCACCGAAACCTTCGGCATGCAGACGCAGACGCATCTGCTGCTGCTGCAGAAGACCATGGTGACGGTGGAGGGTGTGGCACGCAGCCTCGATCCCGAGATCAATTTCTGGAATGCAGCACGGCCGGTGATCGAAGACTGGGCGCGCGAGCATATGGGGCCGGAAGCCTATATTCGCGAAACCGCCGGCAGCATGCTGGATTTCGCCCGCAAGCTGCCGCAAGTGGCGCGCGACCTGGAGGCGCTGGCCGAGACAGCCAGGAATGATGGCCTGCAACTCAGCCCGGCCAGCATCGCCGCACTGGCCGAAAGCCAGGCACTGGCCAATGCGCGCCGCCGCCGCCCGCTACTCTGGGCATTATGGGCGGTGGCCGCCCTGCTCGGGCTGGCGCTGTTCATCTGACGGCAAAGAAAAAGGGCCGCATCGCTGCGGCCCTTTCCTGTTGCAGTGAGCGTCTGACTTAGAAGTCGAGGCGCATGCCGACGATGGCGAAATTCGCCTTCGAATTGTTGTCGGCCTGCGTGCTGCCGCCGACAACAGTGCCGGCCGCGATCGCGTCTTCATACTCATACCGACCGACGCCGCCGAAGCCCATGATGCCGCGCGCGACCTGGTAGGTCACGCCGAGCGAATACCAGGTGTATTCGTCTTCACCGCTGACAGCGGTACCGGCGATGTTGCCCTGGTCGGCCTTGGTCTTAGCATAGTCGACGCCGACGCCGATCGAACCCGGATTGACACCATTGGTGAGATAGCGCACGCCGGCGGTGTAGACGTTACGTTCGTCGTTCACGCCGACGCCCATCTCTTCCTTCTTCCAGCCGCCACCGACCTGCACCGACGAACCGTCGCCGATGTTGTAGGTCAGCGTGGTACCGACCGCCCAGCCTTCCAGGCCACTATTCTGGAACACAGTCGCCGCGCCATTGGCAGCCGTACCGGCGCTGGTCGCTTCGATGTTGAAGCGGTTGTAGGCGCCGAAGAGGCCGACATCGAGCGCGCCGAACGATTCAACGTAGTTCGCCGCGAAGGTGTAGGCCTCCGAGACCTGGCCGGCGTCGTTATCGGTGGTGAAACCGCCGCCGCAACCGGTCTGCAGACCGGTGGTCGAGTTGATCGAGGTGTTGCTGACCGTGGTGAGGTCCTGGCAGCCATCCGGCGTGTAGGAGACGCCGAACTGCAGGCCCTTGCCGGCCTTGGAGCCGAAATAGCGGTTGGCCGAGGTGTAGAGGTTGATACCGTTCGCGTCATCCGGCGCGCCGGCAAACTTGGTCAGGTTGCCGCTGGTACGCGCACCGGTCGGCGCATTGGTGATCGCGATCGAACCGGTCGGGTCAACCGTGCCATAGCCCGGAATGGCGGTCGGCGCAGCGAAAACCATCTTCGACGCGGCGCGGTCGGTCGAGCCGAATTCGGCGCGGCCGATGTCGCTGCGCTCGACAAACATATAGGCTTCGTCGATCTGGTCGCCTTCGGTCTGGCCTTCGAGTTCGACACGGCCACCGATCACGGTGCCGTCCGCCAGCACGCCGCGGATGTTGAAGTAGATTTCCGCATCGGTCGAGAAGCCGTGATCCTGACGTCCGGTCAGGGTGCGGTTGCTTTCAAGATCGGCAGCCTTGAAGACCGTGGTGAAGTAACCGCCGACAGTCACGGCGATCGGCACTTCCTTGGTCTGGGCTGAGGCTATATCGGCCAGGAACAGGCCGGCTGTCGCCACCAGGGCAGTCTGGAGCAGGAGCGTCTTTTTCATGTGGGTCCCTTGGGGGTTGAATTGACCTGTCAGCGCCAAAGCAATGGTCCACGGCTCACCACGCGACGACATAAGATCGCTCACTGACCGAAGTCAACGCAGACTCTGCCCCACCTCCGGCATTCCGGCCTGAGCCGGACAGTTTCCGGCTGGGTGTGGCAAAACGGGCATCCATTCCTGTGTCGACCGTCACACGAGCGGGGCGCTGAACTCTGCGCCCCTTCTGCCGGGCTGTCGACCGCTGCGGCAGTTCCATGCCCGGAAAAAGAAAAAGGGCGGGGTAAACCCCGCCCTTTCCTTCCAGTCCGCAGAGCGGATTAGAACGTCAGGCTCAGACCGACAACACCGAAGGTCTGGTCGGCATTGCTGCCGGCCGTGATGGTGTCGGTGGTGTCGGCAACGCCGACGCCCACGAAGCCCAGGATGCCGGCGGCGACCTGGTAGGTCAGGCCGACATGCCAGTATTCCAGGTCACCCGCGCGAGCGGCGCCCTTTTCGTTACGGTCGGCGTATTCAAAGCCGATACCGACCGAGCCCGGAGCCGCACCATTGGTCAGGTAACGCGCGCCGGCCGTCCAGCCCTTGCGCTCGCGAGCACCGGTCACATCTTCGTCGGTGATCGCACCGCCGACCTGCACCGACGAACCGTCGCCGATGTTGTAGGTGAACAGCGCGCCGCCCTGCTTGCCGCTCTCACGGCTGCTCGGGGTGGTGGCCGCACCGGCGCCGATCACCTTCACGCTGTTGTAGCCAGCGTAGAGGGCGACGTCGAAGGCGCCGAACGACTCGATGTAGTTGGCGGCAGCGTTGAACTGCTGCTCAAGACCGGTCGGGGTGAAGAAGCCGCCGCCGCAGCCATTCTGCAGGCCGGTGGTGGCATTGACCGAGGTCGCAGCGACCGTGGTGAGGTCCTGGCAGTTATCCGGCGAGTAGCCGGCGCCAATCTGCAGACCCTTGCCCGCCTTGGAACCGAAGTAGCGGTTCGAAGCCGAGAACAGGTTGATGTGGTTGGTGTCGTCCATGTTGTTGGCGAAACGCATCAGCGGGGCGTTGTACACCGCCGAGTATTCCGACTGCACGGTGGTGCTGTAGCTCGGCAGAGCGGACGGCGCACCGTAGATCATCTTGGTGGTGGTCGAGTCCATCGAGCCGGCTTCAACGCGGCCGAACTCAGCATGTTCGATGAACATGTAGGCTTCGTCGATCTGATCGCCATAGGCGCCAGCTTCCAGTTCAACGCGGCCGCCGATCACGGTGCCGTTCGCCAGAACGCCGCGGAAGTTGAAATAGATTTCCGCGTCCTGCTTCACGCCATGGTCAGACTGACCGGCCTGGGGCGAACGATCCTGATACTGCAGGAGCTGGGTGTAATAGCCGCCGACGGTCACGCCGAGCGGAACTTCCTTGGTCTGCGCGTTAGCGATATCGGCCACGAACAGGCCGGCAGCGGCAACGAGCGCCGTTTGCAGAAGCAGAGTCTTCTTCATTTTCCTCTTTCCTCTCCCACCGGGATTAGGGTTGCAGTGCTAGTCACTAGCATCGAACAAACAGCCAGACGGGCCGCTGATCGCTGAGGATCAAGCCATTTGCGCCCTGCAAGTGTCAATTAAAGCAGCCGTTTTCCCGAGACTTTTGGAACCGGTGTTGCAATTGCGCCACACAAAATCACGAGAAAGCCGAAATTATCTATATTAAACAGATGCATAGAATCAGAAGCCACATATGCCCGACACGGCTGTCCCAGGCCAGAAGTGTGAAAGGGCGGTTAAAACCGCGCGCTACAAGCGGACGAGTCGGTAGGCGCGACCGGCCTCCGGTATGCCGTTTTCGATTCGCAGCGCCTCATCATGAGTGGCGACGACCTCGAATCCGGTCCGTCCGGCCAGGGCGCGGATATAAGCGTCGGTCTGCCGGAAGCGACCGCTGGACCGTAATTCGACCGGCTGTTCCCCAGTGGCGAGCTCGATTGTGAACAATAGCTCACCGCCTTTATTAAGATATTGATCTGAAAAGGAAAAAATTTCCTCCAGCTGCCCGATATAGATAAAAACATCGGTGGCGATGACGGCATCGTAACGACACGGCGGACGGCGCAGGAAGGTATGCGCCTCAGCCTTGTAAAGATGATCGTAGAGACCGCGACGGGCGGCTTGCTGCAGCATGCGCGGCGCCAGATCGACCCCGTCCAGTCGCTGCGCATAAGGCCTGAATATCGGTGCATTCAGCCCTGTGCCGCAGCCCAGATCCAGGATGGCCCGGCTGCCATCCCGGTCCCAGCTTCCCTCGATCAGCCCGGCGACCATCTGCGGCCCGCGGTAATTCAGGGCGGCCAGATGGGCCTCGAAATTCTCGGCATGGCCATCGAAAACCCAGACGACATAGTCGTCGGGCGCCCGGTCCGGGACCCGCGCGCCCTCCAGCATATCGACCATATGCCGAATCGCCCCCGATTGCGGCATCAGGGCCAAAGCCTGGCGAAAAGCGGCCAGGGCTGCCTGCGAATCCTTGCGTTCGAGATGACACTGGCCAAGCCCCAGCCAGGCCGGGGCGGTTTGCTGCAGGTCGAGCGTTTTCTGATAGATTTCGATCGCTTGGTCGAACTGTCCCGCCGCCTGGGCCTGCCAGGCGAGCTGCAAAAAATCCTGCACCGACTGTGTGTTCGAAGTCATGTCCTGCCGATTCCGCGCCGTGCCCGGGGCAACCACGGGCCCGGCCGACTTAAGCCCTTTCCTACGGCCTGACAATCCCGCCAATCCCACGGTGTACTACTGGCCGGTCAATCGGGCCTGTTATAGACTGCGTCACCCACTGCTGCAGTATGCGTTTCTGGAGGATTGCCACGATGGCGTCTGTGCGCCCAACCCGTTCATCCCGGCGGGATTTTTCGCATCGCCGAGCGATGCTGGTTTCTGCCCTGGCAGCCCTGCTGGCGCTGGGCGGCTGTGCGTCGCGCAGCGATGGCGAGACCCAGACCTACTACCCGGAGAAGGACAGCTCCGGTAACTACAATCCGGCCCCCAATGCCCCGCGGCAGTCGGTTTTCGGCGCCGGCGGCCTGAACCTGCTGGGCGGCGGACAGAAGAAAGACGAAGGCGGCGGCGGCGGCATCGGCGTCAACAGCTTCCTGTGGCGCGCCACGCTCGACACCGTGTCCTTCATGCCGCTGGTCTCGGCTGACCCGTTCGGCGGCGTGATCATCACAGACTGGTACACGCCGCCGCAGACGCCGGCCGAGCGCTTCAAGGTCAATGTTTACATCCTCGACCGCGCGTTGCGCGCCGACGGTATTCGTGTCGCGGTTTTCCGCCAGGTGCGCCAGGGCGACAACTGGGCTGACCAGGCGGCGGCACCCAATACGGCCGTGAGCATGGAAAACGCCATCCTGCAGCGTGCCCGTGAATTCCGCATGGAAGCTGAAGCGCGTCGCTGACGCAGCACACAGCCCCATACCCGCATACGTCTAACCCCGGAATCGTTGATGTCCCGCTATAACGCCAAGGCGGTCGAAACCAAGTGGCAGACCGCCTGGAACGAGCGCCAGGCCTTCCGTGCCGAAGCCGACCCCAAGCGTCCGAAATACTACGTCCTTGAGATGTTTCCCTATCCGTCGGGACGCATCCATATGGGCCATGTGCGCAACTACACGCTCGGCGATGTCGTTGCCCGCTACAAACGCGCCCGCGGTTTCAACGTGCTGCATCCGATGGGCTGGGACGCCTTCGGCCTGCCGGCGGAGAATGCCGCGCAGGAGAAGAAGGTCCATCCCGCCGCCTGGACCTATGACAACATCGCCAACATGCGTGCCGAGTTGCAGCGCATGGGCCTCTCTCTGGATTGGAGCCGCGAATTCGCGACCTGCCATCCGGGCTATTACAAGTATCAGCAGGAAATCTTCCTCGATTTTCTCAAGGCCGGCCTGATCGACCGCAAGGAAAGCTTCGTCAACTGGGACCCGGTGGATCACACCGTGCTCGCCAACGAGCAGGTGATCGATGGCCGCGGCTGGCGCTCCGGCGCCGTGGTCGAACGCCGCAAGCTGTCGCAGTGGTTCCTCAAGATCACGAACTACGCCGACGATCTGCTCGACGCGCTCCAGACCGGTCTGGAGCGCTGGCCTGACCGCGTCAAGCTGATGCAGCAGAACTGGATCGGCAAATCCGAAGGCGCGCGCTTCTCCTTCGCGCTCAAGGGCCGTTCCGACAAGGTGGAGGTTTACTCCACGCGCCCCGACACGCTGTATGGCGCCAGTTTCGTCGCGATTGCCGCCGATCATCCGCTGGCCGCCGAAGCTGCGAAAAACGATCCGAAACTCGCCGCTTTCATCGAGGAATGCCGCCAGAGCGGTACGGCAGAAGCCGAACTCGAAAAGGCCGAGAAGAAAGGCTATCGCATCGGCATCGACGCGGTGCATCCGTTCGATCCGAGCTGGACCCTGCCGGTCTATGTGGCGAATTTCGTGCTGATGGAATACGGCACCGGCGCGATCTTCGGCTGCCCAGGCCATGACCAGCGCGATCTGGATTTCGCGCGCAAATACGATCTGAGCGTGAAGGCCGTTGTCGCTCCGAAAGGCCAGAGCGCCATCGAGATCGGTACCGAAGCCTTCACCGAGACCGACAACACGGTGGCAATCAACTCCGACTTCCTCAACGGCCTGGATGTCACGGCTGCCAAACGCGCGGCGATCAAAAAGCTGGAAGAGCTGAAGGCCGGCGAAGGCACTGTTACCTTCCGCCTGCGCGACTGGGGCGTGTCGCGCCAGCGTTACTGGGGCTGCCCGATCCCGGTGATCCATTGCGGCGCCTGCGGCATCGTGCCGGTGCCGAAGCAGGAGCTGCCAGTGCAGCTGCCCGACGACGTCACTTTCGACAGGCCGGGCAATCCGCTGGATCACCATCCGACCTGGAAACATGTGAACTGCCCGAGTTGCGGCAAGGCGGCGCGGCGCGAGACCGATACCTGCGACACCTTCGTCGACAGTTCGTGGTACTTCGCCCGTTTCTGCAGTCCGCGCGCCGATCTGCCGATGGTGAAAGACGAAGTCGACTACTGGATGCCGGTCGATCAGTATATCGGCGGCATCGAGCATGCGATTCTGCATCTGCTCTATTCGCGCTTCTTCACCCGCGCGCTGCGTGACACCGGCCATCTGTCGCTGAAAAGCGGCGAGCCTTTCGCTGGCCTGTTCACGCAGGGCATGGTCTGTCACGAGACTTACAAGGATGCCTCCGGCGCCTGGCTGCAGCCGACCGAGGTGAAGAAAGACGGCAATCGCACGGTGCATTTCACCACCGGCGAACCGGTGACGGTTGGCCGCACCGAGAAGATGTCGAAGTCGAAGAAGAACGTCATCGATCCCGGCCTGATTATCGATACCTACGGCGCCGATACCGCACGCTGGTTCATGCTGTCGGACAGCCCGCCGGAACGCGACCTGGAATGGAGCGAGTCCGGCGTCGAAGGTGCCTGGCGCTTCACCCAGCGCCTGTGGCGCCTGGTCTCCGAGCCGCGTGGCCCGATTGCGGCCAAGTCGGCGCCGAAGCCGGCCGAGTGGCCCGAGACCGCGCAGGAATTGCGGCGCGAGTTGCACAAGACCATCACCGCACTGACCCAGGATCTGGAGCAGTTCCATTTCAACAAGGCCGTGGCGCGCATCCACGAATTCGCCAATCTGCTGGAAGCGGCCAAGGGCGACGACACGGCTACCGCCTGGGCCCGCCGCGAGGCGCTGGAGTCGCTCGCCAAGCTGATCGGTCCGATGGTGCCGCATCTGGCAGAGGAAATCTGGCAGGCCTTGGGCCATGACGGCCTGCTGCTGGAGCAGCCCTGGCCGGTTGCCGATGCCGACCTGGCGCGCGACGAGACCGTCACCATTGCCGTGCAGGTCTCGGGCAAGCTGCGTGCCACCATCGAAGTCGCCCGCGACATGACGCAGCCCGAGCTGGAAAAACTGGCGCTGGCCAACGACAATGTCGTGCGCGCCATCGATGGCAAGCCCGTGCGCAAGGTGATCGTCGTGCCAAACCGGATCGTCAATGTCGTGGTCTAAACCCTTCCGCATTCTGGCCGTCAGCCTGCTGCTGGCCGGCATCGTGGCGGGTTGCGGCTTCCGGCCGCTGTATAAGCAGGCGGGCGGCACGAATGCGGTGCAGGAATTCTCGCAGATCATTGTCGCGCAACCTGAAGATCGTCCGTCACAGCAGTTGCGCAACTTCCTGCTGGACAGCCTGACACCCCACGGCCAGCCGGACCGCCCGCTCTACCGCCTCGACTATCGGCTCACCGAAACGGTCGGCTCGGTCTTCGTGACCCGCACCGAAGAAATCACCCGCAACAACCTGCAGATCACCGCATCTGTCTATCTGCGCGACTATCAGACCGGCGCCATTCTCACCTCACTCTCCACCAACAGCCAGGCCTCCTACAACGTGACCCAGGCCGACTATGCCAATCTGGTCAGCGAAAAGAATGCCCGCGAGCGTGCGTTGCGCGATGTCGCCGAGCAGATCCGCTTGCGGCTGGGTAACTACTTCGATCGCAGACCGGAACTTGAACGGCGGCGCTTAGAACGAGAAATGCGCGAGCAGCAGCTGGCCCCGCAAGTTCCCGCGCAGCAGTCGCCCGAGCTGCAGCGCGGCCTGCTGCAATGAAGCTGGCCGCGCGCGAGGTCGAGGGCTTCGTCAAACGGCCGCGACCCGAGATCCGCGCGGTGCTGCTGTTCGGCAGCGATGCCGGCCTGATCCGCGAACGCGCCAAAGCTGTTGCACAAAGCGCCTGCCCTGACCTGAGCGACCCATTCCGCGTCGCCACGCTGACCGGCGCACAGCTGCAGGACGATCCGGCGCGCCTGGCCGATGAAGCCGCGGCCTTGGCGCTGACCGGCGGTCGCCGCGTGGTGATGATCTCCGGTGCCGGCGACCGCAACGGCAAACTGTTTGCCGAATTCTTCAAGGACGCGCCCGGCGATGCGCTGATCGTGGTCGAGGCCGGCGAATTGACGCCGCGATCGTCGCTGCGTGTCGCTTTCGAAGACGCCGCGATCGGCGTTGCCCTTGGCTGCTATGCCGACGACAACCGCGCGCTGCAGGGTCTCGCCGAGGAGATGGTGAAGGAGGCCGGCAAGAAAATCTCGCCCGACGCCATGGCCTATCTGCTCGACAATCTGGGCGCCGACCGCATGATCACGCGCGGCGAGATCGCAAAACTGCTGCTCTACAAGGGCGACGATCCAACGCCGATCAGCCTGGAAGACTGCGAAGCCGTGATCGGTGACAGCTCCACGCTATTCCTGGACGATGCGGCTTTCGCGGCCTTTGGCGGTGACTTCAACCAGCTGACCGACGCGCTGACGCGCTGCGAGGGTGCCGGTGAATCGCCTGTCGCCATCCTGCGCGTGGCGCAAAAGCATGGCCAGAAACTGCATCTGGCCGCCGCCAGCCGCGAGGCTGGCAACGTGATGGACCCGAAACGACTGGGCGTACACTGGACGCGCAGCGCCGGCTTCGAGAAGCAGATGCGCCAGTGGACGAGCGACCGACTGATGCGCGCGCTGGAAATCCTCACCGATGCCGAACTGATGGCCAAGAGCACCGGCATGCCGGCGGCCAGCGCCTGCGGCGACGCCCTGCTGCGCATCGCCAGGGCTGCGCGGGTTTCGCGGTAAGCCTTTTCGTCACTCCCGCGAAAGCGGGAGTCCAGCATGTCCCCAGGAAGAAAAGAACTGGGTCCCCGCTTTCGCGGGGACGACGAGACTCAGGCTTACGTCCCGAAATCCAGAATGCCGGCTGAGCCGTCTTCGCCCCCGGCAATCAGGTAGCGGCCATCGCGGCTCCAGGCGAGCGAGGTGATCGGCGCCGGTCCCAGCTTTTCCAGATCGATGCTCGACTCGTCGTTGATGCGGCCCATCTTGATCTGGCCATCGGCATGACCGGACGCAATCAGACCATGCTTCGGATGGCAGGCCACCGCAGTGACCAGCGCACCGCGGCTCAGCTCCATCGGCGCGGTACCCATCGGGCCTTTGCCCTTGCAATCCCATACCACAACGACTTCGGCACCCGAGGTGGCAAGCCAGCGGCCGTCCTTCGACCAGCTTAAGGAACGAGGCTTGGACGGGTAGCCGCTCATGCGCATGTCGGCGCTGTCCGACAGCCGCCAGCCATGCATCTCGTTTTCCTGCGTCGCCGTCATGACGAACTTGCCGTCGGGCGACCAGGTGACCGCAACATGCGAGCTTTTCCAGTTCAGGCGTTTCGCCGTCTGCTGCTCGGACTTGGTCCACCACAGCGACACGCCGCCGTAATGCGACACGACCAGGCGCTTGCCCTTCGGATTGAAGGCAAGACCCGTGACCGTGCTGGGATGATCCTCGAACACCGCAACCGGCGCGCCCTGCGCGGTCAGCAGCCCGACGCGCTTGCCGGCGCCGTAGGCAATGCCACCTTCAGAGACTGCGATCTGCTCGATCCATTTGCGCGGCACAGTCGCCAACTCGCTGCCTTCGCCATCGACAGTTGTCAGCATCAGGCGGCCATCGTCGCCGCCCGAGACAAAGCCCTCGCCATCGGGGGAAGCCGCCAGACAGAGCAATGCAGAATCAGGATGCACGATCAGTCGCCGCGTGGTGTTGGCGTCCGGCTGATCGAAAGGCCTGAGCGCGATCGAACCATCGCCCAGGCCGAAGCCGGCATGGCCGGCCTCATCGGCCGAGGCCACCGCCACGACGGCGGACTGGAACTGCCAGAGATAGGCCCGGAAACCGACCTGCGTGCCGGGAGACGCGTTCTTCACGTTCGACATCAGGCGCGGCAGCCCTCGAAGCCCTTCTGCAGGGCATCGCGGTCGAGGTCGCGGCCGATGAAGACCAGACGTGAGAAGCGGTCTTCGTCGCTGCGCCAGTCGCGCTGGAAATCGCCGTCCTTGATCATATGCACGGCCTGGAAGACGAAGCGCTTGTCGCTGCCCTTGAAATCCAGGATGCCCTTGCTGCGCAGGATATCCTGGCCCTTGGTGGCGAGCAGTTCGCCGATCCAGGCATCGAATTTGCGCGAATCGACCGGCGTATCCAGCTTCAGCGACACGCTCTTCACGGTGGTGTCGTGGATGCTGTCGTCACCATGATCATGATGGTGATCGTGGCCGCAATGTTCGTCATGCACATGGCCCGGCTCGCCATGCGCCGGGTTGTGGCCGTGTTGATGGTCATGGTGATGATGGTCATGCCCATGATCATGACCGCAATGCTCGTCATGCACATGACCGGCTTCGCCATGCGCCGGATTATTTTTGAGGAAATCCGGTTCGAGGTCGAGAATGCGGTTGAGATCGAAGGCGCCGCGATCCAGCACCTTGGCGAGGTCCACGTCGCACTTCGTGGCATGATGGATCTGCGCGAAGCGGTTCACGCTGCGGATGCGACGCTCCACCTCGGCCAATTCGTCCTTGCTGACCAGGTCGGTCTTGTTCAGCACGATCACATCGGCGAAGGCGATCTGCTCCTCGGCTTCGCGGCTGTCTTTCAGGCGGGCGGGCAGATGCCGCGCATCTACCACGGTGACGATGGAATCGAGCCGCGCGCGGCGCGACACGTCGTCATCGACGAAGAAGGTCTGCGCCACCGGGCCGGGATCGGCGAGGCCGGTGGTTTCCACCACGATGGCGTCGAAACGGTCCTTACGCTTGAACAAGCCTTCGATGATGCGGATCAGGTCGCCGCGCACGGTGCAGCAGATGCAGCCGTTATTCATCTCGAAGACTTCTTCATCGGCATCCACGACCAGCTCGTTGTCGATGCCGATTTCGCCGAATTCATTGATGATGACGGCGTATTTCTTGCCGTGATTCTCGGTCAGGATGCGGTTCAGCAGGGTGGTCTTGCCGGCGCCCAGATAACCGGTCAGAACGGTGACGGGCGTCTTGTCGAAATCGGACAATGACTGTGACATAAGCGGATATCTCCGGCCGGTCCGGCCATGCTATGGATATGTGGAATTTGGGCGTAACCATAGTGGCCTGAAGATTGAAGTCCAGCCTTCCGGGCCTTACTGCCAAGTATCAGAATTTTATGACCAAACCCCGTGCCACCTATAGTCTGACTCTGCCGAGCCCGCTGGGTTCGCTGACGGTTTTCGCGACCACGCAGGCCATCGTGAAGCTGGACTGGGGCGGGCGCGGCGCCAAACCCGCAGATATCGACACGCCGCCCGAGGCCCAGGCCCTGCTGGACGAGGCGGCCAGGCAACTGGCGGCCTATTTCACCGACGGCAAAACCGGCTTCGACCTGCCGCTCGATCCAGCCGGCACGGACTTCCAGCGCGCGGTGTGGGATTTCATGCGGGCGATCCCCGCCGGCCGCACGCGCTCTTATGGCGAGGCCGCGACCGCGGTGGGCACCGGCACGGTGGATTCCCGGGCCGTGGGCAGCGCCTGCGGCGCCAATCCGATCCCGGTGATCATTCCCTGCCACCGCATACTCGCGGCCGGCGGCGATGCCGGCGGCTATTCCGGCAAGGGCGGGCTGGAGACCAAGCGCTGGCTGCTGCGCCATGAAGGCGCCTATGTGCCCTCGGAGCAGGTCAGCCTGTTCTGACGCCGGCCTGCAGCGCCGCCGCCAGGCGCTGCAGCGACGACAGCGCCATGGTTTCGCGATGCGCCAGAAACAGCAGTGGCGTCGCCACCGGCTCGCGATCGACGCGCAGCGACTGCACCAGACCAAGCCGGCTGTAATGCGCCACCGCTGAAAACGGTGCCGCCGTCACCAGGTCGCTGCGGCCGACGATCTGCAGATTGGTATGAAACGACAGCGATTCGACCACCGGCCGCGGCAGGGACAGGCCGTGATCGAGGAAATGCTGGTCGACTACGACGCGCGTAAAGCTCGGCAGCGGCGCCAGCACCCAGGCTTGCGCCACAAGCTCGGCCAGCGGCACGGAACGCCGGCGCGCCAGTGGATGCCGGCGCGATGCGGCAAAGGACAGGCCTTCGGTGATCAGCGGCGTGGCGGCCAGATCGCGCAGGGCGGGATCGCGCAGCGTGGCGGCATCGACGCGGCCGATGAAACAGTCGATGCGCCGGCCGCGCAACGCCGCCAGCATATCCGGCACCGTGCCTTCGCTGATCTCGATGTCGAAATCGATGCCCTCACGCCGCAGTTGCGCCACCGCCTGTGGCAGCATGTCGACCGTCGCCAGCGGCAACGCGCCCACCGAGAGCCTGCGGCGCGGCACCGACCTGCCGTCACCCAGGCCCTGATCGAGCGCGCGGTCCAGTGCCATGAGGCCGATGCGCAGCCGCTCGACCACGGCATGCCCGGCTTCGGTCAGCCGCACGCCACGGGGCAGGCGTTCGTAGAGCGCGGCACCGACCACGGTTTCCAACTCGCGAAGGATCTTCGTGGCGGCCGGCTGGCTCAATCCCAGCTGCTGCGCCGCACGGCTGAGCGAGCCGGCGGCCTCGACGGCATCGAGCAGGCGGAGATGGCGCAGGCGCAGGCGATCTGAGCGCAAAGTGGCGGTGCGGAGCATCCGACGATATATCCACTGGTTATGGATATAGTCCATATCAATAATTTACCGGCAAGCGAGCGGCTTCTAGGCTGGACGAAAATCATGGAGGAAACATGCGTCCGCTGAGCCGCCGCCCCACGCGCCGTACTATGCTGCAATTCGCCGCCGCCAGCACGGCGGCCGTCTTCGCGCCCAATGTCCTGCGCGCGCAAAGCTACCCGACCAAGCCGATCAAGCTGATCCTGCCTTATGCGGCGGG
>JAGXRD010000001.1 GCA_018336035.1 Alphaproteobacteria bacterium | reverse complement strand
TTTTTCCCTTGCGATTCTGATGGCCCTGCTGCTCCTGCCGCTATCGGCTGGCGCGCTCGAATTGCGCTTGGCCTATATCGACCAGGATGCGCGGCCTTATATGACCGGCGCCGGCACGACGATCCCGGAGCAGCCTGGTGTCGCGGTCGAGCTGGTGCAGCGTGCGGTGTCGCAGCTTGGCGCCAGGCTGGCGCTGACCCGGATGCCGGCCCGGCGCATGCTGGAAGAGGTGAAGGCCGGACGGCAGGACGGCATCCTCGGCTTCCGCCATTCGCCTGAACGCGCCCAGGATCTGGTGTTTCCGATGCGGGATGGCAGGCCCGATGCCACCCGCCATGCTGCCCGGCTGGCCCATTCGCTGTACCGTCGCCGCGACAGCAGCGTGACATGGGATGGCCGGCAGGTCGGCGGGCTGACGGCGCCGGTGGCGGTGAGCAGCACGCAGCTGGTGGCCGACGCGCTGCTGGCCCAGGGCATCGAGATCATTCGCATCGAAAGCAGCGGCCAGATGTTTGCCATGCTGTCGATTGGCCGTGTCGATGCCGTCGTGATCATCGATGCGCTGGGCGACCGCCAGCTGCGGCAGCAGGCGTCCGGCCTGATCGAGAAAGTCACGCCGCCGATGTTGGTCGAGGATTTCCATGTGCCGGTGTCGCCACGCTTCTACGCCGCCCACCGCGACTTCACGGAACGCCTGTGGCGCCTGATCGGCGAACGGCGCGAGGCCGTCTATGCCGAGTTGCTGCCGAACTACCTGTTCTAGCCCCTGAACGTATCTTTGCGTTTGCGTATCTCAGCGAAGACGGCGACATCGTCGGCGCCCCCCATGTCCAGATGCAGCCGGATATTGTCGCTCATCGGCCGCAGGAAGGGATTGGTCGCCTTTTCCTCGCCCAAAGTGGACGGCACGGTGGGTTTGCCTTCGGCGCGTAGTTCCTTGATGCGGTGATAGCGCTGCTGCAGCACCTCGTTGCCGGGTTCCACGGTGACGGCGAAGCGTGCATTCGATTCGGTATATTCATGCGCGCAGTAGACGCGCGTCTCGTCGGGCAGGCGACGCAGCTTGCTTAAGGAAGACCACATCTGCGCCGGCGTGCCTTCGAACAGCCGGCCGCAGCCCAGCGCGAACAGCGTGTCGCCGCAGAACAGCGCCTGTGAATCGGCAAACCAGTAGGCGATATGGCCCTTGGTATGGCCCGGCACATCGAACACCCGCGCGGTCTCATGGCCCAGATTGATGCCCTCATTGTCGCCCACGGCGATATCCAGGCCGGGAATGCGGTCGGCGTCGGCCTCGGGGCCGATGATTTTGCAGCCGGTGGCCTGCTTCAGCGCCATATTGCCGCCCACATGATCGGGATGATGGTGGGTGTTGAGGATATGCGTCAGGGTCCAGTTGCGGCGCTGCAGCTCGGCCAGAACCGGCTCATGCACGGCGGGGTCGACCACGCCGACCGCGCCGGATTGTGGCTCGCGCACGAGATAGACGTAGTTGTCGTTGAGCACCGGAATCTGGACGATCTCGAGGGACATGTCGCACTCTATGCTGGACCGCGGAAAGGACTAATATAGCGCGATGCTGCGCCCGGACATCATCGATCTGCGCGAATTCTACGCCAACCCGCTGGGCCGGGCGGTGCGCCGCCTGCTGCGCCAGCGCTTACGCGATTTCTGGCCCGATGTGCATGGCCTGACGGTGCTGGGCCTCGGCTATGCCACGCCGTATTTACGCATTTTCGACGGCGAAGCCGAGCGCGTGTTGGCTGCCATGCCGGGGCCGCAGGGGGTGGTGCGCTGGCCGCGCGGCCTGCCCGGTCGTGTCATGCTGGTGGACGAGGACGACCTGCCGTTGCCGGATGCTTCAGTGGATCGCCTATTGCTCATGCACGCGCTGGAGAATTCGGAAAACACCCGCCTGCTGCTACGTGAGGTCTGGCGCGTGCTGACGCCGCAGGGCCGGCTGCTCGCCGTGGTGCCCAACCGCCGCGGCCTGTGGGCTCATCTCGATGCCACGCCCTTCGGTCAGGGCCATCCCTATACGCCGCCGCAACTCACGCGCCTGATGCGCGATTCGATGTTCTCGCCGACCGCCGCGCAGCAGGCGCTGTGGCTACCGCCATCCGACGGCGCCTTCGTGATCAAGGCGGTGAATGCCTGGGAGCGCGCGGGCGAGATCCTGTGGAAGCGCTTCTCCGGCGTGCTGCTGGTGGAAGCCGAGAAGCAGGTCTACGGCGCCATGCCGGTGAAAGCCGTGAAAACCAAGCGGCATTTCCTGCTCAAGCCGGCTGCGCAGCCCGCGCTTCAGAGCGGTACGCATCGCGCCGAAAAGACCAAAGCGTCCGACTAGCGGCGATGCAGTAAGTACACTGCCAGCACCGCCTAGCGGCGGTGCAATAGGTACACAGCTTGTGCGCCGAACCAGTTGGCCGGGGCGCCGCCCAGCCGCTTGCCCTGGCCGTTCACGGCGATGCGCTGCTCCACCACGATACCGTCGCGCGCGCAAAGCTCGTCGAAATCCCGGATCGTGCAGAGATGGATATTCTGCGTCTCATACCAGGGATCGTCCAGCGCCGCGGTCATCGGCATCCTGCCGTCCAGCAGCAGCTGCAGCCGCACGCGCCAATAGGCGAAATTGGGGAAGGACACGATGGCGCGGCGGCCGATGCGCAGCATCTCGTGCAGGACTTTTCTGGGGTTGCGTGTCGCCTGCAGCGTCAGGCTCAGCACCACATAGTCGAAAGCGGCATCGGGATAATCCGGCAGGTCGCTGTCGGCATCGCCCTGGATCACGCTCAAACCGCGCGCGACACAGGCATTCACGCCGCTCTGGCGGATCTCGATGCCGCGGCCATCGACCTGCTTTTCGCGGGCGAGGTATTCCAGCAGCGAGCCGTCGCCGCAGCCGACATCGAGCAGGCGGCTTTGCGGCGTCACCATCTCGGCGATCAGGAGCAGGTCGCGGCGGATATCCAGGTAATTGCTCGTCACGAGCGCGCGGGTCTGGTTCATGCGCGGCCGCCTTTCGCGGCGGAGCGGCCGGTCAGGCCGCGCTGTTCGGCGCAGCCATCGATGAAGCCCTGCAGGGTGGCGAACATCACCGGCTCATCCAGCAGGAAGGCATCGTGGCCCTTATCGGTCTCGATTTCCACGAAGCTGACATTGGCGGCGGCCGCATTCAGCGCGCGCACGATTTCCTTGTTCTCGGAGGTCGGGAACAGCCAGTCGGAGGTGAACGACACCACGCAGAACTTGGTCTTGGTGCCCTGGAACACATTGGCCAGCACGCCGCCAGCCTGGCCGGCGAGATCGAAATAATCCATCGCGCGGGTGATGTAGAGATAGGAATTGGCGTCGAAGCGTTCGACGAAGCTGGAACCCTGGTGCAGCAGATAGCTCTCGACCTGGAATTCGGTCTCGAAACCATAGGTGATGCGTTCGCGATTCTGCAGGTTGCGGCCGAATTTGCGATGCAGGGCGGCTTCCGACAGATAGGTGATATGCGCGGCCATGCGGGCGACGGCGAGGCCGGCGCGCGGAATGGTATTCTGCTCGAAATAGTCGCCCTTGTGCCATTGCGGGTCGGCATAGATCGCCTGGCGGCCCACTTCATGGAAGGCGATATTCTGCGCCGAATGCTTGGCGGCGCAGGCGATCGGGATCGCGGCAAACACGCGCTCGGGATAACTCGCCGCCCATTGCAGCACCTGCATGCCGCCCATCGAACCGCCGATGACGCAGAACAACTGCTGGATGCCGAGATGATCCAGCAGCATGGCCTGGGCATTCACCATGTCGCGGATGGTGATGACCGGGAAACGCAGGCCATAGGGCTTGCCGGTGGCGGGATCGTTGTCTTTGGGCCCTGATGAGCCGAGGCAGCCGCCCAGCACGTTGCTGCAGATCACGAAAAAGCGGTCGGTATCGATCACCTTGCCGGGACCGATCATGGTGGTCCACCAGCCGGGCTTGCCGGTGATCGGATTGACATTGGCGACATGCTGGTCGCCGGTCAGCGCGTGGCAGACCAGCACCGCATTCGACTTCTCGGCATTCAGCTTACCGTAGGTCGTATAGGCGATCTGGTAGGGGCCGAGATCGAGGCCGCAATCCAGCTTGAGCGGCAGCGTCTCGCCGAGCGTGACGCGGTGGCCGGGGCCGATGGGGTCGAGGCTATGAAGGGGGGGGAGTGCGGCACTCATAGGCAGCCGTTATGTCCTACAGGGCTTGAAAGGAAGATTTTAACCCCTGCCGGGCCCTGTCCGGCGCGGGGACCCCGTGATTACGGACCCCCGGCCCCCCTGTCAACGGCTGAATTGTCACCTTGACCTGCTGGGATGCCTCTGCCGCCGGGGCAGACAACTGGGCCCGGGGTGGCGTCGGCCTTGCGGGCCGGACCGGCTGACCCTATGACTATGCGGCATTTTTTTTAAGATCAGCATCCCCATGAGCGACCATATTCCGAGCCTGGCCGACCTGCGGCACGACATCGATGTGCTGGACGACCAGATCCTCGATCTGTTGCGGCGCCGTGCCGAAACCGTGCAGCGCATTGCCGAGGCCAAGGGCCGCGAGCCGGCCGCCGTTACCGGGCAGCCCGACGGCTTCCTGCGCACCGGCCGCGAGGCGCAGATCCTGCGCCGGCTGGCGGCGCGTGCGCGTGGCGGCCTACCGGTGGTGGCGCTGATCCGCATCTGGCGCGAACTGATTTCGGCGCTCTATCGTTACCAGGCCCCGGTGAAGGTGGCGGTGCATGCGCCCAACAAGTCGGCGGCGCGCTGGGACCTAGCACGCGATTTCTACGGTTCGACCACGCCGATGCAGCTCTGCACGACCGCCAGCGCCGTTTTCCGTGCGCTGTCCGAGCCGGCCGCGCTCGGCATCATGGCGCTGCCCGAAGAGGGCGAGAAGGAATGCTGGTGGCCGCTGCTGGCCAGCCGCTCGGCCGATACGCCGCGGATCGTGGCCCGTCTGCCCTTCGTACCCAATCCGCGCGGACGCTTCTCCGAGCTGGGCGCTTATGTGGTCGCTGTCGCGCAACCCGAGGAATCGGGCGACGACCGCACGCTGGCGGTGCTGACGATGAGCGAGGCCTCGCCCAGCATGGCGCGGCTGTCCAGCCTGCTGGCCCGGGTTGGGCTGGCGGGGCAGGCGGTGGCGCAGTATCGTCGCGGCAGCGATGAGGGCGCCCGTGTGCTGCTCGAACTGCCCGGTTTCGTCACTGCCGAGGATCCGCGCCTTGCCGCGCTGGTGGCGGCCGATCCGGCCCAGATTCTCGATGCCGTGGTGATCGGCGCTTATGCCGTGCCGCTGGAGCCTGACACCGAGTAGCCTGACACTGAGTAAGCGAGTCTGAAGGAGTATTCGTCGTGACTGCACCGAAGCCGCAACCCGGAATTCTTGATATCGCACCCTATAAGGGCGGCGAGGCTGCCGTGCCGGGCGTGACCAAGGTGCATAAGCTCTCGTCGAACGAGACACCGATGGGCCCGAGCCCGAAGGGCATGGCTGCCTTCCAGAAGCTGGCCGGCGAACTGCATCGCTATCCCGACGGCGCCGTCGATATCCTGCGCAACGCGCTGGCGAAGCATTACGGCATCCCGGCCGAGAATATCGTCTGCTCGAACGGGTCGGACGAGATGATTTCGCTGATCTGCGCCGCCTATGTGGGCGTTGGCGACGAAGTGGTCTATTCGCAATACGGCTTCATGATGTATCCGATCGCCACGCAGGCGCGCGGCGCGACGCCGGTGATGGCGAAGGAAAAGAACTTCACCTCCGATGTCGATGCGCTGCTGGCCGCCGTAACGCCGAAAACCCGCGTGGTGTTCCTCACCAATCCGAACAATCCGACCGGCACGTATATTTCGGGCAGCGAACTCAAGCGGCTGCGCGACGGCCTGCCGGCCGGCGTGCTGCTGGTGATCGATGCGGCTTATGCCGAATACGTGACGCGCAACGACTATTCCAACGGCATGGAAATGGTGGCCGGCCGCGACGACACCATGGTGCTGCGCACCTTCTCGAAGATCTATGGCCTGGCCGCATTGCGTCTGGGCTGGGCCTATGCGCCGGCCAATATCGTGGCGGTGCTCAACCGTGTGCGCGGGCCGTTCAATGTCAATGCCGCGGCGCAGGCCGCCGGTGCCGCCGCGCTGGAAGATACCGCCTGGCTGCAGAAAAGCCGCGACCATAACGATGCCGAACTGGCGCGTGTCGGCGCGGCCCTGAAGGACCTGGGTATCGAAGTGGTGCCCAGCGTGGCGAATTTCCTGCTGATGCGTTTCCCCGGCGGTGCCGAACAGGTCAAGGGCGCCGATGCGGCCTTGCGACAGGCCGGTCTGATCCTGCGCGGCATGGGCGGCTACGGCCTGACCGACTGCCTGCGTCTGTCGATCGGCACGGTCGAGGAAGACGACATGGTGATCGCCGCGCTGACCAAGTTCATGAAGGGCTGAGCGCGGCATGGCTGAACCGATCTTCGAGCGGATTGCCATCATCGGCATCGGCCTGATCGGCTCGTCGATTGCGCGCGCCGTGCGCGAGCATCATCTCGCGCGCCATATCGCGATTGCCGATGCCGCCGAAGCGCATCGCGCACAGGCGCAGGAGCTGGGTCTGGGCGACAGCGTGCATGGCGATGCCGCCGTGGCCGCGAAAGACGCCGACCTGGTGATGCTCTGCGTGCCGCTGGGTGCCAATGCCGCCGTCGCGCGACATATCTCGGCGGCGCTGAAAACCGGCGCCATCATCTCCGATGTCGGTTCGTGCAAGCAGGCGGTGATCCGCGATGTCGCGCCGCATTTGCCCGCCGGCGTGCATCTGGTGCCGGGTCATCCGGTCGCCGGCACCGAACATTCGGGACCTAAAGCTGGCTTCGCCGCGCTGTTCCGCAATCGCTGGTGCATCCTGACGCCGGAAGCCGGCACGGATGCCGCTGCCGTCGAGAAGATGAAAGCCTTCTGGGCTGCGTTTGGCAGTAAGGTGGAACTGATGGAGCCGCGGCACCACGATCTGGTGCTGGCGATCACCAGCCATGTGCCGCATCTGATCGCCTACAATATCGTCGGGACAGCTGACGATCTCGAAGCCGTGACGGAATCGGAAGTGATCAAATATTCCGCCGGTGGTTTCCGCGACTTCACGCGCATTGCGGCCTCCGACCCCACCATGTGGCGCGATGTCTTCCTCAACAATAAAGAGGCCGTGCTGGAAATGCTCGGCCGCTTCACTGAGGACCTGATCGCGCTGCAGCGCTCCATTCGGTGGGGCGAGGGCGAGGAGCTGTTCAACCTGTTCACGCGCACCCGCGCGATCCGCCGCGCCATCATCGATGCCGGCCAGGAAACCGCTGCGCCCGATTTCGGGCGTCAAAGCCCGGATCAGGGCGCCGGAATCACCGACCCGGCAAAACCGAAGGCAGGCTGAGCAGCGGGATCGGGCCGAGCGACAGCCGGCCATCCTGCGCCGTCAGCGCCATGTCGCGCACCGGCTGGCCGTTGTTGTTCAGCTGTTCGTTGCTGGTGAGGAGCGCTGCGCGGGCGGCGGCGGCCTGCTGCGGCGTGGTCAGGCCGTTGGCCTCCAGCAGTTCAACCATCTTGAGCGCGCCGGATGTTTTGCCGCTCATGGCGCCGAGCGGGCGGAAGTCGCGATCCAGCGCCAGCGTGCCGGTCCCGTCGAGCTGCAGGTCGCCCCATTTCAGCGCCATCGTGCTGAAATCGATCACGCCGCCCGCATCGCGCCAGCTCGCCAGCAGGTCTTCCGGCGTCGTGCCATGGAAACCGCCGCGCAAATTCCCGGTCAGGCGCAGGGTATGCACCTCCCGGCCAAAGGGCTTCGCGGCCTGGGGTGCCAGCACGGCCTGGTCAGCCTGCATCGCCAGATCCAGGCTCGGTGGCACGTTTTCGGCGCGGCGTGCATGCAGCAGCAGTTTGCCGGCCACCCATTCACCGCGCAGCAATCCATCGGCCGGGCCCTGCAGCCGTGGTTTGGTCAGATCGGTGGCGATGCGCAGCCAGTTGCCGGCACCATCCACCACCAGACTGGCGCGGAAGCGCTCCGAGGTCAGGCTGACGCGGCGCTCGGTGCCGCCCTCGCGCCAGGCAGCGGTCTGCCGGCCGGACAGGTCGAAGATGACATGCTCGCGCTGCCAGATCTGCAGATGGGCGGTAAGTTCCTCGGCGTCGATGCGCGGCGCCAGCGGCTGGCGCGGATCGTGCCAGCTCGGCTTGGTCAGGGTGAGCGACAGCCGATACGGGAAACCCCAGAGGCGGCGCTTTTCGTAAGCGACCTCGCGGCCCTGGCGACGCTGGCCCTCGATCCAGGCATCGGCCTGTGCGGCCACCTGATCGGCCATATGCGACCACAGGACGTAATAGCCAAGCAGGCCGCCGACAACCAGACCGAAAAGAACCAGATAGCGCATGGCGTTTCTATAGCAGCCCCGGACTCCGTTGTCAGGAGCCCGGCTTGCCAGGAAGACTTGCTTGGCGGCCTGCCTTGCCATAGTTGGTCATCCAGTCAATATTGGCTGGAAATCCACGTCCCGCGACAGTCTGCTTCACACGCCATGACCGATTCCGTTTCGCGCCCGGCCCCGCTGCTCGGCACCTGGGCCATTGCCGCCATGCCCGGCGTCTTCGTGCTGCTGTGGTCGACCGGCTTCATTGGCGCGAAATTCGGCCTGCCCTATGCCGAGCCGATGACCTTCCTGGTGCTGCGCTTCGCCGCCGTCACCGTGCTGCTCTGCCTCTTTGCCGCACTGACCGGCGCGCCCTGGCCGAAAAGCTGGGCCGAGGCCGGACATGTCGCGATGGCGGGCCTGCTGCTGCAGGCCGTGTATCTCGGCGGCGTGTTTGCCTCGATCTTCCATGGCGTGCCGGCCGGCATCTCGGCGCTGATCGTCGGGATTCAGCCTTTGTTAGTGGCAGCCGCGGCTGGTCCTGTGCTGGGAGAGCGCGTCACCGCACGGCAATGGCTCGGTCTGATTCTCGGCCTCAGTGGTGTGATCCTGGTGGTGTGGACCAAGCTCGATCTCGGCGTCGGCACACTCTGGGGCTATGCGCTCTCGGTGATCGCGCTGGTCGGGATCACAGTCGGCACGCTGTATCAGAAACGCTTCTGCCCGCAGATCGACCTGCGCTCAGGCACCGCGATCCAGTTCGCCGCCACCACCGTGGCGCTGACACCGCTGGCGCTGCTGTTCGAAACCCGGCAGGTGCAGTGGACCGGCGAATTCATCTTCGCGCTCGCCTGGCTCTGCATCGTGCTGTCGCTTGGAGCTATAACGCTCCTCTTCATATTGATCAGACGCGGCGCGGCGGCGAAAGTCTCCAGCCTGTTCTTCCTGGTGCCGCCCTGCACGGCTTTGGTCGCCTGGCCCTTGTTCGGCGAGCAGCTCAGCCCGCTGGCGCTGTTCGGCATGGCCGCCACCATGGCAGGCGTGGCGCTGGTCAATATCAGCCCGAAGAAATGAAAAAGCCGCGGCGGCATATTCCTTTCGACCACGAGGAGCCGCTGCCCGGCGAAGCGGCGCCGCCATTCCCGCAGATCCAGGTCGCGCGCGGTCAGCCGCTCTGGGTGTTCGGCTATGGCTCGCTGATGTGGGATCCGGGCTTTCCCTTCACCAGACAGGTGAATGCGCGGCTCTGGGGTTTCCATCGTGGTTTCTGCGTCTGGTCGCATCGCTATCGCGGCACGCCGGAACAGCCCGGGCTGGTACTTGGCCTGATGCCCGGCGGCTCCTGCACCGGGCGTGCGTTTCGCGTGCGGCGCGGCGACGAGGCCGCCGTGATCGACTATCTCTACCGTCGCGAAATGGTCACCGGCGTCTACAGGCCGGGCTTCCACCGCGCCGAGATCGAAGGCGGCGAGCGCGTTCCGGTGCTGGCTTTCGTGGCCGATCCGCATCACAAGCAGTATGCGGGATATTTGAGCGAGCGGCAGGTGATCGACACGATCGCGACCTGCTGCGGCCAGCGCGGGCCGAATGCGGTCTATCTGGCCAATACCGTGCAGCATCTCGATGCACTCGGCATCGCCGATGGCCCGCTGCACCGGCTGCTCCAGGAAGTGAAGAAACGCTGTCCGGAGATTTAGCTGCGGATCGTCGTCCTCGGGCTTGACCCGAGGACCTCACGCAGTCCGGCCTGAGATGGTCGGATCAAGTCCGACCATGACGGTTACTTCCGGGCATACTCGTCGCGCAACTCGCGCTTCAGCACCTTGCCAATGGCGCTGCGCGGCAGCTGATCGCGGAACTCGATGGCCGAGATGCGCTGCATCTTGCCCAGCTTTGCATTCGCCCAGACCAACAGCTCCGGCGCGGTGACAATCGCGCCCGGTGTCACCACGACGAAAGCCACCGGCGTTTCGCCCCATTGCTCGCTGGCGACGCCGACCACGGCGACGTCGGCGACAGCATCGTGGCCGCGCAGCACGACTTCCAGGTCGCTGGGATAGATGTTGAAGCCGCCGGAAATCACCATGTCCTTGCGGCGGTCCATCAGCTGCATGAAGCCGTCTGCATCGAACCGCCCCATATCGCCGGTGCGGATGAAACGCTTGCCGGTCTCGTCGAACCATTCGGCTTCGGCGGTTTTGCCCGGCTGCTTGTGGTAGTGGATCATGATCGCGCCGGAATGGCCGACGATCTCGCCGATCTCGCCGGGCGCCGCCGGCTTGCCATCCTCGGTGATCAGGCGGATATCGTGGCCCTCGGCCGGGCGTCCGACCGTGTGCAGCTTGTCGGGAAATTCGTCGGCCACCAGGATGCAGGTGCCGCCGCCTTCGGTCATGCCGTAATACTCGATCAGCTTGCCGGGCCAGCGTTTCAGGATATCGGCCTTCAGGGCTGCATTGAACGGCGCGCTGGTGCAGAATTTGGCGCGGAAGTTGCTCAGGTCATACTTGTCGAAGTCGGGATGCGCCATCACGCGGCTGTATTGCACCGGCACCAGCATCGTATGGGTGACGTGATGGGCCTGCGCCAGTTCCAGATATTTCGCCACGTCGAATTTCGCCATCAGCACCGCGGTACCGCCGCCGGCCATGGTGGGAAACAGGCTGACCAAAGTGGTGTTCGAATACAGCGGCGTGGAGAGCAGCGTGACGGCATTGCGGTCATAGCCATAGAGATTGGCGCGCTGCATATGCAGCCAGCGCATGCCATGCGACTGCACGATGCCCTTCGGCGTGCCGGTCGTGCCCGAAGAATAGATGATGTTGAACGGCATCTCCGGGGTCAGGTCCACCGGCGTGGGCTTGCTGCCCTCGGGCGCCAGCCATTGCTCAAACTGCGGCGTATCGAGCCGGATGCGATGCGGCGGTAAATCACTCAGCACGCCACGCAACGCCTGTTCGTTCTCGGCATCGAGGAACAGATGCTGCGCATCGGCGTCCCGCGCCATGGCGACGATCTGCTCGGGCAGCGAAGATGGCGCCAGCGGCGCCACGGCAAGTCCGGCGCGCAAGGCGCCGAGATAGACCGCGACATAGTCGTTGCGCGAGGAACTGACGATGCTGACGGAATGCCGCGCGGTATCCCGCTGCAAGGCGGCAGCGACACGGTCCGCCCGGGAAGCCAGCTGGCCGTAGCTCAGCGTGCCTTCCGCGTCGATGACGGCGGGATGATCCGGGCGTTCTTCGGCATGGGCCCGCACCAGGTCGGACAGCGTCGCGTAATTTCCGGCCAGCAAAGCATCTGCACGGTTCATAATGTCACAGCTCCATCCCGATGATGCGGCCCAGGTCTGACAGCGCCGCGTCCGGGTCGGTCACCTTGATCGTGGTCATGCCCATGGCGGCAGCGGGTTTCAGGTTGATGCCGAGATCATCCAGGAACACCGCCTCGCTCGGCTGGATGCCGAGCAGGCTGCAGGCGCGCTCATAAAATACCGGCTCAGGTTTACGCACACCGGCCTTGCTCGATTCCACCACCACCTCGAACAGGCTGATCACCTCGGCGACCGCTTTGGCCCGTTCGGGCGAGGCGGTCATCGACGGGCCATGGCCATGCGGCATGTTGTTGGTCAGGCAGGCGATGCGATAGCGCGTCTTCACTTTTTTCAGCGCCGCCACCATGCGCGGGCGGATGTCGCCGGCGATCAGCGCCAGCACGTCGCGGCCATGGATGGCCTGGCCCAGCGCGGTGCTCTCGGCCAGGAAGCGCTCGCCGAAGATGGTGGCATCGATCTCGCCGCGCTCGAAACAGGCCCAGGCATTGCTATGCGGATTGATGCTATTGACCTGGCGCAGGAAATCGCGCGGCAGGCCGCGGTCTTCCTCATAGCGGCGGAAGGCATCGAAGGGCGAGGTGCTGATCACCCCGCCGAAATCCCAGAGTACGGCTTTGATATCAGTCTTCATCGACGCGGCGTTTCCCTTGGGGAATGCCGCGAACGTAAACGTCAGGCTTCCCTTATCCGCACTTACTATAGCCGCAGGAGGTGCAGGTGTCGCAACCCTCGGACTTGATCAGGCCGGGCTGCCCGCATTTCGGGCACTGGCGCAGGCCAGACAGCGGCTTCGGCGTTTCCGCATTGGCGGCCAGCGCCAGCATGGCCTTTTCCTCGCGCAGATCGTCCGGCCCGGTCATGAAGCCGATCCTGATCAGATGCTGCTCGATCACGCCGCCAATCGCCGCCAGGAGAGACGGCACATATTTGCCGCCCATCCAGTGGCCGCCGCGCGGATCGAACACCGCCTTCAGTTCGTCCACCACGAAGGACACATCGCCGCCGCGACGGAACACCGCCGAGATCATGCGGGTGAGCGCCACCGTCCAGGCATAGTGTTCGGTATTCTTCGAGTTGATAAACACCTCGAAGGGCCGCAGGCGGCCATCCTGCAGGATGTCGTTCAGCGTGATATACATCGCGTGTTCGGAATCCGGCCAGGTGATCTTGTAGGTGCTGCCGGGCAGCGCCTCCGGGCGGTCCAGCGGCTTGGTCATGTAGATCACGCCGCCAGCGGCCAGCGGGTCGCGCGGCTTCATCACCTGCACCGGCTTGGCCACCGGCTGCAGCGGCAGTTCGGCCTGCTGCTGCGCGGCGGGCTCGGCCTTCTTCTCGTCTTTCTTGATGGTCAGCACAGAGCCGGTGATGTCATTCGGGCGATAGGTGGTGCAGCCCTTGCAGCCCTGCTCATAGGCCATCGCGTAGACGTCCTTGAAGCTCTCGAAATCGATGTCTTCCGGCACGTTGATGGTCTTGGAGATCGAGCTGTCGATGTATTTCTGCACGGCGGCCTGCACGCGCACGTGGTCGGCGGGCGCCAGGCCCTGCGCATCCACGAAGGCTTCGGTCAGCGGGATATTCTCGCCCTTCAGCTGCTTGTACAGGCGATAGGCGTAATCGCTGACTTCCTCCTGCCGGCGCGTGCCATCGGGCATCAGCACGGTGCGCATATAGGTGAAGCTGAAGACCGGCTCCAGCCCCGAGGAGATATTGTCGGCCAGCAGCGAGATGGTTCCGGTCGGCGCGATCGAGGTCAGCAGCGCATTGCGGATGCCATGCTGCGCAATCGCCTCGCGCACATCCGCATCCAGTTCGCGGATACTCTCGCCAGCCAGATAGGCGTCGCGGTCGAATAACGGGAAGGCGCCTTTCTCCTTGGCCAGATCGACCGAGGCGAGATAGGCGGCGCGCTGCAGCCGCTTCATCCAGGTTTCGATCAGCGTGATCGAGGCGGCAGAGCCATAGCGCGCGCCGACCATGATCAGCGCATCGGCCAGGCCGGTGATGCCGAGCCCGATGCGACGCTTGTTGCGTGCCTCGGCTTCCTGCTGCGGCAGCGGGAAATTCGACACGTCGATGGTGTTGTCCATCATGCGCACGGCCGCGCGGGTCAGGCGGTCGAGTTCTTCCAGATCGAGCGCGGCATCGGCCTCGAACGGGTTCCGCACCAGCTTTGCCAGATTGATCGAGCCGAGCAGGCAAGCGCCGTAGGGGGGCAGCGGCTGCTCGCCGCAGGGATTGGTGGCGCTGATCGTCTCGCAATAGTGCAGGTTGTTGCGCTGGTTGATGCGGTCGATGAAGATCACGCCCGGCTCGGCGAAGGCGTAGGTCGCCCGCATGATCTTGTCCCACAGGTCGCGGGCCTGCACGGTGCGATACGCCGTGCCGTTGAATTTCAGCTCCCAGGCCTGGTTCTGCTTCACGGCATTCATGAAGTCGTCGGTCACCAGCACTGAGAGATTGAACATGCGGAGCCGATTGGCCTCGCGCTTGGCCTCGATGAAGGCCTCGATATCGGGATGGTCGCAGCGCAGGGTCGCCATCATGGCGCCGCGCCGGCTGCCGGCCGACATGATGGTGCGGCACATCGCGTCCCACACATCCATGAACGACAGCGGGCCGGACGCATCGGCGCCGACGCCCTTCACCGGCGCACCGCGCGGGCGCAAGGTGGAAAAGTCATAACCGATGCCGCCGCCCTGCTGCATGGTCAGCGCGGCTTCCTTCAGATGCTCGAAGATGCCGGCCATGTCGTCGGGCACCGTGCCCATGACGAAGCAGTTGAACAGCGTCACTTTACGCGCGGTGCCGGCCCCGGCCACGATGCGGCCCGCCGGCAGGAAGCGGAAGTCTTTCAAGGCCTCGAAGAAGCCAGCTTCATGCACGGCCGGGTTTGTCTCGGCCTGCGCCAGCGCGCGTGCGATGCGCTGCCAGGTATCGGGAATCGTCTGATCCACCGGCGCGCCATCCGGGCCCTTCAGACGGTATTTCATGTCCCAGATCTGCTGGGAAATCGGCGCGATGGGCGACATGGACAAACCTCAAAGACAACAAGCGGCGCCGCATTTTTGGGGCACCGCAACAGGGTGACTCTATCGCCCGAAGGCCGAGAGTCCAGCAGAATGTTCCCAATCTGTTTCTACAGATTGAGCCACAGGGGCATGCGCCACAATATCTTGTAAGGCTTGGGAAATCGGAGTTATCCCCGCGATGCGCAGGAGACCGCGGCTGAGTTATCCCGGGTTATGCACAGGGGCGTTTCCTTTTAAAGGGTCACCACGATCTTGCCGAATTGCGCGTTGGATTCGAGATAGCGATGCGCTTCGACGATCTGCTCGAAGGGAAACACCCGGTCGATCACCGGCGTCAGCGCGCCGCTTTCCAGGCCCTGCAGGATGAAGGCTTTCGCGGCGGCGCGGCGCAGCGGATCGGCGATGATCTCATGCACCACATAGCCGCGCAGGGTCAGGCTTTTGCCCAGCACGGCCGGCAGCGGGAAGGGCGTCGGCTCCGGACTCAGGCCGCCATATTCCAGCAGGATGCCGCCACGCGCCATCGCCGCCGTGAGCGGTCCGAAAGCCGGGCCGCCGACCGCATCGAAGACCACCCGCACGGCTTCCGGCCCGGCGATGTCGGTCAGCCCGGCCTGCAGGTCTTCCTCCTCGGACACGATGACATGCGCCGCGCCCGCAGCCAGCAGGTCGCGCATCTTGGCCCTTGTGCGTGTGATGGCCACCGGAATCGCGCCTATCACGTTGGCAATCTGGATCGCGGCAAGTCCGATGCTGCTGGAAGCCGCGGTGATAGCCACGAATTCGCCGCGCCGCAGCTGGGCGATGTCGATCAGCGCGCCATAGGCGGTGAGATACTGCATCCAGGTGGCGGCGGCGGCCTCCCAGCTCAGCGCGGCAGGATGCCGGACCACAAGTTCGGCCGGGAAATTCGCCACGTCGCCATAGGCCGGCCAGCGCACCATCGAATTCGGCGGCAGCACGCTGACGGCATCGCCGGGCGCGAAGCCGGTGACGCCGGGGCCGAGGCTTTCGATCTGGCCCGCAGCCTCGCAGCCCAGCCCAGACGGCAATGGCGGCGAGACGATGTAGCGGCCGGAGCGGATCAGGGCCTCGGCGCGGTTCAGGCCGAGCGCCCTGACGCGGATCTGGACTTCGCCCGGCCCCGGCGGCGGAACCTCCATGGTCTCGATCCGCAGGACCTCGGGTCCTCCCAGTTGATGAAAGCGAACAACGCGTGCCATCCGTCACAACTCCAAAATATAGCGATGTAATGAGCTATGCCGTGGCGATGGGCGACGATAAATAGGCATGAAAGGAAGTCAGAGAAAACCTGGGGTTTCGAATGATGGATCGCCTGACCAGCATGGCCGTCTTCGTCAGGGCGGTGGATGCCGGCTCGTTTGCCGCCGCTGCGGCGGCGCTCGACCTTTCCGCACCCATGGTCGGCAAGCATGTGCGCTTCCTGGAGGACCGGCTCGGCATGCGGCTGCTCAACCGCACCACGCGCCGCCAGAGCCTGACCGAATTCGGCCGCGCCTATTACGAGCGTTGCCGCCAGGTGCTGGCGGAGGCCGAGGCGGCCGATGCGCTGGCCGCCGATCAGGTGTCGCAGCCATCGGGACGGCTGCGCGTCACGGCGCCGGTGCTGTTCGGCCGGCGCTGCGTGGCGCCGGTCCTGCTCGATCTGCTGCGGCAGTTCCCCGCCCTCGACCTCGATCTGTCATTCAATGACCGTCTGGTCGATCTTGTCGAAGACGGTTTCGATCTCGCCATCCGCACCGGCGAATTGGCTGCGCGTGCCGGGGTGATGACACGGCGTGTGGCGCGGCAGAATATGGTGGTGGTGGCGTCGCCGGCCTATCTCGAAAAGCGGGGCCGGCCGGCGCGGATCGAAGACATCGCCGCGCACGATACCATTATTTACACTCGTTCGGGCCGCGTGCCACCCTGGCTGTTTCCGCAGACGGGAGCGCAGCCGGTTGCCGTCACGCCCACCAGGCCGCGATTGCGTTTTGATGATATGGATGCCATCGCCGATGCGGCCGGTGCAGGCATGGGGCTGGCCTGGTTGCCCTGCTGGCTGGTGCGCGACCGCATTGACGCGGGGGCCTTGACGGCGCTGTGGCCCGACCGGCCAGGCTTTCTCTATGACTGCCATGCGCTCTGGCTGCAAACGCCGCGGCTGCCGCTCAGGCTCCGCATGGCCATCGATGCGCTGGCCGCGAAACTGCCGGGAGCTATGTCCCCGCCGTCCTGATCTTGTCCTGAATTCCCGTTGCCCAGCCGCGTTCCAGATGTTTGCAGTTATGGCTGCGGCAACCGGAAAATGCGGCGTGCATTTTCATGCGCGACTTTGGCCATGGTGGGCGGCGACAATTGCGCCAGCAGCCCTTCCCGGATCGACCGCACCACTTCGTCGTATTGTGCCCAGTCGTGCGTGTCGTCGATGGCGGCCATGAAACGGTCGGGATAGTCCTCGATCAGGGCTTTCCACTGCGGATCGAGCCAGGCCTTCCATGTCGGTCCGGCACTCCAGAAGATCGTCCGCTCCGGAAACCGCTTGTAGTCCGGTTCCTCCTGCGGCCAGCTGCGGAAAGCCAGATCACACACCACATTGCGATGCCGCTGCAGGAAGGCGCGGATATCGGCGGCGCGCGTGGTCTTGCCGCAATGCGCGAGCGTCACCATGCCATCCGGATGCTGCTCCAGCAGGCGGCTAAGCTGCTGCACGGATTCCGGGTGCCATTCCATATGCATCAGCACGGGACGTTGTGTTGCCGCGCTGAGGCGCATCAATTCCTGGAACACCGGGCCGTCAACGGGAACGCGGCGGCGCATCATCGGATCTTTCTGCGAGCGTTCCGCGTTCGGAAACGTCTCGGCGATGACGCGGGGCTGCCGGCCCAGAAACTCGCGAATGCGCGCCAGCGCTGCTGCGGCCTCGCGGCTGCCGGGGTCGGAATACATGCCCGGTCCCTCGATGCGTTCGGCAGCCACCAGGTCGCCATTGCCCACGGCTGGTATGAAACGCGGCCCGAGTTTGGCGTGGGTGTTGGTGTCGCGCAAATTCGGCCCGCCGGCCTGCGGACTGCCGATGGCGCCGCCGCTGATCACCGTGCTGATCTTGTGGCGATCCATACGCGCCAGCAGGTCTTCCGGTGTCATGAACAGCATCAGGTGGAAATGCGCATCGACAATCGGAACGGTACGCCAGTCGATGGCCTCGCCCGAGGCTTTGCTCTGGGCTTTAGCCGGATGCGGGACCATCAGGCCCAGGATTACGGATAGGACGGCCACTCCACACTGTCGAATCATTGGCTTTTGCAGCTCCGGTCTGAAAGTTGTGGGCCCGAGGGATTGGTTATGCTGTCGGATCGTTCGCCGCCTTCGCGATCTCCGCCTGCACCCCCGTCGCCCAGTCGCGGAACAGCTGCGTGTCCTCGGTGAACATTGCGCGCGTGACATTGGCGACCGCGAAAATCTGCCCGCGTTCGTCATGTGGTTCGGCATACGGGTTATCTGCCGCGATCTCGACGCCGAGGTCGCCGGGCTTGGCGCCCAGCTTCAGCACGAAGCAGTCGCGCTCCGGATGATCGCGATGCATCGCGCAGGTCAGCGCCAGCCAGGCTGCGCCCATCGCCACGGCATTGGCCTCGGCGCCGCCTTTCAGATGGTCGCCGGCCTCGATGCTGTTGGCCAGCATGTCCCACATTTGAAGTCTGAAGTCTGCGAATGGGAGTTCGGCGCTGGCCATCATGCGATTGGCCATGTTGGAGAACATCAGGGCCTCGGCCAGCTGCATCTCGAACTGCAATTCGCCCAGTCCGTACTGAATGGCGAAAGCGTAAGTCGTCGGGGTCGGGCTCACGACAGTACGGCCCGCGTCTCCGCCTCCAGCACCGCATTGGCGCTTTCGATGCGGGTTTCGAGTTCGGCCATGAAGCTGTCGCGGTCCAGTCCGGCCGGAATGGCGGGCAGGAAACGCAGCACGATGGTGCCGGGCTTGCGCAAAATGCCGCGCTTGGGCCAGAAGAAACCGGAATTCAGCGCCACCGGCACCACCGGCAGCTTGAGGTCGCGATACAGCGCCACCACGCCGGGCTGATAGGGTGCGCTTTCGCCGGGCCGCGTGCGGGTGCCCTGCGGGAAGATCAGGATCTTGCGGCCATCGGCGGCGGCGGCGCGGGCATCCTTCAGCATCTGTTTCAGCGCTTTCGCGCCACCATCGCGGTCGACTGCGATCATGCCCTGTGCGCGGCACAGCGCGCCGTAGATCGGAATGCGCAGCAATTCCTGCTTCATCACGATGGCGGGGCCACGGAACAGCCGCAGCACGATGGCGGTATCCCACAGCGACTGGTGCTTGGCGGCGATCATCGCGGGGCCGGCGGGAATATGCTCCTGGCCTTCGATGCGGATATGGATATTGCAGATCAGGCGCAGCAGAAAGTTGATGCCGTCCGACCAGACACCGCCGATGCTGAACAGATGCTGGCGGTTCTGCAGCGCCAGCGGGATCAGACCATAGAGCGCGACCAGCGTGCTCCACAGCAGGAAGGCGATCTGGAACAGGATCGAGCGCAGCAGCAGCATCACTGCGGCTTCTCTTCGGGTGATTTTTCTTCGGCGGGCGTCTCTTGCACCGGCAGCTTCTCGACCGGCACGTTTTGCGGCGCAGATGTCGCTGCCGGTTTCTGCTCCAGCGTGGCGCTCAGCTGGGTGCCGAGATGGGCGCGCAGCAGGGCGGCCACGTATTTGCTGTATTCGCCGAGCAGGAAAACAGTGGCGGCGCGGCGCTGCCACCAGTCTTCCACCCGCATGGCATCCGAACGCACCGGATGCGGCAGGATGGTCAGGCCGGGCAGGTAGCGGCCGAATTCCACCTGCGCCCGCGGCATATGGTAATTCGCTGTCACCAGGCGAATGGTCTTGTAGCCGCGCGCCGCCGCCCAGCTGGCGGTTTCGGCGGCATTGCCGGCGGTGTCATCCGCTTCGAAGCCGAGATCGACGCAGCATTCAAACAGCAATTGCAGATCGATACCCTGCCAGTTGCTGCTGACCTGCGCGGCATCGGGCATGCTTGGCAGCACGGCCTGCATCAGTGTGGCCTTGGTGGCGGTCTGCGCCACGCCCGAGACCAGCAGGCGGTCGGCCTTGTTGTCGTGCAAAAGGCGCAGACCCGTGGCCATCCGCGCCGCGCCGCCGGTCAGCACGACGATCGCATCGGTTTTCGTTTCGGCCGGCGCCGGCAGCGATTCCACGCGCTCGACATAGGCGATGCCGCCGCCGAGCCAGAGCAGGCCGAGCGCGGCCAGCAGGATCAGCCAGCGGCTGATCCGGGTGAAAAAGGGCGTCGACTCTTCGTCGTCGCGTTTACGGTCGCGGTCTTTGCGGGCCATTACGATTCCGTAGACTCTGTCACTCTAGATAACGGGGACTTCACTTAACAGCCGGTTGACGGCATCGGGCAAGTCTTCCGCCACTGTCACCGGCAGCACATCCTGCGGCAGGCCCTTCGCCTGGGTCTGCGCGCCCTTGCCGCTGCGCACCAGGATGCGGCGCACGCCGGCTGTCGCGCCAGCCTGCAGGTCGGTCAGGCTGTCGCCGATGAACACGGTTTCGGCGGGGCTTTTGCGGAAGCGCTGCATCGCCTCGCGCAGCATGCCGGCACCCGGCTTGCGCCGGTCGGTCTGCGCCCAGGGCGGATCGGGCGCGAAGAACAGCGCGTCGATTTTGGCATTCTCGCGCGCCAGTTCGTCGAACAGCTTTTCGTGAATGCGGCCCAGCATCGCTTCGTCGATGATGCCCTTGCCGACGCAGGCCTGGTTGGTGCAGATCGCCACCGGCCAGCCGCGCGCATTCAGCTGCGCCACGGCCTTGCCCACGCCGGGCAGCATGAACAGCTCCGCCGGCGATTTCACGTAATCGTCGGGGTAGTCGCGGTTCAGCACGCCGTCACGGTCAAGAAGTATCAGCATGGCTTGGTCTTACAACATCGCGCGCAGTTCGCCGAGCACCGTCCAGCGCGCGGTCACAATCGCCAGTCCGGCGGCGGCGAGTGGCAGCAGCGGCAGCAGCAGCCAGTGCCACCACAGCAGCTGCAGGCCGGGCAACAAACCGGTGCCAATGCCGCCGGCCAGCAGCTGGATGCCGATCAGCAAAGCCGCCGCCAGGCCGGCGCCGAGGATGCCGCCGCGCAGCGCCTGCGCCGCCACATGGCGCTGGAACTGCCGCGCGATATAGCCGTCTTCGGCGCCGATCAGATGCAGCAGTTCGATGGTGTCGCGCCGCGCCGAAAGACCGGCACGCGTGGCGAAGATCACCATCGCGGCGGCGGCCATGCCGACCAGCAGCACGATGCTGCCGCCGAGGCTCTGCAACAGGCGACCCAACTGAACGAGGCGGTCGAGCCAGGGTTTCGGATCGTCGATGCGCGCGCCGGGCACGGCAGTCTGCAGCTGCGCATTCACCGCATCCACCGACAGCGCGGCATTGTCCTGCAGGGTCACGTCGATCATGCCGGGCAGGGGCAGATCAGATTGCAGCGCGGCGCTGCCCAGCCAGGGCTGCAGCAGGGCTTCGACGGCGCTGCGCTCCACGATCTGCACCTCGGCAATACCCGGCACGCCGCGCAGGATCTCGGCGGCGGCCTGCAGGCGCGGCTGCATCGGCTGGCCCGGGCGATCGGCGATCTGCACCGTGAGTTTGGATGACACGCCGCGCCGCCAGCCTTCGATGGTGCCGTCCAGCGCCAGCGCGCCGCTCAGCGCCAATGCGGCCAGGAACACCATGACGGCCAGCGCCCAGGGCAGGAAGCGCGCGGATTTATCCACTTCCAGCTGCAGGTCCGAGACCGCTTTTTTGCGCGGCCGGCTCACGCTGCATTCCTGTCGATGCTGAGCGTGCCGGCGCGCAGGCGCATCACCGGGAAGCGGAACTGCTCCAGCAGATGCGTGTCATGCGTCGCCAGCACCACCGCGGTGCCGAGCTTGTTCAGCTCGACGAACAGATACATCAGCCGTTGCGCCATCTCGGGATCGACGTTGCCGGTCGGTTCGTCCGCCAGCAAGAGGCTGGGTCTGGCAATCACGGCGCGCGCAATCGCCACGCGCTGCTTTTCGCCGCCCGACAGGGTGGCGGGGCGTGCCTCCAGCCGGTCGCCCAGCCCGACCCAGGTCAGCAGTTCGACGACATGTTCGCGCGTGCGCTTCTCGTCGGCGCCGGCAATGCGCAATGGCAGCGCCACATTGTCGAGCGCGCTCAGATGATCGAGCAGGCGGAAATCCTGGAACACCACGCCGATGCGCCGGCGCAGCATCGGCAGGGCGGCGCGGCTGGCGGTCGAGACATCCTGGCCGAACATGCTGATCAGGCCGCGGCTCGGCCGCAGCGCCAGATATAAAAGCTTCAGCAGCGAGGTCTTGCCCGCGCCGCTGGGGCCGGCCAGGAAATGGAAGGAGCCCGTGCCCAGCTCGAAGCTGACATCGCGGAGCACCTCCGGCCCGGGGCCGTATCGCATCCCGACATTCTGGAATCGCACCAAGTCCGGGGATCCTCCGATTCGCCTAAGGCCCTGCTTCCTTTAAGGCCTTGCGCGCCAATGACTTCAATATCTTGCGAGGCAGTGGGGTTGCTTCCGCAGCCCTGTCCGTCCTATAAGGGAAAGCATCCGGAAACGCAAAAGGGCTGGCACCAGGCAGATTTGGCATGATCCTCAACTGCCCAGCCTGTGCGACCCGCTTCCAGGTCGACCCCACCGCTTTCGGCGACGAGCCCCGCAAGGTCCGCTGTTCCGTCTGCCGCCATGTCTGGCGCCAGGCCCCGCCGGAGCCTGAGCCCATCCCTGAGCCGCCCAAGCCGATCCCCTCCGTGCTGGAGCAGATGGCGGCCGCAGCAGCCGAGGCAGCGCAGGACGAATGGGTCCCGCCGCCGCCGCCCGGCGGCAAGCCGCCAGCGGCCTCAGCCGTGGTGCCGCCTGCACCCTCCCTGCCGGATCTCGACCTGTCGCCGCCTGCGGACGATTTCGCCTCACCGTCGCCGGCAGTGCCGCGCATCACCGGCTTCGACGACGACCTGCTGGATGCCGAACTGGACCGTCCGCCGCTGCATCCGCCGCTGGACGAGCCCAATAACGATGGTGGCGACCTGGATGGCGACCCTGACGAGGCGATCAAACGCCGCCGCGAGCGGCTGGCCGAAGCCGGGCTGCAGCGCGCTGCGGCCAAGCCGAAAAAGCCGTTTTCCTGGGCCTGGCTCGGCTGGCTGCTGCTGCTCGGCCTGCTCGGCGGCGTGATCGGCGGCGGCTACGAAAAGCGGATCGAGCTGGTCGCCTTCTACCCGCCGCTGGCCAAGCTGTACGAGCAGCTCGGCATCCCGGTCGAAGCGGCGCAGTGGCTCGGGCTCGAACTGCATAACCTGAAATCCGCCACCGTGCTGGATGGCGGCACCACCAAGGTGACCGTGTCGGGCGATGTGGTGAATATCAGCGGCGCGGAGCGGGTGCTGCCCGCCATCCGCATCGCGATGCGCGGCGCCAATGGCCAGGATCTCGGCGCCTTCACGGTTAAGCTCGAGCAGAACAGCATCGAAGCCGAGGAAAAGCTCAGCTTCAATGTGCAGCTGCCGGCCCCGAAGGACGAGGTCACCGACCTTGAAGTCGCCTTCGCCAGCCAGTCGGCGGTGCCTTAAAACGGCATAAACTTCGGCAGCACTCATCGGTTGCAACAATGTGACAAAGCGCGTTGCTTTCGCCACTCGTTAGGGTAGGATTCCCGCCATGCCGGTTCGGGCGGATTTGCCGGCACCTACACGCATAGTTTGACCAAGCTGATTCCAGAATAGGTGGCTGTCGCCGGGCAGAACTGCCCAGGCCGCGCGACAGCCGTCGGCGAGGATGCATGGCGCGAATCCTGGTGGCGGAAACCGAAGTGCCGGTGCGCGAGTTCATCCGGCGTGTGTTGCAGCAGCGCGGCCATGAGGTCGTGGTGGTCAGCGACGGCGCCGAGGCGGTGGTCAAGCTGGCGCGCCTGCCGTTCGACCTGCTGCTGGCCGATGTGGCGATGCCCAACATGGACGGCGTCGAACTGTCGCTGAAGGTGGCGCGCGATTTCCCCGACCTGCCGATGCTGATGATGTCGAGCAACACGATCCAGCGCCGCCGCTCGCATGACATCGACAGCATCATGGTGATTCTGCAAAAGCCCTTCACCATGGTGGCGCTTAATGACGCGGTCGAACGCGCGCTGGGTGTCAGGGCTGCGGTCGCCGGCCAGCCGGCGGGGTAGGCGGCGGTTTCAAACCGTAAATCCATTCACGTCATGGTCGGGCTTGGCAAACAGGATGTGCCAGGTGTTCAGAACTGCCGAAAATTCACAGCGTCATCCTCGGGCTTGACCCGAGGATCTCCCGCAGTTCTGCCTGAGATGGTCGGATCAAGTCCGACCATGACGGACCTGTATTGACGACATTCAGAACCGCCCAAACCCACTCACGTCATGCCCGGACTTGATCCGGGCATCCACGTCTTTTCTTTTGCTTGATCGCAGCAAGGCGTGGATGGCCGGGTCAAGCCCGGCCATGACAAGCTGTGTGTGTCAGGAATTCAGAACCGTTGCAGCATTTCCATCGTCATCCTCGGGCCCAAGAAGAGTTTCTTGGCCGAGGGTCTCGTGCAGGTCTGCCTGAGATGGTCGGATCAAGTCCGACCATGACGGACCTTGCCCTCTACGTCACCCCGGGCTTGACCCGGGGTCCCATTTCCGCTGGGCAGGAAATAAAAATGGGATGCCGGCTCAAGGCCGGCATGACGGTTTGTCGGACTCAGAACCGCCGCAGCAGGCGGTCGAGATAGTCGAGTTCGAGCGGTGCGCGTTCGCGGTTGCCGGCGCGGCGCTGCAGTTCTTCCAGGATGCGGCGGGCGCGTTCCACCGGCGCCAGCTCGGGCACCTGCGTCGCTTCGCCGGCATTCTCGTAGCCGGTGGTGTTGCGGCCCAGCGGATCGCGCTGCGGATTGCGCTGGTTCTGCCGCGCATCCGCCGAGGGCGCCTGGCCGTCAGGATTACCGCGCTGCGCCTGCTGCATCTGGTTCAGGCCCTGGCGCAGCTGGTCCATCGCATCGGCCTGGCCCTGCATCGCTTCACCCGGCTCGCCGCGGCGCAATGCCTCGCGCGCATCGCGCATGGCGCGGTCGGCCTTGCCGAGCTGATCGGGCAGCTGGCCGCCGCGCTCACCCAGCCGGTTCATCATCTCGCCCAGGCGACGGCGCAGTTCTTCCTGCTGGCGCGCATCGGCCTCGTTCTCGCCGCGCTGCTGGCTGCCGGGCTGGCCCTCGCCGCGCTGGCCCTGCTGGTTGCGGCGGAAGCTGCGGTCGAGCAACTGCTGCTGCTGACGCAGCATCTCGCCGAATTCCTGCATCATCTGGCCCTGCTGGCCCTGGCCGCGCTGACCCCGCTGTCCGCGCTGGCCCTGCTGCTGCTGGCGGCCTTCCGGCATGCGCGCGATGCGGCCGTTTTTCAGGGCCTCCATCATGCGCTGCATCTGCTGCAGCATGTCGCGCGCGGCATCGCGGTCGCCCATCTGCGCCATGTCCTGCGCCTGGTCCATCATGTCCTGCAGGTCGTCGCCGCTCATGGCCTCTTCGTCTTCGCCCAGCTCCTCCGGCTCCTCGCCGCGCGCCAGACGCTCCATCGCATCCTGCATCAGCTGCTCGAGCATGCGGTTCATCGCTTCCCGCATCTCCTGCATCAGCTTCTGGATTTCCGAATCATCGGCATTGCGGTCCAGCGCATCCTGCAGCTTGTCCATCAGCGCCTGGAAGTCGCGGTCGGTCTGCGTCTTGCGGCCTTCCTCGATATGCAGGGCGGTCTGCCACAGCAGCTCCTGCACGGCCGCGATGGAGTCCGCCGAACGGTTGAGCCTGAGCCGCGCCGCCGACATGCGCAGGCCCAGATGCGCCGTCGTGTCGTCGCGATAGCGTTCCGGCGCCAGGCTCAGGCCACGCAAGGCGGTCACGACGCGCTGCCACTGGCCTGGCTTGAGCGCCAGGTCGCGGCGCTGCTCGACGATGGCCTTTGCCACCGGATGGATGAAGCGGCGTGCCGGGATTGTCACGGTGACAGGCTGGCTGCGGCCGGTCTGGCCGACCGCATCGGTGGCCACCAGCGTCATCTGCACCTGCAACCCGGCCCAGGGATGCGAGGTGAAATCGAATGTCTGCTTGTCCTGGATTTCGCCGGCGCCGGCCGGCGGCGTCGGCCAGTCCAGGCTCACGCTCTGCTCGGCGCCATCGCGCGTCAGTTCGATCCGCACCTGCTGCATGCCGTAATCGTCATGCCCGGTGAAGCCGACTTCCAACTCGTTGCGGCGGCTGGTCTTAGGCTCGCCGGCGATTTCGATCTGCGGTGGCAGGTCGGGGATCATCTGCAGCGGCCATTCGGCCACCACCTTGTCACGACGGACCAGACTCAGCACCGGGACGGCGCCCTCCGTCAGGTCCAGCGCCAGATCGATTTCGCCATTGCGCTCGTCGATCGGCTGCAGCGCCTGTTCGCTCTTGCCGAATTTCAGCGCGAAGCCTGCGGGCGGCGCCGAGAGGCGCAGCTTGAGCAGGCTGCCGGTCGGCACGGTGAGAGGCGCCGCGGCATTGCCCGGCACGGCTTTGCCGTCGCGGGTCAGGAATAACGGCGCCTTGCCGGTATAGGCAGGCGGCGTGATCCAGGCTTCCATCGCCAGCACCATGCCGGGCGCCATCGCGCTGCCGGGGTTGAGCGTATCGGCCAGCCGCGTGGCGCGATCCTCGCCGGGGCTGGCCCAGGCCACCACCAGCAGCAGGCCCAATGCTGCGCGGAAACCCCAGACATCCTTGCGCCACCAGCCGGCTTCCGGCGTGCCGACGCGCACGGTCGCCAGCTGGGCCAGCGCGCGTTCGCGGTGGATCGACCACAGCGCGCGGGCAATCGGGTCCTGCTGCTCGGCCGACAGCGTGTCGGCGGCGGCTTCCAGCGGGCGATGCTGCAGCAGGTTGACGCGTTCCAGCCGGCGCATGGCGGCGGCGCGGTCGGGCCAGCGTAAGTAGCGCAATTCGCGCCACAGCGTATAAGCCAGCGCGCCGGCAAAGCCGGCCAGCAGCAGCCAGTGCAGCCAGATCGGCGTGAAGCGCCAGATATCGAAACCGGCGAGGATGAAGAAGACGGCGACCACGGCCGCGGCCGGCATCAAAGCCGGCCAGAAGTTTTCCCAGAACAGGGCGGCGCGGGCATAGGCGAGGCGGCGCTCTAAAGGCAAGGCAAGCAACTTTGCCGGCGCCAGGCTTGCCTGGGCCGGCCGTGCCGTCTCGGGTGGATTTACGCCTTCGCCTCGCTGAGCCATGTCGGCTGGGTCTCCAGGGCCGTCATGTCTTCGATGCTAGGGCGGCGCCGAACAATGGCAAACCTGTCGCCATGAACCAGAACCTCCGGGGCCAGCGGCCGTGCATTGTAGGTCGAGGCCATGGAAGAACTATACGCACCGGCCGAAAGGATGGCGAGCAAATCCCCGTTATCGACCGGTGGCATCGGACGGTCTTCGGCAAAGGTGTCGCCGCTCTCGCAAACCGGCCCGACGATATCGACCGGCGCCAGCTCAGCTTCGGGATTTGGCGCTTTTACGGGCACGATGCGGTGAAACGCCTCATACATGGCCGGGCGGATCAGGTCGTTCATGCCGGCATCGAGGATCAGGAAGGTCTTGCCCTCGGCCGGTTTGACGAATGTGACAGCGGTCAGCAGCAGGCCGGCATTGCCGACGATGTAGCGGCCCGGCTCCAGCGCGATCTCGCAGCCCAGCGGGGCAATGTATTTGCGCACCAGATCGGCATAGGCCTTCGGGTCCGGCGGCGTTTCGTCGTCATAGGTGATTCCGATGCCGCCGCCCAGGTCGATGCGCTGGATGTCGTGGCCGTCGGCGCGCAGGTCGCGCACCAGTTCGGCCAGCCTGATGAAGGTGGCTTCATAGGGCGCGAGGTCGGTCAGCTGGCTGCCGATATGCACATGCACGCCGGTGATCTTCAGGCCCGGCAGCGTGGCGGCATGGGCATAGACCTGGCGCGCGCGGGTATAGGAAATGCCGAACTTGTTCTCGGCCTTGCCGGTGGTGATCTTCTTGTGCGTTTTGGCATCCACATCGGGATTGATGCGGATTGCCACCGGCGCCTTCACGCCGAGCGAGGCGGCCACCGCCGACAGCGCATCGAGTTCGGGTTCGGATTCGACGTTGAACTGCGCGATGCCGGTATTGCCGGCCTTCAGCGCAACCGCCATTTCCTGTTTCGTCTTGCCGACGCCGGCGAAGATGATCTTGCCCGGCGCGATGCCGGCCTTCATGGCGATCTGCAATTCGCCGGCCGAGACCACATCGGCGCCGGCGCCGAGCGAGCCGAGATGACGCAGCAAAGCCATATTGGCATTGGCCTTCATCGCATAGGCGATCAGCACAGGCAGGCCTTTGAAAGCCTCGGCCAGGCTGGTGTAGCGGTCGGTCAGCGCGGCCGTGCTGTAGACATAGACCGGCGTGCCGACCTCAGTGGCGATATGGTCCAGCGGCACGCCTTCCGCATGCAGCACGCCATTGCGATAGGCGAACCAGGGCAATCCGGTCATGTCAATTCATCTCAGTAATAGCGGGGATTCTGGTTGCGCTGGGTGCGGTCGAAAGTCCCCGGCCGGTCGATGGCGTCGGTCGGATAATTCGGCACATCCTTGCGGCCGCAGGCGGCGAGGGCCGGCAGGGCGAGAATCAGCAAGAGAAAGAGTGCGGTCCTGGAGCGCATCACGCCTTGTCCCGCGTTTTGGCTGCGCGATCAAGCTTTTCTGCGGCAAGCTGCTTGCGCCAGCGCGCGACCTGCTTCTTCACGTTCGACGGCGCGGTGCCGCCATACGAGACGCGGCTTTTCACTGAATTCTGCACGCCCAGCACGGCGAAGACATCCTTGCTGATGCGCTTTTCCACGCTCTGCATTTCAGCCAGCGTCAGCGCTTCCAGCGGCTTGTCCTGCGTCTCGGCCAGCCGCACCAGGCTGCCGGCGACGTGATGCGCCTGGCGGAACGGCATGTCGAGCTTGCGCACGCACCAGTCGGCCAGGTCGGTCGCGGTGGTATAGCCTTCGCCGGCTGCTTCCTGCATGCGCGGCGCATTCGCCTTCAGGTCGGCGATCATGCCAGCGGTGGCGGCGATGCAGAGTTCCAGATTCTCCACCGCGTCGAAGGTCGGTTCCTTGTCTTCCTGCATGTCCTTGCCGTAGGTCATCGGCAGGCCCTTCATGGTGATCAGAAGCGCATTCAGGCTGCCCACGATACGCCCCACCTTGCCGCGCACCAGCTCGGCGGCATCCGGATTGCGCTTCTGCGGCATGATCGACGAGCCGGTGGTGAAGGCATCGCTGAGCGAGACAAAACGGAACTGGGCGGATGTCCAGATGACGATCTCTTCGGCGAGGCGCGACAGATGCACGGCGCAGATCGCGGCCGTCGAGAGGAATTCCAGCGCATAGTCGCGGTCGGCCACGGCATCGAGCGAATTGGCCATCGGCCGCGCGAAGCCCAGCGCCTTCGCCGTGCTGTCGCGATCAATCGGCAGCGACGTCCCGGCGAGCGCGGCGGCGCCGAGCGGGCTTTCATTCAGGCGCGCACGCGCGTCATTCAGCCGCGAGCGGTCGCGGCCCACCATTTCCACGTAAGCCATCAGGTGATGACCGAAGGTGACCGGCTGCGCGGCCTGCAGATGCGTGAAGCCCGGCATCACCGTATCGGCATAATCTTCGGCGCGGCGCAGCAGGGTGAGCTGCAGGTCTTTCAGGCCGGCATCGATTTTATCGATGGCATCGCGCACCCAGAGGCGGAAATCGGTCGCCACCTGGTCGTTCCGCGACCGCGCCGTATGCAAACGCCCGGCCGGCGTGCCGATCAGTTCGGACAGCCGCGCTTCCACATGCATGTGGATGTCTTCGAGTGCGGGATCGATTTTGAACTTGCCGGCCTCGATCTCACGCAGAATTGTGTCCAGCCCGGACTGGATTTTCTTGCCCTCGGCGGCGGAAATGAGGCCCTGTCGCACCAGCATGGCGCAATGCGCTTTCGAGCCGCGGATATCCTGGCGATACAGCTTCTGATCGAAGCGGATCGAGGCGTTGATCTCGGTCATGATCGCCGCCGGGCCTGCGGCAAAGCGTCCGCCCCACATGCTGTTGGCTTGCTTCGCCACCTTTGCGGCATTAACTCGGGTGGGCGACTTAGATGATTTCTTCTTCACGGACATGATCGGGATGGCTTCGGGTATGAAACGGTTTCTGACGGTTCTGGCGGCGGTTTGCGTGATGGCTGGGTCGGCCATGGCGGCCGATCTGCCGCGCACCGGCGAGATGCAGAAATTTACCCTCTCGGGCGAGCGGAAGCCAGTCGCGCTGGCCGAATTCCTCGACCCGAAAGACCAGCCGGTGACGCTGGAGGCCTTCCGGGGCAAGGTGGTGCTGATCAACCTCTGGGCCACCTGGTGCGCGCCCTGCCGCGAAGAGATGCCGGCGCTGGATCGCCTGCAGGTCCAGCGCGGCGGCAAGGATTTCGCGGTGGTGGCAATCGCGCAGGATCGCGGCGGGCGCGGCAAGGTCGAACAATTCCTCGGCCAGATCGGCGCACGGCATCTGGCCTCCTATCTCGATACGACGATGAAGTCGGGCCGCGCCTGGGGCGCTTTCGGCCTGCCGACCTCGATCCTGATCGACCGCCAGGGCCGCGAGATCGGCCGTTTCGTCGGCAGTGCCGAATGGGATCAGGCCGATGCGCTGAAGCTGGTCGACGCGGCGATTGCGGAGAAGTGACGCACGTTTTTTACATGTCATGGTCGGGCTTGACCCGACCATCTCATGCAGGACTGCGCGAGATCCTCGGGTCGAGCCCGAGGATGACGGCCCGGGTGTAGTTGCGAATAATTCTCAGATAAGTTAGCGTCCCTCCTCCACGGGGGACGATGAGCACTTTCCGCGACAGCCTTTTTGCGGCGTTTTTCGACCATCAGGATGGCCTGAAGCGCTTCCTGCTGCGCCGGCTCGGCAATGCCGCGCTGGCCGAGGACCTGACGCAGGAAACCTGGCTGCGCGCCGCCAGAGTCGATGCCGGTGCCACCGCCGACAATCCGAAAAGCTATCTGTTCCGCATCGCCGCCAACCTGGCCAACGATCATCAGCGCCGCGCCCGCCATGGCATCGAACTGCAGGGCCAGGACGATATCGTGCCGCTGTTCCCCGATGCACGACCCTCGCCCGAGCAGGAAGCCGCCGGCCGCAGCGAGTTGCAGCATCTGCTGCGCGCGGTGGATAGCTTGAGCCCACGCGCCCGCGAGGTCTTCATCCTGGCCAAGGTGCATGAGCTGAGCCATGTCGAGATCGCCGAACGGCTCGGCATCGCCAAAAACACCGTGATGGTGCATATGGCCAATGCGCTGGCCCAGTTGCAGCGGCATCTGAAACGCGGCGCGGACTAATGGTCGAGGCCCCGCCGAACCGTCCTAGAGACATGGAACCGCAAACCGCCCAGCAGTGGTTCGTGCTGCTGCAGGATAAAGATGCCACGCAGGCCGACCGCCGGCGTTTCGCCGCCTGGCTGGCGGCCGATCCGGCGCATGCGCAGGCCTGGGCCGAAACCGAACAGCTCTGGGCCCGCATGGACGCGGTCGTGCCGGCGCTGCGGGCGCGCGACGCCTGGCAGGCAGCGCGCAAACCTGACGTGCAGATGTCGCGCCGCGGCTGGCTCAAACAGGCGGCAGCGGCTGCGCTGGTGCTCGGCGGCGGGGTCGGGGTTGTCGTGTCATCGGATCTCTTCGCCGATCACCGCACCGGTGTCGGCGAGCGCCGCAGCCTGAAACTGGCCGATGGCTCAATGGTCGAACTCGATGCCGACTCCGCGCTGTCGGTGAGCTTCAGCGCCGGCCAGCGCCGCATCCAGCTGCATCGCGGCCGTGCCTTCTTCCAGGTGGCCAGCGACCCGGCGCGGCCTTTCGTCGTCGCGGCCAATACCGGCGAGATCCGCGCGCTCGGCACCGCTTTCAGCGTGAAGATCGCGCCAGCCGGTCTGGTGCAGGTCGCGGTCAGCGAACATGCGGTGGCCGTCAGCTATGGTGGCGAAACGGCGCGGGTCGATGAAGGCAGGGCGCTTGCCTATGACGCCGGTGGCATCGGCCAGATGGCGCCGGTCGACATCATCTCGCAGCTCGGCTGGCGGCAGGACCGCCTGTTCTTCCAGGAAGCGCCGCTGCGCGAGGTGGTGGCCGATCTCGACCGTTACCGACCCGGCCGCATCCTGATCCTGGACGCCGATCTGGCCGACCTGCCAGTCACCGGCTTCTTCCATGCCGGCCAGACCGAGGCCGCCCTGCAGACCATCGAAGCCACCCTGCCGGTGCGGCTGAGCCGCCTGACCGACCGGCTGGTGGTGATCCGCCGGCGTTAAACTCCAAAAATTTGCATACGTGACTAATTGTCCGCCCCGTCGCCATCCGTCCTAGCAGGGAGTGCAACCGCCTTTCAGTCGCAACTGGAACCCGGCGGACGGCAAAAAGGTAGAGATTTGAAGGGGTTTGGGGGATGACGAAGATGTATCGGGGCATGCTGGCGCGCTCTGTGGTCGCCGCCATGATGGGGGCGGCGGCTGCCGCCGGCCCAGGCCTCACACCCGCCATGGCCCAGCAAGGGCAGGGGAACGCCCAGACCCGCGCTTTCGCGATTCCAGCCCAGCCGCTGGTCAGCGCGCTGGCGCGGTTTACCGAAACCTCCGGTGTGCAGTTCTTTTTCGATGCGGCGATTGCCCGCAACGTGCAGTCGCCCGGCGTGACCGGCAGCCTGACGCCCGAAGCTGCGCTGGCGCGCCTGCTCGATGGCACCGGACTGACCTATCGTTTCACCAACCCTGCCACCGTGACGCTGGTGGAAGCGCCCAAGGCCGGCAGCGCCACCGTGCTGCCGCCGATCAGTGTGGAAGGCGCGCGCGGCGCGCAGATCGAAACCGCCTGGTCGCCCGTGCCGGGCTACAGGGCCAGCCGCAGTGCCACGGCAACCAAGACCGATACGCCGATCAAGGACACGCCGGCCGCGATCCAGGTGATCCCGCGCCAGGTGATCGAAGACCAGCGCGCGCAGAGCCTGAAGGATATCTACGACAACGCCAGCAGCGTGCAGATGGCGGGCAATACGCTGAATGCCCAAGCCGAAGTGCTGCCGATCATCCGCGGTTTCGAATCTCCCGTGCTGCTGCGCAACGGCCTGCGCTCCAGCGTGGTCGGCAGCGTCGATGTCGGCAATATCGAGCGCGTGGAAGTGCTGAAGGGCCCGGCCTCGATCCTGTATGGATCGCTGCAGCCCGGCGGCATCGTCAACTACGTCACCAAGCGGCCGCAGGCCGAGGCAAGCCACACGCTCGACCAGGAAATCGGCAGCGACAGCCACTTCCGTACTTCGGTCGATTCCACCGGGCCGATGACTGAGGACGGTTCGCTGCTCTACCGCGTGAATCTGACGCGCACGGATTCCGGAAGTTTCCGGGACAATATGGACCTCGAACGCACCGCGCTGGCGCCGAGTTTCCTGTGGCAGTCGGACCGCACCGAGCTGTTGCTCGATTTTTCCTACCTGCATGAGCGCCAGCCCTATGATATCGGTATCCCGCTCGGCCTGGATGGCGAACCGCTGGTCGCGTCGCATGTCTCCTTCAACGATCCCGACCTGAAGGGCCGCACGCTCGACGACTATCTCGCCAGCTATCAGCTGACACATGAACTCAACAGCATCTGGAGCCTGCGCAACCAGCTGCAGATCCATCGCGCCGAAGCCAAGAACGAGACGCTGCGTTCGCGCGGCATCGCCGGCACGGCGACGGCGCCGCTGCTGCAGCAGCGCTATCAGAATGAAGACCAGCGCAACGATGAAGTGCAGGCCGTGCTGGATGCGACGGCGAAATTCGCCACCGGCGCCATCGACCATACGCTGCTGCTCGGCGTCGATGCGATCCGCCAGGATTCGGATTTCCGGCGCTTCCGCACCAACACCGCCAATGTGGCGATCAACAACAGCCCGGCGGTGAATTTCAATCCGCCGGCGAGCCAGACCATGCAGGTGGTCAGCGGTGCCACCAGCTGGGGCGGGCTCTATCTGCAGGATCAGCTGGCGATGCTGGAAGACGGCCGGCTCAAGCTGCTGCTCGGCGGTCGTTTCGATTATGTGCATCAGGAAAGCACGACGGATGGCACGGCCGCCCGCGATGTACATGAGCGCGCCTTCACCGGCCGTACCGGCCTGCTGTACCAGTTCACCCGGCAGTATGCCGGCTATGTCAGCGTCAGCCAGTCTTTCCTGCCGCAATCGAATGGCACGCTGGATCGCGGTGGCCAGCCGCTCGATCCCGAGGAAGGCCTGCAATATGAAGTCGGCGTGAAGGCCGACCTGCTGGACAACCGGCTGACGGCGACGGCAGCGGTCTTCGAGATCGAGAAATCCAATGTCGCGGTGACCGATCAGGATTGGTTCAACACAACCGGCCTGTCGGCCTCGATTCCGGGCATCAAACAGCAGAGCCGGGGCGTTGAATTCGATGTCTCGGGCAACCTGACCGATCGCCTCAGCGTGATCGCCAATTACAGCTATACCGAAACCGAGACCCTGGAAAATCCGAGCGATGCCACGGCTGTCGGCCGCAGGTTCGGCGGCGTGCCGGTGCATAAGTCGCGGCTGTGGCTGGCTTATGAGTTCGAGCAGGAGGCTTCGCTCGGCGGTCTCGGCTTCGGCGGCGGTGCGCGCTATGTCGGCAGCAGCAGCCCGCAATTCGCCAATTCGATCCGGCTGGATCCCTATACCATCTTCGATGCCGCGATCTGGTACCGCTTCAACAGCCATGTGAAGGTCGGCCTGAATTTCTACAACCTGCTGGATCACGATTACATCCAGCGCGCCAGCGACCGCGCGATTGCGCATCCGGGTGCGCCGCGCACCGTGCTGGGATCGGTCACGGTCCAGTTCTAGACGCGGCCGACATGGAGAGCAGCAGCCGCAAGGGCCTGTTCCGCATCCATGCCTGGATCGGGTTGCAGCTCGGCTATCTGCTGTTTGCCGTCTGCCTGACCGGCACACTGGCGGTGCTGAGCGCCGAACTGCTCTGGCTGGTCAACCCGCAGCAGCGGATCGCAAGCCGCGAGGCTGCCGCGCCCCAATCATGGCAACCGCTGTCGTGGCAGAAGTTACATGATGCGGTGACGGCCGCGCATCCGCAGGCGACGCTGCTCTATCTGCAGGCACCGGATGGGCCGCGCTCGCCGGTGCGCGCCATCCTGGCCTATGGACCGCAGGATTATCGCGGCGTGCCGGTCGATCCGCACAGCTATGCGGTCGGCGAAAACCGCAGCAGCTTCGGCCTGCAGAGTTTCCTGCGCATCCTGCACAAGCAGCTCTATCTCGTGCCCGGCGTGGTCGGTTTTCATGGCACGCTGATCGTCGGGCTGCTGGCGCTGCCGCTGCTGGTTGCGGTTTATACCGGGCTGGCCTCGGTGCGGCGCTGGTGGCGTGCGATGCGCCAGATCCGCCGGGGCCGCAGCCCGCGGCTCTTCTGGTCCGACCTGCATCGCTGCGCCGGCCTGTGGGCCGCCACCATCACGATCCTGCTGGCGTTGACCGGCCTGTGGTATTTCGCCGAGATCATCCTGCAGGATGCGCGGCTGATCAGCGAAGACGCGCCGGTGCAGCGCCTGCCGGCCGCTGCGATGGCGCAGCGGCCCGCTGTGCTGCCGCCTTTCGATCTCGATGCCGCTGCAGCCGCCGCGCAGGCGGCCTGGCCCGGCATAAACCTGTCGCAGCTGGCGCTGCCGCAGCGCGCCGACGATCCGCTGGTCTTCACCGGGCAGGCCGAAGCCTGGCTGGTGCGCGACCGCGCCAACCGCATCCTGATCGATCCGCTGACCAACGGCGTGCTGGATGTGCAGCGCGCCGAAGACCTGTTGGCGCTGCAGCGCTGGATCGCCACCGCCGATCCGCTGCATTTCGGCAACTTTGCCGGCCTGGCCAGCAAGCTGGTCTGGTTCGCCACCGGGCTGCTGCTGTGTGGCGGGATTCTCTCCGGCCTGATCAGTGCCTGGCTGCGGCTACAGCGGCAGCCTGATGCCGGCCTCAGCCGCACATTGCTGGTATCTGCAGTCTGCACGCTGCTGCTGCTCGGCGCCGCCGCGCATGGCGCGGTCGTCTACGGCTATGGCTTCCAGCGTCTGGCGCAGCAACCGCGCGAGCTGCGGGCGCTTGGCGAGATCGCGGTCGGGCCCTGGCAGATGCAGGTCCATGCGGTGGTTACCGGCGCGCGGCTGGAACGGATCGAGTTGCACAGCGCCGGCCTGGCCAATCTGCGCCATGCCACGCTGGAGGGCACGGCGATGCGGCGCGCGGGCCGCAAACTCTGGCTGCCGGCAGAGGCGGTCAGCTGCAGTGCCGGCTGCAAACTGCAGTTCGAGGACTGGGCCGGGGCGCGGCATATCGCCAGCGTGATGATCGCACCGGACGCGGCGTCGCAACGTGTCGCCCTACCGTTGGCGGCGGATGTGAGCCGCAGCGAAAGCCTGCTGATCGCGCTGACCCTGCTCCTGCTGCTGCTGCCGCTCGGCTTCTGGCTGCGCCTGCTCTGGCGCGCGGGCAAAAGCTGATCGACGCGGTGGTGGCAGAGACGTGGGCAGAAAAAATGGGACCCCGGGTCAAGCCCGGGGTGACGGTGTCTTTTTAAGATTGTCATCCCGGCCAAGCCCCCGGGTCTGCGCTCCGCGCAGCCCGAGGAGGCGCGAGCCGGGATCCCATTTTTATGGAAACAAAAGAAAAGGGGCCATGAGGCCCCTTTTGCATCGTCTGTCGCGCCAGTCTCAACGCGTCGGCGTCGGATGTTCGCCGCGATAGTCGTAGAAGCCGCGGTTGGTCTTGCGGCCGAGCCAGCCGGCTTCGACATATTTCACCAGCAGCGGACACGGGCGATACTTGCTGTCGGCCAGGCCCTCATACAGCACCTGCATGATCGACAGGCAGGTATCCAGTCCGATGAAGTCGGCCAGCTGCAGCGGGCCCATCGGGTGGTTGGCGCCCAGACGCATCGCAGTGTCGATGGCTTCGACCGAGCCGACGCCTTCATACAGCGTGTAGATCGCCTCGTTGATCATCGGCAGCAGGATGCGGTTGACGATGAAGGCGGGGAAATCTTCCGAATTGGCCGGCTGCTTGCCGAGCGCGATGGTCAGTTCGCGCACCTGCTTGAAGGTCGCTTCATCCGTCGCGATGCCGCGGATCAGCTCGACCAGCTGCATCACCGGCACCGGGTTCATGAAATGCATGCCCATGAACTTTTCCGGCCGGTCGGTGCTGGAGGCCAGTCGGGTCACCGAGATCGACGAAGTGTTGGTGGCCAGAATGGCATCCGGCTTCAGCACCGGGCAGAGGTCGGCGAAGATCTTTTTCTTCAGGCCCTCGTTTTCGGTGGCGGCCTCGACGATGAAATCGGTCTCGGCGAAGGCGCGGATGTCGTTCGAGGTGCGGATCAGGGTCAGCGCCTTGGCCTTGTCGGCCTCGGTGATCTTGCCACGCGCCACCTGGCGGTTCATGTTGCCGCCGATGGTCTCCAGCGCCTTGTCGAGCTGCGCGGCATTGATGTCCTGCAGCACGACTTCGTAACCGGCCAGCGCGCAGACATGGGCGATACCGTTGCCCATCTGGCCTGCGCCGATCACCCCAATGGTCTTGATCATGGTGTCCGCTTCGCCTTACTTGGCCAGAGCCGCTTCGAGTTCGGGCAGGATCTTGAACAGGTCGCCGACCAGGCCGTAATCGGCAACCTGGAAGATCGGCGCCTCTTCGTCCTTGTTGATGGCGACGATCACCTTGGAATCCTTCATGCCGGCGAGATGCTGGATCGCACCCGAGATGCCGACCGCAATATAGAGCTGCGGCGCGACGATCTTGCCGGTCTGGCCGACCTGGTAGTCGTTCGGCACGAAGCCGGCATCGACCGCGGCGCGGCTGGCGCCGACGGCGGCACCCAGCTTGTCGGCCACGGCTTCGATCAGCTTGAAGTTTTCGCCCGAGCCCATGCCGCGACCGCCCGAGACGACGATCTTGGCGGCGGTCAGTTCCGGACGATCCGACTTCTGCAGCTCCTGGCCGATGAAGGTCGAGATGCCCGGATCGGCGGCTGCCGCGCCCTTCTCGACTGCGGCCGAACCGCCCTCTGCCGCGGCAGCGGCAAAGCCGGTGGTGCGGACGGTGACAACCTTGATGGCATCCGAAGACTGCACGGTCGCCATGGCGTTGCCGGCATAGATTGGACGCACGAAGGTGTCATTCGACTTCACCTCGGTGACGCCGGAAATCTGCATCACATCGAGGAGTGCTGCGACGCGCGGCATCACATTCTTGCCGGACGTGGTTTCCGGCGCGACGATGGCGCCATAGCCCTTGCCCAGCTCGGCGATCAGTACGGCAAGAGGTTCTGCCAGGCCGTGGCCGTAATGCGCGGCATCGACATGGATCACCTTGGCGACGCCGGCCACCTTGGCGGCAGCCGCAGCGGCCGCATCGGCGCTGTTGCCTGCCACCAGCACATGCACATCGGCATCGATCGCCTTGGCGGCGGTCACCGCATTGAGCGTGGCGCCTTTCAGCGAGGCGTTATCGTGTTCGGCAATAACGAGGACGCTCATCTCAGATCACTCCCGCTTCGGTCTTCAGCTTGTCCACCAGGGTCGCCACATCTGGCACCTTGATGCCGGCCTTGCGCTTCGGCGGCTCTTCGACCGAGAGAGTCTTGAGGCGCGGCGTGATATCGACGCCGAAATCTTCCGGGGTCTTCTCGTCGATCGGCTTCTTCTTCGCCTTCATGATATTGGGCAGCGAAGCATAGCGCGGTTCGTTCAGGCGCAGGTCGGTGGTCACGACGGCGGGCAGCTTCAGCTCAACGGTCTCCAGACCGCCGTCCACTTCACGCACCACCGTGGTCTTGCCGTCAGCCAGCGAGAGCTTGTTGGCAAAGGTGCCCTGCGGCCAGCCCAGCAGCGCGCCCATCATCTGGCCGGTCTGGTTGCTGTCGTCATCAATGGCCTGCTTGCCGACGATCACCAGCTGCGGCTGTTCGGCTTCGGCGATCTTGGCGAGAATCTTGGCGACGGCGAGCGGCTGCACTTCGGCATCGGTCTTCACCAGGATGCCGCGGTCGGCACCCATGGCGAGCGCGGTGCGCAGGGTTTCCTGGGCCTGGGCCGGTCCGATCGAAACGGCGATGACTTCGGTCGCGGTGCCGGCCTCTTTCAGGCGCACGGCCTCTTCGACGGCGATTTCGTCGAAGGGATTCATCGACATCTTGACGTTGGCGAGATCGACACCCGTCTTGTCCGCCTTCACGCGGATCTTGACGTTGTAGTCCACCACGCGCTTGACCGCGACCAGTACCTTCATGGACATGCAACCCTGATTGTTAGCAATGAAGCAGCGAGAAAAACGGATTTTGGCGGCCCGGAGAAGAGTCAGGCGCCAGCTTTTTCGCGCTGCACACTATAACCCGCCCCGGGGGCTGTCAACGAACCGTCCAGCGGCCGACACAGTTCCGCCGGATGCGCCAAGTGCCTCTGCCGCAGGGGAAATTCCCGCTTTGCGCGAGCCGACTTTAATCTGTTGCGAGGCCGTTCCAGCGCGCGCGCCAGGCCTGGAACATCAGCACGGTCCACAGGCTGTGCTGCCAGTTGCGCCGGCCGCTCAAGTGCTCCTGCCAGCGCTGGCGCACCGGCGCCGCATCGATCAGGCCGTCGCCGCGCAGGCTGGCCTCGGACAGCAGGCTCTCGGCCCAGTCGCGCAGCGGCCCACGCAGCCAGTCGCCGACCGGCATGCCGAAGCCGGTCTTGGGCCGCTCGACCATCTCACGCGGCACATACTTATACAGCACCTGCCGCAGCAGTTTCTTGCCCTGGCTGCCGTTCAGCAGCCGGTCCGGCGGCAGGGTCCAGGCATATTCCACCACGCGGTGATCCAGCAGCGGCACGCGCGCTTCCAGGGCGACGGCCATGCTGGCGCGGTCCACCTTGGTCAGGATGTCGTCGGGCAGATAGGTGGTCATGTCGCGATAGCGCAGCCGCGCCACGGTTTCCGGCAGGTCGTCCGCCAGGGTCGGATCGTTGGCCGGTCGCACCACGCCATGATTGACCAGCGCCTCGCCATCCCATTGCGAGACCAGCGCGGCATACATCGCATCGGCATCATTCTCGGCCAGGATCGCCGCGCCCTTGTGGATTTTGTCGCCGAGGAATTTCGGCTTGTGGCGCGCCGGCACCGGGCTGAACAGGGCGTCCCAGGCATCGGGCGACAGCAGCTGGATCGCGCCAGCGGTCATGCGACGCAATGGCGCGGGCACATTGCCGGCGGCGTTCCACACCCGGTCGATGCCGAGATAGCGCACATAGCCGGCGAAAATCTCGTCGCCGCCATCGCCGGACAATGAAACCGTGACTTTCTCGCGTGCCAGTTTGGAAACCAGGTAGGTGGGAATCTGCGACGAGTCGGAGAAGGGCTCGTCATACATGAAGGGCAGGTCGGGGATCACGTCGCGCGCATGGGCGGGATCGATCACCAGTTCGGTATGGTCGGTGCCGAGATGCTGCGCCACCGCGCGGGCATGGTCGGCCTCGTTGAAATCCTTGTCGGTGAATCCAATCGAGAAGGTCTTCACGGCCTGGCTCGACTGCGCCTGCATCAGCGCCACGACGGTGGATGAGTCGATGCCGCCCGACAGAAACGCGCCGAGCGGCACATCGGCCAGCATGCGGCGCTGCACGGCATCCTTCAGCAGCATATGCAAATCTTCCAGCTGCTCGGCCTCGGGCCGCGTGTCGCGGTTGCGCACGCCGTCGCGCGCGATCTGCCGCAGGTCCCAGAAGCAGGTCAGCGTCTCGGTGCCATCCGCGTCCAGGCGCAAGATGTGCCCGGGCGGCAGCTTCTGCACGTTTTCATAGATCGAGCGCGGCGCCGGCACATAGCCGTAACGCAGATAGCCCGCCAAAGCTGCGCGATCCAGCTTCGGCTGCCAGTCGGGATAAGCCGTCAGCGCCTTCAGCTCGGACCCGAACAGCAAGGCCGGACCCTGCGCGGTATTCTGTTTTGTCCAGTAGACCGGCTTGATGCCGAGGCGGTCGCGCACCAGCCAGATCCTGCGCTCCTTGCGGTCCCACAGCGCAAACGCAAACATGCCGATGAAACGCGACACTGCTTTCTCGACGCCCCAGGCGACGCAGGCTTCCAGCAGCACTTCGGTGTCGCTGGTGCCACGGAAGTTAATTCCAGGAAGATCGCGCGCCACTTCGGCGGCATTGAAGATCTCGCCGTTGTAGCAAATGACGAAACGTTCGTTGGCGCTCAGCATCGGCTGCGCCCCGGTCGGCGTCAGGTCGACGATGGCGAGACGGCGATGGCCCAGCGCCAGGCCGGCACCGGCATCGACCCAGTTGGTGTCGTCATCGGGGCCGCGATTGGCGATGGCATCGGTCATCGCCTTGACCTGTCGTTGCAGCAGGTCGGCGGGGGTTCCGCGCCAGGTCAGGAAGCCGGCAATGCCGCACATGGAAACTGGTATCCGCTCAGGAGGGCTGACCTGTGTTTAGGCGAGGCGGGCAGCGAGGTAAAGCGACGCGGTGTGCTGTCTGGTCGCGGCCAGGCTGGGTTGATCCCTCAAAATTACACCCTTAAAATCATCGAATCACGATAATTTAGAGAAGATATTTTCAGGAGTCCGCCATGACGGCCAAGAAAGAGCATTTCGATTTCGAGGAGCATATGCTGGCCGGCGATATCCTGCGCACCACGGAAGCCGATCTGGTGCTGCTGGCGATGGCGGCGCATGACGCCTATGGCATCGGCATGTTCAACCGCATCATGCGGCTGGCCAAGGCCTCGGCCAAGATCCGCAGCGCCCTGCAGGGCAAGGTGGGCGCCGAGCATCCGCATAACGTCGAGACGGTGCGCGGCGTGCGGATCGAGAATGTCTATCTCGGCGCGCGTCAGGATGTGCCGGTCAAGACGGTGCAGGGCCTGCCGCATGAATTCCGTGCCGAATTCCGCAAACGCGCCGGGCTGGCCGAGAGCAGCCCGGGGGAAAAGCGCGCCGGCCGGCCGCGCGCGCTGGATGCCGCCCGCCTGGTGGCGGCGCGCAAGATGCTGGCGGAGCCCAACCGCACCATCGAGGGCGTGGCGGCCGAACTCGGCATCGCCGCCAGCACGCTGTACCGCTATGTGCCGGGCGGCCGCTCGGCGCTGGTGGACGCGTAAAGACGACGGTCGGGATTGCGCGGACGCCGGTACAGACCACCGTCACAGAAGATCGTCATCCCGGACCTGATCCGGGGTCCCATTTTTTCGACATGGCAAAGGATAATGGGATGCCGGCTCAAGGCCGGCATGACGTGCCGATAACCACCGTCATTCCCGACCTTCATACACATTGTCATGGCCGGGCTGATCGACGCGGCAGGCGACGCGCGGACCTGAGTCTTTTTACAATCCGAATTGCTCGGCGATCCGGTGCCGGACGGCGGCGGATGTGGCTGTATCGATACGGCCGAGCAGTTCTGCATCGCGCGCCTCAATCGTCGCGATCTTGGCCGTGCGAATCAGGGATGCGACCGGCAGGCCCGTTCCGGCCAGGTCGTTGAGTGCGATATCGGAAGGCCATGCACGGTTTTCTGCACTGGTAATCATGCTGACCCAGAGCAGGCCGTGCGTGTCTTCCAGCGCGGGGGCCGAAATCACCAATGCCGGTCGATGCTGCCGGGTTGCGCGATCCGTGTAGGGAAATGGCACCTTGACGACGTCGCCGGCCTTAAAGTTTGCCATAGGCTTTACGGTCGGCCTCGGAATCCCATTCATGGAAGGTACGGAATGGATCGTCCTGCGCGGCAGCCTTGGCCTTGGTGATAACCACCGTATCGCCTTCGATCCGGTAAGCCAGTTCATCGCCTTCGCGCAGTTTGAGCGCAACGCGCACGGGCTGCGGGATGGTGGTCTGGGCTTTGGTCGTCAGGCGGCTGGTAATCATCTGTCGATCGTCCTGTAAGAATATTCCTTACAGTATAAGGTGTCGCTCGGGTGCGTATATTGACATTTATTCCTATATACTATATATGTTCTCATTCGTCAAGGAGTGAGACCCATGACCCAGCCCGACCACGGCATTGCTGCTCCCCCATCCCAGGCAACGGCCAAGGCCAGCCCCGCCCGCATTCCCTGGCGCGAGATCGCCCGCCGGCTGGCCGGCGGCGCGCAGCCCGCCGCCCTCGCGCCCGAGTATGGCATCGACGAGGACCGCATCTGGCGGCATCTGCGCAAAAGCCTGCGCTTCCGTTTCTATCTGCAGCAGGCGGTGGACCGGCAGCGGCTGCTGGCCGGGCTGCAACTGGCGGCCACGGCGCCCGGCGCGCTGGTCAGCCGCGGTCAACAGGCCGCCAGCCTGGACGGTGAGGGGCTGCGTCTGCTGGCGGAGGCCGGCGGCGGCAGCGTCCCGCCCGAAGGCGGCACGCAGAAACAGATCGAACAACTGGGCGAGACGGCCGCTTTGCCGCCGAACATGGCCTGGCGGACGCGCATGGCGGTGGAGCGCCGCGCCATGGATCTCGAAGCCGCCGGGGCGCGCGGTTTCCTCGACGGGCTGAATAGCGGTCTGGCCCGGGCGGCGCAGGCGACTGCCGTCGCTGCCGGACCTGGCTCGGTCTCAAATAGACCTGACTCGACACCAACTGGACCTGAGTCAGCACCGAACAGACCTGAGTCGGTCTCAGATAGACCTGACTCGATACCGAATAGACCTGACTCCGCCTCAAGCAGACCTGACTCAGCCCCACCCGGCCCGCGCCTGCGTCCTTCCGCGCCGCGCGCCGAACCGCCCCGCTATACAGTCGTTGATCTGGACGGCCCCGATTTGCAGCGTCTGCGCGCGGCCGGCTTGCTGGGGGATGGACGGATGCCGGATTCTTAACGAAATCGGCGTCCGTCCCCTTGTAGCCTGTTTCCGGCTTCCCACATCAGCTGCGGAGCCCAGCCAATGATCTGCCGCCTGTCGGGGATCGCCTTCTCAGGGCTGCCTATAAGGAGTCAGACATGGATTTCGAGAAATACACTGAGCGCAGCCGCGGCTTCCTGCAGGCGGCGCAGACCATGGCCCTGGCGCGCGGACATCAGCGTTTCGCGCCCGAGCATCTGCTGAAAGTTCTGATCGACGATCCCGAAGGCATGGCCGCCGGTCTGATCAAGACTGCGGGCGGCCAGCCCGATGTCGTGAAGGCGCGCAACGAAGACGCGCTCGGCAAGATTCCGAAAGTCGAAGGCGGCGGCGCCGGTAATCTGTATCTGGCACCGGAAATGGCGCGCCTGTTCGAAGCGGCCGAGAAGCTGCGCGAAAAATCCGGCGACAGTTTCGTTGCCGCCGAACGCCTGCTGCAGGCGCTGGCCATGCAGGCCGGCACGCCGGCGGCGGACGCGCTGAAAGCCGGCCATGTCACGCCGCAGGCGCTGGAAAAAGCCATCCAGGATATGCGCAAAGGCCGCAAGGCGGATTCTGCCTCGGCCGAACAGGCTTACGACGCGCTGAAGAAATATGCGCGCGACCTGACCGAAGCAGCCGAAAACGGCAAGCTCGATCCTGTGATCGGCCGCGATGAGGAAATCCGTCGCACGATCCAGGTGCTGTCGCGTCGCACCAAGAACAATCCCGTGCTGATCGGCGAACCCGGCGTCGGCAAGACCGCCATCGTCGAAGGACTGGCGTTGCGCATCACCAAGGGCGACGTACCGGAAAGCCTGAAGAACAAGCGCCTGATGGCGCTGGATCTCGGCGCCATGATCGCCGGCGCGAAATTCCGCGGCGAGTTCGAGGAACGGCTCAAGGCCGTGCTGGCCGAGGTCACCTCGGCCGAAGGCCAGATCGTGCTGTTCATCGACGAGCTGCACACGCTGGTGGGCGCCGGCAAGGCCGATGGCGCGATGGATGCGTCGAACCTGCTCAAGCCGGCGCTGGCGCGCGGCGAGCTGCATTGCGTCGGCGCGACGACTTTGGATGAGTATCGCAAATATATCGAGAAGGATGCGGCGCTGGCACGGCGCTTCCAGTCGGTCTTCGTCGGCGAGCCGACGGTGGAAGACACCATCTCGATCCTGCGCGGCCTGAAGGAGAAATACGAAGTCCACCATGGCGTACGCATCACCGACAGCGCCATCGTGGCCGCCGCGACGCTCTCGAACCGCTATATCACGGACCGTTTCCTGCCGGATAAAGCCATCGATCTGATCGATGAATCGGCAGCACGCCTGCGCATGGAAGTCGATTCCAAGCCGGAAGCTGTCGATGAACTCGATCGCCGCATCATGCAGCTCAAGATCGAGCGCGAGGCGCTGAAGAAAGAGACCGATCCGGCCTCGAAGGATCGGCTGGGCAAGCTGGAATCCGAACTGGCCGATCTGGAGACGCAGTCGGCGACGCTGACCGCCGCCTGGCAGGGCGAGAAGGACAAGCTCGGCGACGCCCAGAAGCTGAAGGAACAGCTCGACGCCGCGCGGCTCGATCTCGAACAGGCGCAGCGCAAGTCGGACTGGAACCGCGCGTCTGAACTCTCCTACGGCGTGATCCCGGACCTGGAGCGCAAGCTGCAGGAGGCCGAGAAGGGTGGCGGCAGCGGCGAAAAGAAAGCCATCGTGCGCGAAGCGGTCACCGAGAGCGACATCGCCGGCGTGGTGTCGCGCTGGACCGGCATTCCGGTCGACAAGATGCTGTCGGGCGAGCGCGAGAAGCTGCTGAAGATGGAAACCCGTCTGGGGACCCGTGTGGTCGGCCAGGATGACGCGCTGGTGGCGGTGGCCAATGCGGTGCGGCGTGCGCGCGCCGGGCTGCAGGATCCGAACCGCCCGATCGGTTCGTTCCTGTTCCTCGGCCCGACTGGCGTGGGCAAGACCGAACTGACCAAGGCTTTGGCCGAATTCCTGTTCGACGACGACTCTGCGCTGATTCGCATGGACATGTCGGAATACATGGAAAAGCATTCGGTCAGCCGCCTGATCGGCGCGCCGCCGGGCTATGTCGGCTATGACGAGGGCGGAGCGTTGACGGAGGCCGTGCGTCGCCGGCCTTATCAGGTGATCCTGTTCGACGAGGTCGAAAAGGCGCATCCCGATGTGTTCAACGTGCTGCTGCAGGTGCTGGATGACGGCCGCCTCACGGATGGACAGGGCCGCACGGTCGATTTCAAGAATACCGTGATCATCCTGACCTCCAATCTGGGCAGCGAGCATCTCGCCCGGGCGGAAGGCGAGCAGATCGACGAGGCGACGCGCCATCAGGTGATGGAAGTGGTGCGTGCCAGCTTCCGGCCGGAATTCCTCAACCGGCTCGATGAAGTGATCCTGTTCCGCCGCCTCAGCCGCGAGAATATGACCGGCATTGTCGATATCCAGCTGATGCGGCTGCGCAAGCTGCTGGGCGATCGCAAGATCGAACTGAAGCTCGACGATGCGGCGAAGAAATGGCTCGCGGATGCCGGCTACGATCCGGTCTATGGCGCGCGGCCGCTGAAGCGCGTGATCCAGCGCGCGCTGCAGAACCCGCTCGCCAGCATGATCCTGGAGGGCACCATCCCGGATGGCGCGACGGTGTCGGTGAGTGCCGGCGCGCAGGGGCTCACGATTCAGGGCCGCGCCGTGGATATCGCGGCGGAGTAAAATCGGAAACGGGGCAGCCAAGGCTGCCCC